>NZ_JBHWRP010000106.1:0-3323 GCF_043426755.1 Corynebacterium sp. | reverse complement strand
CTGTGTTCGCTTAAAATGTCTTGGGAAAGGTTGGCGCACTTGGAGGTCAAGTACAAGAGTAAGAGACTTGAAAAGACTCTCAAGAGTGACGCAAATATCAAGAAAGCGTTTGGCAAGGCTGCCACCAAAGTAAAGGCCCGTCACAATGAATCGGCCTGAATTTTTGAGAGTGGCGTGTTACGCGGCGTGAAGGCCTGCGTGGTTTTCTCGTTGGTAGTTGGTGTAGTGCTCGATCGGCGGGGTATGCCCGAGCGAGGAATGCAACCGCTCGTGATTATACCAGTGGACCCATCCGGCTGTGGCGCGTTCCACCTCACCCCAGTCCGTCCACGTCCCTGCCTCGAAATCAATGAGCTCAGACTTGTACAGCCCGATCGTTGACTCCATCAGACCGTTGTCGTAGGCGTCGCCTGTTAGGAACGCGTAGTTTGAAGCAGCATGGTGACGATAGTGAAGCGCCGGGGTGAGCATCGTGAAGCGGTGCTCACCCCGGTGCTCGATCATCACTTCGCCATCCGGCGGGTTACCTGACCATGGTCGGTGAGAGTCTCATGTTCGGCCCGTCCAGGCTGATGATCTCTGCCCCACCGACAAGACGGTTGAGCAGGGACTCAGCGACGACCTTGTCGGCCATGGAGGTGTACCACTCCTCCGGGTTGAACTGGGAGGTCACCAACGTCGATCCTCGGCCTTCCCGTGCGGACAAGATATTGAACAGCATGTTCGCGGTGTCCGGGCTGATCGCGGTGGTGAGGAAATCATCCAAGACCAGCAGATCCGTGGTGGTGATCTGAGTGACGAACTGCAGACGCTTCGGATCGTGATAGTCCATCACCGCCAGCTGCGCGGCCAGGTCATCGGTACGGAAGAACCTGGCGGTGTAGTCACGCCGGCACGCCGCATTGAGCAGCGCCAGGGCGAGGTAGGTCTTGCCTACGGAGGACTTGCCCAGGATGATGACGTTGCTGGCCTTGGCCACCCATTGACAGCTGCCCAGCCGTGTCGTTAACTCACGGCTGAGGTTGCGATCTGGTCGGTAGTCGATGTCTTCTACGCAGGCATCGGGGTGTGGTGATCTGGATGCCTTGAGTAGTTTCTCAACACGACGCTCCTGCCGGGCCGTGACCTCTTTGTCCAGCGCGAAAGCGATCTTCTGGGAGAAGGTCCACTCATCAAAGTCGGCGTTGTTGGCGATGTCGATGACTGTTTGCCCGAAGGCGGTCATCCGAAGTTTGGTGAAGGTGTCCAGCCACGTGTCATCCAGGTGGAGGTTCGGATCCATCACTTCGACTCCTCCTTATCCCCGCTGGTGCCGGTCAGGGCTTCCAGACTGAACTGGCCGGCCCCGCCGAGTAGCCCACCACGGTCACCGTGCCAGTGCGGTGGTGACGTAGAACGCGCATGAGCCCGCGGCGTAGGGGTGGTCGCCGGTCGTGTCGCCTGGTCGCTGCGCACAGCCGCCATCATGTTCTTCACCGCGGTGTACGAGATCGCCCGACGACGGGTGGCATCGCCGACCAGTCGGAGGCAGGCCGCCTCGAGGATGGGCTTGTTGTCGCCTGCGCCCATGGCGAGGATGTTGCGGGCCGGCAGATACGCCTGAGCGACAATCGGTCGCGACGCCAGGAGATCAGCGATCGCCGTTCTCGTATGCGGACCCACACGTGAGGCCTGGGTGAGGAAATACTCCGAAGACCACAGATTGTTCGGATTCTCCATCCCCGGTGGGCAGTGGACCACATCGGTGACATACGCCCCGCGTTGCGTGCCCACCGTGTGCGTGGCGATGGTGGCGCCAGCGGCGAAAACCTCCAGCTGATCACCGCGGATACGCACGTCCACGGTGTCGCCGACATGCTGATACGGCACCGAGTAATGCACGGTGGCGATCGTGATGTGCCAGTCCGGGCTCACCTTGGATTTCTTCCACACCGTCGGCAGGAAAGGCTCATCAGGCAGTGCCGCCAACAGTTCGGCTTCCACCTCATCGAAGATCTCACGCCTGGAGACCTGCTGATCCCGGAACGGGGCGCGATCGTTGATCGCCTCGACAGCTGCCCGTAGGGCTGCGTTGAGGTCATCGAGGTTGCTGAACTCCCGGTCTGCAAGTCGGCGGATCGCCCAGTTGGTGACGACCTTGACCCCAGATTCCACATTGCCCTTGTCCTTGGGGTGCATCGGCCGGGTGGGAAGCGCGGCGGTGTTGTAGTGGGTAAGGAACTCCTCGTAGCTGGTGTTAACCCTGCGTGCCTTGTCCCCGGTGCGGATGGCATTCGACGCGGTGGAGGCATTATCCGGCACGATGACCTCAGCTACGCCCCGGAAGTACTCGAAGGCGTGGCGGTGGGCTGCCAGCCAGTTCGGTTGGCGTTCGTCAACACACCCGTAGGCGAAGAACATGCCGGAGTACGGCAAGGTGGCGACGAACACGTTGATGCTGGTGGCCCGGCGGGTGACGGAGTCGATGATGCGCATCTTTGTTCCTGCCCAGTCGACCTGCATCGTATGGCCCGGGATGTGCTGGATCCGGGCGGTGAGTCCGCGGGCCTGGACTTCCTGGCCCACCAGCTGACGGAAGCGTTCATAGCTGTAGTGACGCAAGCCCCCCGCTGGCAGGGTCAGATAGTCGGCCCACAGGACATTCAGGGGTGTCTTCTTGCGTCCGGTCCGGGCGGTGATCACCGTGCCCATGTCGATGGGGACGAACTCCCCGGCCACGGTCATCCGCCCGTCGCCGACCAGGGCGGCAAGGTCGTCATCAGGCAATCCCTCGAGTTGGGCGTGGGTGGTGATGTGGTGGTGATCGAGGGCTTTTCCGGCTTTGGCGATGGTAGCGTGCGCGGCACCGCAACGAGCCTGAATTGTTCGGTAGGAACTGCCCCCGAGGAGCAGTTGCATGATCAACCGGTAGTTGGTCACGGTTGGAGGTCCTTTCAGGTTCCCACACGACCGGGTTGTCGTGTGGCATCTGAAAGTCTGGGGGTTACCGGCGCTGAGCGCTTCACGAAGCTCACCATCGTGCTTCACGATGGTCACCACGGCGCTTCAAACTATCCGTTCCTAACACGAAGTTCCCGCACTGGTACCTCTACATGGTCGGCGCGACACCCGAATCCCAGGGATCCGGGGTCGGCACCGCACTGCTCGAGCACGGCCTGGACCGGGTGGGTGACGACGCCGCCTACCTCGAGGAGCCCACACCCGCGTCGGCGAAGCTGTACGAGCGGATGGGTTTCGTCCCCATGGGCGTCAACCCCATTCCGACGCCCGGCCGGGATCCGGAGCTGGCGATGTGGCGGCCCGGGGCGATGCCGGAACAGTCC
>NZ_JBHWRP010000105.1:0-7808 GCF_043426755.1 Corynebacterium sp. | reverse complement strand
CCGCCGCTGATAGCGGGCACAATATAATCACGTCGTCGTCGATACGCGTCAGGTTTTGGCACTGGGGCGGATTGCAACGCATGCGCCGGCCCCAGTAGCTGTCGGCGTAGCACCTCGCACACCACACCAACTGTCACCGCTAGTGCCAGGAGCAGCAGCACGCCCGCCTGTAGCGCGGGGATGTCTTGGGCTGCAGCAGCGCCTAAAGTTGCGCGCCCTAACCCCGGGATGGCAAAAACCTGCTCGACGGCTACCGCGCCACCGGTCATACCCACGACGGTTAAGCCAACCTGGCTGAATACACCAGGTAAAGCGCGACGGGTCACCGCAGCCAGCAAACGTATGTCAGATACACCAATTTGACGCCACGTATCCACCCACCGTTCTCGGAAGGCATCGGCTAAGGCGTCCGAGAGCAGGCGACCTAAGTACCCTCCGGCGGGAAGGCCCAAGGACAGCGCCGGGAGAACCGCATAACTGAAGTCACGCCACCCATACGGTGGGAACCATCCCAGCCAGACCGCGCCCACGAGCAGAAAGACGGTAGCAAGCAAAAACTCTGGGAGTGCGGTCAGCGCCACCGCGAGAGCGCCTGAACCCCTGGCTGGACGACCACGCACACCACGGTGGATCGTCGGTGCGCACAGCAGTACAGCAACGCACAGACTGATCGACAAGGCAATCGCCATCAATGTCAGTGATACACCCAGTGACTGAATCAT
Source organism: Corynebacterium sp. (assembly GCF_043426755.1). Lineage (GTDB taxonomy): Bacteria > Actinomycetota > Actinomycetes > Mycobacteriales > Mycobacteriaceae > Corynebacterium. Next base: position 7,086 of record NZ_JBHWRP010000105.1, on the reverse strand, counting down.
GCCGGGGCCGACCGGTTTGCCCGAGACCCAGGATGTCCCCAAATCCCCACGCAGTATCCCGCCCGCCCAGCTGCCAAAGATGGCCACTGGGCCACGGTCCAAACCTAGCTGCTCGCGAACTACCGCCAAGTTTCCTTCCGTTACTGGTAACTCTGAGTACCGGGCACGCAAGACCGTATATTCCGGGCTGGACGTTGTTAGCCATGGCAGCAAACCGATTAGGACGAGTAACCCGAATATTGCCACACTGCGGGAAACGATGCTGACCATCTACGATTCCCTAGTGCTGCAGAGAAGTTTTGTTGGTGATCAGGGTGCGCTCACGTGGATCGCGGTCCACACCAGACACGTTCGGTGCTTCGCCCTGAATGACGCGTTCGTGCAGCAGCGGAATCGCCGCTGTTCGAGACAGGATTGCAGCTTCGGCCTCCATGATCGCTGCCTGACGCTCCGGGCCCGGCGCGATGCGGGAGGCTTTTTCAATCAGCGAGTCCACGTGCGGATCGCAGAATTGGGAAATGTTAAATGAGCCAGCGCAGGAAAAGTCAGAAGCAAAGTACGCTACTGGGTCGCCTGAGTCGAGTACTGTGGCCCGCGACAAGATGAACGCATCAAACTGGCCATCCAATGCGTCTGCCTCGATGTACTGGTATTCGCGCACATCCTGCTCTACCTCAAAACCTGCCGCTTCTAGCTGTTGTTCCAAACGCACCGCAACCTCCGGTAGTTCAGCGCGGTCGGTAAAGGTGCCCAAGGTAATTGGGGTTCCCGCCGCCTGCTCGGGTGAGGCAGGCTCAACTCTGTTCTCTATCTCTTCTGAGTACGCAGTGTTTGTGCGCAGTGGGGCGGCCCACGATAAGGCAGGGCCCAACAAGCCGGCAGCCTCGTCGGCATGGCCTTCGTAAACATTATCGACGAGCTCTGCGCGGTCGATGGCGTCTTCGGCTGCAGCGCGGATGGCAGGGTCTGCGAATGGGCCGGACTCCGTGTTCAAATACAGAGTATTGGTGCGAGGCATGGGTACCTCGTAGATTGTGTCCGGATCCACGCTAGATAGTGTGCCACTGGGATTGCTTCCACCACGTGTGCATCGCCGGTACCTAAAGCCGCAGCACGTGCGGTGCCATCTGGGACAAATTGGGCATCAATACCGTCCACCTGTGCCGGTTCGCCCCAGTAGTCTGGGTATTTATCCAGAGTTGCCGACGACGTTCCATCGACGTTGACCAGTTCAAACGGGCCGGTGCCGTGGCCGACTGGATTGACGGTATCAGCGGAGTAGGCGGCTTGCGCCAGGATCGACAGCTGTGGCGATGATAAACGTTGCGGTGTCAATGGGTCAGGTTCACCTGTCTCGACGACTACATCTGTGCCATCAGCTGTAAAAGTAAAATCCACACCGTCCAAGATGCGCGGTCTCGGCGACGCTTCGTTCGCAAAGGACAAGGAGGCTGCGGCTCGCTCCGCAGTCAGCTCGGTGCCATCGTGGAAGGTGACACCGTCGCGGATGGAAAAGCGCCACGTGGTGTCATTGACCTGTTCCCACTCGGTGGCCAACATTGGCTGTGCGTTTCCTTCTTCATCCAGCTGAACGAGGGTTTCGGCGGTGGCCCAGCGTGAGAGCTTGAACGCATCGTCGGAAAGTGGGGTGAGACCAGACCGTGGCGGCTGCATGTGCGCCACCGAGACACGGTTGCTGCTATTTCCCTCACCGGAATTGCTGGTGGAGAAACAGCCGCTGGCGAAAAGTACCGAGGATAAAACAAGAACAGATCCTAGTTTTCGCAACATCATAATTTCCTTTGTGTCTTAGAGAGGTAAGCGGGGAGGGCCTGAACGAGGGCCGCAGTTTCTGTGTGAGAAGGAGAATTAAGTAGGCCACGCATAGGGCCTTCTTCGACAACGCGGCCGCGATGTAGCACCACGCCGCGGTCACACAGCGCGGCGGCAGCGTCCAGATCATGCGTGACAAACACGATGGCCACGCCCTCTAGGCCGCTGAGGGTGTTCAGTACTTCATCGCGCAGAGGAAGATCCAGGCCGGACACCGGTTCGTCGGCAAGCAGGAAGCGTGATCCTGTAGCCAACGCGCGGGCGATCGCCACGCGTTGAGCTTGCCCGCCGGAGATTTCATGTCTGCGGCGTGAAAGAAACTCTGGGCCTAAATGGACACTTTCCAGTGCAGACTCCACAAGTTTTCGGTGGTTGCCAGGCACTTTTAGCTGACGTAATGGGTCGCCAATCAGGCGGCGCACAGGCAGGTGCGGGTCCAGCGAAGAGGCCGGATCCTGTGGAATGTATTGCACTAAGCGTCTGTACGGGCGCATGTGACGTACCGAACCAGTCGGCACAGTTACTCCGTTCAGTGCGACCGTGCCTGATTGTTGTGCCACCTGGAGTAGCAACACCTTCAACAAGGTGGATTTTCCGGAACCCGAACGGCCAATGACAGCCACGCGTTCGCCAGGATGCACTGCAAAGTCCACGTCATGCAGAACCGGTGTGTCACGGGTATATCCAGCGACAATGCTGTGTGCTTCAAGCCCCCTCATGCACTCACCGCAAGACGCGATCGCGCCTGTGCCATGAGGGCGCGTGTGACATGACTGGAGGGGTGGGCTACCACGTCTGTGAGTCTGCCGGATTCCACAATGCGGCCTGCATCCAATACGTATAAGCGATCGCAACACGCAGCGGCCAATGCGATGTCATGAGTGATAAAGAGGACCGCTGCATCTGTGACGGCGCTGAGTGTCTCGGTGACTGCCTGTTGATTTACTGGATCGAGGGCGGTCGTAGATTCGTCGGCGATGATCAATTTGGCTCCCGCTAAGAGGCCCATCGCGATGGTTAGGCGTTGCCTTTGCCCGCCTGATAGTTCGGCAGGAAAGCAACTGCGCACAGCATCTGGGTCTTCAAAGCCAAGCTGAAGGAGCGTATCGACGATCGCCTCGTCGGCTTCCCCCGTGAGAGAGAGCTGCTGACCTACCCGAACGATTGGGTTGAGTGCATCGGAAGAATCCTGGTGGATGAGGATCGCGCGCCGGGGTGCTTGCACCATGCCGGTCAGTGCCATGGAGTGGGGAAGGCGTCTAGTCAGCGCCGCAGCGATGAGGGATTTTCCGGAGCCTGAGCGTCCGATGAGCGCGGTCCGTGTGCCGTGTGGCAAGGTCAGCGAGACATCGTCGACAAGCACGTCACTATTGCCACCAGTTACAGCAATAGTGACGTGTGAGAGAGAGGTGCTGCAGTTTTCCACAAATGGTAACGGTAGCCGTTTTCAATAGTGTGGCACCCAAGTGGGGGTGGGGAACGTTCGTAGAAGGAAGAAATGCCAAGAATGGCGGCGAAATTTTCAGCTTCACTCCAATAAGGATTTTCATTTTGTGATCCACTGGCGGTGCGGGCCTGGTAGAAATTCGACAATGTAAACTGGCTAAACATGATTGACGCTACGGATACCGCCCTTGTGATTGAAGGTGGTGGTATGCGAAATTCTTATACCGCAGCCTGCATCGTTGCACTGATTGAGCACGACGTTCATTTCGGGTGGGTTGGAGGAGTATCGGCTGGTGCCTCGCACCTTTCAAGTTTCGTCTCGCACGACGCGAAACGCGCTAAGGATTCCTTCACCACCTTTGCTACCCACCCAGAGTTTGGTGGTTTCCAATCGCTGATTCGTGGCACCGGCTACTTCAACGCGGAGTTCATCTATGAGAATTCGCAGGAGGCGATCCCTTTCGACTGGGAGGCCTTTCAAGCCAACCCGTGCGAGGTGCATATCGACGCCTGCCGTGCAGACACCGGCGAGACCGTGTCCTGGACGCGCGCTGATATCAAAGAACGCGAAGATATCTTGGCGATGGTGCGCGCTAGCTCAACCCTGCCGCTGATGATGCCGATGCGCTATATCGATGGCGTACCCTTTGTCGACGGCGCTTTAGGATCCTCCGGCGGCCTGCTGATCGATGCCGCGGAGCGCGCTGGGTATGAGAAGTTCCTGGTCCTTGCTTCGCGCCCGCGCGACTACTGGAAGCCGCAGGTGCGCCGCCCGCAGGCTTTGAGGCGCCTGTACCGCACCTACGCGGCGGTGGCGGAGGCCCAAATCACTAGGCCAGATCGCTATAACAACGCGAAGAAGCGCATCCTCGAGCTGGAGGAGCAAGGCCGCGCGCAGGTCTTCTTCCCCGATGTCATGCCGGTGAACGTGGGCGAGCGGCGCGTCGACCGGCTGGAGGCCTCCTACGCGCTAGGGGAGAAGCAGATGGAGCGCGAGTGGCCGGCCTGGGAGGCGTTCCTCTAGTCCGCCACCAGCGGTTCCATGGTCAGCTCTGGGTGCTCGCGCTCGATGAAGGCCAGCTTCCACTTGTCGCCGAAAAGGGCGATGAGTTCGCCGTCGGTACGCGTGAAGATCTCCACGCCGCGCTGGCGGCCCAGCTCTTCGGCGGATTCGGCATCGGTGCGGCGCGCAACGGAGTAGGGCACGGGCTCGGTGACCGTTTCCACGTTGTACTCGTTTTCCATGCGGGCTTGCATGACTTCGAACTGCATCGGCCCCACGGCGGCCATGACCGGGGCGGCATCGCCACGCAGATCGTTGCGCAGGATCTGCACAACGCCCTCGGAGTCCAATTGCTCCAGTGCCTTACGGAACTGCTTGTATTTGCCCAGGCTCTTCGCGCGCAGGGTCTGGAAGTATTCGGGTGCGAACTGCGGCATCGGCGGGAACTGGACTTTTCTGCCCGAGTAGATGGTGTCGCCCGGCGCCAGCGATCCAGCGTTCACCAAGCCAATGATGTCGCCCGGGTATGCGGTATCCACGGTGTCGCGGGTACGCCCGAAGACGGTCAGCGCGTACTTCGTCGAAAAGCTGCGATCCGATTGAGCGTGGGTGACCTGCATGCCGCGGTCAAACTCGCCGGAGACCACGCGCATGAAGGCCAGGGTGTCGCGGTGCGACTTGTCCATGCCGGCCTGCACCTTGAAGACGACGCCGGAGAAATCGTCGTCAAGCTCGCGGTACTCGTCCATAGCGCTTGTCGACGCCTCCACCGCCGCCGGGTCTGAGGCGCGGCCTTCCGGTGCGGGCGCGATCGCGCAGAGGGTGTCCAGAATCTGATGCACGCCGAAGTTCAGCATCGCGGAGGCGAAAATCAGGGGCGAAGTGATGCACTGCTCGAACATCTGCTGGTCATGCACGGCGCCGTCGCCGGCGAGAAGTTCCGCTTCCATGACGGCGGTTTCCCACGCGTCGCCTTCCTTCGACTCGGCCTCATCGGGGGAGTAGAAGGTCTCGGGCGCGATGGTGGAGCCGCCGGCGGTGCGGGTGAAGTGGACGTAGCTGTCCACCTCGCCGTCGTCGTCGACGTGTGCCAACCCGCGGAAGTCGCCGGCTTCGCCCACGGGCCAGTACAGCGGTGTTGGCTGCAGGTCGATCTCGGTGACGATTTCCTCGACGAGGTCCAGAGGTTCGCGCCCGATGCGGTCCCACTTGTTGATTACGGTGATGATCGGCAGGCCACGCGCTTTACAGACGCGGAAGAGCTTGAGCGTCTGCGGCTCCAGGCCCTTCGCGGCATCGATCAGCATGACCGCAGCATCGACCGCTGAGAGCACGCGGTAGGTATCCTCCGAGAAGTCCGCGTGACCGGGCGTATCGACGAGGTTGATGACGTAAGGCTCGCCCTCGTAACCTTCCGGCTTGTACTCGAACTGCAGTGCCGACGACGCGATGGAGATGCCGCGGTCCTTCTCCATCTCCATCCAGTCCGACACGGTTGCTTTGCGGTTGCCTTTGCCGTGGGTCGCGCCGGCTTCCGTGATCACGTGGGCGTGCAGTGCCAACGCCTCGGTCAGGGTGGACTTACCGGCGTCGGGGTGGGCGATGACGGCGAAGGTGCGCCGCCGCTTGGCTTCCGAAAGCGTACTCATAGGGGTTAAGACTAGTCGCAATGCTCACGAAACCCCCAGCCGGGCTGCGCTTCTTATGTATGATGAGAAGAGACAGTTGCATACGTGTCAACAAAAGGAGTGTTTAATATGGCAACAATTGGTATTTTTGTCGGGTCCATTCGCGAAGGGCGCCTGGGCGAGTCCGTCGGGCAGTGGGTGGCGGACGCCGCTGCCAAGCGTTCGGGCGCCGATTACAAGGTATTGGACTTGAAGGAGTTCAACGTGCCGCTTCTCGACGCCGCCGTGGTCCCCGGTGCAGCAAACAAGCAATACGACGATGAGAATGTCACCCGCTGGTCTCAGGCAGTCGACGAGTGTGACGGTTTCATCTTCGTTACCCCTGAATACAACCACTCCGTTCCTGGGGCGATGAAGAACGCGTTTGACTCGCTGGGATCTGAGTGGGCTGGCAAGCCGGTTGCTTTCGTCGGCTAGGGCTCCGTCGGTGCTACCCGCGCCGTGGAGCACTGGCGCACCATTGTTGCCAACTTCCAGATGGTAGACGTGCGCAACCAGATCGACCTGTCTATGTTTACTGAGTTTGATGGCCAGGGCAACGTCACTCCGAACGATCGCCGCGGCGAAGAACTGGAAAATATTCTCAACGAGACCGAGCGCCTCGTGGAGCAGCTGAACAAGTAAAGACTAGAAGGCCCGGCCCCTTCCCGAGTGCAGGAGGAGGGGCCGGGCTTTATTCTTGTCAGAACAGCTTAGGGATTAGTCGTCCCAGTCATCATCCCAGTCGTCGTCCCAATCGTCATTGTCATCCCAGTCATCCCAATCGAAGATCTGGTTGATAATGTGGCCAAAGTCTGGGACGGACGAGCCGATGCCGCCTGTGATCGATGCGATCGCCGCCATGATGGAGGCGATAATTGCCTGAATGTTCATTGTGTGAGCTCCAATCGAGTGAGTGTTCCGAGTGAGTTTCCCCGGGAAACTTCCCAGGGTCGATTTCTACTTAAACACCACTTGCGGACCTTGGCAATGGCTGTGGAGTTCACCTAAAATTCATAAAAGCGCTGGTCAGCAACTATGAGGCCGAAGTGAAAGTTAGGTGAAGGAAATTTAATCTTCAGTGCCGGGAATGCACCTTGTTTTGGGCCTTCGCCAGCCCTTCCTCCGCAATCAGGG
>NZ_JBHWRP010000104.1:0-3091 GCF_043426755.1 Corynebacterium sp. | reverse complement strand
GGGCGGTCGATCTTGTCAACGTCGATCTCGTAGAACATGGTCTGCTCGGTCAGGCCGAAGGTGTAGTTACCGTGGCCGTCGAACTGCTGATCGCTCAGGCCGCGGAAGTCGCGGATACGTGGCAGTGCCACGGTCAGCAGGCGGTCCAGGAACTCCCACATGCGGTCGCCACGCAGGGTGACCTTCGCGCCGATCGGCATACCTTCACGCAGCTTGAAGTTTGCGATGGAGGTCTTTGCACGACGCAGCTGAGGCTTCTGGCCGGTAATAGCGGTCAGGTCCTCCAGAGCACCGTTGATTACCTTGGAGTCGCGAGCAGCGTCGCCGACACCCATGTTGACCACGATCTTGGTCAGGCCTGGGACCTGCATGATGTTGTCATAACCGAACTCTTCGCCCATCTTGCCACGGATTTCTTCCTTGTAGCGAGTCTTCAGGCGAGGGGTGTAATTGTCAGCCATCTTAGATGTCCTTCCCGTTCGACTTGGCAACGCGAACCTTCTTGCCGTCTTCATCGAAGCGGAAGCCGACGCGGGTCGGGGTGCCGTCGGAGTCCAGGATCATCACGTTGGACACGTGGATCGGAGCCTCCTGGGTCACGATGCCGCCGGACTCAGCGCCACGCTCAGTAGCGGAGTTGGCAACGTGCTTCTTGATGCGGTTAACGCCCTCAACGAGGACCTTCTCGCGCTTCGGGTAGGCCTCAATGACCTTGCCCTGTGCGCCCTTGTCTGGGCCAGAAATTACCTGGACCATGTCACCCTTTTTGATCTTCATGTGACTAGATCACCTCCGGTGCGAGAGACACGATCTTCATGAACTTCTTGTCGCGAAGTTCACGAGCAACCGGGCCGAAGATACGGGTGCCGCGTGGCTCATTGTCATTCTTGATAAGGACTGCTGCGTTCTCGTCGAAAGAGATGTAGGAGCCGTCTGGGCGACGGGTTTCCTTCTTTGCGCGAACGATCACAGCGCGGACAATCTCGCCCTGCTTGGCGTTGCCGCCAGGGGCTGCTTCCTTCACGGAAGCCACGATGGTGTCGCCGATGCCGGCGAAGCGTCGAACAGATCCGCCGAGGACACGGATGCACTGAATTTCACGCGCACCGGTGTTGTCGGCGACCTTCAGACGCGATTCTTTCTGAATCACTATGGTCTCCTGACCTGGATTAATGTGCGCCTGATTTCCGTCCAGAACGCACGTGGTCAATGTCTTTCGATGCCTGGCATGTCACGGATCGGCAGCGACGCTCGGAAATCAACGCCTGGCGCCAACCAGCACAGACAACTCGGATATTAAACCACGAAGCACCCAGGAAACCAAATCCCCCAACTACCCCACTAACGTAGCTTCGGGCAGGTACTCGTCGATAAGCTCCTGCGCCCGCTCACGCGGAATCCCCGGCGCGTCATTCCGGAACTTGATCTCTACTTCGCGCTGGCCACCGTTATCGCGGACGGCGACGAGCGAGACCTGTTCGAAGTCATCTTCCGCCTCCAGCGCCGCCATGAGCGCGAGCGCGGGGCTGACCATGTCTGGGGTCGCGCGCTGCAGGCTCAGCTTTGGCCCCGTCCCCTCCTCATTCTGGAGGTTGATGAACGGCTGCGCGTCATAATAAGGCACGAACGTTTCGACGATCTCCTCGATGCGCTGATCGGACTTCGCTAGTTCGGCCCAGCTCACCATCGGGGTCAGGTCGATCCTGTCGGAGCGGTTCCCCTCGCCTGTGTCTGCGTTATTGATCACCACGGACACGTCCGAGACCCCCTCGATGGGTTCGGCAAGCAGGCCGACGATCCACTCATTATCGGCCCGCGGGTCCACCTGGTAGCTGGTCGGAGGGTTTTCCGAAATGATCCACCCGGTGAAGTAGGACGGGTCCTTGGGGTCGTCGGACCAGCGGCTGACCAGGAAGTCTGCAGCCGCGGTGATCGCCTCTGCGTCGTCGGGGGCCACGTTGGCGCGTGAGGTGACCCCGCGCCACGCGTTCGTCTTTACCTCCGTCTCCAGGGTGACGTTCACGTTCGCCAGGTCGTGCTCCGCGGCTTCTTCGGTGGCCGCCACTTCGGCAGCGGCGCGCTGCTCCGGTGTCGGCTCCTCCCGGTTCGTCCACCACCACACCGCAGCGATGGCAACGACGGCGAGAACGATGACTAGGACCAGGGTGAGCACGCGTGACGACGAGGTCTTCATATGACCTATTCAACCAGGTTGGGTAAGCCGCGAGCAATCTCTTTCGCCCTGATACCCCTGGCCTCTGCAACAATGGGGTGCGTGAACTCCTTGTCATATTCCGCCGTCGAGCACTTACGCGACACGATGGCCGCCGCCACGCTTCCCACCTCCCCTGAGGCTGAAGCCGAGGCGCGAGCCATCGTCGCCCAACTTGACGATTACATCCTGCCCCGCCTGGCCAACATCGACGCCCCGCTGCTGGCTGTCGTGGGTGGGTCCACCGGCTCTGGTAAGTCCACCTTGGTCAATGCGATCGTCGGCAAGCAGGTGACCACTTCGGGAGTGATCCGCCCCACCACCCGCCAACCGGTGCTTGTGGCCAATCCTGCGGACCAGGAGTGGTTCAACTCCCCGCATGTTCTGCCGGGTCTGGCCCGCGAGCAGGGTGCCCCAGCGGCCAACGCGGAAGCGACCTCGCTGCGCATCGCGACGACGGATGCCGTCGACCAAGGCCTCGCGCTTCTGGATGCTCCGGATTTTGATTCCATCGACGACAAGAACCGCGCACTGGCCTCCCAGCTGCTGGCCGCCGCCGATTTGTGGGTCTTTGTGACCACCCCGGCGCGTTATGCCGACCAACTGGTGTGGAACTTCCTTCACGATGCCGCCGGGCGCAACATCGAGGTCATTGTGATCCTGAACCGGATGGACGAGGATTCGATGGCCACCGTCCCCGAGGACCTGCGCCGCATGATGAAGGAGGCCGGCCTGGGTGATTCCACCATGTTCGTGGTCCCCTACATCATCGATTTTGACACCTTCCTTCCGGACGCCCCCATCGCTCCCATTCGCGAGCACCTGCAGCATCTGGCCGGTGATGCGTCGGCACGCCGCGCGATGGCCGCCAAGACCGTG
>NZ_JBHWRP010000103.1:0-7726 GCF_043426755.1 Corynebacterium sp. | reverse complement strand
AGCGGTGACAGTTGGTGTGGTGTGCGAGGTGCTACGCCGACAGCTACTGGGGCCGGCGCATGCGTTGCAATCCGCCCCAGTGCCAAAACCTGACGCGTATCGACGACGACGTGATTATATTGTGCCCGCTATCAGCGGCGGGATTCTGGTGATCATGATCATGGCGGGCATTGGACGAGATCCTTACTCGACATCACATGGCAGGCTAGAAACCCCGAGTTGGCAGTTGCCTTTTGGCTCCGACTCTTCTGGGCGCGATCTGTTGGGGCGTGTGGCGCACGGAGCATTCGGCACCGTCGGCACCGCTTTGTTGGTAGTAGTGAGTTGTTTGCTCATCGGATTACTCGTCGGGCTAGCTGGGCGAGCTGGGACCGGTTTTATGGAGGTGGCCAACGCCGCCCCACCGATTATTGCCGGATTAATTATGGCAGCGCTGACCGGGCCGTCACTGTATGGAGCAGCCATTGCTGTTGCGCTGGTCAGCTGGGCACCTCTCGCCGCCCATACCGCAGCCTTGGTGGAGGAGGCGAAATCACGGCCGTACATAGCCATGCTGCCTCTTTTAGGTACAGGGCCTGTACGCACGATGACACACCACGTCATTCCCGTCGTGCTACCGGCCTTGGTGCGCCACGCGGTATTGCGGCTACCTGGTACTACATTGGCGATCGCCAGCCTTGGGTTTCTCGGTTTGGGTGCTTCACCCCCGACGCCCGAGTGGGGTCTGATCTTGTCTGGTGCTGTTGATTATGCGCAACGGGCGCCGTGGGCCGTCGTGTCATCGGCAAGCGCTTTGGTGCTTGTGTCCGTACTGGCTGTCAGCCTTACATCCCTACCACCGCGCGCTCGACGACGAGTGCCCGCGCTAAAGTGCTAGCCATGGCATTGAGGCGGTTCATCTGGTTGCCGATCACCACGCTCGTGGTGACGGTTGCTGTTGTGGGGTTGGTCTGGCTTGCCACTGCAGGAGAGCCGCCGCAGTCATCGTCGGAAAGCGTGCCGACGAGCACCAGCGAACCTGTCGCCGACATGGAGACTGTTGCCCGGCAGCAACTCGACGAGCTCGACGTCAAGGGCAAAGCCGGCAGCGGCGGTTACTCGCGCGAGGCCTTCGGCGATGCCTGGAGCAATAACCAGGGGCTGGCCTCCATCGAGAGTGCCTGCGACACGCGCAATGCGGTGCTGGCGCAGCGTGCCGACTATCTTGCGCTTGACGACGACGGCTGCACCGTGACCTGGGGCGTGATTTATGATCCTTACTCGGATACGACGGTCGATTTCAACCGCGGGGACGGCACCATCGAAATCGATCACGTGGTCAGCCTGTCCAACGCATGGAACACTGGGGCGTTCCAGTGGGACGAGCAGAAGCGGCGCGAATTCGCCCACGACCCAGACAACCTCATTCCCACGCTGACTGAACTCAATCGGCAAAAAGGTGCCGGTGACGCAGCGACCTGGCTGCCGCCGCACAAGGCGTATCGCTGCGAGTTTGCCAGCACGCAGATCGGGGTGAAGCACAAATACGGGCTCTGGGTGGCTCCCGCTGAACGTGAGGCGCTGCTGCGCCAGCTTGAGACGTGCTAGGCCCGGTTAGTCGTCGTCACGCGCCTGCTTCTTGAGCTCGCGTGCTGCTTCCTCAAGGCTTTGCTGCGTGGCGGCATAGTTCAGCGCGGCCTTGCTGGAGCGCGGCGGGGCCTGGATGGTGCGCTCGGAATCGTAGCCTAGCTGTAGTTCTTTGACGCGCAGAATTTCGGCGTCCAGCTTCACGCCCACGATGAGCACAATATTCATGACCCACAGCGCGATCAGCACGGCGATCACAGTACCCAGAACGCCGTAGGCGGACGCGCCCGCAAATAGCGTGAGATAGCGGCCGAAGATCCACCACACAAGACCAATCACAATCAGCGCTGTGGCGGAGCCGAAAGTCAACCAGCGGAATTTGCGCGGCCGGACATTCGGGGCGAAATAGTACAGATTGGCGATCAGGATCATGCCCACAATCGCAATCACGGGGAACCTGAGCCACTGCCAGATCGGCAGGAAAATGCCCAACAGATAGTCCACGGTGCCAGTCAGTCCAAGCGGCTCGGCGACAGGCTCGAGCACGTTGACCACGATAGATTCGCGCAGCAAGAACGCGCCCAGCATGGCAACTCCGCCGATCACGATGATGACGGTCAGCCCCCACATCGTCAACCACGTCGGCACGACGGTGCGGCCCTCAACGCGGCCGTACACCGTGTTTGCACCGCGGGCGAATGCACGCACATAGGCTGAGGAGGACAGCAGCGAAAAGATAATGGAGAAGATCAGGGCGAAGGTGCCCTGCGCTGTGGATCCCACAACCGCTTGGACGGCGTCGCGCATCGTTCCGGCCATCTCATCGGGCACATAGTTGGCGATGAGTTCGTCGGTAAGCTGCGTCACTTCCTGCTCATTCTGCGCCAGGAACAGCGTGGCCACCGAATATGCGGCCAGGACGGTGGGAGCAAATGTCAGCAGCATGAAGAACGTCAACACCGCCCCGCGATCCATGAAAGCCTCGAGGAAGAAATCGCTCCACGTGCGCCGCACAACCAACTTCCACCCCTTCGCTGTGAGGCGATTCCCTCTTTCCAGCGGGTTCGGTGGCTCCGCGCCGTGAGCTAGAGGCTGTGCGTAGCTTCCGCCGATCGGGACGATGAACTCCGTCGCCGTCGACGAGGACTCTTCTTCGCCGGAGATGTCAGAGTGATCAGGCTGCTCATCCATATCTTTAGGGTACCGGTGGACTGTGGATAAGATGAACGACATGGGTATTTTGGACTCACTGCGTAACCTCCTTGGGGCCGATGCCGTCCCACGTCTTGTCGATTACCCCGAGGAACTTGCGATGACGGAAGTAGACACCCTCGAGGTACACACCGCCCATATCACGCCCGATACCAAAGAAATCTTGGTGATCATCACCCTCGACCCGCGCGCATTCCGCCTCGCCAAAACGACGTCCGAGCCCCTGCGCATGACCTGTGGCGAAGACCGCCCCGTAACGTGGATCCCGGTGCGCAAGGACGCACTCCCTGCCCTTGACCCCACATTGGGTTGGATCATTCCGCTCTCGCCCGCCACCCGCGAAGAGCTGAGCGCGCTTGACGACGACACCACTGAAGTTGAACTTAATTCAGTCAACGTGGGGCTTGTGGTTACTTGAGTGGTCATCTGAAGTTCACTTTGGCCAGCGGGCAAACTTTCCGACGACCGAGTACGGTAGATAGACAGCGTAGTTTATCGACGCAATTTTTCTTGTCCACTGAAATGTTTTGGAGTATTAAGAGTGAAGATCGCAATCTTGGGTGGCGACGGTTTCTGTGGCTGGCCAGCATCTCTACACCTGTCGGACGCGGGACACGAAATTACCATCGTGGACAATCTCTCGCGTCGCGCAATCGATAAAGAGTTAGGTGCCGAATCTCTCACTCCGATCCGCTCTACTGAGGAACGCATCGAAGCGTGGAAGGAAGTCTCCGGCAAGGAGATTGCTTTCAAGAACTTCAACGTCGCCGAAGACTATGACGAACTGCTGGACTTCTTGAAGACGTGGCAGCCTGAAGCTGTGGTGCACTTCGCCGAGCAGCGCGCAGCGCCCTACTCGATGAAGAATTCGCGCAACAAGCGCTACACGGTGGACAACAACACGAACGCCACCCATAACCTGCTGGCCGCCATCGTGGACTCTGGCCTCGACATCCACGTCGTGCACCTGGGCACCATGGGTGTCTACGGCTATGGCACCGCCGGCATGAAGATTCCGGAAGGCTACCTGGACATCAAGGTGGAGGTCGACGAGGACGAGAACGGCAACCAGACCGAACCGCAACTGATCGACCAGCAGATTCTCTACCCCACCAACCCGGGGTCGATCTACCACATGACCAAGGTGCTGGATCAAACTTTGTTCGCTTACTATGCGAAGAACGACGAGCTGCGCATCACCGACCTGCACCAGGGCATCATCTGGGGCACGCACACCCCGCAGACCGAGCGCGACGAACGCCTGATCAACCGCTTCGACTACGACGGTGACTACGGCACGGTGCTCAACCGCTTCCTCATGCAGTCCGCAGTGAACTACCCGCTGACAGTGCACGGTACCGGTGGCCAGACCCGCGCGTTCATCCATATCCGCGACATGGTCAAGTGCATCGAAATCGCGATCAACAACCCACCTGCGAAGGGCGATCGTGTGAAGATCTTTAACCAGATGACCGAGACCCACCGCGTGCGCGACCTTGCCAACCTGATCGCCGAGATTTCTGGCGCCACGGTAGAAATGGTTCCCAACCCACGCAAGGAGTCCGCAGAAAACGAGCTCCACGTGGTCAATGAAACCTTCCTGGATCTTGGTCTGAACCCCACCAAATTGGCTGAGGGCCTGCTCCATGAGGTTGAGGACGTGGCCCGCAAGTACGCCGACCGCGCGGACATGTCGAAGATTCCTGCCCGCTCTCTATGGACACAGAATCAGTCCGAGGGCGTGCCACCATCCATCGCTGAAAACGAGAACGCGAAGGCATAACCAGGATGAAGATCTCCATGTTCACGGAGGTCTTTCTGCCGAAGATCGATGGCGTGGTCACGCGTGTGACCCGCCATCTTGATCAATTGGCAGAAATGGGCCACGAAGTGCAACTTTTCGCTCCCGGTGATCCCCCAGAAACCTATGCGGGGTTCACGGTGCAGCGAGTCCGCGGTTTCTCGTTCAAGCCGGTCTACCCAGAAATTACGGTCGGCCTGCCCACCCCCGCGATCGCAGAGCGCATGAAGGAATTCCAGCCGGACATCGTCCACGCGGTCAACCCGGTGGCGTTGGCGGCCTACGGTGTGCTCTCAGCGCGCCGGCGTGACATTCCGCTCCTTGCTTCCTTCCACACCAACGTGCCCGAATACACCGAATCCCTGAAGATCGGCTGGTTGCGTCAGCCGGCCGCATGGTGGATCCGCAATTTGCACAACCAGGCGGAAATGAACCTGGTCACCTCGGCCCCGATGATGGAAAAGGCACGCGAGTCCGGGATGCGAAACATCAAGCTGTGGCCCAAGGCCGTGGACACCGTTGGGTACACCCCGCAGCGTTATTCGGCAGAAATGCGGGACCGGATGACCGGCGGGCAGCCCGATTCGCCGCTGGTGGTCTATGTCGGCCGCATGAGTTTGGAAAAAGACCTTGACCGGCTGGTCGGAATCATGACTGAGCTGCGCAAGCAGGTTCCCAATGCGCGCTTGGCCATGGTCGGTTCCGGCCCGCAAGCCGACGAGCTGAAGAAGATGCTGGATCCCGCGTGGACCACTTTCACCGGCTATATGTCCGGCGCAGAACTGGCCCAAGCGTTTGCGTCCGGCGACGTCTTCGCCTTCCCCTCTACTACCGAAACCTTGGGCCTCGTCGCGTTGGAATCATTCGCCTCGGGTGTGCCGGTCGTCGGTGCGCGCGCCGGCGGTATCCCCTACGTGATTGACGACGGCACCACCGGCTTCCTCGTCGACCCCGAAGCCCCCGATTCGGTGTGGGCCGACCGACTCGCACAGGTGCTTAACGACGACGACCTGCGCCGCCGCCTTGGGGCCAACGCGCGGGAGGAGGCAGAACGCTGGAGCTGGCGTGCATCCACCGAAAAAGTGGTGGAGTACTACCAGGAATCCATCGAGCTGCACTCCCGCCGCGTCGTTAAGAAGCGCCGCTAACCTAGCGAATGTCCGCTGGGTCCTTGCGCTGTGGCAGGACGCGTGGGCGGACGCCGCCGATCTCCTCGACGATGCGGATGACCTGGTTGGAGTAGCCGAACTCATTGTCGTACCAGACGTAGAGCACCAGGTGGTTGTCGGAGGCAATGGTGGCCAGACCGTCGACGATCCCCGCATGAGTGGAGCCGACGAAGTCGGTAGAGACCACCTCAGGCGAGTGGATGTAGTCGATCTGCTGGCGCAGGTTCGAATCGGTGGATACGCGGCGGAGGTAATCGTTGACCTCGTCCTTCGTCACCGAAGTCTCTAGCTCCAGGTTCAGCACTGCCATGGACACGTCCGGGGTTGGCACGCGGATCGCGTTACCGGTGAGCTTGCCCTCGAACTCAGGCAGCGCCTTGGAGACCGCCTTGGCGGCGCCGGTTTCGGTGAGCACCATGTTCAGGCCAGCTGCGCGGCCGCGGCGGGGGCCCTTGTGATAGTTGTCGGCCAAGTTCTGGTCATTGGTGTAGGAGTGCACCGTTTCCACGTGCCCGTGGCGCACTCCATAGCGATCGCCGATCACCTTCAGCACCGGGGTGATGCCATTGGTCGTGCATGATGCGGCAGAAAGCACGCGGTCCTCATCCGAATCGGTGATAGCGCTGTGGTTGATGCCGTACACAATATTTTTCACATCGCCCTTGCCCGGCGCGGTGAGCAGCACGTTAGCCACGCCCTTGGACTTGAGGTGCTGGCTCAGCCCCTCGCGGTCGCGCCATGCGCCGGTGTTGTCCACCACGATTGCGTCATCGATGCCGTAGGAGGTGTAGTCGATCTCTGCCGGATTGGAGGCGTAGATCATTTGGATCGGGGTGCCGTTGGCCCAGATCACCTCGTTTTCGTGATCGACGGAGATGGTCCCGTCGAAAGGGCCGTGTACTGAATCGCGGCGCAGCAGGCTGGCGCGCTTCACGATATCCTCATCACCCTTCTTGCGCACCACGATCGCGCGTAGGCGCACACCGCCATAGGTGGCCTCCCGCTGGATCAGGATGCGGGCCAGCAGGCGGCCGATGCGGCCGAAACCGTAGAGCACCACGTCTTTCGGCTCCAGGTTGCGTTCGGAGCCGATGACGTCGGCAAGCTCCCGCTCGAGGAATCCCCGCAGGTCGTCGGATCCCTCGCGGCTGAAGTTTTTGGCAAGACGGCCCAGGTCGATCGACGCGGTCCCCAAGTCCATCTGGACGAGTTCGCGCAGGATCGGCAGGGTGTCTTCCAACGCTAGTTCGCGTGCGCCGACGCGGCGTGCGTAGCGGTGGGCCTTAATGATGTCGATGTCGGTGACGCCGACGAGCAGGCGGCCAAAAATGGAGGTCACTGCGTTGTGCTCGCGGTGAAGGGCGCTGATCAGCGGCAGCATTTCCTGAGCCAAGGAAAGGCGACGGTTCCAGTCGTCTTGTTTCTGCTGCATGCTGTCGTGGTTATTCACGGTTCTCCTCTTCGGGGTGTCAAGATGGATGAATAATGCGAGAATGTTTCTCCCCCGTTAACCCTAGAAGACATTCATGTTCATGTGGGTTTCCGGGGGTAGCGCGCGGACTTTTCGGCGCTACTATTGGGGGAAGATTGTCCGCCCCATTGGCCCCGCACAACAGAAGGAACCATCCATGGAGTTTGGTATGCCGACATCCCTGATGGACATCGCCACAGACGGGGTGCTCGCCCAGCATGATGTGGACGCGACCACGGTGACCGTGTTGGGCCCAGTGGAATCGATCGAGTTTTCCGGTTCTGCACCTGACGACGATACCCGTGACGCCCTTTTTGACCTGCGTATTACTCGAGCTGGTCGGCGCCCTGAGATGGCTTCGGGCACCCGCGCTGCGATCATCCGGGATGGTCGGTGGCACTGGCGCACCGCGCGGATCGACTCTTTCGATGTCCCCGCGTTGCTGGAGGTTCAGCCTGCCGACGACCTTCACTTGCGCGTCACCCGCACCCTGTTCGGCAACGCGCA
>NZ_JBHWRP010000102.1:0-4697 GCF_043426755.1 Corynebacterium sp. | reverse complement strand
CGATGCTGCGATCTTCATGGAGAAGGCTGGCATGAAGGTCGTCGCGGTGTCGGACGTGTTCGGCGCGATCTACAACGCGGATGGCATCGACACGGAGGCTTTGGCGGAGCATGTCGACGAGACGGGTAAGGTTGTGGGCTTTGCGGGTGCGGAGGCGATGGATCCGGCTGAGGTTTTGCTTCTCGACGTTGACGCCGTGATCCCTGCTGCTGTGGAAGGTGTGATCACCTCGGACAATGCGGATCAGGTCAAGGCCAAGGTTGTTATCGAGGCTGCGAACGGGCCTACCACCTCTGGTGGCGACGAAATCCTGAACAGCAAGGGCATCATGGTTGTGCCCGATATTCTGGCTAACTCAGGTGGCGTGCTGGTCTCTTACTATGAGTGGGTGCAATCGCGCGACAACTTCTGGTGGGATCTGGAGCGTGTCCAGGCGAACCAGGAAGAAGCCATGATGTCCGTGTGGAATGACGTGGTGGCCTTTGCCGAAGAGAAGGACATCACCATGCGGGAGGCGGCTGTCGCGATGGCAGTTGAGCGTGTTCTAGATGCCCATCACATGCGTGGTCTGTTCCCTTAAGCACCAGCCGCCTAAACCCCACCAGGTCAGCGTTGAGTAAAACGCACGTGGTGGGGTTTAATCTTTCTATGGCAAACATACAAGCTCCCGAATCTGAGGAGCCGATTCGCGCTACCTCTCCCACTGGACCCGCTGAGCCAGACGACAAGCTCACGCCTGGCTCATTCACCATGAATGTGCTCAACGGCATCTCCATTGCCGTGGTCGTGGCGCTGGTCCCGCAGGCGCTGCTCGGTGAGATCTTCACCGCGCTGCTGCCGGTGTTCCCGCAGGGACAGACCATCATCAATATGGTCAGCCTGTCGTCTGCGATGCTGCCGATCCTCATTGGCATTATGGTGGGCCTGCAGTTCAAGCTCACCCCGATTCAAACTGCTTGCGTGGGGCTCGCATCGGTGCTGGGCTCGGGGATTGCCGTGCCCCAGGACACCGGTGGCTTCCTGGTCCAAGGTACCGGTTTGGTGCTTAACTCGGGCCTCACCGCAGCGATCGCAGTCGGCCTGCTCCTGCTGATCGGACACCGCCTGGGCTCTTACACCATCCTGTTCCTCTCTACGCTGACCGTGGTCATTGCCGGTGGTATCGGTTGGGTGGTCACCTTCCCGATCGTCAAGGCTTTCACCGTGTGGCTGGGCAACCTGGTGAACGGCGCGACCGATCTGCAGCCGGTGATCATGGGCATTGTGCTCGCGGTGTTGTTCTGCATCATGATCGTCTCCCCGGTCTCCACGGTGGGCTTAGCCACGGCCATCTCCATGGCAGGTGTTGCCTCCGGTACCGCAAACCTTGGTGTGGTGGCCGCGGGCTTCTGCCTGTGCATCGCCGGCTGGAAAGTCAACGGGCCGGGTACCTCTCTGCTTCCGCTGCTGGGTTCACCCAAGGTACAGATGGCGAACGTGTGGGGCCGCCCCTTGAACTTCCTGCCATTGCTGTCCACTGCTGCGGTACTCGGCGCGCTGGGTGGCATCTTCGGAATCTCCGGTACGCCAATCTCTGCAGGTTTCGGCATTTCTGGCCTGGTCGGCCCATTGGCTGCCCTCAACTATGAAGGCTGGGGTTGGACCGGCGGCAACATCGCGATCGTTGTCGGCATCTTCATCATTGCCCCGATCGTTCTGTCCATCTTCTTCAGCTGGCTCTACGCCCGTCTCGGCTGGGTGAAGCCGGAACACTTCAAGATCGATTTCGAGTAGTCGCTAAAGTCTCTAAAGCGCCATCTCAAACATGTAATTCCGTTCCGGCGAAAACCCTTCATACTCAAGGGTGTGCCGGCCCAGATTAGTCATGCCCACGGCCTCATAGAATTTCACCGCTGGCGCATTATCCGGATAAACATCCAGGCGAAGCACAGTGCACCCCTGCGCGCGGGCGAGCCGGGCCGCCTCCCGCATCATAAAGCGCCCCATCCCTTTCCCCTGCGCAGACGGGTGAACGCCCACCATGTGCATCGACGCGATCTGGTCCGGAGCAGCATCAATGTGCCACGGCACGTCGTTATAACCAGGGGTCAGCTCGGACGTGAGCACGAACGCCGCGTCCACCTCGCCGATATAAAACAGCTCGCCACGGCCACTGTGATACTTCAGCATGTCCAGGGTGGGGTAGCTGCCTACTTGCCAGCCGGCATCCGCATCCGCAGCCGCGATGATGTCGTGGTAAAAAGTGAGCAGCCTGGGCGCCTGCTTGGGCGAGGCGGCTCGGGCCGGTGGATGTCCCATGGCTCTCCTTTCATCGCTTTACGACGAATGACCGTCTTGAATGAGCCTAATCTTAAAGGCATTTGTAGAGCCTCCAGAACGTGTTCTACTACCACTAGAACAACTATAATGTTGGGTGTGCTCATTGTTATCGATCCCAACTCCGCCGACACCCTCCACGACCAGCTGGTCAACCAGCTTCGGGCCGCCATCGCGCAGGGCCAGGTCGCGGTTGGTCAGCGGTTGCCGGCCGCGCGTCGGCTTGCGGATTCGCTTGATGTCAATGTGCACACCGTCCTCAAGGCCTACAACCAGCTGCGCGACGACCGCCTCATCGATATGCGGCGCGGTCGGGGAGCAGTGGTCGTCGCTAAGCCTAGTGCGGCCGGTGTCGCGCGAGCTGTCGCCGACCTGCTCGCCGCGGGCAAAGAGGCCGGGATGAGTTTGCAGGACCTTCACGACGCCCTCGATCAAGGAGCCACCCAATGAAAAACTGGACCAAAGTTGCCCTCGCCACAGCCCTCGGCGCGGCCGGCGCCTACCTTCTCCCCGGACGCGACGATCACACACCCGCAGAACCCATGGACCTGCCTGACGGCGCCCGCGCCTCCGTCAGCACCGGGTCCAGCATGCCCGCCTGGGCGCAGATCGCAATTGGCGCAGCTACAGGCGCCTTGTCGACGCGCAGTCTGCCCGGCGCAGCCGCTATTGGCTTAACGACGATCGCCCTGCGCGAAGCAACAGTGACCGTATCCCAAGGGGGAGTGCGCATCGATTCCGGACTCCCCGGAATTGGTTACACGTTTGCTCCCGAGCGCATCCGCTCCGCCCGCGCAGTAACCGTCACCGCCGCAGAGTTCGGGGGCCTCGGATTCCGCTGGTCGCTGACCCGCGGGTGGGGACTGATCCTGCGCCCTGGTGCCGCGCTGGTGCTCGAACTAAACAACGGAAAATTCACCGTCACCGTGGACGATGACGAAGCAGCCGCCGGCCTAATCAACGCTGTGGTCTAGCCCGCGCCGGGAGGTTAAAGCCTATGGTGGGGGGCATGCATGATGTAAGGATTGCCCCAGGGCCAGGCGTGCCGGATGGGCTCGTCATCCCTGAGGCGGACCTGGCTGAGAAGTTTGCGCGCTCGTCCGGCCCGGGAGGGCAGAGCGTGAACACGACCGACAGCAAAGTACAGCTAAGCTTCGATATCGAGCAGAGCAGTGCGCTGAGCGAGAAGCAGAAAGCGCGCGCGATCAAGAATCTGGGCACGACAGTGCTTATGGTGGAAGCGGCCGCACAGCGCTCGCAGTTGCGTAACCGCAACGATGCGCGAGACCGGCTTGGTGCTACGCTGCGCCAGGCCCTGGCGCCGGCCCCGCCACCACGGAAGAAGACAAAGCCGACGCGGGGGTCGGTCCGACGGCGCTTGGAGGGAAAGCGGCGGCGCTCCCAGATTAAGAAGCTGCGGCAACCCCCACGACCCGATAGCACCCCCTAGAATTCACCAGATCGCTGCACAGGAAAACTCCCCGTTAGTCGGAGGCCGATTTCTCAGCCGAGCTAACGGGGAGCAGTTGGTGCACTCAAGAATGGCCCTAGAGTGTTTGAAGAGTCACCAGTCCAGCTGAAGTGTGAGGAAAGCGAAATGGGACCTGCTTACAATAGTGACGCCAACACCCATTTTTGTGACATCGGGTCTCAGCATGTTCTTGTTGTGGCCTGGAGAATTTTTCCACCCACGAATAGGGTCGTTGCCCTTGGCGTACGAGTAGTGGTCGTACTTGTTGCCTGTATGGAGCAAGGCAACATTTTCGAATACGTAGTCGCCAGAGTGGGAGAGCTCTAATGAATCTCCGTTCGCCATGGAATGCTGGGCCATTGAGTTAGACCAGCGGGAGGACTGATTCTCAAGGGTCGCGTCGATACGCAGTGGCTTCAGGCCGTTTTGAACGCGGTGGCGGTTAACCTCCTCGTAGACTCTTTTCCGTAGCTCTGCAGCAGAACGATTAATATCCGCTTGGGTTATCGGCTGCGGGGGCCTTTGTTGTCCAGGATTGCCATTAGGAGTATTCCCGCCACTAGGTGTGCTCGGCCTAGTAACGCTGGGGCCGGATGAAGAGCTTAAGCTGCTGAGGGGAATGGTGAGCTGATTACCAGGAGAACCAATATTGACCTGGCCTGTACCCCAGGTAGTCCGCGATTCCTGGCCTTGAGCAATTGCGGGTGCTGCGGACATCATTACTGCAAGCGCAGCAGCTACGGCAGTGACCGTAGTTTTCTTAGAATTCATGTCAAGCCCCGGGTTTTGTAGAGGGTCATTTACTTAAATATCAGGCCGCTTGAACCTGAAGCATTGTCCAATCCTGGTGCGCTTCCCGTGGCGACCGGTAACCCAACGAAGAGTGCAGCCGGCGGGTGTTATACCACCC
>NZ_JBHWRP010000101.1:0-8815 GCF_043426755.1 Corynebacterium sp. | reverse complement strand
ATGAAGGATGGCAGGTGGGACTTGTTGAATTCCGCTGGGCGGTGCAGGCCGTTGCCGATCCAGAAAGGCTCAAGGGCGCGGCCCAAAGCGGTGTCGCGGCGGAAGCGGTTGTAGGCATCCTGCAGGGTGGAGAATTCCTCTGCGTGCCACCAGATCATCACATCCGCCTCAGCGCGGGAGCCAGAGATGTCGTAGATGCCGCGCACGATGAGGTCGCCCTCGTCCTCCAAGGTATCGAAGAACGTGCGTGCCTCCTCGATGACCTGCTCACGATCTTCACTCAGCGCTCCTGGCAGGGCGCGCAGTGTGATCCACTGGGTGTAGCGCTGCAT
The DNA here is from genome assembly GCF_043426755.1 of Corynebacterium sp. Taxonomy (GTDB): domain Bacteria; phylum Actinomycetota; class Actinomycetes; order Mycobacteriales; family Mycobacteriaceae; genus Corynebacterium. The sequence goes on along the minus strand of NZ_JBHWRP010000101.1, from coordinate 8,483 downwards.
GCTGTTGAGCTTATCGAAATCAAGTTTTGCCACTTGTTGTGTCCTTTCACAGGGTCAATCAAACGAAAGTAGTATCCACCCTATCAGCCCGCCACTGGCGGTCAACGGCGCGCCTCCACCGAAATGGTGGACGTTCTCATTACGTTGAAGGTCGTGACGAATTCCGACTCGACCCCCCAGTCCCCTGCAGCGCATCACGATCCGGCTGTGCATGCAGGCGCGCCCTCGAGTGGCGACTCTTCCTCCCTCCCGAGCGAGTTCTCCGCCGCAGTGGAATCGATGCATGACGTCAACCTGCGCCCTGAGATCACGCTGGGAACAATTCGCCCACCGCAACGCCCCGCCCCGTACAGCCACGCGATCGGGCTCGAAGTATCCAAGGGCAACGACGACGCACCCACCAACCGCCCAGACGGCGACGCTTTTGGGCGCCTGATCCTTTTGCACTCCCCTGAGGCGGAGGAAGCGTGGGAAGGGTCCATGCGTCTTGTGGCCTATATCCAGGCGGATATGGATGACGCGGTGGCCAATGATCCACTCTTGCCCGATGTTGCGTGGCAATGGCTCAACGAATCACTGGCGGAAGCCGGTGCGGGATTCACCAACCTCGGCGGCACAGTCACGTCCACAGCGAGCGTGCGTTTCGGCGAGATCGGCGGCCCACCACGGGCCTACCAGCTGGAAATGCGCGCCTCATGGACCGCAGATGGCATCGACCTGTCCTCGCACGTGGAGGCTTTTTCTGCCGTCCTCGCACTTGTCGCTGGCCTGCCACCGGTCGGGGTGACGGAACTCCCTGGCCGCTAAGATGGCCACACCCCACGCCGGCGTACAGGACTTGAGCTACGAATTAGTCACCACCACTGAGGGCTTTAAGCGCGCCGCGCAGGCTTTAGCAGATGGTCGCGGCCCCTTCGCCATCGACACTGAGCGCGCCTCCGCGTACCGGTATGACGACCGCGCCTTTCTGGTTCAGATTTACCGCCGCGACGCCGGCACATTCCTGTTTGCACCAGAGGGCCTCCGGCCAGAGTTGGAACACATCCTCGCCCCGGTAGTGGGCGGGAAACAGTGGATCGTCCATGCCGCCGGCGAAGACCTTCCCAGCTTGGGCTGGCTTGGCCTGTACCCTGGAACTCTTTTCGATACGGAGCTGGCCGGCCGCCTTGCCGGCTTCGAGCGCCCAAACCTTGCCGCCATGGTCGAAGAATTCTGCGACGTCGCACTCGAAAAAGGCCACGGGCGCGAGGACTGGTCCACCACACCGCTTCCCGACGACTGGCTCGACTACGCCGCCCTCGATGTCATCTACCTCCCTTTGGTTGCCGAAGCACAGGCCGAAATGCTCGACGCCCAAGGAAAATTGGGCTGGCTTGAGCAAGAATGCGATGCGATCGTCGAGAAGCATGCCGACGACCGCGAGCCACCCACCCGACACTGGCGCGATACCAAGTGGCTGGGCAAACTGCGCTCCCCGAAGGCACTGAACACCGCGCGTGCCCTCTGGATGAAACGCGAGGAGCACGCCCGTGACACAGACACAGCACCAGGGGCTTTGTTGTCGAACAAGGCGTTGGTGGAGTTGGCGCACTCGGCCCCGCGGAGTCGTCGTGAAGCGCTGCGGACCCGTGGCGTGCGCCGCGCATTCGATCCCTGGCCGGCCATCGTCGAGGCCCGCGAAGCCTCACCCGCTACGTACCCGGCGCCTAAGCGCGACCAAGGCCTTTTGCCCGGCAAGTCACTGTGGCAGCGCGAATACCCCGAGTCCTACGCGGTGCTCCAGCAGATCAGGGCGGATGTTGCCGCGCGTGCCGACGAGCTCAGCGTGCCCACCGCGGATCTCCTGGCGCCTGTGGTGCTGCGCGAGATCGTATGGAAGGCCACCACTGTTTCAGGGGCGTGGACGGCTCACCGCGTGGCTACCGCGCTGAGCCAGTCAGGGGCTCGGCCATGGCAGGTGGAGCAGACCGCGCCCATCATCGCCGCCCACGTGCACGAGGACTAGTCGCGTTCTGCGAGAAACTCCACCCACGCACGGATCGAATCACGGGCTGAATCGGCGTCGAGACCGTACTGCGCAAGGATTTCGCCACGCGAAGCATGCTTCGGGAACACCGACGGGAATGCGAGGTGGCGGACCGGGGTATCCACCTGGGCCATATCCAAAGCTTCAGAAATTGCCGAACCGACCCCGCCTCGGAGAATCCCGTCTTCATAGACAACGACGAGGCCCGCGTCGGTGGCCAGCTCCACGATCTCAGGAGAAACAGGCACCACCCACCGCGGGTCGACCACGGTCACAGCCACGCCCTCGTCGGCAAGCTCTGTTGCTACCTTCACGGCAGCCTCGCAGAACGCCCCGACGGCAACGAGCAGAACGTGGGGTGCTTCGTCGTCACGCTCAGGCTCGAAGAGGACATCTACGCCTGAGTCCAGTCGGAGTTCGGCTTCGATATCAGGGCCGACATCGCCCTTCGCGAAACGGACGATCGTCGGACCCTGTTTATAGTCGATGGCTTCGTTGAACTCTTCGATAAGCCGGGTGGCATCACGCGGGGCGGCGATACGCATGCCAGGGACGATCGAGGCGATCGCCATGTCCCACACGCCGTTGTGGGAGGCGCCGTCCGAACCGGTGACTCCGGCCCGGTCCAACACGAATGTCACGGGCAAGCGCAGCAGGCCCACGTCCATCAGCATCTGGTCAAAGGCACGGTTCAAAAACGTCGAGTACAGCGCGACCACAGGATGGTAGCCACCCAGGGCCAAACCCGCAGCCGAGGTGACGGCGTGCTGTTCAGCGATTCCCACGTCGAAGAAACGCGAAGGGAATTTCTCCGCGAAAGGTGTGAGCCCCGTGGGTCCTGCCATGGCGGCAGTGAGCGCCACGATGTCGTCACGCTTCTCGCCGGCCTTGACCAACTCCTCAGAGAACACCGAAGTCCAGCCGGGGCGGGACTTCTTCATCGGCTCCCCTGTCACCGGATCGATCACGCCGGTGGAGTGCATCTGCTCAGCAATATCGTTGACCGCCGGGGCGAATCCGTGGCCCTTTTCCGTCGCCACATGGACGATCACCGGGCCTTCGTACTTGGAGGCATAATCCAGGGCCTGGCACAGTGCCCCAATGTCGTGACCTTCGACCGGGCCGACATATTTCATATCCAGCTCGGGGAACATCTCCGTAGGCAGGACCTGGTACTTCACGCCTTCCTTCAGCGCGTGCAAAGCGTCGAAGGTGCGCTCGCCCACCCACCCCATCGACTTCAGGGTCTTCTTGCCATGCTCCATGACTTCGTCATAGCCCGGTTGGATGCGCAGGTTAGCCAGCTGAGAGCGCAGGCTCTCCAGGTTGTTGGCGAAACCGCCAATGGTCGGCGAATAAGAGCGCCCGTTGTCGTTGACCACCACGACCACGTTACGATCACCAGCGGCAATATTGTTCAGCGCCTCCCAGCACATACCGCCGGTCAGCGCGCCGTCACCAACGACCGCCACCACATTGCGGTGGCCCTGACCCGACAGTTCAAATGCCTTCGCCATACCGTCGGCATAGGACAGCGCCGCCGACGCGTGCGAGGACTCTGTCCAGTCATGCTCGCTTTCACCACGGTCGGTATAGCCGGACAGGCCATCTTTCTGGCGCAGCGTGTCAAACTGGTCAGCACGCCCAGTCAGGATCTTGTGCACATAGGACTGGTGGGATGTGTCAAAAATGATCGGTTCGCGCGGGGAAGAGAATTCCCGGTGCAGCGCGATAGTCAGCTCCACCACGCCTAGGTTCGGCCCCAGGTGCCCACCGGTGGCGGACACCTTCTCGATGAGAAACTGGCGGATTTCGTCGGCAAGCGTGTCAAGTTCCGCATCTGTCAGCGCCTTGACATCTGCTGGCGACGAGATTCCGCTCAAGATGGTCATCTGTGCTCCGACTCTCCTTTGACTTTCCCTTTTAGCGCTGTTTTACCCGTTAATACGTTAGAGCGCTATCTTACACGTGAGATCAGCCCTCAAACTAATGGTGCTATCCGGCCTTGTTGTCCTGCGCCGGCTCCAGCAGTGCCAACGCCTCAAAGTGGTGAGTGCCAGGAAAAGCATCAGCGCTCGCATAACGTTTCACGCGGTATCCGCTCGTCCCCCATGCCGCCAGGTCGCGCGCGAAGGTGGCCGGGTCACAACCAATATGAATGACGCGCTCCGGACGCTTCGCCGCAATTGCCGCAACAACATCCTGCCCTGCACCGGTGCGTGGCGGGTCCAGCACGACAAGCCCGGGATCAGGAAGCTTATCGACGGCCGACTCGACCTTCCCGTCCACCGATTCCACGCGCAGGCCCTTCAAACTGTCCTGGCCCGTGGCGTTGGCAGCCGGAGAATAATCGACCGAATACACCGTGGCTTCTGGGGCGTCGGGGCTCAACGATTCTGCAACGGCGGGCACAAAAGCGCCCACTCCCCCGTACAGGTCCCACCCCACCTTGCGGTCATAGTCGCCTGCGGCCCACTGCCGGATCACCCGGTCGTAGAGGCTTGGCGCTTGGGCGTGCGCTTGCCAAAAAGCGGTAGCGGGAAACGTGAAGGTATAGTCGCCGATCTTCTCGGTCACGGTTCCTGAACCGGCCACGACCTTCTCAATGGTCTCCATCCGCTTCCCGCGTGGCCCACGCTGCGTCTCCACAACGTGCACCTGGCCTTCACCGTCATAGACAGCGACGACTTCTGCGCCAGGGGTGAAGCGGTGCTTCTCCAGCTCGTCGTAAATCGCAGGGATCACCTGAGCACACCGCGCCGTGACGATCTCCGTGGACTTCGCCTTGCGCACTCCGGCCACGCCCTCATCATTAACGCCAAATCGGACACGGGTGCGCCACGGCAGCGGGTACCCACGGCCCGCATCGGCCTCATCGTCAAGGGAGAGAACGCGATTGTCGTCTTGCTTATCGACGAATTCCTCCATCACTTGGGAACGCCCCGCCAACGCTGCAATCTGGCCGTCTAAAATCTGGTGCTTGGCAACAGAGGATTCCGGCCAGGCGTAATAAGAAAGATCACAGCAGCCCGCGGCCGCCTTATAGGCCTGACAATAAGATTCCTGGCGGTTGCTCGATGCTTCAATCACCGAGTCCAAGGTGGCGCGTGCCCACCGCTTTTTCGCCTTCACCACGGTGGCGCTCACGGTCTCGTCGGGAAGTGCCCCTGCGACGAAGATGACGCGGCCATCGTCGGCACGCGCGATGCCCTCGCCACCATGGGCCATGCCGGTGATCTTCAACGTCAGGGTGTCACCGGTTGAGTAGTTGTCCACTAGTTCTGCTTCCCATTCGGGTTCTGGTTGTTCATCAGGCGCTGCATCGCCTCATGCATCTGGTTCTCGCTCGCTCCTGGCTGCTGCGGCTGCTGTGGTTGCTGTGGCTGGGCCTGGCCTGCCTGCGCCTGCTGCTGAGGTTGCTGGGCGCGCTGCTGGACAGCCTCCTGCACCTGCTCAGCCAACTGCTGCGGCAGCATCACTGGGAGGGAGTTTCCTGCCAAGATGGGATCATCACCACGGTAGACGAAGGAACGCGCAGCCATCTCACGGGCCAGCGTGGCTAGTTGCTCTTCCTTACCCGTCGGAGCAACGCACGTGATACGCAGCATCCAACGGGGCCCGTCCATACCCATAATCCGGATGGCACCATTACCGCCGTGACCGATGACCTCGCGGCCCCACGGCCCCATCTCAAACGTGACGGGCAGACCCTGCTCGCGCATGCCATCAGCGATCTCTTCAATGGCGTTCTCCCACTGGCCGCCCGAGCTCGGAGCCGCAAAGGCCACCGGGGTCATCCGCCCATGGTGCGTGACGATGTGCAGCATTCGGGGGCCCTGGTCATTCATCTCTACCTGCACCTGTGATTCCTTTGGAAGCGGTAGACGCATCGAACCCAGGTTCAAGACAGATGCGGAGAAGTCCGAGAAATCGAAATCATCGATCTCTACAGCGTCGCCATCAAACGGCCCGATGTTGCCGTTGATCGGGTCATGCTCAATCCTGCCGGTAGCTCCCGGCGCGACAGGGATGTCCGTGGCTTCCTGCGCAGCGGGCTCAGGGGCCTCAGCAGCTTCCGCGTTTTCTGCCGTATCTGCCGGTGAAGCCTCGACTGGAGGCTGCTCCTGTGCAGCTTCCTGGCTTTGGTCCTGGTTTTTCTCTTGGTCTTTCTTCTTGCCAAACGGCCACAGTGCCATGAATTCGGTTCCTTCCTTTGGGTTTTTAGTAACTACAGCGTGGGTGTTTCGTCGAAAAGCGAGCTAGTGCGTTCCGGTCGAACCGTGTCCTCCCATGCCGCGCTCAGTCTCGTCGAGTTCTTCGACTTCCATGAAGTCGCACAACTCTACCTTCTGCACGAGAAGTTGGGCGATGCGCATTCCGCGGGTGATCTCAATGGGCGTTTCTGGGTCAAGGTTGATCAGACTGACCTTGATCTCGCCACGATAGTCGGCATCGATGGTGCCGGGGGCGTTGACGATAGAGAGGCCCTGCTTTGCGGCTAGGCCGGAGCGCGGATGGACTAATCCCACTGTTCCCAATGGCAGTGCTAGCGCCACGCCCGTGCCGACCAGGCTGCGCTGGAACGGGGCTAGGGTGACGTCTTCTGCAGCGTAGAGGTCAACGCCTGCGTCTCCGCGGTGTGCACGCTGAGGCATGGGCAGATGCTTGTCGAGTCGCTGCAGCGGAATTGGTCCGATACTTGAATCGTTGTTAGTCACGCTCTCCACACTACGGCAGGCAGTTGGTGGGCGCGGGAATGGGACTTTAGTCGGACCCTCACCTAAAGTATGAGGCGTGACTGAATCGACATCTTCTCAAGGCACGCCACGCACGCTGTACAAGGAACGTCAGTGGGTGCCGTGGTACTGGTGGCTGCTGCTTGCGGCTTTCTCGGCGTTGGTCGGTTTCCAATTCGGGCTGAACCGCGCGCCCATCTGGACGTGGGTGTGGCTGATCGGCACCTTCGTAGTGGGCGGTTGGGTGTTATTGTGGATGTCGCGCACCACCATCACGGTGGAGGCTGACCCGGATGGCACGCGGTGGCTGATCGTTGACCAGGCAAGCCTGCCATCGTCCGTTGTCGATCGCTCGATGGTGGTCCCTGAGTCCGCGAAGCGGAATGCGCTTGGCCGGCAGCTGGATCCGGCGGCCTTCGTCGTGTCGAAGGGGTGGATTAAGGAGCTGGCGCTGATCGTGCTGGATGACCCGGAAGATCCCACCCCCTACTGGTTGATCTCTAGTAAGGATCCCGAGGCTTTGCTGGAGGCCTACGCTCCCAGCACGGTTGCGGCGCACAATAGCTAACGAACACGCAGAGCAAAGGCCACCCAGGTTCCTTCTCGGTGGCCTTTGTTTTTGACAGTTTTTGACGTGCGGCGTCTACTCGCAGTCGAGACAGATCTTGGAGCCGTCCGCCTCTTCGTAGGCGAGGCGGTTATTCTTTTGCACCAAGAAGCAGGAAGAGCAGGTGAATTCGTTTTCCTTGCGCGGAACGACGGTCACGTTCAACTCTTCACCAGACAGGTCGGCCTGCGGAATTTCGAAGGAGTCGACGATTTCCCCCTCGTCGTCCATGCTGCTGCCTGCTACCTCTGCTGCCTTGAGACCTTCGAAAGAATCGGTCTCCAACTCGTCGTCAAGACGGCGTCGCGGTGCGTCATAGTCAGTCGCCATATGTGCGCCTTTCATGATCGTCAATTCGTATGCTTGCCTTAAACGTTCGGCAATCAATTTATGGAACTTTTGAACGGATACTAGATCATGCTTAGCGTTCTGTCATCTTCGCCATTCACATCGGGACATTCTTTTTTGCACCGGCCTCGTCGAGAAGCGTGTCGAAAGCCGCGGAAATGCCCTGTACGCTGGTAATAACCACTTCCCCATCGTCACCGGAAGCTCGAAGGCCGGGCACCTGAACGTGGGCCCCCGCCTCACGCGCGATCACCGCGCCTGCTGCAAAGTCCCATGGGTGGAGGCCATGCTCGTAATACGCGTCAATGCGGCCTGCGGCGAGGTGGCAGAAGTCCAAGGCGGCCGCGCCCATCCGACGGATGTCGCGCACCTGGGGCAGGACGTGGGTCAAGATCTGCGCCTGCGCTTTACGACGAGAGGAGGTGTAGCCAAACCCGGTGGCCACCATTGCTTCTGTCGTGTCGTTAAGCGTGTTGGTCTGAAGCCGGGTTGTCGTACCTTCGTGATCCCGAAAGGCACCTTCCCCCTCGGCTGCGTAATACAGTTCGCCGGTGGCAACGTTCAGCACGGCTCCGGCGACTAGTCCTCCGTCGACGGCTACGCCAATGGAGACGGCGTAGACGGGGATGCCGTAGAGGAAGTTGACGGTCCCATCGATGGGGTCAACGATCCATTCCACCCCGGTGGTCGATTCTTTATTGGCACCTTCTTCACCGATGATGCCGTCGCCGGGGCGCGTGCGGTTAATCTGATCGACGATGAATGC
>NZ_JBHWRP010000100.1:0-11624 GCF_043426755.1 Corynebacterium sp. | reverse complement strand
AAGTAGTCCGTGGCATTCCTTTAAAAACGTTGGAACGCATGGGCGTGGAGCAGGACTGGCTGCGCCGCTACCCCTTAGAGGTCTCCGGCGGTCAGCTCCAACGCATCAATATTGCCCGTTCGCTGGATCCGCGCACCCAGTACGTGGTGGCCGATGAGATCACCACCATGATGGACGCGCTGCTCCAAGCCGATATTTGGTCCGGACTTATCGACGAAGTCCAGCACCGCTCGCTGGGGCTCTTGGTCATTTCCCACGACCATGATTTGTTGGGCCACGTGTGTGATCGGGTGGTTGCGCTGGATGAACTGAGCGAAGTTGGCCATGGGCGCACCATTGGGTAATGTTTTGCACATAGATCAATTGAACGATTGAATTAAAGGAGTTCGTTTCGTGTCTCGAGCACAAAAATCCATCCTCGGCGCGATCACAGTCGCCACCGCCATCAGCCTGGTGGCCTGCGGGGGCGAGGCTGCAGACAATAGCGCGGCCGGATCGTCGGAAAGCGCTGCAGACTTCGAGCCGGTGACCATCGATAACTGTGGTACCGAATTCACGGTGGAAACTCCGCCGCAGCGCGCGACCACCATGGAGCAAGGCGCGACCGACACCTTGCTGATGATCGGCGCTGAGGATCAGATTGCAGGCCATAGCCACCACAAGTCCTACCCGCCAGAAGGTTTCGAGGAAGCCACCGAAAATCTCACCGTGATCAGCGATGAGCCGGCGAACTCCGAACAGCTGCGCGCGGCAGACACTGACTTTATCTTCTCGCCATTCGGAACCTCGTGGGAAGAGGCTGGTGCGGGTACGCGCGAAGAATGGAGCCAGCTGGGCGTACCTACCTATAACAACAACACCGAGTGCCGCGACTACGGCGAAAACAAGGGCAAGGGTCAGTTCGAGCTGTTGGAGCGCGATTTCACCGAGCTTGGCCAAATCTTCGGCCAGGAGGAAGGCGCGCAGCAGCTGATCAAGCAGCAGAATGAAGCGCTGCAGGATGCCGCAGACACCCAGGCGCCAGAAGGCACCACGTTCATGATGCTTTACTCTGCGTATGAGTCTGATCCTTATATTGCCGGCGGCCCATCCATCGTCAGCGAAATGGGCGAGAAGTTTGGCATGACCAACGTGTTCGCAGACGTCGACGAAGAGTGGCCCACGGTCTCTTGGGAGGCCATCGCTGAGGCCGACCCAGACGTGATCATCCTGGGCGACTTGGCGCTGCGCGGTTCCCCTGGTGACACGTGGCAAGAAAAGGCCGAGATGCTGGCATCCACCCCGGCCGTGCAAAACCTCGACGCTGTGAAGAATGAGCGCTACGTCATCATCGATGGTGTGACTACCTCCGCCTCCGCGCGCTCCCACGAGGCGATCGTGGAGATCGCCAAGGCACTGCGCGACGGCGTGCTCGACAAGTAATCCAGCATCGATGAAACGTGCCGTCCTTACCGGGCTGATCGGTGGCATCATCCTGCTTATCGTCATGGTTGTGTCCATGACGATGGGGGTGAGCTCCGTCAGCTTGGCCGAGATCCGTGGCTGGGCCACCCATTCCACCGGGCTGTTTATAGATCCCGCCTTCCCGAGGCCTTCCACCCTGCGCGAATCCATTCTGGTGGACTTGCGCCTACCGCGCGTGCTCATGGCTGCACTTGTGGGCGCGATCCTCGCGGTATGTGGTGTGGTCATGCAGGCGATTACCCGCAATGACCTGGCGGAACCCTATCTACTAGGTATTTCCGCAGGTGCATCGACCGGTGCTGTCGTCGCCCTGATCTTCTCTTCCTGGCAGTGGGGCATTGCCGGCGGCGCGGCAGTGGGCGCGCTTCTGGCCTTCGCCGTCCTGATGGGCCTGATTGGCGGGCGAGCCGAAGACGCCACGCGCCTAGTTCTTACCGGCGTGCTGGTCGGCTTTCTTTTCGACGCTCTCACCCAGCTGATCACCACCGCCTTTGGCGACGCTGACGCGACCCGCAGCGCCCTATTCTGGCTGCTCGGCGTGTTGGGCGCCGCCCGATGGGACAGCCTGATCATCGTCGCGATCGTCGGCGCCATTGGCTTAGCGATCCTCTGGGCCCTCGCACGCTACCTTGACGCCATGGCCCTAGGCGGCGATATCGCCTACACCATGGGCGTGCCCGTCAAAGCGGTCAGTTACGTGGTGTTGATCGTCGTGAGCCTCCTGACCGCCGCCACCGTCTCCGCCGTAGGCGCCATCGGCTTCATCGGCCTGATCGTGCCGCACGCGGTGCGCATCATAGTCGGCCCCAAGCACGGCTCCCTGGTCCCTTTGTCCGCGCTGGTCGGCGCAATCTTCCTCGTGATCGCGGACGCATTCGCCCGCGTGGCCTTCGCACCCCAAGAGATCCCCGTCGGCGTGATCACCGCCCTGATCGGTGTGCCCCTGTTTTTCGTCGTGCTGCGCCGAAAGGACCGTCAACGATGACCATCACCGTCCGCGACCTCGCCGTCACCTACGGCACAAAAACCGTGGTCAGCGACATCTCACTCGACTTCGACACCCCCGGCGTCTACGGCATCGTCGGCCCGAACGGTGCCGGCAAATCCACCTTGATGCGCGCCATCGCCGGTGTCCAGGACTTTTCTGGCACGGTGCTTTACGACGAACAACCATTGCGTTCTTATACAAGATCCGAACGCGTGGAAGTCCTCTCCTATATCGCCCAGTACTCCGGTCCGCCGATCTCCATGACGGTGCGCGATATCGTCACCCTCGGCCGCACCGCTGGAAAAGGCCTCTGGGGTGGGATGACTGATACGGACGAAGAGATCGTCGATGAGTCGATGAGCCACACCGATGTGACCAGTTTGGCCGACCGGCCCTTGTCTCAATTGTCGGGCGGGCAGGTCCAACGCGTCATGCTGGCGCGCGCCATGTCACAACAGGCCAGCCACATGTTGTTGGATGAACCCAATAACCACCTTGACCTGCAGCACCAATACAACCTGATGAGCTTGCTCAACCATTTCGCCCGTGAGCACGGCGTGATCATTTTGATCGCCATCCACGATATTGCGATGGCTGCCAGGTTCTGCGACTCCGTTGCACTCATCGGTGAGGGCGGAATCCTATTAGATACCGGCCCGGCCGAAGAGATCCTGAACCCCGAGGCGTTACGGGATGTTTTCGGAGTCCACGCGCAATTGGTCACGGCATCCTCAGGCCGCGTGTTACTCGATGTTGAAGGAACCACCCTAAAAACCTGGGGCCCGCACTTGTCCTAAGCCTTGGATTGCGCTTTTCGGCCGACAAGTTGGGGGATTTTTGGAGAATCCGCCCGTTTTGTCGGCTGAATGTGCTTTTGTGCCTTAGGCGGCCCGGCCCAAGCGATCGAGCCTCTGTATCCACGAATGCCAGCGCCACACGGGAGCCCATTCACGTCGCGGGGAGCCACCTTCCATGACAGCGATGGCATCCTCAACCATGTCCAGGCAGCGCTCCAGCTCTTCATCAATGCATTTCGCAGTGAACTGGAGAACAACATAACCATTGAGGGCGGCATCGTTGAGCTTCCAGGAATCCTTGATGTGCGCCTTCTCCCCGGCAGGAGTAGAGAGGTCGCGGTGATATTTGAACGCCCCAATCTCGATCAATAGCCGTTTGAACCTTTTGCTCTGGAAGTCCCACATATAGGGGCCAATGAGCACGTTTTGTTCAAAGTCGAGGCCCCTGCGCTTGAGGGCGTGAAAGAATCTTCGCTCGGTCTTACTGTCCGTGCCAATGGAAAGCGTTGAAATGTACGCGCGAAGATCTTTAGGCACGTGCCCCATCCACGATAAATGCAGTTCAAGGTTGTGCTTGCCTTGTTTCTTTGCGTAGGCGCTTTCTAGGAAGTCGGCCAAATCGTGCGCGGAGATCTGCTCCTTGGCATCCCACGCTGCAACAACCGGTGGGACGATCCGGGTCTGGCCATAGTTCGTGGCAACCGTGTGCCGGTATCCGCGCACGTGAAATTTAGCGTTTGAACGGGTTTTCGCGGTCCTGGGAGCGCGAAAATGCAGCGGGTAGGTGAGACGGGCCTGGTGGTAAAACTGGTAGGCCGAGACCCCGGTGAGTGCCCATTCAGGATGTATGCACAGAAGCGCGGCCGCGAATTCGTCCGCACTCAGTGTCCCCAGGACATAGAAGCCGTGGTCGAGCTTTGTGATCTCACCACTTCTCAAACGAGCCCGAAACGCTCTCACCCCGATGCCCAAATGAGCGCACAATTCTTCCCGTGAATAGATTTTTCTCATGTTTCCCCCGAAACGTTGATCACTGCCCTCTTAATCTAACTGACAGGCTCGGTGCATGCCGGTCAAGAGCACAATCGGCCGACAAATCCAGCGATTTCTGGGAAATGGGGGAGATTTGTCGGCCAAATCGTGCGAGGGGGCGCGAGAGGGGCGCGAAGGGGGCGCGAGAGGGCGCGCGCAAAGGTTAGTACGCGTAGATGAAGTGGTCCACGGGGTCCTCATAAAGCGGGGAATCGCGCCGGGCTTGGGCCACGCGCCTCATGCCGCGCTTCTCATAGAAGGGCCAGGTGCACAGGGAATCGGTGTACAAATAGAACTCGCCGGCCTGCTCAGAAAATTCCTGGAAGAGTGCCTTGCCAACGCCGGTGCCACGGGTTTCAGCACCAACCACGAACAAAATCACCTCATTGTCCGGCTCAATATTGCGGGAGAGCATATCGCGCATCAGGCCCACAGACACGATCATCTCGGTCAGCCAGTCCTTAATACCAGGCCATTCGCGCACAAACACAGGCGCAATGCGCGCCAAGTCCCTTACTATCGCACCCAGCTTTCTCAACCGGCCCGGCAGAACGGGATCCCCTTTAATACGGCCGAGCAATAGTCCGGCAGGCTTATCGTCGATAAGCGCAACGCGAAAATGCGTGGCGCTCAAGGTGGCGGAGTTGAGGTAAATGTCTAGGAACACACCAACGCGCGAGCTGAAGCGGTGATCGACGTGAAAACCTTCGTTGATCAGGTCGAAGACGAAGGGCGTGTCGGAGGGTTGGAAGTCTCGAATCTGCATATTAGGCCCAGGTTACCTCTGCTGGCTTCGTGCGGAAGATCTCGCGCCCCTTGTGCATGGAATAGACGATGGTGGAGCCCTGGCGCAGCACCTCCTGCTGGGTGGCGGCGTCGATGATCACAAGGGAAGCGTCCTTGCCAGGCTCGATGCCATAGCGATCAGTGATGCCCAAGTTATAGGCGGGGTTAGTGGTGATGAAATCCAGGCAGGAATCCATGTGCTGCGGGGTGAGCATGTGGGAAACGTGCAGGCCAGTATCGACGATGCGCATCAAATCCCCATTGCCCAAAGGATAGAAAGGATCAGCCATGGAATCCTGACAAAACGCCACCGGGATAGCCTGCTCCGTCAGCTCGCGCACCGGGGCCACGCCGCGCGGAACAGGGTTCTGCCAACCGCGGCCCTGCAGGTGCAGATTCTCATTCGGGCACACGGCAAAAGTGACCTTCGATTCGCGCAGCTTCGGCAGCAGGCGCTGCATATAACCGGGGTTGTAGTAGCTCATCGCCACCGCGTGGGAGACGTTGGCGTGTTCCTGCATGGACCTTTGAGTGGTCTCGGCGGCCATGACCTCCACGAAGCGGGACTGCGGGTCATCGATCTCATCGCAGTGGATGTCCACCCGCGCGCCAAACTTCTCGGCGAGGTCGAAGGCATGCTTCACGGACTGGGTGCCCAGCTCGCGCGTGGGCTCCAGGTGGGGGATCCCGCCGACCACAGTGGCCCCGCGCTCCATCGCCTGCTCCACCAGCGCCGCTCCGCCCTCGTAGGCGTACATCCCGTTTTGGGGGAAGGCGACCAGCTCGATAAACACCTGATCTTTCAGGTCCTCGCGCAGCTGCACCAGTGCATCCAGGCCGGCAAAGGTCGGGTCGGTGACGTCCACGTGGGTGCGGATATAGCCCACGCCGTGGCTCATCGCAGACAGGGCGGCCTGCTTGGCATTGTTGTAAATCGTTTCCTGTTTGTGCAGGCCACCGTCTTTTCTCTCGCCCCAAATCTCAATCGCCTCAAACAGCGTGCCGGAGTGGTTCGGGCGCGGTATGCCGTTGGTGTTCGCGTAATCAAGGTGCACGTGCGCCTCGATGAACTGCGGCGCAACAAGGCGGCCGGCGGCGTCGATAAGCTTGCCCGAAAACTCGACCTGGGGGCTGGGCGTATTTTCGTCCCCGACCTGCGGGTCGCGCGGGGTCTGCTCTCGCGATTCGCTTATCGACGAGATCCTGGTCCCTTCGATACTGATATCCCAGAGGCCATCGTGCTTGGGTAGGCGGGCGTTTGTGATCAGCATGGCGGGTCCTTTCGCGCGAGGGGTGTTTAGTAGGCACTGTAGCGAAAAGTGTGTGGGGTGGCGGGCGTGTGAGGAATAGGCCTTTTAATGATTGAAGAGTAAATATTGAGGAATGAGTAGTGTGATTGATCCGTCCACGCGAGCGGGCGGCGAAGAGAAGCGGTTCTTTGGTCAGCCGTGGGGGCTCGCGAATCTGTTCGGCGTGGAGCTGTGGGAGCGTTTCAGTTTCTACGGCATGCAGTCAATCCTCGCGTTCTACCTCTACTATTCCGTCAGCGAGGGCGGACTGGGGATGAGCGAGGCGCAGGCGCTGTCGATTGTCGGTGCCTATGGCGGGCTCGTGTACATGTGCTCGCTGGTGGCGTCCTGGGTGTCCGACCGCATCCTCGGCCCGGAGCGCACTTTGATGTGGTCGGCGGTCATCGTGATGGTGGGCCACATTCTGCTCGCGGTGATCCCTAGCTACCTGGGCTTGGCGCTCGGCCTGGTGTCCATTGCGCTGGGTTCCGGTGGTGTGAAGACGTCGGCCCAGGTGGTGCTTGGCCAGCTGTACTCGCGCGAGGACCCTCGTCGTGACGCCGGCTTCTCCATCTTCTACATGGGCGTGAATATCGGCGCCCTGTTCGGCCCGCTGCTGACCGGCTGGGTCTTCGGCATGGCCGGGTTCCACTGGGGCTTTGGGCTGGCGGCGGTCGGTATGGCGATCGGCCTGCTGCAGTACCTGGGCATGCGCAAAACGACGATTAAAGAGGCCGGCCATAAGGTGCCTAACCCGCTGCCGGCTTCCGACTACTGGAAGTGGGGCGTTGGAGCCCTTGTGTTGGTCGTGGTTGCTGTCGCGCTGATCGCCACGGGTGTGGTGCGCGTGGAGTGGCTATCGACGATTACTGCCATCATTGCGGTGGCTGCGATCGTCGTGCTGCTGGTCCAGATGTACAACTCTGAGCTGACCACCCCGCTGGAGAAGTCGCGGCTGGTGGGCTACATCCCGCTGCTGATCGGTGGCATTGCGTTCTTCGCGATCTTCCAGTCCCAGTTCACCATCCTGGCCGTGTACTCGGACCAGCGCTTGGACCGCAACTTCTTCGGTATTGAGCTGCAGCCGGGGCAGGTGCAGTCCTTCAACCCGATCTTCATCATCATTTTCTCGGGCGTGTTCGCCGCGATGTGGACGAAACTGGGGAAGCGCCAGTGGTCCTCGCCAGTGAAGTTCGGCGTGGCCAATATCATCATCGGCTGCTCGCTGTTCTTCTTCCTGCCCTTCGCTGGCGGCGGCGAGAACTCCACGCCGCTGTGGGTCGTCGTGTGGATCCTGTTCCTGTTCACCATGGGTGAGCTCTTGCTGTCGCCGGTGGGCAATAGCTTAGCGACGAAGGTAGCGCCTCAAGCTTTCGAATCTCGCCTGTTCGCCGTGTGGCTGATGGCCGTATCCGCTGGTACCGCGCTGTCGGGCACCCTTGGCGGGTTCTATGACCCAACCTCTGCCGATGCGGAGCGCGCTTTCTTCATCACCATCGGTGTGCTGGCCATCGTGATCGGGCTTGCACTGATCGCGGTGCGTTCCTGGGTGCTGAAGAAGTTCGTCGACGTGCGCTAGCCCGCAGACCACTTCGTGCCACCTTTCGGCGGCACCCTTACACTGGTATGCGTGGAAGATCTCGCACCTAACGTTCAAGCTCTGTATCGATTTCTTGACCTCGCCGGCGTATTCCTCATGGGAATCGTCGGCGGTACTATTGCGCGCAAGCGCAACTTTGACATCATCGGGTTTTTATTCCTCTCGCTATTTACCGCACTGGGTGGCGGTATTTTGCGCGACATGATGATCGGCCAGGGGACAGTGGCCGCCATGGCGAACGAGGAATACCTGATCCTCGCGTTCGGCGGCGCGCTGGTCGCGGCGCTCACCGATTTCAAAGGCAAACTGTGGGAACTGTTCAAGTTCCACGCCGACGCCATCGTCCTAGGCTTTTGGGCCGTCACCGGCTGCGTGAAGGCGCTGAGTTATAACCTGCCGGTGGTCGCGTGCGTGTTCATGGGCGTGGTCACGGCCGTCGGCGGTGGTATGGTCCGCGACGTAGTCGTCGGTAGTGTCCCCAGCATCTTCACCTCCCAGCAGCTTTACGCGGTGCCGGCCCTGGTGTCGGCGGTGTCCATGGTCATTTTTGACGCCTTCAACCTGAACCTCCTGGGCATGGCAATCTCACCACTTTTCGCCATCGCCTTGGCCATGTTGTCTTACTGGCGCGGCTGGTACATCCCCGCGCGTTCGGATTTCGCCCCGGTGAACATGACGGCCTCGCAGGTGCGCGAGTTGATGAAGCTGGCAGAAGACCGCGGGCGCCGCGTCGGCAGGCGCATCGAGCCTTCGCGTGTGCGCAGCTGGCGTCACGAGCAAATGGAGAAGGACCTGCGGCGACGCAAGAGCCGCGCGGGTGACCAGGAGGCAACACAGAGTGCCGATCAGGCCGAAAAGACCGCCGCGGAGGAACGCCAGGAGTTCGAGGACGCATTGGACGTCTTGCTTGACGACGATGCCCGCACCGATTCGGGCGAACAGTGGACGCTGGGCACGGGGGATCGTGACGACGAAGATACCGACGACCCAGAAGGCTCAGGCAAGGACAAGGACTAGGCGCTTTAGGGGCAGGCTAGGATCGTGGGCATGGATCTTCACAAGCACCTCGAATCATGGCCACCCGACAATGTTGCCGCGGCGATCGTCGGCACGCACGAGGCAACTTACGGTGACCAAGACCGCGTCTTCGAGCTGATGAGCGTGACCAAGCCTCTGGCCGCGTACGCCTTTTTGATGGCGGTGGAGGAGGGCGTGTTCGAGCTGGACACCCCGGCCGGGACTGAAGGCTCGACGGTGCGCCACCTACTCGCGCACGCGTCTGGCGTGGCGATGAGTGAGATGAAGGTGCGGAAAGGCGTGGAGGAGCGCCGCATTTATTCCTCCGCCGGCTTCGAGTGGCTGGGCTATATCGTGCAGGAAGAAACCGGCATGTCCTTCCAGAACTATGCGCGCGAAGGCATATTCAAGCCGCTGGGGATGAAGGACACGGAGATTTGGGGCTCGCCGGGGCACGACGGGCGCTCCTCGGTTACCGACATGACCCTGTTTCTGCAGGAGCTGCTGGAGCCGAAACTGCTTGCGGAGCAGACCGTGCGCGAGGCCTTCACCGTGCAATTCCCGGACCTGATCGGCATCGTCCCAGGCTACGGCATGCAAAAACCCAACCCGTGGGGGCTGGGCTTTGAAATCAAAGGCGAGAAGTCACCGCACTGGACCGGCGACAACATGCCCGCCGATACCGTCGGCCACTTCGGTATGCGAGGCTCCTACGCGTGGCTGATCCCCGCGTGGAGCGAGCACGAACTCGCCGGCACCGGCATGGTCTGCCTCACCGACGAAAAGTTCGGCGACTGGGCCAAACCTTTGTGGCAAGAGACGAACACGGCGCTTATCGACGAGATGCTGGCCAGCTAACGCGGGCCGACTAAGCGTACGGGTCCTTGAACCCGATGTACTGCAGCTCTGTGTACTCCTCGATGCCCTCGGCGCCACCTTCGCGGCCCAGGCCCGAGTGCTTGACGCCGCCGAATGGTGCTGCGGCATTGGAGGTGACACCCACGTTGTAGCCGACCATACCGAACTCCAAGGCCTCGGAGGCACGGAACAAGCGGCCCGAGTCCTTGGTGAACACATAGGCGGCTAGGCCGTACTCGGTGTCGTTGGCCATTTCGTAGGCGGACTCTTCGTCGGCGAAGGTGTAGATCGGGGCGACCGGCCCGAAAATCTCCTCGTTGAACACGCGCGCCTGGGTGGGCACGTTGGTCAGCACGGTGGGTTCGAAGAAGAACCCGTCGCCCTCGATGCGGGATCCGCCCACCGTGGCGGTAGCCCCTTGGTCCAGGGCGTCGTCGACAAGCTCCTGCACGTTATCCACGGCGGACTTTTCGAAGAGCGGGCCGACATCCACACCTTCGTCCAGGCCGTTGCCCACGTTCAGTTTGCGGAAGCGGTCAGCGAGCTTCTCGGAGAACTCCTGCGCGATGGACTCGTGGACGATGAGGCGGTTGGCGGCGGTGCAGGCCTCGCCGATATTGCGCATCTTGGCGGACATGGCACCGTCGACGGCGGCGTCCAAGTGGGCGTCGTCGAAAACGAGCAGTGGTGCGTTGCCGCCCAGCTCCATGGAGGTGCGCAGCACGTTATCGGCCGCGCCCTTGAGCAATTCCTTACCTACGGCGGTGGAGCCGGTAAAGGAGACCTTGCGCAGGCGCTTATCGGCCATCAGCGGCTCCGAGATGGAGGAGGCGGAGTTGGAGGCGACGATGTTGAGTACGCCTTCTGGAAGTCCGGCCTCGATCATGGTCTGGACGAAGTACTGCGCGGTCAGCGGGGTGAGCTTTGCGGGCTTGAGCACCATCGTGCAGCCGGCAGCCACGGCGGGACCGACCTTACGGGTGGCCATGGCTAGCGGGAAGTTCCATGGGGTAATCAGCAGGCAGGGGCCGACCGGCTTGCGTTGGGTGATCACGCGGTTGCCGCCTTCGGGGATCTCGAAGGTCTCGCCCTTGAGGCGGACCGCTTCCTCGGAGAACCAGCGGAGGAATTCGGCGCCGTAGGTCACCTCGCTTTCGGCTTCGGCGTAGGGCTTGCCCATCTCGGCGGTCATTAAGGTGGCGAAATCTTCGGTGCGCTCGATGACTAGCTCGTAGGCGCGGCGCAGGATCTCGGCGCGCTCGCGTGGGGCGGTGCGTGCCCAGTCCTTCTGCACGGCGCATGCGGCATCGAGGGCTGTAACGGCGTCCGCGGAGGTAGCCGAGGCCATGGTTGCTAAGGTCTCGCCGGTGGCGGGGTTAATCACGTCGAAGGTCTCACCGGTGGAGCCTTCGCGCCACTCGCCACCGATATAGAGGCGGGTTTCTACCTTGTTAACGATCTCTTTCACATTCTCAGTTCGATTGCTCATGGGCCCCACCGTACGCGCGTCGCGACGAGTTCGTCAGGGCACTTGTCGGGCAGATTCCGTACACTAAACCTCAAGTGAAGGTTTAATAAACGGGGGATGAAGTGCAACTTTAGGGTTGCCGGTGGGGTGCGAGTGAAGCCAGAATCGAAACCATAACAGTGAGATTATTGAGGCCGTTGGGGAAGACGAACCTCGTCTCACAGAAACACATCCCGCCATGCTTCGTGCGGGATGTGGCATCTGTGCCTACATTTTTACGGAGGATCCCCACATGACCACCACTTTGGCCGCACCTGCCCCCGCG
>NZ_JBHWRP010000099.1:0-95122 GCF_043426755.1 Corynebacterium sp. | reverse complement strand
TGCGCGGGTGGTGGACCCGGCGATGCCCACGCCCCACGCCTTAGCACCGTCAACATCTGCGTAGATGTAGCAGGCGGCATCAGCATCATCACCGGCGGAGCGGGCCTGCTGGGAGTAATCCTGCACCTCAACATCAATCTTGAGCTGCTCCAAAGCATTAGAGAACGCGGAGATCGGGCCGTTGCCAGTGCCGGTGATGGTGGATTCCTCACCGTTAAAGACGACATTCGCTTCGACGGTTGCGTCCTCATCGTCGGTCTCGGCGTTCTTCACGCGCATGGAGACCAGCTCCAAAGGCTCCTCCAGATCGAGGTACTCACCCGCGAAGATGTCCCACATCCCCTTCGAGTTGACCTCGCCGCCTTCCGCGTCGGTGATCGCCTGGACTACCGACGAGAACTCAGGCTGCATGCCGCGCGGCATATTAATCGCGTGGTCCGTCTTCATGATGTAGGCCACGCCCCCCTTGCCGGACTGGGAGTTCACGCGGATCACGGCCTCGTAGTCGCGGCCGACGTCCTTCGGATCGATCGGCAGGTAAGGAACCTCCCACACGATCTCGCGCAGCTCCTCCCAAGCGACCTCGGTGGAATCTGCACCCGGGCGCACCTTGGCGGCCAGTGCATCCAGGCCCTTGTTCACGGCATCCTGGTGGGAGCCGGAGAAAGCGGTGAAGACCAAGTCGCCGCCGTATGGGTGGCGCTCATGCACGCGCAGTTGGTTGCAGTACTCGACGGTTTCGCGGATCTTGTTAATGTCAGAGAAGTCGATCTGCGGATCCACGCCCTGGGTCAGCATGTTCAAGCCTAAAGTAACCAGGTCCACGTTGCCGGTGCGCTCACCGTTGCCGAACAGGCAACCCTCGATGCGGTCCGCGCCAGCCAGGTAGCCCAGCTCAGCGGCTGCGATTCCCTCGCCACGGTCATTGTGGGGGTGCAGCGACAAGATGATGGAGTCACGCTTGGCGAAGTTGCGGTGCATCCACTCGATCTGGTCAGCGTAAATATTCGGGGTGATCATCTCCACCGTTGCGGGCAAGTTGATGATCATCGGGTGCTCGGGGGTCGCCTCCATGATGTCCACTACCGCGTCGCAGACCTCGACTGCGAAGTCCAGCTCAGTGCCGGTGAAGGACTCTGGCGAGTACTCCCAACGCCAGTTGGTGTTCGGGTAGTCCTTCGCGATCTCCTTGATCAGCTCCGCAGCGTCAGTGGCCAACTTCTTAATCGCCGGACGGTCCTTGCGGAACACGACCTCACGCTGCAGCTTCGAGGTGGAATTGTAGAAGTGCACGATCACATTTGGAGCGCCCTCACAAGCCTCGAAGGTGCGGCGGATCAGGTGCTCACGGGCCTGCACCAGCACCTGGATGGTGACATCCTCCGGGATCATGTTTTGCTCGATGATCTCGCGCACAAAGTCAAAGTCCGTCTGCGAGGCGGACGGGAAACCGACCTCAATCTCCTTGTAGCCCATCTGCACCAACAGGTTAAACATGCGACGCTTGCGCTCTGGGCTCATCGGATCAATCAGTGCTTGGTTACCATCGCGCAGGTCTACCGCGCACCACTGTGGTGCCACAGTGATCTTCTTATCCGGCCACGTGCGGTTCGGCAGCTGTACGTCTTCTACTTCCTCAGCAAAAGTGAGGTAGCGCTGGTGTGGCATCTTCGAACCACGCTGCTTGTTCCAAGTCGGTTGGCCCTCGTTGCGTGGGCCATTCGGAGTGCGAATTTCCGATGGTGCGGAGATGAAAGAATCTGATGGGGTCATGTCGCTCAATATCCTTCGTGAGATTGCGCTATCTAGCGTCGGTGTTGGTTCTAAGGTGATCCACGACCGGCAACGCAAACTCCGCGACGGGGTGCCGGCCGTGTTTTAGACCTGATTCCCGCCGCGGCGTAGAAGGAGAAGACGCGCGCTGATAGATGCGACGCTACGCGGAGCGTTTGACATAGCTCACACTCTAAACGCGGAAGTAAATCTTGTCCACCTCATACACGCGCTAAAAGGAGAAATGGCACAAAGAGGGGGAGTAGCTGCAAGCAGCTACTGTTACGCCTGACTTGCGGCAAGACGAATGGTGGCCACAAACATTGTGACCAAAGCAGCAACCATCACCACCGCCCCAGCTGCGGAACTGACCGCGAACTGTTCGCCCAGCACCGCATAACCCAGCAAGAACGCGACCACCGGCTCAAAGACCTTCATCGCAGGCAGCGACCACTCCAGAGGCCCGGCCGCAAAGGCGTATTGCTGCGCGGCCGTGCCTGCTACCGCCGCGACCACCAACACATATACAGGCCAGGTGCTAAAAATTGCTGGGAGTCCGCCGGCCACGTAGAGGTCAGCCACCGCCTTCGACAACACGGCCACGTAGCCGAAAATAATGCCGCACACCGCCCCCATGACAAGAGAAATGGTGCCAGGCGATCGTCGATAAGCAATAAGCGCTGCCACGCCGCACACCGCAACGCCGACGGCGACCGCAACCCACCACGCGCCCACATCAGGCTCCTGCGCGCCGGGCACGGGCCTTCCTAACACGATCAAGACGATGACGGCGGCGGTCAGTAGCGCGGACCATGTCGCGTCACGACGATCCATGCGGCCCTTGCCAAGGTAGGCACTGAGCATGAGCGTGAACATCAGCGACAACACCAGCACGGGCTGAACGACGAGCAACGTGCCGAAGCCCAGAGCAACCACCTGGAGTAGATATGCCGCGAAAGCGGAAAAGATGGACAACCACCACGCGGGGTTGGTCAGGCCGCGGGTCAAGACCGAATCGGTGCGGGAATATGTAGCCGGAGCGGCCACGATGCGGTGGCGGGTGACAGTGCCCCATGCAATGGTGAACGCCGAGGCTAAGGCGAACAACACGGCAAGAACATGGCTAGACACGCCCATGATGGTATGGCGTACGAAAAAATAGTGCACCTCAAGGTGTTGGACGAGGGTAATGCAGGTAACATAACGCCGTGAGTCACGTTGAAAGCTCAAAAAACTCACGTTCCCCCGACCTCGACGGAAAGGTGGCCCACCTGTGGCACTGGTCGTACAGAAGTACGGAGGCTCTTCCCTGGAGAGCGCCGAGCGCATCCGCGCGGTAGCAGAGCGGATCGTCGCGCGAAAGAAACAGGGCGATGATGTCGTGGTGGTCTGCTCCGCAATGGGTGATACCACTGACGAATTGCTGGACCTGGCGGAACAGGTCAACCCCGTCCCGCCCGCCCGCGAGATGGATATGCTGCTCACCGCAGGCGAGCGCATTTCGAACTCCCTGGTGGCAATGGCAATTGCCTCCTTCGGAGCACCGGTGCAGTCCTTCACCGGATCCCAGGCCGGCGTCCTTACCACCGAGCGGCACGGCAACGCCCGCATCGTCGATGTGACCCCAGGGCGCGTGCAGGAGGCGCTTGACGACGGCAAGATCGCCATCGTCGCTGGTTTTCAGGGTGTCAACCGTGACACTCGCGACGTGACCACCCTGGGCCGCGGCGGTTCCGATACCACCGCGGTGGCGCTGGCGGCGGCGCTGAATGCTGACGTGTGTGAGATCTACTCCGACGTCGACGGCATCTACTCCGCTGACCCGCGCATCGTGAAAGATGCCCAGAAGATCGAGCAGCTCTGCTTTGAAGAGATGCTGGAACTGGCCGCCGCCGGTTCCAAGATTTTGGTCCTGCGCAGCGTGGAGTATGCGCGCGCATTCAACGTTCCGATGCGAGTTCGCTCGTCCTATAGCAATGACCCCGGCACCCTAGTAACCGGATCGATGGAGGATATCCCCGTGGAAGAAGCAGTCCTGACCGGTGTAGCAACCGACAAGTCCGAAGCAAAGATCACCATCCTGGGCATCCCGGATAACCCGGGCGAGGCGGCCAAGGTGTTCCGTGCCCTGGCAAACGCTGAGATCAACATTGACATGGTGATCCAGAACATCTCTTCCCTCGACGACAACACCACCGACATCACCTTCACCCTGCCGACAGACGACGGCCCACGCGCCGTTGAGCTGCTGACCAACCTGCAGAACGAAAACGGCTGGGCGAACGTGACCTACGACGATCAGATCGGCAAGGTTTCCCTGGTCGGTGCTGGTATGAAGTCTCACCCAGGTGTCACCGCAGAATTCTCTGAGGCGCTGCGCGATGCTGGCATCAACATCGAGATGTTCACCACCTCTGAAATCCGCATCACCGCAGTGGTTCGCGAGGCCGACCTGGATAAGGCCACAGTAGCGATCCACGACAAGTTCGAGCTCGGTGGCGACGGGGCCGCTACGGTATACGCCGGCACCGGGCGTTAAGCCCGCTCAACCCCGTGTAGTGCGCAGACCTGTACACGGGGTACTGTAGGTAGAAGTTCATTCACCCTACGAAAGTGAGTTATACGCACATGACCACCATCGCAGTTGTAGGCGCCACCGGCCAGGTCGGCCAAGTGATGCGCGAGATCCTCGCTGAGCGTAAGTTCCCGGCAGACAAGGTGCGTTTCTTCGCATCTCCTCGTTCCGCTGGTAAGAAGCTGGAATTCCAGGGCCAGGACATTGAGGTGGAGGACCTCACCCAGGTCACCGCAGACTCCGTGAAGGATATTGATATCGCGCTGTTCTCTGCAGGCGGTTCCACCTCTAAGGAGTGGGCGCCGGTGTTTGCTGAGGCAGGCGTGACGGTTGTGGATAACTCGTCGGCATGGCGCAAGGACACTGACGTGCCGCTGGTCGTATCTGAGGTCAACCCGGACACCGTGAAGGACCTGAAGAAGGGCATCATCGCGAACCCGAACTGCACCACCATGGCGTGCATGCCGGTCCTGAGCGCCCTGCACCAGAAGGCTGATCTGAAGGTGCTGCGCGTCGCCTCCTACCAGGCTGTTTCGGGTTCTGGTCTGGCCGGTGTGCAGACCCTGGAGAACCAGATCAAGGCTGTTGGCGACAACGCTGAGGACTTGGTCTACGACGGTTCCTCCCACGATCTTGGGGAGAACGGCCCGTACGTCGCCCCGATCGCCTTTAACGTGCTGCCGATGGCCGGCGCGTTCGTCGACGATGGTTCCTTTGAAACCGATGAGGAGCAGAAGCTGCGCAATGAGTCGCGCCGCATCCTGAACATCCCTGAGTTGAAGGTTTCCGGCACCTGCGTCCGCGTCCCTGTGATGACGGGCCACACCATGGTGGTTCACGCAGAGTTTGCCCAGTCCATCACGCCTGAAGAGGCGAAGGAAGTCCTCGAGGCCGCACCTGGCGTGTCGGTGACCGAGGTACCTACTCCACTCGCTGCCGCCGGCAAGGACGATTCCTTGGTGGGGCGCATCCGCCAGGACCAGACCATCGACGATAACCGCGGCCTCGTCTTTGTCGTCTCCGGCGATAACCTGCGCAAGGGCGCTGCCCTGAACACTGTTCAGATCGCGGAGCTTCTCGCTTAACGACGACCACCTCGTCAGAGTGCCACTTCTCACGCCAGGGAAGTGGCATTTGTATTTTATTAACATTCGATCTCAATGCGGTAACACTGCTTGCGAGGACTCTGTGACAGAGACACAATGTAGGGAAGTCAAAGAAAGGTCCGCAATCTCAAGGTAGGTAATTCCTTATGGCATCAAAGGCTGGGTGGCTCGCCACCGGTATCGCTGCGATCATGGTCGCCTGCGCGCCGGTAGCAGCAGCGAACCCGGACCTTGCCTGGGATGATGAGACTGCCAAGCCTGGAGAGACGGTTGTCCTTGAACCCACGGGCAAACCTTCTTACGTCGAGTCTGGGCGTGTACGCATCAGTGAGGACACTCACCTGCCAGCCGGGTGGAGCGTCTGGGGCCAGAACGGCACCTTCCGCGTCGCCGTTCCCGCTTCCGCAGAGGAAGGCGAGTGCGTCACCCTTGACTTGGTCGACGAGGACGGCGCGCTTATCGACGACGTAGAGATCACCGTGATTGACAAGGAGCGCCCAGAAAACACCGTTGAGGCAACTCCTATGTCGCAGCCACCCTCCTGGATTACCGGTTTGGTAGTGACTCTGGCGCAGATCTTCGGATAGTCGCAAGGTTTCAAAGAGGAATGACCCGCCCCAAGTGGGGCGGGCCATCGTCGTTTCTGCTTCCGTGAGCGCTCTCGGTCGCACACTGTTGGAACTGGAATGTTGGAACAGGGCGGTTTTACCGCTTCGCGGTGTTAGAACGCCCTGTTCCAACAGTTGAGGTTCGACAGTATGGTGCTGGATGGCGCGGGATGGTGCGGGTTATTCGTCGTTATGCGAGCGCTGCTCTTCCTCATCGCGGGCTTCTCGCTCCCACGCGGCGAATTCTTCGTCAGAAATCTCGTCCTCGTCCTCGCGCAGGGCGTCATCGCGCGGCGGAGTGGTCAGGTACTCCTCGTGCGTGACCGGCGCGGTGTGGGAGACAACGACAACGTCAGATGGTTCATCATCCGGGTCAAAGTCTGGCAGCGCCTTGTCTGCGGCCAGCTCCTTGGAAATCTCTTCGGAAATAGACTCCTCGAAGATGTCGTTGGCAACAGAGGATGCGGCGGTGAGGCGGGCAAGCTCGCGCTCGTCGCGCTTCGTGAAGCGCAGGCGGGGATCCATCTTGCGGCGGGTCAGGTCCATCGCACCGATGCGGATGCGGCCCTCTTTGTCCAGCTTGGAGCGTCCGCGCAGCCAAGCGGCAGCGACAACCACAATCATCAAAAGGCCCATGTAGCCCAAGATCGGGTAGACGTATCCGACCAGCTTCTGGAAGCCGATGAACGACAAGACGAAGCCAATCAAGCAGCTGGCTACGTAAACGATGCGGAACTGCTTCTCACCCTTGCCTCGGGTCAGGCGCTTCGCCAGCGCGTAGAACATGGACACGGCTGTGTTGAACACCATGCCGAAGATCACTAGGGCCATCAGCGTGCCCAGTACTGGGTGGATCTCATTGATCAAAGTCAGAACTGGCATGTCGTCGCCATTGATTGTCTCCACCTCGATGTACAGGGAAGAGACCAGCAGGAGCAGCATCACCAGGTATGCGAGGCCGCCCATCAGGCCACCCAAACCTGCTGCCTTGGTATCGAACTGGTTGCCGCCGATGACCAGGGCCATGGAGACCACGCACATGACGTTCAACCCGGTGTAGTTCAGCGCCGAAATCCACCACGTAGGCAGGGTGGTGGCCACCTCGCTGGTGGCATAAGAGTCAATTGCGGACCAGTCCGGTGAGGACACCACGAGCGTGTACACGCAGGCGCTAATGGTGAACAGGAGAATGAACGGCGTGAGGGCGCCGATTACGGTAGTGACCTTATCCACATCGAGGAAACCGGTCGCGATCACCAGTGCCAGCATCAGGAAGGTGCCGATCCACAGTGGCCAGCCAAACTGCTGGTTCAAGTTCGAGCCGCCGCCGGCGAACATCACGAAACCAATCGAGAACAGGGTCACCACCGTGGCGATGTCGAGAATCCAGGAAACGATTTTCGACGAAATATTGCCCAGCACTGCCATGTGCTCTTTGGCCTGGAAATAACTGCCCAGCTGCAAAATGGACACGCCCATGATGAGCATGAGGAGGGCACCGACAACGGCACCAACCAGTCCCCAGTTACCGAATGCCACAAAGTACTGCACGGCCTCTTGGCCAGATGCAAAGCCGGCGCCGACAACGACGCCGATAAATGCCATACCAATCGCTATGGACTTCTTAAGCATGTGAATACTCCACTATTTAAAAGGAACAATAGTGTGCCCTAGTTAACTCATTTTCGAGTCGAAAGGGGGGGCGGTATGGAAATACCTAAAGCTTGCAAATAGTGCGGATAGTGGGGTGGGGAATGCCCAGCTCGCGAGCAGGTCGTGTCAATGTTGCTAATAGGTAACAATTTAGCTTTCCTGCATACCATGCAGGTGCGAGCGGTCTAATCGTTGTCTTTTCCGGCGGCGGTCTCGGTGGCTGCAATGAGGTCGCGCCGGGCACGTGCTACTCGTGAGCGGATTGTGCCCACGCGCACGCCCGCAATCCCTGCGGCTTCCTCGTAGGTATAGCCCAAGACCTGGGTGAGGATGAGTGCTTCACGACGCTCCTCCGGCAGCTGATTGATCATCGTGCGCAGGTCAATCATGTCGCTCCACGTGTTCGGGTTGTCCCGCGTTGGAGTGTTGGCTGCAACGTCGTCGTATTCCGTGGCGGATTTGCGTGGCCGGGCCATATCGTGGCGCACGCTATCGACCCAGACGCGCCTGGCCAGGGAGAGAAGCCAGGTGCGTGCCGACGATCGAGCTGCGAAACTGGGTAGTGATCCCATCACGCGCAGGTAGGTCTCTTGGGTGAGGTCGTCGGCATGCTCGCGCCCTGCGAGGTGGGCCAAAAGGCGCCAGACATCGTCGTGAGTTTCTTCGATGAACTGCGAGAGCGCGCGTTTGTCACCTCTGCCGGCCTTGAGGGCCAGGGAGGTGACGTATTCGTCGTTTCGCCTGCTCACGAAAGTAAAGGTTACCAGCTGCGCCTTTTCTGTACGCTGGGGCACGAGCGGAACCCCTTGCCAACGCCTATCAGTTCCCGTAAACTATCAATTGCTACCAATTAATAATCCAAACCTTAAGGAGGCTGTAATGGCTGATCAGTCAGCAGCAGAAAATATTGTCTCTCGTGGCGAGCGCGCCGCGGGTGACGGCACCACCACTCGCTTGAATGGTGCGCCAGTTCCTTCCGAGAATATCTCCGTCACCGCTGGCCCACAGGGCCCAAACGTGCTGAACGATATTCACATGATCGAGAAGCTCGCGCACTTCAACCGCGAGAACGTTCCAGAGCGTATCCCTCACGCTAAGGGACACGGCGCTTTCGGTGAGCTGCACATCACTGAGGATGTTTCCCAGTACACCAAGGCGAAGCTGTTCCAGAAGGGCACCGTTACCCCAATGGTTGGTCGTTTCTCCACCGTTGCGGGCGAGGCAGGCTCCCCAGATACCTGGCGTGACGTGCACGGTTTCGCACTGCGCTTCTACACCGAAGACGGCAACTACGACATCGTGGGCAACAACACGCCAACCTTCTTCTTGCGTGACTCGATTAAGTTCCCTGACTTCATCCACTCCCAGAAGCGCAACCCAGCTACCGGCCTGCGTGACGATGAGATGCAGTGGGACTTCTGGACCCGCGCCCCTGAGTCCGCACACCAGGTGACCTACCTGATGGGAGACCGCGGTACTCCGAAGACTACCCGCAACCAGGATGGCTTCGGCTCGCACACCTTCCAGTGGATCAACGAGGAAGGCACCCCAGTCTGGGTGAAGTACCACTTCAAGACCCGTCAGGGCTGGGACTGCTTCACCGACGAAGAGGCAGAGGCAATGGCCGGCAAGAACGCGGACTACCACCGCCAGGACCTCTACGAGGCTATCGAGCGCGGCGACTACCCAATCTGGGACGTCAAGGTGCAGATCATGCCATTCGACGAGGCAGAGAACTACCGCTGGAACCCATTCGATCTGACCAAGACCTGGTCGCAGAAGGATTACCCGCTGCATGATGTGGGCTACTTCGTGTTGAACCGCAACCCGAAGAACTACCACGCACAGATCGAGCAGCTGGCGCTGGACCCATCCAACCTGGTTCCAGGTGTGGGCCTGTCCCCAGACCGCATGCTGCAGGGCCGTGTGTTCGCATACGCTGACCAGCAGCGTTACCGCATCGGCCCGAACTACCGCGACCTGCCGGTGAACCGTCCGATCAACGAGGTTAACACCTACTCGGAGCGCGGTCCCATGGCTTACTTCTTCAACAACGAGGGCGAGCCAAACTACAGCCCGAACCGCACCGACAAGGGCGCTGGCTACCTGGACAATGGCGAGGACTCTTCCTCCAACCACACCACCTACGGCCAGGCAGATGACCTCTACGTCAACCCTGATCCACACGGCACCGACCTGACTCGCGCTGCTTATGTCAAGCACGAGGACGACGATGACTTCATGCAGGCAGGTATCCTGTACCGCGAGGTCTTCGACGACGGTGAGAAAGAACGCATCGTTCACAACATCACCAACAAGATGCTGCCGATCAAGAACAAGGATGTCGAGGAGCGCGTCTACGAATACTGGACCAACGTCGATGAAGACTTGGGCAAGCGTGTTCGCGAATCCCTGGCACAGAAGCGTGCAGAGCAGTAAAGCACTAAAGCAGTAACACTGCGCTAGCGCACAACAACTCCGGCCCGGCTACCATTTCGGTGGCCGGGCCGGAGTTTTTCTTGTGCCACGGGGCCAAACTGTCGAAGCTGAACTGTTGGATTAGGGGCTTTCGGGCCCTTGAGGTCGCGAAAACCGCCCTGTTCCAACAGTTCAGTTCCAACAGTATGCGGAGCCAGGGCGGCGGTGGGGCCAGCGGGTTATTCTTCGATCCCGTGCTTCTTATCGACGATGGTCACGCCGTACATGGAGCGGCCCATGATGAAGGAGCCGACCGCGGCGATCACCCACATCGCAGCAATGGCGATGACGGCACGGATGAACAGGTGCCACTCAAAACCGGTGGTGGACCAGTCGATGATCAGCTTTGCGACGATCAACAGTGGGACGCCCACGCTGGTCAAAGGGCCGAGCAAGTTGACGCGTGTGAGGGCGTCAGGTGCACGGAACTGCAAAATAGTGGTGGAGACCGCCATGACGGTGGCGATGATCACCAGGATAGATGCGATGATTTCGGCGATGGTCATTAGCGTCGCCCCTTCGAGATGATGCGTGCCATCGACATCGTCGGCAGCACACCACCGACTATGGCGGCGAGAAGTGCCACCTCATAGGCGATCAGCGAGTCATTGAACAACGTCCATGACAGGAAGATGGCAATCATCGAATAGAACACAAGGTCCGACAGCACGGCCTTCGTGAAGTTGTCGGGGGTGCGCACGATCAGATAAAGGCCAGCGATAAGGCAGCCTGCCATGATGGCGATACACACGGTGATGATGGTGGTAAACACTCTAGACCTCCTTGCCTGAAGCGGTGATGTCGGCTGCGGGATATTCGTAGTACACCGTGGTGGGATCCAGCGGTGTGTCCTTGACACGCGGTGCCATGCGCTCTTCCATGTCGGCGAAGGCCGCAATGTCATCCAGTGGATCAGAGCCGAAGGCGGACTGGACAATCAGGATCCGCGGGTCCCCCTCTTTGGCGGGTTCGCGGAAACCCAGCGACAACGTGGTCGGAGTCGCGGTCACCGAGACAGAGAACCAGAAGAGTTCCCAGTCGCTGGTGACCCGAAGCGGGTAGTAGATCACTACCGGGTTCAGTTCATTGGTGGGTTTCAAGCCCTTCCACGCAGCATCGAAGCCGGCGACGAAGATTTCTTTAATCAGCCAGAAAATGTATCCAATGACGTGCATTAGTTACCTCCCTGTAGTTCGGCCACGTTGGGAATGCCGATGGCATCGTCGCCAAGCACTGCTTGTACGTAGGAGTCTACGTCGAGCAGGCCGTCGACACTGGTCAGCACCGACTCCCACAGGAAGCCTGCGCCAAAGAACATCACGAGTGAGACGACCATCAGCGCAGCCGATGGGAGCCACAAGCTCGTGCGTACGCGCAAAGTCTCGGGGAAGCGCTGCATTGGCTTGCCCCAGAACACTTCGCGCCACACCCGCATCATTGCCAAGAGGGCGCCGAAGGAGGCGACGATGATCGCGGTGATGACGACCCAACTGCGGGCGTCGCCCGGTGCGGCTGCGGCGAACACGATGGTCAGTTTGCCCCACAGGCCCGAGAATGGAGGGAAGCCCACCACGGAGAATGCGCCCGCGGCGAAGATCGCGGCCGTCATCGGGTCGCGTCGCATCAGGCCCGCCAGCTTGGACAGGGTGCCTGTGCCGTAGGTTTCCTCGATCGCGCCCGAGTTGAGCACCAGCGAGCCCACGGTCACCATGTGGTGCAGGGTGTACATCAGGCCGCCGGCCAGCGCGTAGCGCGGGTTCTCCGCCACGAAAGCGAGCATGATCAGGATGAACGGCATGCCGTTGACCATCTGGTAGGCCAGCACGCGGCGGATCGAGTTCTCCGCCAGACCAGCGAATGCGCCGACCAGCATGGAGATCACCATGATGACGATGATCAACCACTCCCAACGGCTCTCCAAGTCGAAGATGACCACGTAGATGCGGAAGATCATGTACACCGCCACCTTGGTGTGCAGGCCTGAGAAGAGGCCCATGACCGCCGCCGAGGATGACGGGTAGGTCCGTGGCAGCCAGGTGTGCAGCGGGAACACGCCTGCCTTCGCAGCGATGGCGATCATCACGATGCCCATCGCAACAGTGACAGGGCCGTTGCCGGCAGCAGCACCAGCAAGCGATGCGATATTCACCGCGCCGGTCACGCCGTACACATAGCCCACACCCAACACCAGGAGGGTCGATGCCGCAAGGTTCACGAGCACGAAGGTGCGGGCGGACAGCAAGCGGTCGCGGGTACCGGTCATTGCGATCAGGCCGTAGGACGGCAAGAGCATGACCTCGATCATCACGAAGAAGTTGAACAGGTCGGCGGTGAGCAACGCGCCCGACACACCGGTGATCAACACCAAGGTCAGCGCGGTGTAGAAACGCTCGCGCGTCTCACCGGCCACGGCCGCAAACCAGTTGGACACCAGCGCGATCAACATGGTGAAGATGATCATCAGCGCCGAGAACTCGTCGGCAGCAAAAGAGATACCTGCTCCGCCCTTGTACAGGCCGATCACGTGCGCGATCGTGCCGTGGGTGGAGGTGTACCAGTACAGCCAGATACCGCCAGCCAGGTTCACCGCCGGGATGAGCAGCCCAAGGAAGTCATGTATTGGTTTGGACTTGGCCAGTGCCGCCACCGCAGAGGTGATCAGGGGCACGGCCACGAAGAGGGGCAGCATGGCAGCTGCAGTTGTCGTATCCATGGTCTACGCCTCCTTCTTCTGGGGTTGCTTCTGGGCGGTTGCTCGCGCGGTGCGGCCAGCCGTCGTCAAGCTATCGGGGCCCACCACGGCGGCGTCCGGATCGTCGACACGTCCGGCCAGGGTGTCGGCATCCTGGGCGCGTGCGTTATCGGACTCGTTCTCGCTCGTGTCATCGTTGCGGCCCAGCGCGGCCAGCATGAGCAGGATGGTGGTGGTGGCCATCGCGATCACGATGGCGGTCAGCACGAAGGCCTGGGGCAGGGGATCGGCCATGTCCTCAACGTCGGTCGTGGAGGGGAAGACCTGGCCACGCCACGCGCCCACGCCTGCCGCGAGCAGGGTGAGGTTGGAGGCGTGCCCGAACAGACTCATGCCGAAGACAATGCGGACCATGCCGCGTTGCAGAATCAGGTAGACAGAACCTGCCACCAGCACTGCGATTGTTAATGCCATAATCATCGGCCGTCCTCCTTCTCATGTGCAGGGTTGGTATTTGCCGCGCGTGTGTTGTACCCGCCGGTCCCAACTGGTTGCGGGTTGTCCGCTGGGTTGATCGGATCGGGGTACGTCTCAGCAGGGTTGTCCGGCTCCTCCGGCTTCGGCGCGTTCGGCAGCGGATTATCCGGTTCGCTGCGCGTGTAGCTGAGCTCGTCCATGCTCACGCCTGGGCGGAGGTATCCGCCAAGCGCATTGATGGCCATGGTCAGCATGCCCAGCACGGCCATGTAAATACCGGCGTCGAAGATCAGGGAAGTGGTCAGGTGCTCGCCGGCGATCTCCCCGTGGATGGCATAGAGGAAGCCGCCTTCGATATAGCCGAGGAAGCCCGCGCTGATCGCGACGATGATACCGATGCCGGTCAGCCAGATCGGCACTTGCTTGCCGACGACGTTCCCGTCCGCCCCCTTGGAGATATAAGACAGTGCGAAACCGGTCGCCAGGATGAGTGCTGCCACGAAGCCGCCGCCTGGGAGCTGGTGGCCACGGTAGAACACCAGGATGCTCAGCACGATCAGTACTGGCCAGATGAATGTCAGCGCCTTGCGCAGCGGGATCGAGTTCAGCTGCGACTGGCCAAACGGGCGAGGACGTGTGCCTTCTTCGAAGTTGTGGCGTGGCATCGAGGAGGTCACCGCGGCGATCACCACGGCTGCCATGCCCAGCACGGACAGCTCGCCCAAGGTATCGAAACCACGGAACTCCACGATGATCACGGCGACGATATTGTCGGCCGCGGCCATCGGACCGCCCTCGTTGATGTACCACATCGCCAGGTCCGAGCGCTCGCGGCGGCCCAGCAGCGTGAAGACTCCCAGGAAAGCGGTGATACCTGCCAGGATGGCGATGATTCCGGCGACCACTCTTCGACGAGTGGACGTGTCTGGGAACAGTCGTGGCTGGTAGCGCACCACCATCATGATGACAACGACGGTGAGCGATTCCACGAGGAACTGGGTGAGTGCCACGTCGGGAGCGCCGAGGAGTAGCATCTGCAAGCTCATACCCACGCCCGCCGTGCCGATGAGCACGGCGGCGGCGAGGCGGTGGCGGGTGGTGATCAGCCCGATCACCGACACAGTGATGATGGCAAACGGGATGAGGTCCCACCAGTTGTCTAGCCCAGGTGCGCGGTCTGCCATCGGCATGCCGTCAATACCCGTGGACAGCAGCAGCGTGCCCATTCCCAACGCAATCACGGTGAGCACCAGCCACACCAGGTGACGCGAAGGATTAAAGGAGTTAGCCATCTCACCCATGCCGCGGCCGAGGGCCTTCATGCCCGTGACGAGGCCGTGCAACAGATCGTTGCCGGACTTCGGCAGGAGTTCCTTGTTCTCCAGGGCCTTCCATACCGGTTTGCGGACGAAGAGGAAAGCGATACCTGCGATGAGAACGATCATCGACACGATGAACGGGGTGTTCACGCCGTGCCAGATGGCCAGGTGTGATTCATACTCTGTGGTACCCGTAATCGCGTGCACCGCAGCGTTGATGGGGGAGTCCACGGCACCAAGCAGGAAGATGAGCACCAGCGACATCCAGCCAGGCAGGGCTGCCGGCAGCCACAGCGATACCGGAGCTTCCTTCACACCCGTCATATCGCGCGGGCCGTCGACGAAGGCGCCGAAGACGATCTTGGCCGAGTACACGAAGGTGAGAAACGCCGCGATGCCGGCCACTGCCACCAGAACTCCGGAGGCTGGCGCCTCCATGAACGCTGTGAGCATGCCTTCCTTCGACACAAAGCCGAAGAGGGGAGGCACAGCAGCCATTGACGCGGCAGCGATCACCACAGAGACGAAGGTAAACGGCATCTTGTCGTACAACTTGCCCAGGCGACGCACATCGCGCGAGCCGGCCTGGTGGTCCACCACGCCGATCAGCATGAACAGCGAAGACTTGAACAGGGCGTGTGCCAAAGTGTGCACCAATGCGGCGGCCAGAGCGAACTGGGTACCCACGCCGATGGTGGCCACGATCCAGCCCAGGTGGGACACCGTGGAGTACGCCGTCAGCTGCTTCAGGTCCGTCTTCGTGATCGCGAACACCGCCGAAATGAGGGCAGTACCCATGCCGAAAACGATCAACATCGTGTTCCAAGCAGGGACGTCATGGAAGATCGTCGAAAAGCGAAGCAGCAAGTAAATGCCGGCCTGGACCACTGCGGCCGCGTGCAGGAACGCCGAGACGGGGGTGGCCGCGGCCATTGCCTCGGGCAACCAGAAGTGGAAGGGGAATTGCGCAGCCTTCGTGAATGCGGAGGTGGCGACGAGGATGGCCACGATCGTCGTTAAGCCTGGGTCCTGTGCCCACACATCCGACGAAAGGATCGCCGAAAGGCTCGTCGAACCCGCGTTGACGGAGGCCAGCGCAAGCGCGGCCAACAGTGTCAGGCCGCCGATGAACGTCAGGGCCAAGGTGCGGTAGGAGCCGGCCTCGCCGCTTGAACCCGAGCGGGCGATCAGCATGAACGAGGCGATGGAGACGAGCTCCCACGCGATGAACAAAACAACGGCGTCGCCAGCCAGCACGAGCAGCAGGACCGACAGCGTAAACGCCGTCATGATCGTGTAAAAACTCGTGTTGCCCTCACCCTTCGGCAGGTAGGCCGCCGAATAGATGAAGACCACAGCGCCGATCACCAGCGCCAACAAGGCAAAGAAAACACCGAGGCCGTCGCCATTAAGCGACACGGTAACCTCGGTGCCTGGGCCTAGTAGATCGCGGGCCCACACAGCCTCAAAGCTTAGGGCTTGGCCGTCGATGACAGCCGGCAGCTCGCGGCCGATCACGGCAGCTGCAACAACATAAAGGACAGCCAGGGGCCAACCAGCTCCCCGATCGAACAGGCGCACTGACAGCGGGGCGAGGATCACCGCCACTGCTGCCAATGCGACTGCGATAAGCAATGTCACGGTGAATCACACCCAACTAGTAGCTGAAAATACGGACACAGTAAGTCCATTTAGCCTACCAACTGGGGGTATGCCGGTGTGCCTGCACCCATTAACCAGCACAAAGATGTAGGTTCCACATCATGAAAACCCGCTTGGTCCTAGCCTTGATCATCCTCGCCATCGGCGCTTTTATGCCGTTGAGCCCGGTCACCACCTGGAATACCGGCGAGGAGGTCACGGGGGCGCCCGCCATCGCAGACACAGCAAGTTCGAACGCGCTTGTCGACGCCCGCCGTGCCGCCGGCGAGGCGGGATCGCAGGCCGGGTTTCTCACCAACGGGACAGGCCAGCTCAAAGATGGGGCCGAAGAGCTGAACAACGGCATGACCGAACTAGCCGATGGCGCAGAAACCGCACGTTCGGGCGTGGAATCCCTGGCAGGCGGGTTGGGGGAGCTCAACGCGGGGATGGGCCAGCTCGGCAGCGGAGCAACCCAAGTCGCCGATGGTGTAGGCACTGCCGTGGACACTGTCGTCGGTTTCGAAGCGGTCAAAGGACAGGTCATAGCAACGATTGATCGCACACTTGAAGAAACCAAGGATTCCAGGGACCCGGCCATCGTCGATACGCGTGCAACGCTCCAGGACCTGCGAGGCCAGGTTGAAACGGCAGAGCTACCTGAGGATATCGTCAGCCAACTCAACCAATTGCGCGATGGTTCCCGCGAAATCTCGAACCAGCTGACCACCCCCGGCTACGCGTTCTACGACGGGATGAATACTGCCGCCACTGGCGCCAGCGAACTTTCCTCTGGGATGACGGCGCTACGCGACGGCACTGCGACCGCCCGCGACGGATCACAGGATCTTTACGACGGGGCCTCCCAAGTCGACACGATTGCGGGCAATACGAAATCGAAAATTGAGGACGTCCAGACCGCCATCCCTGGGCCCTCCCCGCAAGAACAAGCGGCCGCGGCTCCTAGTGAAGAGGTGTCGCCAAGCGCACTTTCCCCGCTGGTTGCCATGCTGATTGCTGCGCTCATGCTGCTGGGTGGTTTCGCGCTTGCGCTGGCTGCTTACGTGGTCGATGGGTCGCGCTGGGCCATCGTCGGCGGGGGCACCGCGTTCCTGACTGTGATCGGGCTGGTCCTGGTGCTGGTGCTGGGAACCGGGCTTTCACCTCTGGCGATGGTTGCCATTACTGTCGGACTCGCGCTCGGGGCACTCGCCTCAGCTGGTCTGACATGGATTCTGCTCGCTGGGTTCGGACCGCGCATCGGTGCAGGTGTGGCTGCGTTGCTGGCCGCAGTGCAGGTCGGCGTTGTCGGCTGGGTGTGGAATTCCGCAACCGTGGGAGCGGTGGGCACAGCCTGGAAGATTGCGGCTAGTGCGATGCCGGCGCACTGGACGACGACCACTCTTTCGGCCGCAGGCAACGCAGGCGCGGCGCAGGCCTTGTGGATTTCCTTGGCGCTCGCCGCGGCGCTGGCTGTCCTGGGGAGCGTGGCTGTGAGCCGTGGCCGCGCAGTGGAACACGTAGAACAGGTAGACGCAGTCGAGGAAGAAGACACGATTGCCTAAGGACAGCGTCGAAAATGCCCCAGCTGAACAAACTCAGCTGGGGCTTTAATATCTGGTCGGGATAACCTAATCCGACCAGGTAAGAACATATGGACTGTTCAGGGGCCTGGGGGTGATGGAAAGTTTATGTCGTGCCAATAATGTGCCAACTGTGTGGGGGTTCTTCAGGGCCGGACAGTGCGAAGACTACTTGCCTTGTGTGCGGCTAGTGAGCTGGGGGATGAAGTCCTCCATCCTGAACTCTTACACGATTTATGGCGATATTGGCAGCTTAGCTACCTCACTTATGACTGTTTCGGTGTCTGCGCGGCACGCATGATCAGCCGCCCGCCGGAGATCTGGCTAGCGCGGTTTCCTTACCAAGCTACCTTGGTATGGAGTGGTAAATTGATGGTTGTTAACTTTGAGGGAGCTGTGTTCTGTTGAAGGAAATGGGAAATGCATAAAGTTTTAGCTTTTTTTAGTGCAGTTATGGCTGCCACGCTAGTTGGGTGTGGCACCTCGGGTGAATCCCAATATCCATTATCAGGACTTCAGGAATACGAAACCCCAGATGAAATGGCTGCTGACTTAAATGCTGGCGGATTTGACTGTGAAGGCTATGAGCGAACGTCAGGTTTCGTCAACGCCGCAAGCTCCGGAGAATGCTGGCATCCGCGAAGTGGTGATGAAGACCTGCAGACAATTTTGATGATTTTTAACACTGAAGCTGACCAGCGGAATCAAGCAGAGATTTATCGTGAGATGGCCGAACTGTTGAGCGATATGGAGACCGGCTTTGTTGAAGGCGGCAACTGGATGGTGAATTGCGGTGATCACACCTCTTGCGCCGAAGTTCAGGAAATCTTAGGCGGTCGTAAAGAAATCAGCCCGCTGATATAG
The DNA here is from genome assembly GCF_043426755.1 of Corynebacterium sp. GTDB lineage: Bacteria > Actinomycetota > Actinomycetes > Mycobacteriales > Mycobacteriaceae > Corynebacterium. The sequence goes on along the minus strand of NZ_JBHWRP010000099.1, from coordinate 76,353 downwards.
AAAACTACGCACTTGCGACGGTGCTGGAGATGATTCAGAGGCAGTGGAACCACGGTCAGTAATCATCCACTAAGTGATTGGCCTCTGAAATGACGGTTGTTGATCGGGTGCCCTGCTCTCGAATTTGATTAAAGACGAAAGGCGTAAATTCTTGATGGACGGCAAACAAGTTCGTCTCTTCCTCGTCGACGGCACCGTCGGCGGCCTGATGACGGCAGAGATCCTCAATTGGACTGGTCACATGCTCCGCGCCCGGCGCAAGGACCTCATGCGTGTCAGGGGCCGAGAGGAAGCCCAGCGAACCGGAGTGTACGTCCTCTTTGGCACCGACGAGGATGGCGAGCCGGCCGCCTACATCGGCGAAGGCGATAACGTGGTCAAGCGGTTAGAAAACCACAACGCGAACAAGGACTTTTGGGAAGACGTCGTCATCATCACGTCCAAGGACATGAATCTGACCAAAGCCCATGTCCGTTACTTGGAGTCAGAGCTAATTAAGCTCGCTAAATCGATCGGCCGAGTCTCCCTGTTTAACGGTAACGACCCGACCGGCGGTGCGGCCCTTCCCGAGGCGGACCAGTCGGACATGCAGTACTTCATCAGTCAGATCAGAATTCTCATGCCCGTTCTCGGGTTCGATATCTTCCGAGGACGTTCAGCCCAAGGAAAACCCGCCCTGGTCGCGCCGGGCACCCCAGAAGAAGCCGCAACTTCGATCGGCTCCTCAGTATCGGATGAAGTCGCTGAGTCCCCGGATAGCCCGATCTTTTATATGAGGACCCGAGAAGGCGGCGACGCCCAAGCCCAGATCATCGACGGAGAGTTCACCCTGCTGGAAGGTTCCGTTATTCCGGGGGCGATGAAAGACAACCCGGACATAGCCGAATCAACGAGGAAACAGCATGTCCTCCGCGCGGCCCAACATTCCAAGGTCTTGGAAGTCTCGGTACTTGGCCCTACTTCAAAGATGGTCACGCTGTCGAAGGATTTTGTTTTCACCTCCCCTTCTGCAGCTGCTGCGATTGTTTACGGCCGGGCCAGTGCCAATGGGCGCACTACGTGGAGGACGCAATCAGGCCAGACTTTCGGTGACTGGGAGCAGGGTTAGACGGTTTTGAACTGTCTCCTTGCGGCACCCTTGTGAAAGGCCATCAGGAACGGGCGGTCGTCGTCGGGCACAATAGTGGCTATGTCTTCGATTGTGGATGCCGTTGCTGCTCTTCGTGAACTTCCTACCTCAGCCCATCAGGGGCTGGCGTTTGAAAAGCTGATGGTCAACTTCATCACGTTGGACCCCACGCTGTCCAAGGAGTACGACGAGGTCTACCGCTGGGAGGAGTGGCGCTACAACGGCGGCAAGGCCGACACTGGCATTGATCTGGTGGCCCGTCGACGCGAAGACGGGCGTTGGACCGCGATTCAGTGCAAGTTCTACCTACCGACGACCAGCTTGCAGAAGCGTCACCTGGATTCCTTCTTTGAAGCCTCGGGCCGCAGTTTCGTCACTGAGAACGGCACCGAGTCGTTCGCCAACCGGTTGATCATCTCCACCACGGACAAATGGTCTTCAAACGCGGAAGCGATGCTGGAGAACCAGGTCATCCCCACCAACCGCATCGGACTCGGCGCGATCGGCGATTCCCCCATCAACTGGGACATCGCCTACCCCGGCTCCGAGCTGACCATCAACTTGGAGCGCAAGGAGACCTTCGAGCCCCGTGCTCATCAAGAAACAGCGATCGCTAAGACGCTGGAAGGCTTTGAGCGCCACGACCGCGGCAAGCTCATCATGGCCTGCGGTACAGGTAAGACGTTCACGGCTCTGCGGTTGGCCGAGCGGATGGCGGAGAACAACGGCGGCCGGGCTCGCGTGTTGTTCCTGGTGCCGTCGATTGCCTTGCTTTCTCAGACGTTGAAAGAGTGGACGGCCCAAACCCGGGTCGACTTGCGGTCCTATGCGGTCTGCTCGGACACCAAGGTCTCCCGGGGCGCGGAGGACATCGCCTCCTATGACCTGGAAGTTCCGGTTTCTACCAACGGTCACGACATCGCACAGCGCCTAGAACAGCGCAAGCGCGCAGCCGGATTAACGGTCGTCTTTTCCACCTACCAGTCCCTGCCGGCGATCCATGATGCACAGCAGCAGGGGCTAGAGGAATTTGACCTGGTCATCTGCGATGAAGCGCACCGCACCACGGGTGTGACCTAGGCGAAAGAAGATTCCAGCAACTTCGTCAAAATCCACAACGCCAGCTACATCAAGGCGAACAAACGCCTGTACATGACCGCCACCCCGAAACTGTTCGACGACAACGTCAAAGGCAAAGCCGCCGAACGTTCCGCCGAGCTAATCTCCATGGACAGCGAGGCCAATTACGGGCCCGAGTTCCATCGTCTTGGTTTCGGCGAAGCCGTCGAGCGTGGCCTGCTGACCGACTACAAGGTGCTGGTCATGACGGTCGACGAGCAGCTCGCCGCCGACACCTTGGCCCGGTTTACCCCACAACCAGGCCAAGAACTAACCCTGGATCTAGCCTCGGCGATGATCGGCACCTGGAACGGGCTGACCAAGCGCTCCGGCCGGGAACAAGGAACGAAGTCCGGGTTCGAAGAAGGCGCGGACCCGATGAAGCGCACAGTCGCCTTCGCCAAGGACATCAAGACCTCCAAGCAGATCACCGACACTTTCCCCTCCCTGATCGCCAACCATGTCGACTCGTTGCAGGAAGCCGCGGCGACCAACGACATCTCGCTGCACAACGCGGATGTGGCCATCGCTTCCAAGCACGTCGACGGCACCATGAACGCCATGGAGCGCGAGTCGCGTCTGACCTGGCTAGAGTCCTCCTTCGACGGCGAGGAGACGCGCATGCTTACTAACGCGCGCTGCTTGTCTGAGGGCGTGGACGTGCCGGCCCTGGACGCCGTGGTCTTCTTCAACCCGCGCAACTCCCAAGTCGACGTCGTCCAGTCCGTCGGCCGCGTCATGCGCAAGTCCGAGGGCAAGGACTACGGCTACATCATCCTGCCCATCGCCGTGCCGCCCGGCGTGGAACCGTCGACGGTGCTCGACGACAACAAACGCTTCCGCGTGGTGTGGCAGATCCTCAACGCCCTGCGCTCCCACGACGACCGTTTCAACGCGCAGGTCAACTCCATCGCGCTCAACGAAGGCAAGGTGGAGGACCTGCCCATCGAGATGGAGCATGTCAGTAAGCAGGCCGTGGGCGAAGCCTCGGAGCAGCCGCTGGAGGAGCGTGACAACGAGGTCACCCAGCTGGTGCTGTTTTCCTTGGAGCGGTGGCAGGAGGCGCTGTACACCAAGCTGGTGGACAAGGTCGGCACGCGCACCTACTGGGAGGACTGGGCCGATGATGTCGCAGACATCGCCGCCACCCAGGTCACGCGCATCAACTCGCTTCTCGACGGCGCCGACGCGGCGCTCACCGAGGAGTTCGAGCGCTTCGTCGAGGGGCTGCGTGGCAACCTCAATGACTCGATTACCCGCGATGAGGCTGTCAGCATGCTCTCGCAGCACCTGATCACCGCGCCCGTCTTCGACGCGCTGTTCTCCGAACACGACTTCGCCTCCCACAACCCCGTCTCGCAGGTCATGCAGCGCATGGTCGACGCGCTCGACGACGCCCAGCTCGACGCCGAGACCGAGAAGCTGGAGAAGTTCTACGAGTCAGTTCGGCTGCGTGCCGCCGACGTCACCTCCGCCTCCGGCAAACAGACGGTGATCAAGGACCTCTACGAGCGCTTCTTCAAAAAGGCCTTCAAGAAGCAGTCTGAGGCCCTCGGCATCGTCTACACCCCGATTGAGATCGTCGATTTCATCCTCCAGGCTGCCAATGACGTTTCTAAGAAGCACTTCGACAAGGGGCTGACCGATGAGAACGTCCATGTCCTCGACCCTTTTACCGGCACCGGCACCTTCATGGTCCGCCTCCTGCAGTCCGGTCTGATCAACCCGGCAGACCTGGCCCGCAAGTACGCCTCAGAGCTGCATGCCACCGAGATCATGCTGCTGGCCTACTACGTGGCCGCGGTGAACATCGAAACCACCTACCACGCCCTCCTGGAGGAGCAAGCCCAGCGCGAGGATACTAAGTCGCCTGAGTACGAGCCTTTCGACGGCATCGTGCTCGCCGATACCTTCCAGATCACCGAGGAAGAAGACAAGCTCGATTCCGAGGTGTTCAAGCAGAACAACCAGCGCATTAAGCGCCAGCTGGACGCCAAGATCAACGTGATCGTCGGTAACCCGCCGTACTCGGTGGGCCAGAGTAGTGCGAATGATCTCAACGCTAACGTCAAGTACCCCACCCTTGATGGGCGCATCGAAGACACCTACGCGGCGAAGTCGACCGCGACGAACAAGAACTCGCTTTATGATTCCTACCTGCGGGCGTTCCGGTGGGCCACCGACCGCATCGGAGACCAGGGCGTGGTCGCTTTCGTTTCCAACGGCGGGTGGATCGACGGCAACACCGCCGACGGCATTCGCCTGAGCCTGGCGGAAGACTATTCCGATATCTACGTCTTCAACCTGCGAGGAAATGCTCGTACTGCTGGTGAACAGCGTGTGAAGGAGAAGGGCAACGTCTTCGGCTCGGGAGCTCGCACCACCATCGCTGTATTCATCGGCGTCAAGCGAGCCGGGGCCGAGGGTTGTACGCTCCACTACCGCGACATCGGTGACTACCTCACCACCGAGCAGAAGCTGGAGATTGTCTCCACGTCCGAGATCGCGTCGATGGACTGGGAGGTCATCGAACCGAACGCCCAGGGTGACTGGACCAACCAGCGCTCCGACGACTTCGACACCTGGCCAGTACTGGGTGATAAGAAAAAAACTGGCCAAACACGATTCTTCTCCCATTATTCTCGTGGACTGGAAACCACGCGGGATGCCTGGGTCTATAACCACTCCCAAGAGAAACTCGAAGAGTCAGTGAGCTCTTTGATCGAAACGTACGAAGAAGCTCGTTCCGCTCTAATGGAGGGTCGTATAGAGTCCTTTAACGAGCTGATGAGGACCCATCCGGAGCTGAATGACTCCACAAGGATCAAGTGGAGTTCAAGCTTGCAGCAGTCGCTTCTGCGCAACATAGTGGCTCAGCACGATGCAGATGCGTACCGAGTTGGCCTATATCGACCGTTTAGTAAACAGAGGACCTACTTTGAACCGCTTCTGAATCACCGCCAGGGCGAGCTGAACAGCATGTTTCCGACCCCAGACCACGACAACATCGGGTTTTACGTCGTTAACCCGGGAAGCGCGAAGCCGTTCTCAGTTATTGCTACTGACTTGCTGCCTGATCTAGCGATGTGGGGCTCGAACGCTGGCCAGTTCTTTGCTCGCTGGACGTGGGAGCCGGTCGAGGCAACAGAGGGCGAGTTGGACTTCAGTGACGGCACTGAGAATTTGGCGGGTGCTCCGGGTGCTGCTGGCGAAGTCCTCGACGGGTACCGCCGAGTCGACAACATCACCGACGAGATCCACGCCATCTACCGGGAGGCTCTCGGCGCGAACGTGACTAAGGACGACATCTTCTACTTCGTCTACGGCCAACTTCACGACCCCGCTTACCGGGAGGCGTACGCCGCGGATCTAAAAAAGATGCTTCCCCATATCGAAACGCCCACCGACCCGGCGCGTTTTCATCAGGTCGCTGCCGTGGGCCGTGAGTTGATGGACTTGCACATCAATTATGAAGATGTGGAGCCATTCCCAGTGACAGTGGAGGTCAAGAAGATGGCTGATCCAGACGACCGGGAGACCTGGCGGGTGCAGAAACTGAAGTGGAAGCGTGTTCAGGACCCGGAGACCAAGAAGCTGGTGGACGACCGCACCACGATGATCTACAACACGAAGGTGACCATCAAGGATATTCCCGCCGAAGCGGACGAATACATGCTCGGGTCACGGTCGGCGTTGGCGTGGATCGTCGACCGCTACCAAGTGAAGAAGGACCCCAAATCTGGCATCGGCAACGACCCGAATGATTGGGCCGACGAGGTGGGCAATCCGCGCTACATCGTGGAACTGATCGCCAAAGTCACCCGTGTCGCAGTGGAGACCGTCCGCATCGTCGACAGTCTCCGGGAGGACTAAGCCGGGCCTGCTGGTGGACGCCCTCAGTCATGTTCGCGAGGCGCGCCGGGCAAGCGGCACGGCGCGATGATCCCCCTCGGTCGTCTTGCGCGCGCGTGCGCGGAGCCAGCACGTGCCGCGTATATGAAGGGGAAAGTTTCCCGAGTTTTCTGCACCCGTGTGCACCCGCAGGTCAGCGGCCCAATCCCACTGGACATGGGGCGCGCGGTGCAGGACGGCCCCGGTGCTTAGCGGTATTTGACACCGACGACGGCGCGCATCCGGGCCTTGCCCTCCAGTCGCTTGTTCATGGGCCTGATGCGGGGGTCGGCGGCGGTGAGGCGGTTGACGAACGTGTTCAGATTCGGTGGCTGGAAGCCATTGTCGTGGGCCCACCATCGGAACTTGTCGTACAGGTCCTTACGGTTGAGATAGTCCTCGGTGTCGCCGGTGACGATGCACGTGTCCTCGAGGAACTCCGTGACCGGGGAGGCGTGCGCGGTCAGCTGCTCGCGGGTGGCTTCCATGGTCTCCGGCACCGTGAACGCGCCCTGTTCGGTGAGCCGGTCGAGCCCGCTAAGCGCCCAGTTGTAGATCCCGGGCAATTCGCGAACCAGGCGGTCTTCGAGGCCGTGGTCTTCCTTCCCGAGGAAGGTCTTGACCAAGCGGACAGAGACGAACCGCGTGGCGACCGCACCGGAGGCGTCCAGGAAGCGCGGCACCTCGTTACTGGCCATTACCAACCGGGAGGGCAGCGTGCCGGTCCACGGGTGGAGGTATTTGCGGTTGGCCGTGACGCTATCGCCGCCGGTGATATTCAGGATCGCTTCGGTGATGGCGTTGGCGCTGCGGGAATCATCCGCACGGGCATCCCCGATCACGGCCAGCGGTTTGCCGATCAAGGTGGCCAGTCCGTACTCGGAGCCCAGGGTGCGCAAGGTGGGGGTGGCGACGTTGTCGGTGCCGAGCAACCGGGTGAGGATGCGGCAGAAGGTGCCCTTCCCAGCGCGCGGCGGCCCGATGATCAACAAGGCCTTGTGCATGTCGGAGCGGCCGGAGACGGCGTAGCCGGCGAACTCCTGCAGCAGCAGCGCACCGTCGGGGTCGTGCTCGAAGACATCGTCAAGGAAGGCCATCCAAGAGGGGCACTCGGCGTCCGCCTCGTAGTCGAAGGGCAGCGACCAGGTGTTGAACAGCCGCGCGGTGTGCTTGACCAGGGTACGGGTCGGCAGGTGCAGCAGGCCGTTGCGCAGGGAGACAAGCTCCGCGGCAGAGTGGTCGGTCTCCCGGGGCAGGACCCAAAACGGGGCGTCGCGGCGGTCATCGAGATAGTCGTTGACCTCCAGCATCATCGTTTCGGCGACGTTGTTGACCCGCGCCGGGGTCGGGTTCCAGGGCCGGGTGCTGATCTCGCTCGTGTCGTCGGCGTTGTCCTCGACGAGGTAGTGGGCGTCGCCGAGTAAGCGGAAGAGTTGGCCTTTGAGCTGCTTTTCCACGCCCGCGGCGGACGGGCCGGTCAACCAGTGCGCGCCGGTGAAGAAGACCCAGTCGTCGCGGTAGTAGCCCAGTGTGTAGGGCTCAGAGAACTTGTCGGTGGCGGTGTATTTCTCCTCGAGGATCTCCTGGGCGACGTGATAGGGCTGAGACGGGGCGGGATAAATATCTGGCACGGGGAGTTGGCTTTCATCAGTAGGTGCACCTCGGGGCGAAGAAAGCACCGGGGCAGGGATGACAGCAGCGGGTGCATGGTGGTGCACCCGCTGGGAGAAACATGGGGAGGGAGGTTAGAAGGGGCCGCGTGGGGTATCCGGCAGGGAGTCCTCGTCGCGCAGCCGTTCTTCGAGGGCCTCGGCAATGTCCGCGAGGTACGGCGCGGCGCGGGCCAGGTCCTCGGTGCTCAGGCCAGCGCTTCCCGTGGTGGAGAAGATGAAGAGGATGGTCTCCGGTCGCGGCGGCGGCAGCGGGTCCCGGATGTTGTCGGGATCGCGCACCCCGGAGTCGCCCAGGGGCTCGCACCGCAGGGCGGCGAAGCGTCGGCGGCGGATACCGGCAGTGCGATAACCGGTGTAGCAGGCGTTGGTGGGGCGCGCGGTGTTGTCGTCGTTGGGCTGAGTCATCGCGGCGGTCACTTCCAGGTGTCGCTGGCGATGGCGACGGCGTCGAGATCCGCGCTGCGGTAGCGCACGAGCCGGCCGATGCGGTGGCAGCGCAGTTCACCGAGCGAGGTCATCCGGGAGATGGTGCGCGTGGAACAGTTGAGGTAGTCCTCGGCCTGGGCGCACGTCAGATACGCCGGAGCAAGGGTCTGGGAATTTGTCAAGAAACTGAGCCTTTCAGAAGAAGTAGCACGGGTGGTCCCGCCGGCATCTGCTGGCGACCTGGGGTGTGGCCAGGGCCTGTGTGGCGGGGATGAACCAATGCTCTCACCTGCAAAAAGGCGCGTCAACGTGGCCAAAAAGTGCCCGTTTTACACGTGTGCTCAGGATTAGGATGGGGCGCACTCTATGGTGATACAGTAGGATTTTGCGTTGTGAATGTAATTGTGTGGGAAGCGGTCATTTTTGACCGAATCGACTCTCGGGTCAGTCGTTGAGAAGGTTCCCGAGAGCGTTGATCTGCTTATCGCGGACCTGTTGATAGATCTCGACGACCACGGACAGATCCTTCTCACCCAAGTAGGCGCCGATGGCCTTCGGGGTCACGCCGTTTTCCGCCAAGCGGGTGTTAACGTCGTAGCGCCCGCTGTGCAGGTGCAGGGCGGGGTTCGCGCCGGCGGCCTTCACCCACTTCTTAAAATGCTCCCCAAAGCTTGACGGGGAGGTCGGTGTGCCGTTTTTGGTCGTGGTCACCAGCTGGACGTGGCGATCACCCCACTGGGTCGGTTGCAGGCGTGCCGGGCGCACGAACTTCGCGAGATGGGTCTCGATGATCTCGTTGAGGTCGCTCGGCAGGGGAATGGTGCGCGCGGAGGCTTCCGTTTTGAGCGCACCGATGATGACCTGGACCTTGCCGTCTTCGGGCTCGAGGCGCTTGACCTGCTGCGCAATCGTCAGCTGGTAGGTCACGGCGTCGGTGCCCGGCTCGGGGACCGCGACGAGGTTGTCGGTGTAGATCCCGAGCGCTTCCCCGCGGCGTAACCCGGCGCGCAGGCATAGGGCCACGGCCAGGCGGTAGTTGTCCGCGGTGGCGGCGATGATGTCGGTGATCTCCTGTGCGGTGGGCAGGATCTTCTTGGTCTGGTCGGCCTTGGGGCGTCTGGCGGCGGAGGGAATGTCGACGACGTTGACCTCGATCAGCTCGCGGCGCACGGCATCGGTCATGGCGGCGCGCAGCAGCTGATAGGTCTGGTAATTCGCGACTTTCGTGTCGGGGTAGGTCGCCTGGATCGATCCCCACCAATCGTGGGCGTCCCCGCGGGTCAGCTCGACTAAGGCGGTGGTGGCCAGGGCGGTGGCCGGGCCGGCGGCCTCGCGGCGTCGGAGTCGTTCAGCCTCGGTGATGCGGGTGGCGGTGTCGATGGTCTCGGTGATCTGGGTGATCCGGGTGCGGATGCTGCGTTGGTAGCGCTGCAGGGTGGTATCAGACAGACCGTTGGCTGCCTGGGCATCGATGTAGGTGGCCAGGAAGTCCGCGACGGTCAGTTGCTTGCGCACTCGGTCGCGCTCGCGCTGGGTGGGCGCGCGCCAGACGTCGGGGCCCAGGGCAATGCGGGCTTTTTCGTCGGCGACCCACGCGGCGGCTTTGAGCGCGGAGTCCAAGGTCTTGGAATAGGGCTTGCCGTCGGGGCCTTTGTAGCGGCCTTGATACTTGCCCGAGGGCAGCTCGCGTACCCCGGCCGGCAGCTGGTTGTTGTCTTTGCGAAAGGCGATGGCCTTCTCCAGGGTGGGGAAGGTCTTGGTTTTCGGGCGGTAGCTGGGCGGCTGGTGGTAGGTGGCCTCGTACTTGGTGGGGCTTAAGCTGCGGATGCCGCGGGGGGTGGACATGGGGCGTGATCTCCTCGGGGTGTGCCAACGGTGTGCCAATAACGTGCCAATCCTGGGGCGGATGGGGGCGGTTGGTGGCGGGAACTGGCTTAGTGTAAACCCGTGAAGTGCCTGGTCAAAAGGAAAACCCCCAGGTCGTGAAGACCTGGGGGTGATAAATTGGTCGGGATAACAGGATTTGAACCTGCGACCCCTTCGTCCCGAACGAAGTGCGCTACCAAACTGCGCCATATCCCGATGCCCGGAAATTACCTTCCGTGCATCGAGAAACTATACTCCTCGCACCGCGAGGAGCAAAAATCACTGCCTTTCGACGATCCTCAAAAGCGCTGCCGATGGTGGGCAGAAGATGCGCACCGGGGCATACTTCGAGGTGCCCAGCCCATTGGTCACGTGCAGCGACATCGAACCGTAGTCGTGCAGGCCAGAGGCCTGCTTCTTATCAATATCGGCATTGGCCACCAGCGCGATTCCGCCAGGCAGGCAGATCTGGCCGCCGTGGGTATGGCCGGCCACCGCCAGGTCATAGCCGTCGGCCTCAAAGGAGTCGAGGACCCGTCGATAAGGCGCATGCAACACGCCGATGGAAAGATCAGCATCCGCATTCGGCGCACCCGCCACCTGTGAGTAATCGTCGAGGTCATGGTGCGGGTCATCCACCCCGGCCAGCGCCAGACGCACGCCCGAGGCCACAAATTCCAGCCGCTTGTGGGTGGCGTCCTGCCAGCCACGCTCGATGAACGCCGCCCGCATGCCCTCCCACGGCAGGTTCACGTAGCTGGGGACGCGCTTGGCTCCGGTGAGGTACTGCAGCGGGTTGACCATCCGCGGTGCCCAATAGTCGTTAGTTCCAAACACGAACACGCCCGGGCGGTTCAACAGCGGTCCCAGGGCGCGCAGCACATCAGGCACCGCGCGCTCGTCGGAAAGATTGTCTCCGGTATTGATCACCAAATCCGGGTCGAGCGAGTCCAGCGCGGACACCCAGGCCACCTTTTCATCCTGCCCGCGGATCATGTGCAAATCAGAAATGTGCAGGATGCGGAATTCTTCGCGCCCGCGCAATGTTCCGGGGGCGAGCAGCGGTAGTTCGTAGGTTTTGAGGCGAAAATTGTTTAATTCGCGCACGCCATAGGCTGCCAAGCCTGCACCGGCAATAGCGCCAGTGCCGGCCACGATACCTAGGCCACGCAGAAATTTGTTGAGCTTCACGCTGGACACCTTACCGGCTCGCGCTGTGGCGTAGTCTTGGCTGCATGAGTGACTTGAAAAATCAGATCCGTGAAGACATGAAGACCGCCATGAAGGCGAAGGACAAGGACCGCTTGGGTGCGATCCGCATGCTGTTGGCCGCCATCCAGACCGAGGAAACCTCCGGCACCAAGCACGAGCTTTCCGACGATGACGTGCTCAAGGTCATCGCCCGCGAAATCAAGAAGCGCCGCGAGTCCGCAGAGATCTACAAGGAGAACGGCCGCGATGATCTCGCCGAGGCCGAGCTTGCAGAGGTTGCGGTCCTGGAGGATTACCAGCCGGAGCAACTTTCCGACGATGAACTGAACTCGCTTGTCGACGAAGCCATCGCCGAGACTGGTGCAACCTCCATCAAGGAGATGGGCCAGGTCATGAAGGTGGCCACAGAAAAAGCCGCTGGCCAGGCTGATGGCAAGCGGCTGTCTTCTGCGGTGAAGGCCCGCCTGAACAGCTAGCCTTCGGACTTTTCGGGGCTCCTCGGGGGACTACAAACTATTAAGGAAGTCCTCTACGTCCCTGATTGCCTGTTCCGCCTCGGGTGGAAGCTCGAAGGCTGGCGCGGGTTCGGGGACTGGGGCCGGCTGGTCTTCATCACTAGGAGTGGTGCGGCCCGCGTCGTCGCGGGGGCTCGTGTTTCGGGGGCGTGGGGCTGATCCGTCAGACAAATACATGGTGACGGTGGAGCCTCGAACCAGCTGTGGGTTGTTGGCGTTGACGTAAACCACAAAATTTCGGGGGATACCGTTGCCCGCCGTGGTGGCGGTTTCTACGACGAAGCCTTGTTCCTCAAGGCGGGCGCGTGCGTCAGCTTCTGACATCCCTGCTACCTCATTGAGGACTGTGGCGGACACACCTTGATTGAATTGCGCATCATGTGCCGGCAGTCCCGCGCCAGGGGCGCCTGGGATGTTGTTTGCAGCGTTGAACCAAATCTCTGCCGGTTCACGCCCACCGTAGAGCGATCCACCCTGACACTGTCGCACGGGAGAGGTGCACAGCGGCGTCGTCGCGGTGCCGTCGTTGAAGATATAGGGGGCGGCCGCGATCTCGCTGTTGAAACCTAGGAATGCGGACGACTGGTGGGATTCCGTGGTACCAGTTTTCGCTGCTACCGGAGAGTTCCACCCGTAGGCGTTGGCCGCGCGTTCTGCGGTACCGCTGACTGCGTCTTCGGACATCGCCTGGGCCAGGGCATCAGCGATACCTGGGTCGAGGACCGTCTCACAATCCGGGCGGTCAAGGAAGACCTCGTTGCCGTCACGATCAGTCACCTGAGCGATCGGGTTCGGTTCACACCAGCGTCCGTGGGATGCCAGGGTGGCGCCGACATTGGACAGCTCCACCGCATTGACCGCCGTGGGGCCCAGGGTGAAGGATCCGAGGTTGGCCTCCTTGAAGTAGTCGGCGATCGACGTATCCCCGTAGGTGCCTGGCGCTGTGTAGGAGCGCAGGCCCAGTTTGACAGCCATGTCCACGGTTGGGGCAACACCGACTTGGTCGATCAGTTCAATGAACGTGGTGTTGGGGGACTGCGCCAACGCGTCTTTCAGGCTCAACTGTGCCGGATAGGTACCAGCGTTTTCCACGCAGTAGGCGTTCGGTGGGCAGCCGGTGGCGCCGCCAGTACCCATGCCATAAACCTCAGTGCGGTTGGGTACGGGCAACATGGTGTCCAGGCCCATTCCCTGTTCGATGGCTACGGCTGCGGTGAAGATCTTGAATACCGAACCCGCGCCGTTACCCACCAGGGTAGACGGCTGGGGGAGGTAGGTCTGGCCCGCGTCGAGGTCCAAGCCATAGCTGCGTGAGGAGACCATCGCTGTGATGTCTCGGGAGTTCTCACCGGGCTTCAAAACGTTCATCACGCCTGCCACACCTGGGGTGGATGGATTGACGGCGTTGTTCACGGCATTTTGTGCGGCCTGCTGCGTGGCTGGGTCCAGCGTCAGGCGAACGGTGTAGGCACCATTTTTCAGGTCATCCTCGTTCATCCCCTTCGATTGCAGGTATTCCACGGCGTAGTCGCAGAGGAAACCGGCCTGGCCTGCGGTGAGGCAGCCGTTCGGCAACGTCGCTGGGGACTCGAGTACGCCGAGCGGTTCTTGAGCGGCGGCGTCGGCTTCTTCCTGGGTGACGTAGCCGACGTCTGCCATTGCTTGCAGCACGGTGTTGCGGCGCGCGGTCGCGCCATCTGGGTTGGTGTAGGGGTTCAAAGCTTCCGACGATTGGACCATGCCCGCCAACAGCGCAGACTGTGGCAGATTGAGTTCTGCCGCGGGGATCCCGAAGTAGGTTCGCGCCGCAGCCTCGATGCCGTAAGCGTGATTGCCGAATGGCACCACGTTCAAGTACCTACCGAGGATCTCGTCTTTGGAAAGGTTCTCATCCAAGTCTGAGGCCATGCGCATTTCGCGCAGCTTGCGGGGGATGGACTGCTCTGTGGCGGCTACTTGCTCGTCGGTGGAGTCAGCGTCAACATGCAAGAGGTAGTTCTTCACGTACTGCTGATTAATCGTCGATGCGCCCTGTTCCACACCGCCGGCGGCCAAATTGGTCACCAGTGCGCGAGCAGTACCTTGGATGTCCACGCCGTCATGCTCGTAGAAGCGGCGGTCCTCAATGGCTACCAGTGCATCTTTGACGGATTGGGAGATCTGGTCCGCGGAAACCTCATAACGGCGTTGATTGTAAATCCAGGCGATCGGCTCACCATTGACATCGGTGATCGTCGTGACGCCCGGGGCGGTGCCGTCGGTAAGGTCGGACAGATTCGATTGCATGGTGGCGTTTGCGCGAGCGGCCGCGACGCCGCCGATACCCGCGAAAGGGGCTAGGCTCAGCGCGATCAAAAGCGCGGACGCCAGCATGGCGCCAATCAGTGTTCCCAGGGATTTCATTGAACTCACGGCTTATACCCTACGGTGTTGACCCTTCGCATGGGAATGGAACCATCCCCCCACTAGTGTGACGTGTTCGACAAAGTTGTATTGCGGTGAATAGACTTACAAGCATAGCCAATGTGTCTGTCGAGGTCACACCTTTTAGGCGTGAAACTTTCAAAAGTTTCTGGGAGTGACCTGGCCAGAGCGCGTGAGCGCACAAAAGACCTCCCGAAAGGAGATCCCATGACCGCCACCCTGCCCCGAGGAATCACCACTAACATCGATAATCGCGTCGAGCCGACGCCGATGAAGAGTAATTCATTTGGGCAGATGGTCTTCGACCGTGGGGAATGGGTCACACATGCGAAGTGCCGAACCGGGGACCCGGATGCGCTCTTCGTTCGCGGCGCGGAACAGCGTAAAGCTGCAGTGATCTGCCGGCACTGCCCAGTGCAGCTTGAGTGCCGGGCTGATGCGCTAGATAACAAGGTTGAGTTCGGTGTATGGGGAGGGCTGACGGAACGTCAGCGTCGTGCCCTGCTGCGTAAGAACCCGCATATCACTGACTGGGCTGCATATTTATCCTCAGGTGGTCCCCTCGAAGGGATCTAAACCGCTACAGTGGTGCTCATGAAGAAATGGGAATACTCTACTGTGCCACTGTTGACCCACGCGACGAAGCAGATCCTCGATTCTTGGGGTGAGGACGGCTGGGAGCTGGTGACCGTTATGCCCGGCCCCAACCCAGAAAATGTTGTTGCCTACCTGAAGCGTGAAATCGCTGAAGGTGAGGACTAAATGAGCAACTGGACTGCGCGACTCCAAGAACTTGGCATAGAACTGCCCACCGTCGCAGCCCCTGTAGCTGCCTATGTGCCTGCCACTCAGGTGGGCAACCAGGTCTGGACTTCCGGCCAGCTGCCTTTCGTCAATGGAGAGCTTCCGGCCACCGGTAAGGTTGGCGCGGACGTTGACCAAGACACTGCTTATGATTTGGCGCGCACCGCGGTGCTGAATGCGATTGCTGCGGTCGATGACTTGGTCGGGGTGGACAAGATCTCCCGCGTGTTGAAGATCGTCGGCTTTGTGTCTTCTGACGTTGACTTTCACGCGCAACCTGCCGTGATCAACGGTGCCAGCGAGGCGCTGGTAGAGATCTTCGGCGACAAGGGCGCGCACGCCCGCTCTGCAGTGGGTGTGGCTGTACTTCCACTGAACTCGCCGGTTGAGGTGGAGTTGATCGTCGAAATCGACGAATAGAGTTCGATTAACTTGGCAGGCACTGTAGGCTGGGAGCCATGGAGCACCCAGCTTATAGTCAGTTGCGACCTGTTACGAACTCAGCTGCCGTAGTTTTAGCCCCTAACCCCAGCTACGCTGCGCTAGAGGGGACGAACTCATGGATCATCCGGGACCCGGAAGATGAGTACAGCATTGTTATTGATCCAGGCCCAGGCGACGAAGGCCACTTGAACGTGCTGGCGGCGCGCGGCGAAAAAGTGGGCCTGATTCTGTTGACCCACCGCCACCACGACCATGCGGATGGCGCGGAGCGTTTCCGTCAGTTGACCGGCGCGCCTGTCCGCGCTTTCGACGCACGGTACTGCATCGGCGCCGAGCCGCTGACAGACGGCGAGATCATCAACATCGATGGCGTTACCCCAATCGTGAAGGTGGTTCACACCCCTGGGCACACGGCAGATTCCGTGTGTTTCTTCGTCTATACCCACGAAGAGGATGACAGCCAGCTGGAAGGCATCCTCACCGGTGACACCATCGCTGGGCGCCACACCACCATGATCTCTGAGACTGATGGCGATTTGGGTGACTACCTTGCCTCGCTAGAACACCTCGAGGACGCGGGCAAAGA
Source organism: Corynebacterium sp. (assembly GCF_043426755.1). GTDB lineage: Bacteria > Actinomycetota > Actinomycetes > Mycobacteriales > Mycobacteriaceae > Corynebacterium. The sequence continues at coordinate 60,264 of NZ_JBHWRP010000099.1, read as the reverse complement.
TGTCATGCTGCTGCCAGGCCACGGCCCAGAGGGTGAGGACCTCTCAGCTTTTGCCCGTAAGTACATCGACCGCCGTAACTTCCGCTTGGACCAGATCCGCAAGATTTGGGCAGAACGTGGCCAGGATGTAGACCTCAAGACGCTCATTGACCTGATGTACGACGATGTCGACCCGGTTCTGCGTGGGGCTGCCGAGCAGTCCACGCGCGTGACACTGCGCTGGCTGCAGGAAAACGAAGCCTAAAAGATTCGGCACCACAAGAAACGAAAATCAACCCCCGTCTCGGTCCAAAGAAGGAGCCCGAGGCGGGGGTTCGTCGTTTTAAAGCGAGGCTAGCGCGAGGTTAACGTGCGCGACGGGCCAGATGCTCCGTATCGACGATCAGCACTGACTTGCCCTCCAGGCGGATCCAACCGCGATGGGCGAAGGTGGCCAGCGCCTTGTTGACGGTTTCGCGCGACGCGCCGACCAGCTGAGCGATCTCTTCCTGCGTCAGGTCATGGTTGACGCGCAGGGCGCCGCCTTCCTGCTGGCCGAAGCGGTTTGCCAGCTGCAGCAAAGTCTTCGCAACGCGGCCGGGGACATCGGTGAAGATGAGGTCTGCCAGCGACGCGTTGGTGCGGCGCAGGCGACGCGCCAAGACGCGCAGCAGCTGCTGGGAAATTTCTGGGTGGTCTGTGATCCACTTGCGCAGCATCTCCGAATTCATGGTGGCTGCCTGCACCTCTGTGACGCAGACCGCCGATGACGTGCGCGGGCCCGGGTCGAAGATGGACAACTCGCCGAACATGTCAGAAGGTCCCATCACGCTCAACAGGTTCTCGCGACCGTCGGAAGCGTGGCGGGCTAGCTTAATCTTGCCGGAGATGATGATGTACAGCCGATCGCCGGGTTCGCCTTCGTCGAAAATGGTGGCCCCGCGCGGGTAGCGCACCGTTTCCATGTCCTTCGTGAGGTTCGCTACGGCAACAGGATCAACGCCCTGAAAAATGCCTGCACGAGAAAGCGTTTCTTGTACACCTTCCATTAGTGTTCCTTCCAATCATGCTCGTTCCCTATGCACCAGGGGTAGCGGTGCGTAGGTCTGCGACCAGCACCACGACAGACGGTGGTCATTCTGTGTAGTGACGGCCATGTTTTTACCGCCAAAAAGATCACACTGTCACGCGGTATGGCCATTGATCACACATTACGAGTGTAACATTGGTCACCGTGCGGGGGGTGGGTTTAATCGCGAAGATCGCGGAGAGCGTAAACGCAGGGTACTTTTCGACGATTAACTCCCGATTGCCACCTGCTCTAGCTTTTCCATAAACACGAGGAAGAGGGCAAGTGCGATCGGGGCAATCAATACGAGGATTGCTGTCATGACACACAGCATAGGGCGGACGTGTCGCGGCCGCAGACTAAGGTGTCCCATATGGCCTCTCTTACGCCGCAGAAGCATCGTCGCCCCGGGGCCCACCCGGCTGCGAAAGGTACCGAAACCGCACTTGGGCGCACCCGCCGAGCCCGGCGCATCAACCGCACCCTCGCGGAGGTTTTTCCCGATGCCCATGCAGAGCTCGACTTCACCAACCCCCTCGAGCTGTTGGTGGCCACCGTGCTTTCGGCGCAGACAACTGACGTCCGGGTCAATCCGGTCACCCCGCGCCTGTTCGCGGCATACCCCACTGCCCAGGCCTACGCCACCGCCGATCAGGCCGAGGTGGAAGAGATCATCCGCCCCACCGGCTTCTACCGCGCGAAAGCCGCAAATCTGATCGGGCTGGGGCAGAAGCTGGTCACCGATTACGGCGGCGAGGTGCCCGTAGAACTAGAAGAGCTTGTCACGCTGCCGGGAGTGGGACGCAAAACTGCCCACGTGGTGCGCGGCAACGTTTTCAACCTGCCCGGGCTCACGGTGGACACACACTTCCAGCGCCTGGTCCATCGCCTCGGCCTGACTGAGGAGACGGACCCTGTGCGCATCGAGCACGCCATCGGAGAGCTGCTCCCGAAAAGCGAGTGGACCATGTTTTCCCACCGCATCATCTTCCACGGCCGGCGCGTCTGCCACGCACGAACAGCGGCATGCGGTGCGTGCCCACTGGCCTATGATTGCCCCTCCTTCGGGCAGCATGGCCCCACCGAACCGGAAGAAGCCGAAAAGTTGGTCCGGGGTGAGGAACGGGAGCACATCCTTCACTTCGTTCAGGATGGCGCAAAAAGAAATGATGGCGACGAAGGACAGGATGGCGAAGGACAGGCATGAAGAAGACAGTCTTGATCAGCACCATCGCGATCATCGCGGTCACCGTCCTGCTGGCCGTTGGTGCCGTCAGCATGTTGCGTGACGACGAAGCCCCCTCCCAATCTGCGAGTCCGCAAGAGGAATCGTCGATAAGCAACTCTGAGGCGGCCGACATCCCCGCCCGCCCGGACTGCCCTGCAGACGGGGCTGGCGGCGTGGAACTGGAATGCCTCGGCGGAGAAACGGGCCCGGAGCAGACCGACCCAGACCACATCACGGTGGTCAATCTGTGGGCCTGGTGGTGTGCGCCGTGCCGCGAGGAGCTGCCCCATCTTCAGGAATACGCGGACGCGAACCCCCAGTACACGGTGGTGGGCGTTCATGCGGACGCGACACCTGGCAACGGTGCCGCCACGCTCAATGACATGGGCCTGAGCCTGCCTAGCTATTCGGACACGGACAATACTTTTGCAGGTACCCTGGGGTTACCGAATGTGATCCCGATTACGGTGGTGTTTCGCGGGCAGGAACAAATCGGACTGTTTCCCACCCCGTTTGATTCTGCCGCAGCTATTGATGAGGCGGTCGCGTCGGTGGTGTAAACAGTGGTGTAAAAACCGCGTGTGAAGTGCGAGAAAGTACGTGGAGGTGCCTGTGACTTTCCCTGACGATATTCCGGTGCATCCGCACAAGGCCCCGGAATGGCTGGGTGACATCTCCCACGGGGCCGACATGGTCTCTTCCCGGCTGTCGAACCGCACGCCCACTCGCGGTGGTGAAAAGCAGGCAGCGGTGCTCATGCTCTTTTCTGGCGACCCAACAGCGACGTCCCTGCCGGATGACGCCGGTATCCTCTTAACGCACCGCACACCCACCATGCGCACGCACTCCGGCCAGATGGCGTTTCCCGGCGGCCGGATCGACCCGGATGACCTCGGGCCGGTGGATGCCGCCCTGCGCGAAGCTAATGAAGAGACCGGGTTGGACCCGGCGGCCGTCACCCCTGTGGCCACACTTGAGACCGTCAGCGTGCGCTCCAACGGCTACCCAGTCCACCCAGTGGTGGCCTACCAGCACGAACCCGCGGCCACGTGGCCTGCCAGCAAGCATGAGACCGATGATGTCTTCGACGCAAACCTGCACGAGCTTCTCGACGATGCCAACCGCATTGCTGTCGGCTGGCGGGGCTGGACCGGGCCCGCGTTTCGCGTAAACGGCTACCTGGTGTGGGGTTTTACAGCGGCGCTGCTCGACGGCATCTTCTCCGCGGCGGGATGGGAAAAGCACTGGGCGCATGAGCGGGTCTATGATCTAGGCGATGCGTTGGCCCAGTCCCGTAACGGTGAGCGTCATCGCTAACGATTCTTATATAGCGGCCCGGCATGAGTAGGATTGGCGATTGCTATGCCGAGTCCTCGCACCATTTTGAAGGGAAGCTAACCACGTGATTGCAGCGCTCATTGTCGATGTGATCATCGTAGTTATTGTCATCGTCGCTCTCATGGCCGGCTGGCGCCAAGGCGCCTTCGCATCGGTGATATCTGCGATAGGCATCATCGCAGGTCTGGTGATCGGACTGGCGGTCGCCCCGTTCATCGTGGAACTTGCCGACGCATCCGTGTGGCGCCTGCTCCTTCTCATCGCGGTGATCTTGCTGTTCGTCGGTTTAGGCAACCTCGTCGGTGCGACTATCGGTGCTGCGTGGCGCGATCGAATGCGCAAGGTGTCGTCGTTACGCCTCGACTCGTTCATCGGAGCGGTCCTGCAATCGCTTGCTGCAATCCTTGTGATCTGGCTGATTTCCATCCCGGTGGCGGCGAACGTGCCGGGCACCGCGGGGCAGGCGATCCGGAATTCTAAGGTGCTCAGCATCGTCGACGAGGCCGCACCCGCATGGGCCTCGCGCCTGCCTGCGCAGCTCTCAGCGCTTCTCGACGAGTCCGGCCTGCCTCCGCTTGTCAGTCCTTTCGACGCCGGTGCGCGCCAGCACGTCGACGCACCCGCCTCCTCTGCCGTTGATCCGTCCATGGTCGAGCGCTCGCGTGAATCCATTGTTCACGTGCGAGGCGAGGCCGAATCGTGCAGGCGTCGACTCATGGGTTCTGGCTGGGTCGTTGCGGATAACTACGTGATTACTAATGCCCACGTGGTGGCGGGCACGACCGAGGTCGTCCTGGAAACTGTGCTGGGCATGAAGCAGGCGAACGTGGTGTACTACAACCCGGACGTGGATATCGCTGTGTTGCGTTCCCCCGAGCTTGGTCTGAAGTCGCTGCCGGTCAGCGATGAGCTGGTGGAAACTGGCCAGGATACCGTGGTGATGGGCTTCCCACAGTCCGGTCCTTTTGAAGCGGCACCGGCGCGTGTACGTGATCGGATCACTATTGCCGGGCCGGATATTTACGCCACCGGGCGCGTGGAACGTGAGGCCTACACGGTACGTGGCACCATCCGCCAAGGAAACTCTGGCGGACCGATGACCACCACTGACGGCGAGGTGATCGGTGTGGTCTTCGGCGCGTCGGTCGATTCTTCGGATACCGGCTACGCATTGACCATTCGCGAAGTGAAGCAGCAGGTCGGCAACATCCAGGAGTTAACCACCCCGGTCGATACTCAGGAGTGCGTGTCCAGGTAGTCCAGGTACGTCGCGAGCGTCTCGACGAACGCCTCTGGCTGCTCCACGTGCGGGATATTTTTCGTTCCTGGAATACTTGTCTCGTCGACACGCGCGCGCACGCGCTGTCGTGAACGCTTGGTCACGTAGTCCCACAATTTTTGGGGCGGGTGAATCAGGAGGGTGGGGGCGTGGACTGTGGCATCGCCACCCGTCGGCAGCGGCAGCTTCGGAGTGAGAAGGCGGGAATTGTGCACAATATGGGGCAACGCGTTGCCGATGCTCGCTGCTTTGACGCGCAGGTCGAGGATCTCGTCGAAAAGCGGACTGCGTTGAAACTCTGGCGTGGTGTTCAGGACCAGCTCGCGGTGCCACACGGGGCGGTGCAGCCTAGTCAGGCGCTTCAGCAAACCCGATGGGAGGCGGCCGACAAAGATGCGGAGGGTCATCGGCATGAAATCCCACGGGCGGCGCGCGATGGAGGCGCGCAGGTCGGTGGGATGGGCAGCCGAAGCAGAAATCAGCGCGGCCGTGCGCTCTGGGTACTGCGCGGCGAATGCCCAAGCGACCGAACCGCCGGTGTCATGGCCGACGACGATGGCCTCCGAGTGGCCCAGCGAGGAGATCACGCCGGCCACATCACCGGTGGCAATCCGCATCTCATCACCTGGGGTGGTGGGCGGTTTATCGCTCATGCCGTAGCCGCGCATGTCTAAAGCCGCGACGTGGTAGCCGTGGGCCGCCAGGGGCGCGATGACATCTTTGAAGTCGAACCATCCGCCAAAGGTGCCGTGAATGAGCAACACGAGGGGGTTGGCGGGGTCGCCGGCTGTTGCCGTGTGCAGACGGATCCCACGGGCATGCACCATGCGGTGGGTGAAATCGCCGTCGAGTTTGACCACGTCAGGAGATGGTGCATAGCGGTGCATCGGTGCGTGGCCTCCTTCGTTCGACATGGGAAAACGCCCGCCACGCATGATGCGCGGTGGACGTTAACTAAGGGTACACGCCGATCGGAGGCATTGGGGCGCAGCCGGTTTAGGTGTACATGTGGGACTGGCCCTTTTCCAGGTTGTGCTGTGCCTTACCTGGTACCAAGTTCTTCATGTTTGAGACTGAATCGATGGTGCGCTGCGGCTTCTTAATGTCCTTGACCTTGCGCCAGCCAATCAAGGCCGCCACGGCTGCGATGACCAGCATGATGACGAAGACGATGAGGAATGCAGACCAGCGTGGCAGCCATACCGCCAGCAGCTCGGCGAGGAAGAAGAAAAAGAAGAAGGACGAGTACAAAGCGACGACGCCGGCCAGGCCAAACGCCCCACCACCGATAGCACCCTTCTTCACTTCGCCTGCGATCTCGGTCTTTGCGAGCTCGATTTCAGAGCGCACCAGCGTGGACATCTGCTCGGTGGCGTTGGACACCAGCTCTCCCAGCGAGCTTTCGCCCGGACGAGTCGAATCGACATCGCTCAGCGGAATCGAATTGACTTTGGCGGAGTAGGACTCCGAACCATCAGTGTAAAGACCTTTGTTGCTCACGGTGTAAACCTTCCTGGGGTGTCTGTGGTGGACACTGCAGTTTTGTATCTATTGTCTGGCAACCACAGTAGTCCCATCTTTTTCATAATGCTCGTCTGATTATTGCTACTGGGGGCTATTGTAGAGGATATGCCTGCTCACAGCCCACTTTCCCCCTACCTAGAGCTCGGCGAGGTTGCATCGCTTGTCGACGAAGCCACGTCCACAATCGCTCGCGCACACCGTCGCCCGGCGGCTTTGCGCAGGGCTGACGTGATCGTCAGCGAGTCCGTTCTGCGCGGCGCGAAGCTCTCAGCCATCCTCGACGGCGTGGAGATCGAAGAACACATCAGTCCGTACGCGGTGCTCTCGCCAGAAACCTCCGAGTCCACCGCCCGCACGTTCCGGCGCGCGCCTGTGCAAGTCTTCGCCCACCTCGACGTTGCCGCCGGCGGTCCGGGCTTTTCGCTTCTCGACGATGGCCCCGCCCGATTGCATGCCTTTGCGCGATTAGTGGGATCGGCCGGCGGTGACGGGCTGGTGCTCGCTGCGGTAATGCACCTGGAGATTCTGGGCCGGAAATTATTCGGCCCGCGCAGTGGCGTGGTGGCACGCGTGGCGGCGCGCTGTGCGCTGCTGACCAGTGGAGTGGACCCGTTGGGCATTGCGGTCCCAGAGACGTACATGCACCGCCATAAGGCAGACTACGCGGCCGTGACGCAGGGGTGGGCCACCGGCGAGGCCGCAGCCGTCACCGCTGGGTTGGAGTTCATGCTGCGGGCGTTTGCGGCCGGCGGGGTAGAGGCGGACGGGATTGCTGCGGCGGCCTGATCGTCGTTAAGCGGTATCTATGCGGTATCTTTGCGCAGGCGCTGAGCCACCCACACGCCACCGACCGTGATGGCGGCGATCCCCGCCAGAACGCCTGCCCCGATGGATACTTCCTTCGCGGACGGCGCGTGGAAGAGGGGCTCTGGGTTTTTGAACGTGTTAACTTCCCAGCCGTGCTCGAGAGCGTGTTTCTTCATCGCACGGTCCGGGTTGACGGCGACGGGATTGCCTACCTGCGCCAACATCGGGATGTCCGTGGCGGAATCCGAGTAGGCGTAGCTGTTTTCGAGGTCCAGGTTGTAGCGTTTGCTCAGCTCGACGATCGCATCAGCCTTGGCATCACCCTTCAGGTAGCGGGTGATATTGCCGGTGAAGTGGCCGTCTTTGACTTCCATTTCGGTGGCTACAACGTGTTCGATTCCAAGTTCCTTGGCGACCGGTTCGACCAGCTGGATCGCTGACGCCGAGATAATCACGATCTCGTGGCCAGCGGCTTTATGAAAAGCGATGAGTTCGCGTGCTTCCGTGTAGATAGCGGGAGTGACCACGCTGTGGATCGTCTCATCGGTGATGCGACGTACTTCTTCAACAGGCCAGCCGGCGACAAGCTGACTGAGCTGGTCGCGCGTCGAGTCCATCTCACTGCTGGTCATTCCCCCGAACATATAAGAAGTCTTGGCCAGGTACATTTCCAAGGCTTCTTGCTTACTGATCAGGCCGTTGTTCATGAATTCGCGGCCAAACGCGAAGGCGGAGGAGGTGGCGATGATGGTTTTATCAAGATCAAAAAACGCGGCGACGGGCCGCGCCTCAGACGCGGGTGAGGCGGCGCTGTTCTGGTGCATGGGCCTTAGTGTAGCCCCAACTGATACGGAAAGTTAAGTGACGGAAGTGAATATTGTGAATTCCGGCAATTTTTTGCGAGACATAAGCGCAGGTTAAGGTCGGTAAAGTAAAAATTCGTAGATTTGTGCTAATTTGCTCTTGTCAAAAATCCATAGCGTGTGCCATAATCGTCAGTGCATGGCCCCGATATACAGTGTGGCCTGCCCCGGCTCGCCCCCCGAGGCCGGGTTACTTGACGGCCCGCGCACACCCCCCCGAGGCGCGGGCCGTCCCTTATTTTTAACGGCGGCCTCCGCCGAGGAGACCTCCGAGAAGGTCCTTCAATACGGTGCCCATACTCTGTTCACTCGGCTCGCCCTGTGTGGACTGTTGGGGCTGGCTCCCAACCATCTGTTGCAAAATTTGCTGGAGCAAGCCGCCCTGATTGCGTGCGGATCCTGCGCTTTCAGTGCTCTCAGAGCTCTGCTGGAGGCGCCCAGACAGCCACGAGAGCGCCACCGGTGCCAGCAGCGGCAGGAGTTGGCGCACCAAGTTTGAACCACCAAAAGCCCCGCCGAGCTGCTGGGTGACGTGGTCTTTGTTCTGGCCGAAGATATGGGCGGCGATTTTATCGCCGTCTTCAGTGTCGATGTCGGCCACGCTGACGTCACCTTCAGCAAGCTTCGGGTCATGCTGCTGCACGGCGTCGGTCAACGAATCACGGCCAGCATCGTCTTCCGCATTCGCTCCCATGCCCATGAGCAAGGAGTTGAAGATCCCCTCGGCTGCGGTGCGCACAGTGTGGGGGTCCTCGCCTGTCTTTTTCGACAGTTCGTCATAGGGGAGCTTGGAAAGTAGTTCTTGAATAGCGTTTGCGTTTTTGGTCATGGTTATCAGCATATGCTGATTTCGTGCAACGCATCGTAGCGAAGTAATGCCGGCGTTCGGCGTCGCGTTATGTCAGAAACATTCACTTCGGCGAGGGGTTATCCACAGAATCTTGTTGACTTATCTACGGAAACGGCGAGTTATCCACAGCGTGAGAACGTGCTGCGTAAAGCATGTGTGGGTGCAGCATCATCACAGTCATGAGACCGAACACACCAGAGCACACACCGATGCTGGTCGCAGTAGAGGATCCGGCACTGCACCCCGAATCTCTCCACCTCGCAGCGGCGACCGGCAGGCCGATCGTCGATACGCGCGATCCAGCTACCGTGGCCAACCAATGGCCGCGAGCCCATGCGGTGATCATTGATGCTGCCACTGCGGCATCCTTGTCAGCACCATCGCGCCGCAATGGCGTTTACTTCGTCACGGCGGATGCTGCCGACATCGACTTTGAAGCAGCATTGCAGGTGCACGCAAGCGGGGTGTTTATTCTGCCTGCCCAGGCCGGTGAGCTGCTCGCGGCGATCGGCAAAGTGGCAGCTGCTGAAAGCTCTCCCGGTGCGTCGGAAAGCGGTGGCGCGAGTGTGCTGTCGCTGGTCGGGGCCGCCGGTGGGGCAGGCACATCGACCCTGTCTGCAGCCTTGGCGCGAACCGCAGGCCGCGGGCATGCGCCGGTACTCGTCGACGCCGGGCGTTACTCCGGCGGGCTGGATCTACTCCTCGGGATCGAAGAAGAGACGGGAGCGCGTTGGGGCGAAATCACGGTGGGGGACGGGGAAGTTCACCGTAATGACCTGCGCCGCGCACTGCCTGGCACAACAGACGACATTCGGGTGCTGACCAGCGTGCGCACCACCATCGACGATCCTTTTCAGATCACTGCCGAGGAGCTCGACGCGGTGCTTATGTCGCTGGGATCCACAGGTGTCACCGTGGTGGATACAGCACCCCTCCTGGTTCCCTCGCGCAGCACGTACGTGGTGGTTGTGGTGCCAGCTGAGATCCGTGCCGCTGCCACCGCTGCCCGGATTGTCGCTGAATGCCGTGCCGCCAGCCAGAACGTTGGCCTCGTGCTGCGCCACCGTGGATGGTCCGGGATTAGCGCAGACGAGCTGGAGAAAATTGCGCGTGCCGACGTAATCGCCGAGCTACCGCACATCGCCAAACTCACACGCACCTTAGAGACCACGGGTTTGCCACAGCGCCTCCCACGGGCTCTGTCAACGACGGCGAAAGCGATCTGGCAGGCGGTGGGACTGCCATGACATTAAGCCCTGACACACTGGAGCGAATCCAGCGCCGGCTCGCCGATACCGCAGAGAATATGGGCGGTGCTTCCACCAACGTCGATCCCGCCGAGTTGGCCAGAATCATCCGCGAGGAAGCGGTAGTGATCAGTGATGTCGACGTGCTGGAAACGATGCGTGCCCTGCGCCACGACACCCAAGGGCTGGGGGCACTCGAGGCCCTCGCGTCCCGGCCAGGAGTGACCGATATTTGTGTCAATGGGCCTGAGCAGGTGTTCATTGACTGCGGCCGTGGCCTGGAACTGACGGACCTCAGCTTCAGTAATGACGCCGAAGTTCGGCGTTTAGCTACCCGCCTTGCCAGCGCGTGCGGCCGCCGGCTCGACGATGCCCAGCCCTTCCTCGACGGCCACCTCACCAGACTTGACGGCACCTTGGTGCGCATCCACGCGGTCTTGGCCCCGCCAGCGGCCCAAGGCACCTGCATTTCGCTGCGCCTCCTGCGACATTCCACGACCACGCTCGATGACCTAGTTCGCCGGGGCAGTATCCCCGCTCAGGTAGTCGAGGTAGTGCGGGGCATCGTTCGTCGGCACGCATCATTCCTGGTGGTCGGCGGAACCGGCTCCGGCAAGACCACCCTGCTGGGCGCGATGCTGGCCGAAGTGCCTCACGACGAGCGGATCGTGGCTCTCGAGGACACTGTCGAACTCGCACCCGATCATCCGCACGTGGTGAACCTGACCACGCGCGGCTCCAATACGGAGGGCCGGGGCGCAATCACCATGAGCGACCTGTTGAAACAAACGCTGCGCATGCGGCCCGACCGGATTGTGGTGGGCGAGATTCGTGGCGCAGAAGTCGTCGATTTGCTGGCAGCGCTCAACACAGGGCACGAAGGTGGCGCAGGAACCGTGCATGCCAACTCCCTGGCCGAGGTCCCTGCGCGCATCGAAGCGCTCGGGGCGCTGGGAGGGCTGGAACCGGCAGCACTACACTCGCAACTGGCGGCCGCGGTGAAGGTGGTGCTGGTGATGAAACGCGGGCCCGGAGGAGCACGCAGTCTCGACCAGATCGGCCTGCTTTCCGGAACTCCTGTGTGTGCCACCGCCTGTTGGACTGCTGACGAGGGCCCGCTCGATGGCTTTGAGGAGCTCAAGCGCATCGCCGGGGTGAATACGCGATGACCGCGTTCTTATTCGCCGCGGGCCTGCTCGTGGCTCCCGGTGCGCCAGCCGGCAGGCTTGTTTCAACCAGGCGGGCGCTTTCGGTCCGGCACCTCATCACAGCGGGAGCCATCCTGGCCGCCGTGGTAGCGGTGGCCACGGACAAGGTCCTTGTCACAGTCGCTGTCACGCTCGCCGCGATGACCGGCTTATGGGTGCTCAATGACCGCCGTGAGCAAGGCCAACGGGCACGCGAACGCGAGGTCATCGCCGATTTCCTGGGGCACATGCTTGCCGATCTTCGCGCCGGTGCCACCATCGCCCACGCCTGCCACCACGCAGCATCGCGCGTGCCGACGAGCAGCCCACCCGACGTGCGGATCGCCATCACACGTGCCGACGCCTATGTACGCCGTGGTGGTTCCGGAGCAACGGCGTTCCTCGATGCCGAGGCCGAAGAGCTGCGGCGCCTGGGGAGTGTCTGGGCGCTGGCCGAAAATCACGGCATCCCGCTGGCCACGCTGCTGGAGAAAGCGCGGGACCGGATCGACACCGCTCAACGCCACCGCGCGGCCACACAATCCTCGCTGGCCGGGCCTCAGTCCACGGCGTTAGTACTGGCAGTGCTGCCGGTGGCAGGGATTGGGATGGGCATGCTGATGGGAGCCAATCCGGTGAAGTTTCTCACCACCACTTCTCTAGGCGGAGTGCTTCTTCTGGTCGGTACCGCGCTGACGTGTACCGGAATCCTGATCTCCCATGTGATCGTAGCGAGGGCCGCCGCATGACTTTTGCACTGATTGTCGCCGGCTTACTGGTACTGACAGCCCCGCGCCCTGCTGGGCGCCTGGCAGGGATTGCTCAGGGCAGCGAAGCCAGACGTTCCCAACGGAGCCAGGGCGCGACACCGCGCGACGGGCCCTGGGACCTCTTGGCCATAGCTGCTGATGTCGACCTGTTTGCCGCTTGCCTCCGGGCCGGCCAACCGGTCACCACAGCCGTCGCTGCGGTGTCTGCTACCCACACCAGTGCTTCTGACGCACTCGGGGACGCCTGGTCCACGGCCGCGGCCTTGAGCTCTCTCGGTGTCGAACCGGAACGGGCCTGGGCCCACGTCGCTGGTATTCCAGGGCTGTCTGATGTGGCTAGCTTGGTCGCATTATCCAGCACCACCGGTGCTGGATTGGCGCAGGGCTGCGAGCGAATCGCCGCCACACTGCGCGCACAGTGCGTGGACGAATCCACCGCTCGTGCCGAACGCGCCGGCGTGATGATTGCCATTCCGCTTGCGCTCTGTTTCCTACCCGCATTCTTCGTCCTAGGACTTGCCCCTGTGGTGATCAGCCTGGGATCGGAACTACTACCTACCTATTAATTACTCACTCACCCTACAAGGAGAATCATCATGAACACTTTTCTAACCCGCTCATACGTCCATTTTTACACTCGCTTTTACTCCCGCTTTCACGACTTGACCAGCAATGATCGCGGAATGTCGACAATCGAGTACGCCATGGGATCTTTAGCCGCGGCCGCCCTGGCAGCGGTGCTGTACATGGTGATCAATGGCAACGGGGTGGTTGATGCCATAGAAGGAATCATCACCGATGCTTTGAGTAACACACCAGGTAACTAGCGAGTACCTCATGAGCATCCGCACGCTAACTAATGACCGCGGTTCCGTCACCATCGAGGCCGCCTTATCGTTGGCCACACTGATGGTGGTCGCCGCGGGCATTGTTGCGGCGATCGCCACCATGGCTGCCCACATCAGCGCCATCGACATCGCCGGTGCCGCCGCGCGGGCCTATGCCATCGGGGTGGACTTCGATCCCGGAACCGCTGACGTGACCGTCCGCGAAGCCGGCGGCATCGTCGAAGTCACCGCCCGAATCCCAGCGGCCCTCGGCACTGCTGAGGCCACCGCTGCCTACCCGGTGGAGTATCGCTGATGCGCACTACCAACAACGTTCGCAGTGCTCGCAGTGTCCGCAGTGCTCGCAGTGTGCTTGCCGACGATTCTGGCGCCGCCACTGTGGCCTCCGCAGGTATCATCACGGCCGTGACAGCATTGTTACTGGTGGTTGCCGGTGCGGTGGGGCATGTGGTGGGCTCGCACCGCGTCCAGGTCGCAGCAGACCTGGCCGCGGTCGCGGGTGCGACAGCCTTGTACAACGGCCACAACCCGTGTGTCGTCGCGCGCCACACCGCAGAACTCAACAACGCGACCCTCACAACCTGTGAGACGATGGAAGCAGACGTCGTCGTCACGCTCACCATGCCCCTTGCTGAGGCAACCTCGCGCGCCGGGCCCCTCTGATTGGATCAAGGTCGTTAATCAATGGTCTTCTCGAGGCGAGCGTACTCATGCGCGCAGTCGGGACATTGCTCCAAGCCTTCTGTATCGCGGTGGCTGACGACATACATTCCGCAAAGAGCCCGTTTAGGTTCCCCACTATGCGTGGAATTTTCGATGTCGGTCTTGTGGAGATAGTGCGAATGAGGATCTTCAACGAGGGGAAGGATTTCTTCTTTAGCAATGGATTCTTTGAGCTTTGAGGCTTGCTCTTGCCAGAAGCCCTCTTCCTCGCAACAGTAGAACAACGAATTTGGCAACGCATCCCAGCGGTACAGCGGTGGATAAATCGCATTGAGGACGAAAGTCTGCAAATCCCAACTGAGTTTCAAATTTGCCCAACGTGAACGGATTGTAAAGCGAACTGAAACTTCAGCTAGGCCAGAAGTTTCATCGACAGCGATGAGGAAAGAAAGGACTTCGCGATCAGCTGGGGGAACCTTAGAAAAAGTCCCTTCGGGGAAGCTTAGTATCTTCACAGTGGGGTTACCCGACAAAGCAGATATAAGTCCAGCATGTACGGTGCGTTGAATATCAAGCTTCCACGCAAGATAAATAGCGTTCGTTTCTTCCGCGAGCAGGAGTTTGCGATCTAGAGCTGTAGGAAGGAGGGCAGCCGCCGTTTCCGGGGATTGGTGATGTCGCTCAATCTTCTTGTAGAAATCGTCATGATCTTTGTGCCCGCCTTTTGCGAGTCCAGCAGTTACGACCCATGCGGTTCCCGCGTCGTCCTTCCATACGCCACCGCGCCACTGTGAGTTCTTTATTTCGAAGAGAAGGTAGTGGAGAGCTGCTTTAATGGCACCTTCGTGATGATCTTCTGTTGAATTTCCGTTAAAACTCTCTGCAGCCTTGATCAGGATCGGGTGATCGAGCTCGGACAATCCATACACAGAGGCTTGGTCTTCCTCACAGCGGGACGCAAGATAGGAAAAACGCGCCTCCCCAAGGTCCTCTCGTAGGAGCCTGAGGGTGGGGCGGGCGCGCTTTGCGTTCATTTACTGAAGATTACATGAGATCCATTAGCTCGTTGAGGGTCTCAGTTTGATTCTTGGCATAGTTACTACGAGCTTCAGCGAACTGTTTTCGCGCGGCTTCTCGTTCTGACATAAATCGTGCAATAGCACTGTGTGGAATCCGCTTGTGTGTTCCTACCATTTCGCATTCTAGATCCCCTTCGCGGATGAGCTTATTCACAAAGCTGCGACTTACACCGAGGAGATCAGCGGTCTCAGTTGTCGAGAGGGGTTTGGCTGGAAAAGAGTAAAAGACTTCATCATTGCTCGCGTGGATAAGCCGGGAAAGTATCTCTCTTACAGCGGGACGCTCGGCGATATGAAGCAACTTGTCAAGTTCCGTCCGATCTGAATCGCTGATGGGTGCAGCATTGATAGCTCCGTGCATGAAGGTCCTTGAGGGCTAGTCGCGTATACGATCTAAGTGTTTTAAGTGATTTAACTGATTCGAGTTTATGTGGGTGAAGGGGCTTTAGCAAGGCCCGGAATTTATATCCGCCAGAACATCTTCGGTGAACGCGTCGCAGCTAGGGGTACTACCGCTACTAGTCGCGTGGCTGGCTAGCCGTCATCGTCACTAAAGCTCCCAGCAACTTCAGTGCCGCGGCTTTATCCAATGGCTGATTGCCGTTGCCACACTTGGGCGATTGCACGCACGACGGGCAGCCGGACTCGCACCCGCACGCCTGCACAGCCTCGAAGGTGGCGGTGATCCACTCGTGGAAGCGGGCAAAACCCTCGTCAGCGAAACCGGCCCCGCCAGGGTGCCCGTCATAAACAAACACTGTGGGCAACATGGTGTCCTGGTGCAACGCGGTCGAGACACCTCCAATGTCCCAGCGGTCGCAGGTGGCCAGCAAAGGCAACAACCCAATGGCAGCATGCTCAGCGGCATGCAGCGCGCCGGGGATCTCGCCGGTGGAAATGCCCATTGCTTCCAGTGCTTGCGGGTCGATCGTATAGGCCACGGCACGGGTGATCAAGGTCTGTTCCGGCAGGTCCAGGGGGACGTGCTCGCTCACGGTGCCGTCGGAAAGCCGCACCACGTATCCAGTGACGTGGTCGGTGACTTCCACATCCACGTTTGCCAC
The DNA here is from genome assembly GCF_043426755.1 of Corynebacterium sp. GTDB lineage: Bacteria > Actinomycetota > Actinomycetes > Mycobacteriales > Mycobacteriaceae > Corynebacterium. The sequence continues at coordinate 44,469 of NZ_JBHWRP010000099.1, read as the reverse complement.
CCAAAGCCCAGGCGAAAAGTTGATCAGGTGCTCGTCGTCAAGCTTGGTGGAAAGGATGCGGATATCCGTCGTCGAACGTGCCTGCGTGGAATAATCCACGGCTTCCGGCCTCGCCAGGGCCATGTAACCTTCCAGGTCAAGCTCCTCGATCACGTAGTACTCACCCTGGTGGATATACACCGCGCCGGCATGGACCTGGGCGCCCGCGCGGGCGGAATCGATGGTGCCCAACAGGCGGCCATCGGACATGTCGACGATCATGACTTCCTCGCCCGAACCCCCGCGCAAAGACACCGCAGAGTGCGCGGACTCAGGATTGATCTCGCCCTCTAGCTGGGGAACCGCGAACCAGCCGCGCGGGCGTTTGCGCAAGAAGCCGCGGGTGGTGAGATCGTGGACAACCTCGTGGGCGTCGAAGGCCTCTACATCGCGTGTGGTCAGTGGGGCTTCCACCGCTGCGCAATACATGTGCCCCCACAACACATAGGGGTTATGCGGGTTGAACACCGAGTTCTCCACCGGGCGCCCCAGCAAGGCCTCGGGGTGATTGACCAGATACGTATCCATTGGCTCGTCGCGCGCCACCATCACCACCACGGAGCCCTGGCCACGCCGACCCGCGCGGCCAGCCTGCTGGGTAAAAGACGCCACAGTACCGGGAAAGCCGGCCATCACCACGGCATCCAGCCCACCCACATCGATGCCCAACTCCAAGGCATTCGTCGTCGCGACACCCAGCAAGTCACCCTCATCCAACTTGCGCTCCAACGCGCGACGATCCTCCGCTAGATAACCCGCACGATACGACGCGATCCGGGAGGCAAAGTCCGCTCGCCCTGCAACAACAAGCTCCTCCGCAGCGCGCATAGCGACGATCTCCGCTGCGCGTCGGGACCGCACAAAAGTGAGCGTGCGCAACCCCTCCGCGACAAGTGCTGCCATGACCTCGGCGGCCTCGGTGGTGGTCGCACGGCGCACGGGGGCACCATGCTCGCCTTCGGCGCCCTCGATGAAACCGGGTTCCCACAGGGCCACGGTGCGCTCGCCGCGCGGGGCGGTGTCCTCGGTGATCGCCACGACCTCGCGCCCAATCAGCCGCGATGCCTGACCCGCCGGGTCAGCCGCCGTAGCAGATGCCAGTACCACTACAGGTGTCGCGCCATATAACCTGGCCACACGCAACAGCCGGCGCAGCACCAAAGCAACATTTGCGCCGAACACGCCGCGGTAGGTGTGGCACTCATCCACCACTATGAACTTCAGGTGGCGCAGAAACCGTGCCCATCGCTGGTGTGCCGCCAGCATGCCGGCGTGCACCATGTCCGGGTTGGAAAAGACAAAGCGGGTGGTCTCGCGGATCCCGGCGCGGGCCTCGGTGGGGGTGTCCCCGTCATAGGGTGCGGGATGTACTCCGGCGAGCTTCTCGACCTGGCGCACAAGGCGCTGCACGGCATGCAGCTGGTCGGAGCCCAAGGCCTTCGTTGGCGTTAGGTACAAGGCGCAGGCCGTGGGGTCTGTGGCTAGATGGCTGAGCACCGGAAGCAGGTAGCCCAGTGACTTTCCCGATGATGTCCCCGTCGAAATCACAACATCCCGCCCGGCCCAGGCGGCCTCGGCGCACTGGACTTGGTGCGAGTACAAGTGGTCCACGCCCTCGTCGATAAGCGACTGGCGAAGCCCCGGGTGCACCCATGTGGGCCACTCGTCGAAGCGTGCGCTGACCGGCTCGGTGGTGGCGACGTGCGTGAGCCGTGAGCTTGGGAAACGACGTGTGAGCTGGCCGATTATTTCGGATCCAAAATTCTTGGACATCTATCCTTCACCTTTTAGGGTGTAGTCAAACCTTGTATAAACGAACAATTATTACTTTTACCCTGTCAAAACCATGTCATTCGTGGCACACTGAAGGTGGTCGCAGATTCTGTGCGCGCCCACAAGGTGCTCGCGAAGGAACGTTATCCGCGGGCACCAGGTTTAATAGCTAGACCTGGTGATTCGGAAAGACCCGTCGCCGACAAAACGTCGGTGTCGTAACACTACCGGCAACCTACGAAAGGTCTACAAAATGGCTACCGGAACTGTCAAATGGTTCAACGCTGAAAAGGGCTTCGGCTTCATCGCTCCCGACGACGGATCCTCCGACGTCTTCGTCCACTACTCCGAAATCCAGGGCTCGGGCTTCCGCACCCTCGAGGAGAACCAGAAGGTCGAATTTGAGATCGGCGAGGGTGCCAAGGGCCCACAGGCACAGCAGGTAACTGCGCTTTAAGGTTTCGCTTAACGACGAACACCCGCGGGCTTGTACCGTGGGTGTTTTTCGTGGGGTGGAAAAGCTGCACCAGGTGGGGTGTGCTGTGACCTGCGGTTCTATATCTGATCGGTGCAGGATGGCGCCATCTTGCACCGATGTGCTACAAAGTGCCTGGTCGTGGGGGAGGGGACCTGGTGCGAGATTGCCGGGGTGGCTGGTTTTTCTTTCCGGGTTGATAATATTCAATTGAATGCTAGATTTGTTGTGTGACTAAACCTGCAGACATACTTGGCCTGGAAGAAGGGCGCCTCCGAGCGCGATGGATCTGTGTTGCCTTAGTCATTTTGCTGGTGCTGATGGCAGTGGCGGGAATCGCGTGGGGGTCGGTGGCTGTACCGATCGCTGATGTCATCGCCGTCATCCGCGCTAACCTCACTGGTGATACCGCCTCGCTGGACTCCGCCACCAATAACGCAGTGATCTGGGAAATTCGCACGCCGCGAGTCATCCTTGGTGCACTGGCCGGGGCGGGCCTGGCAGTCGCTGGCCTGATCATGCAGACGCTGGTGCGCAACGTGCTGGCGGACCCGTACGTAATCGGCATCAACTCCGGTGCAAGTAGTGGCGCGGCAGCAGCAATTCTTTTCGGTTTCGGGGCCGTGTTCGGCGATTTTGCACTCCAAGCCAGTGCTTTCGTCGGTGCGTTCCTTGCGTCTTTGCTCATCTTCTTCGTTGCACGCAGTCAGGGATCAATGACATCGATCCGGCTGCTCATGGCCGGTGTGGCGGTGGGGTATGCGCTGACGGCGTTGACCAACTTCATGGTCTTCGGTGCCGACACCGCTGAAGGCTCCCGCTCGGTCATGTTCTGGACGCTGGGCTCGCTAGGGCTAGCGAACTGGAACAGTGCGCTGGTTATGGTGGCTGTCGTCGTATTCGCCGTGTGCATCTTGCTCTGGCTGTGGTCCAGGCGCCTCGACGTCATGGCCATTGGCGATGAGACTGCCCTGACCTTGGGAATCAACCCCACCCGCTTCCGCATGATCTGCCTTGCCGTGATCTGTGTCCTGATCGGGTCGGTCGTGGCCATGGTGGGCAGTATCGGCTTCATCGGTTTGGTCGTTCCACACCTCGCGCGCCGCATGGTGGGCGGCAGCCACCGCTACACTATTCCGGTTTCCGCTCTTTTGGGGGCAATCTTGCTGCTCTTGGCAGATCTGGGTGCTCGTACTTTGTTGGCGCCGCAAGAGATTCCCATCGGCATCATTACGGCCTTGGTGGGCGCGCCACTCCTGCTTGTTCTTGTTCGTCGAATGTACTCGGCGAGCTAATAACTCAATTTCCACTCACTTCCCCTTCACACTGCACTTAAAACACAAGGAGAACATCAGTCATGAAACGTACCTACGCTAAGCGCCTAGCGGCCACGATCGTTGCATCGTCTTTGCTTCTAACTAGCTGTGCACAGGATGACTCTGCAGACCAAGGCACTGCTGCTAGCCAGAACGGCTCGACGACGAGCGCAGACTCGACCCAAGCGGAAGGCGCTTCCTCTGAGGACACAATCACCGTGGAGAACTGTGGCGACACCATCGAGCTTGAGGGTGTGCCGGAGCGCGTCACAATTCTGCACGTGCCAAACGTTCCCACCCTTGATGCACTGGGTGTCTTCGACGCAGTGACGGCCAAGGGCGGTGTCTTCCTGGATGAGTACTTCTCGGACGAGCTGAACGCGAAACTGGATCAGGTCGAGTCCCTGTCGGAGGAGCTTGCTCCTAACGGACACATTGAGATTTCGCGCGAGGAAGTCGTCGCAAGTAACCCCGACATCGTCATCGGTGAAACCACCAACGTAACCCCAGATACCCTCGCGCCTAATGGCATTCCCGTGATCTTGGAAGAAGGCGCCTGCGGCGGCCTCGAAGGCGACGCAAAGTGGGAGGACGTGAACACGCACATCGACCTGTACGCCACCATCTTTGACCGCGAAGAAGAGGGCGAGAAGCTGAAGGAGGAAACGCAGCAGCAAATCGACGAAGCGTTGGCCTCCGTGGATGAGACCGACCAGCTTTCTGCTGCAGTGTTGTACCCGACCATTGGTGGCGGCGTGACCTACGCGTACGGCCGCGGTTCCATGTCCCACCCGATCGTGGAAACTGCTGGCTTTGAGAATGTGTTCGCAGATGAAGCTGATCGCGTCTTCGAGGTCAACGCAGAGCAGATCGTCGACCGTTCGCCAGAGGTCATCGTCGCGCTGTACTCCGAGGGCGACCCAGAGGAAGTAGCCCAGGCAGTGCGTGATTTGCAAGGAGCAGAAACAATGCCTGCAGTGCAGGAAGACCGTATTATCGCCCTGCCGATTTTCTTCCTCGAGTACGCAAGCCTGCTGAACCTGGAGGGCCTGGAGCGTTTGTTGGATGAGGCACAGGCGTTCTAGATGCTTGCAGCGCGTGACGTACATGTCGCTTTTGGGGACCGGCCTGTCCTAAAGGGGATCGATCTGGATGTCCCGCGGCACGAGTTAACCGGGATTGTGGGCCCGAATGGGTGTGGCAAGACAACCTTGTTGCGCACCTTTTATGGGACCCAAGCCCCGGATTCCGGAACTGTCGAAGTCGACGGCAAAGATATTTCCCACTGGACCCGGAAGGAACTAGCGCAAAAGCTTGCCGTGGTGGTCCAGGAAACAGTGTCCGAAATCCCGGTCACGGTTGCCGAACTGGTGTTGCTGGGCCGGCTTCCGCACCAGCGTTTCTCGTCGACACCGTCCGAGGAAGACCAGGAGATCGTCGAAGGGGTTCTGCGTCATGTCGGCCTCATCGAGAAGGCTTCGCATAATTTCGCGCAGCTTTCAGGCGGTGAGCGTCAAAGAACGCTCATTGCACGTGCGATGGCGCAGGATGCCGAGTTCATGGTCTTGGATGAGCCGACCAACCACCTAGATATCCGTTTCCAGCACGAAGTCTTGGCGCTCGTTGCAAATAATGAGACGGGAGGATTGGTGGTGCTGCATGACCTCAACCTCGCTGCCAGATATTGCGATCGCATCGTCGTCATGAACGCGGGCAAGGTTGTGGCCGACGGGACGCCGCAGGAGGTCCTCATCCCGGAGATCATCGAGCCTGTGTACGACATCTCAATGTCACGCTTCGAGGATGCCGAGGGAGTACACCTCACGTTCAGGCTCCCGGACTAAGAACCAAAAGCATAGATAAGGAACAGAAGAAGATTTTGAACCCGATTCAAACCCAGCTCGACCGCTACTGGAACCAGAGGGCTCGAAGCTATCACGCTGATCAAATGGCTCAGCAGCGCGAGGACATTGAGCACGAGATCTGGGTGTCCTACATGCGCCGAGTCTTGCCCGACCCGCCTGGGCGGGCGCTCGACGTCGGCACCGGCACTGGTTATATCGCCATGCTTATCGACGAGCTGGGGTGGGATACCGTGGGAATCGATACCTCGCCGGGGATGCTCGACTGTGCTCCCTCTGTTGATGGCGGGCCCCGATTTGCGCGAGGCGACGCAGTCGAGGACTGTGGAAATTTCGGAACCTTTGATCTGGTGATCAATCGTTACCTGATGTGGACTCTGGCCGAGCCGCTGGAAGCGGTCCGCAGGTGGCGGGACGTGCTCCGCCCCGGTGGTCAGATCGTGATCATCGACGCGCACCATTTCCCCGCTGGCCTCGAGACAATTGAGAAGAACTCCTCTGGGGAGGGGACCAGCGCTTTCTCCACCTTCTACAACCGTGATGTGGTCTCTCACCTGCCTCTGGCGCTGGCCCGCAGCGTCGATGAGTACACCGCGGTTTTTAAAGAAGCAGGTTTTGGCAACGTGACGGTGACTCCGGTTCCGGAGATCGTCGACATGTGGAAGGAGATCGGGGTTCCGCAAGGGCATGACCTGGTGGAGCCATTCATCATCGTGGCTTCCTAACGACGACGGAAGAGCAGCACCGCCAGCAACCCCGCGACCGCTGCCACCCCGATCAGCACGGCAACTGAGGCGAGGGAGAACCCCTCGCCTTGCCAGGCTGCGTCGACAAGCCCTGCCATGTGGTACGAGGGTGAAAACTCGAAGAGCCTTTGCACGGTGTCGGACAGCGCCGCCACCGGGATGAACGCCCCCGAGGTGAGCATGAGCAGGATCATGAGCATGTTTCCGATCCCGGTCGCGGCACCGGGGCTGGGCATGAGTGCGGATAGCGCGTAGCCGACGGCCAGCATTGTCACCATCGCCAAAGCGATCGCGCCGACGAGCCCAAGAAGGTTCTGCGGGGCCTCGACATCGAAGACGATGAGTGCAACGAGCAGGGTGAGCACGGGGCCGATGATTCCCGAGACAAAATGCACCGTCATGTCCGAAGCAAGATAGGTGGATGGCTTCAGCGGCGTCATCTTCAGCCTGGTCAGAGCACCGGTGGTGAGCAGTAACGCCTGAGCCTGCGGGAGGACGGTCGCGCCGATGATCAAGATCGACATCACCATGATCCCGGGCGTCATGTTGTCGATCGGGCCCCGGCCGCCAAATTCAGGCGTGGGCTCATTGCCGAAGATTAGGCCGAGGAACAGGAGGAGTGCGGGGGAGAAGATGATGAGGAAAAAGAACCCAACGGGTTCGCGGAATTGCGACTTCAGCAAGGCTGTAGTGAGGGCGCGGTAGGCACGCATTAGCTTGCCACCTCCTCGGTGGTAGCGCTGTCACGGCCGGTGAGGTGAAGGAAAACATCCTCCAGTGTCGGCGGATCAATGCGCAGCTCTGTCAGGCGGTCGCCGGCGGTGATAACGCGTTCGGCAAGGCGCTCAGCGAAGTCTCCGGTGCCGGTCACGCGCAGGGAATCGTCGAGGCGCTCGATAGTGGTGACGCCGGGGATCGCGACGAGGTCATCGTCGTTAAGCGATATGTCCGAGGAGAGCGTGACTGTGGCGGCCGGGGCGAATCGCTCGATCAGCTCGGCTGGGCTGCCCTCGGCGAGGATGCGGCCGGTGTCAAGGATGGCTACTCGGTCGCAGAGTTTCTCCGCCTCCTCCATGGAATGGGTGGTTAGGACGATGGTGCGGCCGTCGGCGCGAAGCGAGCGCAGGATGTCCCAGATCGAGTGTTTGATGTGCGGGTCCAAGGCGGAGGTGAGCTCGTCGAAAAGCAGCAATTCCGGGTCATGGATCAGCGCTAGCGCGATGAACACCCGCTGGTGCTGCCCGCCTGAGAGCGATTCGACGCGCGCATCCGCCTTCTCTGTCAGGGAGAGGGCCGCGATCAGCTCTTCCGGGTCGCGGGCGGCCGGATAGAGCGCGGCGAAGAGGTGGATCGTCTCGCGTACCGTCAGCCGTGGCAGGGAGGTTGATTCTTGGTGCTGGCTGCCCAGACGACGAACGAGCTCGGCGTGGTCGCGGATCGGGTTGAGGCCGAGCACCTCGACGCTGCCTGAGGTGGGGGTGTCTAAGCCTTGGATCTGGTTGAGTAACGTGGTCTTGCCGGAGCCGTTGGGGCCCAGCAGGCCGAAGATCTGGTGGGGCTCGACTGTGAGGGTGACATCGTCGAGGGCGACGTGGTCACGGAAGACGCGGCGAACGTGGGAGCAGGTGATCGCTGCCATGGTTCCCTTCTAGAAGTGTGGCGGCGTCTCAGGGAGTAGTTTCTCGGTTTCGCTGACCGGCATGAGCGCAATGCCACGCTCGGTGTCGGCTAACAGGAGGATATCGTCGCCCGGGGCGTAGCTGAACATGTCGCGCACCGCCTTGGGGATGACGATCTGGCCCTTCGTTCCGATCGTCAACGTCGCTGCAAACCTGCGATGTTCGCCTCTCGGTGACTGAGATTCGGGGTGCCCATTGTGATCTGACATGCCCTCGAGTCTACAAGCAGGGGCAGAACCTTCTTCGTACCTTCCTGATGAGTTCACTACCCGCACCTCCACGCCTGGAGTCATACAAGTAGGAAAAGTATAACTCGTAGCGCGGCTGCGGGCAATCGTGTCGGCCGACCTTTTAGAGGCGGGAGACCCCGCGGCGCTCATCAGCCCACTCGAAAAGCCGCTCCTGGAACTTCTGAATCAACGCGCCGACCAGGGTGCCCAGGATGACGCCGACGGCCATACCCAGCAGTGGGTTATCGCGGAACAGCGCGCCGCCGAGGTAGCCGATGAGGATGGTCTGAAACGCCCACAACGTGGCGCCCAGCGTGTCGTAGATGAAGAAGATCGGCCACGGGTACCGCACGGATCCGAGGATGATCGTGGCCACCCAGCGTGCCCATGGGAGGAAGCGGGCGACGATGATGGTCACGCCCGCCCGGCGGCGCATGTTGCGGCGCACCCAGGTGACGGACTGGCCGGCTTTGGACTCGGGGTCGAGCCGGTTGACGAAGGTGACAAGGCGCGTACCCATCAGGTAGCAGATATTGTCGCCAATGATGGCCCCGAGGAGGGAGAAGGCGATGAGGAGCCACACGTTGGGAACGCCCTGGGAACCGGCGAAGGCGCCTGCAAGGTTGAGGACGGTCTCCGAGGGGACGATAGGCGCCAGCGCGTCGAGCGTGATCAGCAGAGTGACCAGGGGGTAGAAAATGGGCATCGTCATGAGTTGTTCGAGCCACAGAACGATGGAATCTGCCACAGGTGCCTTCCTTCTTTAAGCCTTGTTAGAAACTCTATTGGAAGATTTGTTTTTGTGCGGCGTGCAACCACAAAGTCAGGCAGTGTTATGGTCAACAAATACATGCATGGTTTTGTGCAGTCGCTTATCGACGAACAAACGTGCTAGGTTTCCCGACAGGCGCATTAATATATGGTGTTGGCCGAAATGTGACTTTGTGCATACAGTTTTGCATACAGTAAGGCACTAAGGCTTACACCTAAGGAATTGAGGTACACGGATCGTGGCGGATGGAAGCGGATCAGGTAAGACCCTGGTCATCGTCGAGTCGCAGACGAAAGCGAAGAAAATCCAGAACTACTTGGGCGACGACTATATTGTCGAGGCCTCAGTGGGGCATATTCGTGACCTTCCTGGGCGCGCAGCGGACATCCCCGATAAGTACAAAAAGGAACCGTGGGCCAAGCTGGGCGTGAACCCAGAAAAAGACTTTGAACCGATCTATGTGGTCAGCCCAGACAAGAAGAAAAAGGTGTCTGACCTTCGGTCAAAGCTGAAGCAGGCGGACAAGCTGCTGCTGGCAACAGACCCGGACCGCGAGGGCGAAGCCATCGCTTGGCACCTTTTGGAAACGCTGAAGCCGAAAGTGCCCGTCGAGCGCATGGTGTTCAACGAGATCACCGAGTCCGCCATCAAGGAGGCCGCGGAGAACACCCGCGAGCTAGACACAGATCTTGTCGACGCCCAAGAAACCCGCCGCATCCTGGACCGCCTCTATGGCTACGAGGTCTCCCCAGTGCTGTGGAAGAAGGTCATGCCACGCCTGTCGGCGGGGCGCGTCCAGTCCGTTGCCACCCGCGTGATCGTCGAGCGCGAACGCGAGCGCATGGCGTTTATCTCCGCTGAGTATTGGGACCTGACCGCCACACTCAACCAGCTGGCCAAAGACGCTGCTGCTTCGGCAGATCATCAGCCCAACGAGTTCGACGCAAAGCTCACAGCCGTTGATGGCAAGCGCGTCGCCCAAGGTCGCGACTTCAACGATCGTGGCGAGCTGAAGACGAAGGACGTGTACGTCGTCGATAAGCAGGCGGCAGAAACGCTGGCTGAGGCCCTAGACAAGGCCGACATGAGCGTCGATTCGGTCGAGGAGAAGCCGTACACGCGCCGCCCCTACGCGCCGTTTATGACCTCGACGCTGCAGCAGGAGGCAGGCCGCAAGCTGCACTTTACGTCGGCGCGCACGATGCGTATTGCGCAGCGCCTGTACGAAAACGGCCACATTACTTATATGCGTACGGATTCCACGTCACTGTCGAAGCAGGGTTTGAGCGCTGCTCGACGAGCGGCCACGGAGCTGTACGGCGACAACTACGTTTCCTCGTCGCCACGCACCTATGATCGCAAGGTGAAAAACTCGCAGGAGGCGCACGAGGCGATCCGCCCGGCGGGCGAGCGTTTCTCAACCCCAGGCCAGCTGGCAGGTCAGCTCGATGCTGAGGAATTCAAGCTGTACGAACTGATCTGGCAGCGCACCGTGGCATCCCAAATGGCGGATGCGAAGGGCACCTCCATGAAGGTGACCGTGTCCGGCACGGCGACGACCGGCGAGGTCGCTGAATTTAGCGCGACCGGGCGCACGATCACCTTCCCAGGCTGGTTGCGTGCCTATTCGGACTCGCAGGATTCGAAGGAATCCCACCTGCCGCAGCTGGCGAAGGGGGACGCGCTGACCGCGCAGAAGATCACCGCGGACGGCCACTCCACCAACCCGCAGGCCCGCTACACCGAAGCCAGCTTGGTGAAGAAGATGGAGGACCTGGGCATTGGTCGCCCGTCGACGTACGCGTCGATCATCAAGACCATCCAGGACCGCGGCTACGTATTCGTTCGCGGCAACGCCCTGGTGCCTAGCTGGGTGGCGTTTTCTGTGGTCGGGCTGCTGGAGAATAACTTCGACACGCTGGTGGACTATGACTTCACCTCTTCGATGGAGGACGAACTCGACGAGATCGCGGCCGGCAACGAAGACCGCACCGATTGGCTCAACGGGTTCTACTTCGGCGATGCGGATGCCGACGATTCCACCGCCGAATCCGTCGCACGCCGTGGCGGGTTGAAGTCGCTGATCGAGTCCAACCTGGAATCCATCGACGCGCGCGCCGTGAACTCTCTAAAGCTTTTCGACGACTCCGAGGGCCGCGCCGTCAACGTACGCGTGGGCCGCTACGGGCCGTACCTGGAGCGCCAGATCGGTGTGGATGCTGAAGGTGAGCCCGAATACCAGCGCGCCAACCTGCCAGAATCGGCAACGCCGGACGAGGTCACCCTGGAAATGGCGGAGAAGCTATTCGCCACCCCGCAGTCTGGGCGCGAACTGGGCGAAAACCCAGACAACGGCCGAATGGTGGTGGCGCGCGAAGGGCGCTACGGCCCCTATGTCACCGAGGTTGTGCGTGACGACGAGCGCGAGAAGGCCGAAGCTGAGGCCGAGGAGATCGTCGCCCAGGAGCGCAAGGCCGAAGACGAGCAGCGCGCCGCCGATGGCATGAGGGCCAAGAACTGGGAGACCAAGACTGCTGCGAAGCAGAAGGAAAAGCGCATCACCGAGTATGTGGATGAGAAGCTGAAGCCAAAGACGGCCTCCCTGTTCAACTCGATGGAGTCTGCGACAGTCACCCTTGAGGAAGCCCTGAAGCTGCTCAGCCTGCCACGCGAAGTGGGCGAGGACCCAGCCGACGGCGAGATGATCACCGCCCAGAATGGACGCTACGGCCCGTACCTGAAGAAGGGCTCGGACTCGCGTTCTTTGGCTAGTGAGGAGCAGATCTTCGAGATCACTCTTGAGGAGGCGCGCCGCATTTATGCCGAACCGAAGCGTCGCGGCCGCGCTGCCGCGAAGCCACCACTGAAGATGCTGGGCGATAACGACGTCTCCGGCAAACCGATGAGCGTGAAGGACGGCCGCTTCGGCCCCTATGTTACCGATGGCGAGACCAACGCCTCGCTGCAGCGTGGCGACACCCCAGAGACCATGACCGACCAGCGCGCCAACGAGCTGCTATCTGCACGGCGCGCCCGGATGGCCGAAGACGGCGGGACGACCGCGAAGAAATCGCGTAAAAAGGCTACTAAGAAGAAGTCGACGAAAAAGACAGCGAAGAAGCCCCCTCAAACCACGAAACGCGTGGTGAAGGCGGGCACCAGGAGGAAGTAGGACACCATGCCAGCAGAACTCGGAACCGGTCAGTTTTTCCAACGCACAGCACAGGGGATGGAGGCGCTGAATCACTCGATCCGGAAGGCCCTGAGTCGCCCAGAGCGCATCGCGTTCCTCACCGTCGGTGAGATCGCCTGCTGGCTGCGTGTGCTGAACAAGGACACTGCGTCGCGAATTTTCGAGCCCGCCATCCTTCCGCTGTTGGCGGGTGAAGCGCTGCGCTCGTCGTTAAGCAAGGACCAAAAGACTGCCCTGACCGGCGCAACCCTCTCCGGTGGTGTTGCGGCTTATGAGCAGGTTCGCGTGCCGACGAAGTCCTCTGGCCTGGGTGTCGCCGCTGTCGTGGGGCAGCACGCTGGTTTCATCACGCGTCTTGCCGATAAGCGTGCTGCGGTGAGCGCGCGCGGTGCCGCGGTTGGCGGGGCGATTGTGGCTGCGGGTGTTGGCTTGGCTGCATGGAAGAACCGCGCTCTAGTGCCGGCCGTAGCACTTGGTGGGACTTCCGCCGTTGCTACCGCGGCACTTGCCGACGATGAACGTTTCCGCCGCCACACCACCGCCGAAGGTGGCATCAGCCACGGCGCGAACCTGATGCTGGCAGGCGAGGGGCTGCGCCTGGTGCGCAACACGGTGCTGAAGGATAAGAAGCACAACTTCTGGATCGGCATGCTCGAGGGTCTCACATTGGGTGCAACCAGTGTGGGTGCGATGCTGCTGGTCGACGGTGTAGCTGAGTAGGGGCCCGTAGCTCCCGCCTTCCCGGCTCTCTGCCTTTTCGCAAACCGATATAGTCCTCGGCCCATAGTGCGAGATACCAAAACGTTTTCAATAAGTTACTCGCACTATGGGCCGAGGACTATATCGGTTTGTCGTTGAGAGGGTGGGCGAGCGGTCATTTTCGGGGTTTATCTGAAAATATGTGCCCGTATCTAAAAAATTAGATACGGGCACATATTTCTGGATAAATGGTTTAGTGTGGGACGCATGGACCAAACGCTCAACCCCTATTCCCCGGGCGCGGGGCTGCGTCCACCTGCGCTTACGGGGCGCAAGCCAGAGCTTGACTTGATCGGTGCGATCATCACGCGCACCCAGCATGGCATGCACAATCGCGGCGTGATTTTGTCAGGTCTGCGCGGGGTGGGCAAGACAGTCCTGCTCAATGAGATGGCGTCGCGGGCAGAGGAAGCGGATTGGCTGATCGTCCAATTTGAAGCGAGCGCGGATACCGCTGGCAAAAGCCGTGTCAGGGCTAGGTTGGCGCGGGAGCTGGCATTGAGCGCACGAAAAGTGTCGCTGCGGAAAAAGTGGGCCCATATTCGAGAAGCACTGCCGGTCATTTCCTCTTTCGCCTTACACGTTGGAGGCGTTGATGTCGCCCTCGACGTCCCTGCTCAGAAGGGCTTATCGGACTCTGGCGATATTGGGATGGACCTGGAAGAACTTGTTTTGGGTGTTGCGAAATCCGCGCGCAAGGATGGAAAAGCGATCGCCTTCTTCATCGATGAGATGCAGGACCTGGACCCAGAGCTGATGGCCGCTATCATTACCGCCCAGCATCAAGCGGGCCAAAAGGGATTGCCATTCTACGTATTCGGGGCGGGCTTGCCGACGCTCCCTCAGAAGCTGGCCGAATCTCAATCATATGCAGAGCGGCTTTTTGAGTACCGCAAGATTGGTCCGCTATCAGACCAGGCAGCTGCCGCAGCGTTGGAAGAACCAGCGAGATTACAAAACGTTGAGTATCTCCCTGAGGCTATCGATGGGCTGATTAATACTGCACTGAATTACCCTTATTTCCTGCAGGAATACGGGAAAGCAATCTGGAATGTTGCGCCTGGATCGCCCTTTACTGGGAAAGATGCGGAGCTTGCCGTTGTCGAAGGTACAGAAGCGCTCGATGCAGGGTTCTTTCCCAGCAGGTGGGAACGTGCGACACCCGGTGAGAAACGCTTCCTTGTAGCAATGGCAAAACTGGGCGATGACCAGCTTACAACTCGTGAGATAGCCGACCACCTCGACGTAACCATGGGATCGCTGAGCAACAATCGGAAAATCTCATCGACAAGGGCCTAATTTTTGCCCCTGACCATGGCGTTGTCCAATTTACAGTTCCTGGAATGGCCGCGTTTATTCGGAGGATGGAGCACGAAGCTGCGGGAGAAGCGTCTGAGTAAACCGAGGAGCTGTTGAAGGGGCGTCGGCCTTCTATCCTGTTTTATCTAAAAATATGTGCCCGTATCTAAAAAATTAGATACGGGCACATATTTCTGGATAAATGGGCGAACACCTAGTAGCGGTCCGCCATCGTCGAGCGCACCGGGCGGGCCAGCTGAGTCATCTTGTGGCGGCCGCGCAGCTCGATGGACTTCATCAACGTCCAGCGGGCCTTTTCCACTTCGTTGGCTCCGCGCAGGGTGGCGGCATTGGTGAGCACGCGACCTGGGGTGTCCTTGGCCATGTCGGTGAGGCGGGCGGCGGAGTTCACGGCATCGCCGATCACGGTGTACTCGAAACGGTCGTGCCCGCCAATGTGGCCGGCGACCACGTGGCCGGCAGCCACGCCAATACCTGCCTGTAGTTCCAGTCCGCGCAGCTCAGTGCGCAGTTCGCGGGCGGCCTGCAGGGCGTGGGAGGTGGCGTCGTTCAAGTTGGCCGGGGCTCCGAACACCGCCAAGGCCGCGTCGCCCTGGAATTTATTGATCACGCCGCGGTTGCGGTGGACCACGTCGACGACGATCTCAAAGAATTCGTTCAACGCTTCAACGACCTGCTCGGGTGTGTGGTTCACGGCGAAGGTGGTGGACCCGATGACGTCGATAAACAGCACGGCGACCTTGCGGTCCTCACCGCCCAGTTCTGGCTTTTCTTCCAGCGCTCGCTGGGCTACTTCGGTGCCCACATAGCGGCCGAAAATATCGCGCACGCGCTGGCGTTCGCTTAAGCCGCGCATCATCTCGTTAAACCCGGCCTGCAGCACGCCAAGTTCAGAGCCATCGTAGATGTCCACCTGGGTGTCGTTGTCGCCGCGGCGCACACGGTTGATGGCGAGATGGAGCTCGTTGATCGGATCAACTACCGACGAAATCGCGAATGCCATGCCCACAAACCCCGTCAGGAGAGCTGCTACGGCCAGCGCCACGATCGCCGGCATGAGCTCGCCCGCATTCCCGGTGAAGTAGCCAGCGCGCTGCGCCCACAGCAGCAACACGATGCCAATCAGAGGCGCCGCGGATGTCATCATCCACGTCATATACAGCCGGTATTTGATCGGAGGCTCTAGGGTGGAATCCTCAAAACGGCGCGCCAGTGCGGTCACAGCCACCGGGCGTACGAGGCGCTCAGCCTGCAGGTAGGTCAAAAGTGCAACAACAAGGCAGGCCAGCGACGTCGAAAAGCCAACGACGAGTGCCAGTCGCCCACTGACACGGCCGCTGGCCACCACCGCAATGATGATGCCGACCACCCACACCACCACAACCACCACGGTCTGCCGGATGGGCACGCGCATCACCAGGTTGCGCACCATGTTGGGGTCGTGTTCGTCGGGATGCCTCTGCCAATCAAACACCGGCCGCAGCATAAACAAAGTAGCGAGGATGCCCACCAACACGGCGAGGACCACATAGACAATGCCGATCGTCGCTAAGCTCGATGCTTCCGACGCGAAGGTGAGCACTTCGGGCATGGGGATGAGGTAGCGCACGAACAACATAATCGCGATCGCGCCCACCAGGTTCGTGGCGAGGAGATTTGCAGCATACAACGGCCACGAGGTGCCCAATAGCCACTTCAGTCCTTGCCACAAACGGTTCATGGTGTATTACTCTATCGGTCATTTGCCCCGCGCGGTATGCAGTAGGGTAGTGGAGTGATCAATCGCAGTGTCTCGGCCCGACTCGCGGACAGCCCCAAGGTCCGCGACACAGTTCTGTCCGCCGCCGCTGCTGCTCGTGGCGCCTCCGGAATAGGCGCTGAAACGCATGTCGACCCGCGCGCCATGACCCACTCCTGGCTGTTTACCGGCCCACCCGGTGCAGGCCGTTCGACGGCCGCCGTCGCTTTCGCCGCCGCCCTCGTGTGCACCGACCCGCAAGAGATCGGGTGCGGGGTGTGCGACGGTTGCCGCGATGCCTTCGGTGGATCGCACACGGACATCGTGCACATCGTGCCCAAAGAGTTGTCCATTTCGAAAGACACAGTTGACGAGGTGGTTGCGCAAGCAGCACGCTTGCCGACGATCGCCCCGTGGCGGGTGATCATCATCGAGGATGCCGACCGCCTGACCCCCGAGGCCGCCGACGCCATGCTGAAGACCGTTGAGGAACCGCCAGCGTCCACCGTGATCATCATGTGCGCGCCCTCCACCGATCCGGAGGACTTCTCACAAACATTGCGCTCGCGGTGTAGGCACCTGTATATTCCGGCGCCGTCCGCTGGTGAGATCGTGCGCATTTTGACCCAAGAAGAAGGAGCTTCAGAATCTGACGCGAAACTCGCCGCCGCCACCTCCCTCCGGCATATCGGTCGCGCGCGGGCGTTGGTGAAAGACCCCTCGATCCAACAGCGGCGCGCGCAGGTGATCAACCTCGCCGAGCTTATCTTTCACGGTGATCAAGCGTTCCAAGCCGTCGGCAGTCTGCTCAAAGCCGTGAATAAAGAAGCTGTGGACTCCTATGCTGATGCCGACGCGCAAGAGCGCGAGAAACTTGAACAAGCCCTAGGCATGGGAGCGAAAGGCAAAGGGGCGACGAAGGCCCTGCGCGGGGCGGCCGGCACCGTGAAAGAGCTGGAGGATCGCCAGAAAGCTAGGAGTACTCGTCGTAAGCGCGACGTGCTGGACCTCGCCCTCGTGGACTTTGCCGGTGTCTACCGTGATGCGTTGATGGTGAAAACGGGCGCCAACGTGGGGCTGACCCACCCCGACTTTGAAGGGCTCGCGCGCGACATCGGGCAGCGCGTATCCATCGAAGGGCTGGTGGCGTGCCAGGATGCCATCGCGAAATGCCGCACACAGCTCAGCCAATCAGTCATCCCGACCATTGCTTTTAACGGCATGATCGGTGCGATCAGGCAGGCCTGCCGCGTGAAGTGACCAGCCGTTTTCCGGTTTCGGTGACGGTAGGTTAAGCTGATTGGCGCACGATTTGCGCAGCCGAGGTTGCGCGTAGTGCAGGCCGCCTTAGCTCAGTCGGTAGAGCGTTTCACTCGTAATGAAAAGGTCGCGAGTTCGATTCTCGCAGGCGGCTCCACCAAACCCCCAGGTTAAACAGTGTTTAGCCTGGGGTTTCTCGTCTTGCGCCCCGCTGCCGGCCAAACTGCTGAAGCTGAACTGTTGGAACTGGGCGCTTTTGGGTGCCTGGAACCGTTTTGGGCCCCTGTTCCAACATTCTAGGTCCAGTAGTTTGCGGTAGGGGCCGGTGATCGGAACCCTACGCGCCGGGCACAGACTCCGGTAGGAAGCGGGGCACGACCTTGCCCACGGCGTTGCGGGGCAGTTCGTCGACGAAGTTGACGTCGCGGGGGACGGAGTGGCTGGCCAGGTTGTCGAAGACATACTGGCGAACCTTGTCGCTGGTTAAGGTACGGCCGGCGTCGTCGTCGGAACGCACGATCCAGACGGCGATGCGGGCAAAGGTCTCTTCGTCGTCCACGCCCCCTGCATAAAGGTCGGCGACGCCCGGCATGGATTCCAACACGTCGGACACGGAGGCGGGGTAGACGTTTTCGCCGCCGACGATGATCATGTCGTCGGCTCGTCCGACCACGTGGAGGCGGCCGTCGGCGTCGAAGTAGCCCAAGTCGCCCATCTCGATCAGGTTGTCGATTTTCACCATTCGGGTGTTCGGGTTGGAGTAGCCGATCAGGGAGGTGGAGTTGTTCAGGAAGATGCGGCCGACCTTGCCCTGGGGGACTTCTTGGTCGTTGTCGTCGTAAAGCTTCAGGATTGTGCCGGAGGACACGTGGCCGGCGACGGTGGGGTCGGCGGCGACCTCGGCCCCGGAAGCGGCGGCGGCCAAGGTGAGCTCGGTGGAGCCGTAGATATTGCACAGGATCGGGCCGAAGCGGTCGATGACGCGCTTGACGATCTCCGGGGTCAACGCGTGGCCAGCAGAGGCGATGAATTTCAGGCGGGAGGTGTCATATTTCTGGTTATCCTCCAGCTCAAGCAGCTGCTTGAAGAAAATGGGGGAGGAGACGTGGGCGTCGCACTTGAAGCCCTCGAGCTGCTCGAACACGCGCACCGGATCGTAGTTGCGCATGGTCACCACGGTGTTGCGCGCGCCGAAGGCGATATTGGTGGCCGACCAGCCCCAGGTGTGGAACATGGACGCGCTCATCTGCACCGTCATGCCGGCCTTCCACGGAATCTTCTCCAGCAGGCCCGCCAGAACCAGTGGCAGTTTCGGCTCTGGGCGCAGGATGCCCTTGGGGATCCCGGTGGTGCCGGAGCTCATCAAGACGATATAGCCATGCTTTGGCATGGCAGGAAGCTTGGTGTCGGTATCGCAGTGCGCGATGAGTTCGGCCAGCGATGGGTAATCAGCATGACGCTTTTCGACGTGCGCGTAGGCCACTGTCAGGCCCGGATAGTCGTGCGGGATGACGTGGGAAAATTCGTCGTCGACGATGAGCACATTGATCGTGTTTTCTTCGATAATGCCCAAAATCTGTTCGGGTGAAGATCCCACGTTCAGCAGGTAAAGGTGTGCGCCGGCGTAGCCCTTGGCCGTCATGGGCAGCAGAATGCCGCGGCCGTTGCGGGCCATCACGCCGATGTGCAGTTCGTCGAAACCCTCGCGCTTCTTCACGTCGAGGAACCACTTCGCCAGGGCTTGGGCTTGGTCACGCATCTGAGCGTAGGTGAGCACGCCATCGTCGTCGATAAGCGCGTTGCGGTGTGGCGTTTGGGCTGCACCCTGCTCGATCTCCCGCGCGGTGGTGAACCAGTAGCGGGCTAGCGTCGCTGGCAGAGTTGCGGCGCCTGCAGGTCCGCCTTCCGTGCCGACGATGCCGGAACGGATGACCGCGGGGATAAATTTGGCCAGCGCCTGCGCGTTAAAGGCGATCTTTCCTAGAAGTGGCAGTGGTGACATGGGCATCCTTAAGGGGCTGTAACAAATCTGTTTACGTTGGGATATATCGAGAGAGGGGGCGCAAACGTTGCACGTTGCTATTATTTCGCCCACAATACCGATAGGCATTGCGTAGACAATGACTGGGGATAGAGTTACACAAGTTGCTTGAGTTGTCGATGTGAAACGTTTGCGACGTGGGCACTTCGTGCTTAAGGTGTTCAGGGAATCGCAACGTGATAAAACCCTCAGAATTTTAAAGAAAGCTGAAAGAAAGCAGGCTGCATGCTGATCCACGCCACCCGCCGAAAGGTCACCGCGCTCGTGGCCTCCGTCGCCGCCACGATGCTCGCTGCCATCACGATGGTGGCCGGCCCCGCCGTTCCTAACGCCCAAGCGCAAAACGGGAATATGGTCATCTTCGGTGACTCGTGGGTTGCCGACCCGCCGCTGGAGCAGTGGGCTGCCGGCAAGCTTGGCCTCGACGCCCGCGGTTCCTCGAATGTGACCACCTGGTGCCCAACCTCCAACAATAACTTCGGCAAGGTTGCCGCGCGCCAGCTCGGCCTGGCTGCCCACGACTACTCGTGCACCGGCACCGTCACCATTTCCCAGGGGCCACAGCTGTCTTCCCAGGTCAACCGTGCGATCAATAACAGGGGCCTGAACCACGACACCCGCCGCGTGCTCATCTCGGTCGGTTTCAACGACACCTATAACAACGAAGGTCGCCCACACGCGGACATCCGCCGCGACTTCGTCAACTACATGCGCCCGCAGGTCGACCGCATCCGCGCCCACGCACCAAACGCGCGCATCCAGTTCGTCGGCTACCCGCAGATTTCCGACGGCCGCGGCAACGTCTGCCTCTTCCACGTCGGACCCAACATGCACGACGTCACCCCGCTGGCGAAGATCACCGAGTGGGAAAACCTTGGGCAGTGGATGCTTGTCGACGCAGCACATGCCACCGGTACCCAGTTCGTCGACCTGAAGCCTGCTACCCGCAACAATCACATGTGCGCGCCAGATCACATGCGGATGTGGCCAGGACTCGTCGACTTCTACGCGGGTGCCGGCAACATGCCGTTCCACTTCACCCAGCGTGGTCACGATTATGTCGGCGGGATCGTGGCGCGTTCGTAGCCCAAAGCCCACCACGGTGCTGATTCATAGTCGTACACTGAAAGTATGACTACTCAGAACCAGCGCACCCTTTCCACCCGCACCAAAAACGTCATCACCGTCGACGGCCTAGAATTTAAGGACCTCGACGGTGACGGCCAGCTCACCCCCTACGAGGACTGGCGCCTCAGCGCCCGTGAGCGTGCCGAGGACCTCGTCGCGCGCATGACCGACGAGGAAAAGGCGGGCCTGATGATCATCGGCTCGCATTATCCCGGCAACTCCGCCTTCCTGCCCAACGCCGAGGAAGGAAAAGTGCTTCACGACGAAGACTTTTGGGCAGACAAACACCCGATGACCGGCCTGGAATACCCAGAGCCGATGCTGCTGGGCCCGGCGACGGACACGTCCATCAATGAACGCCACCAGCGCTTCTTCATCTATCGTGACAACCTTCCTGCCCGTGACCTCGCCGTGTGGACCAACGCGGTCCAAGAGATCGCGGAAAGCTCCCGTCTGGGCATCCCGGCGGTATTTGCAGCCAACCCGTTGAATATCTTCTCTGTGGTCCCTGCGTTTGGCGATAAGGACACGTCCGGGGTGTTCTCTGGGTGGCCGTCCGAACTTGGTCTGGCCGGCTTGAGGGACGCAGACCGCGTCGAAAAGCTTGCTGCCGGTGCCGCCGCCGAGTGGCGTGCCGGGGGCATCCACAAGGTCTACGGCTACATGGCCGATGTGGCCTCTGAGCCACGGTGGGCGCGCTTCGTCAACACCTTCGGTGAGGACCCGCAGGTGGTCGCCGATTATGTCACCGCCACCGTCCGCGGCCTGCAGCAGGTGCGTGAGACTGAGCACGGCCGCGCCATCGACGGCGTGGCATGCACGGTGAAGCATTTCCCTGGTGGCGGCGTGCGCGAGGATGGCCACGACCCGCACTTTGCCTGGGGCAAGTTCAATAACTATCCCACCGAGGATGCGCTGTACACCTACCACATGCCACCATTCCAGGCGGCGATCGAAGCGGGCGCCTCGTCGATCATGCCCTACTACGCGTTGCCGGTGAATGAGTCCGCTGACCAGCTGCCGCGCCAGTTCTGGCAGTCGGAGGACACCCAGTTCGAGGAAGTTGCCTTCGCGTTCAACA
The DNA here is from genome assembly GCF_043426755.1 of Corynebacterium sp. Lineage (GTDB taxonomy): Bacteria > Actinomycetota > Actinomycetes > Mycobacteriales > Mycobacteriaceae > Corynebacterium. Next base: position 23,057 of record NZ_JBHWRP010000099.1, on the reverse strand, counting down.
AGACCATGATCACCGACATCCTGCGTGGACAGCTCGGCCATGCCGGCTACGTCAACTCTGACTCAGGCGTTCTGGACGCGATGCCGTGGGGCGTGGAGGACAAGACCCAGCCCGAGCGCATCGCGGCCGCCGTGAACGCGGGCGTGGACATCTTCTCCGACGTCTCCGACCCGTCCGCCGTGCGCGAAGCGATCGCTGCTGGCCTCAACGTCGACGAGTCCGTCACGCGCCTGCTGGTAGAGATCTTTGAGCTTGGGCTTTTCGACGATCCCTTCGTCGACGAGGACGCAGCCGCGGAGGTGATCGGCAACCAAGCCGTCGCCGATGCCGGCCACAGCGCCCAGCGCGATTCCGTCACCTTGCTGCGCGGTAACGCAGAGCTTCTGCCGCTGAACCCTGAGACCACCCAGAAGATTTACACCTGGGTGACTGCGCGCACCAAGCCCGAGCTCGCCGATGAGCGCTTCGCCGCCGCTGTTTGTGAGGCGTTTCCGCAGGCGACCTTCGTCGATAAGCCCGAGGATGCCGATCTGGCCATCGTGTGGGCCCGGCCTGAAATCGCGCTGTTTACCGACGACAAAGAAGACCAGCCGCTCTCCATCGATCCGCGCGACAACCAGATCGACATGGACCGCGTGATCGAGATTCAGCGAACCGTGCCCACGATGACGCTGCTCAACATCACTAACCCATGGCTGCTGGGTGAGATCGAACCGAACGCGGCAGCGCTCGTCGCCACGTTCGATTCCTCACCCAAGGCGATCCTCGAAGCATTGTGTGGGGTCGACGGCGGCCCGAAGGGTGAACTCGCGTTCTCCTTCCCACGCGATGTTGCCGCCTTCGCCGATTCGCCGCGCGACGTGCCTGGCAAGTTCCTTGGCGAGGACTATGCTTACGTCGACCGCGACGGAAACGTCTACCAGTACGGGTACGGTCAGCGCCTGTAGCGAGATGGGCTTGATTTTCGTTAAGCGCGTCTTGACGAAAATCGTTAGCCTAGTTGTATGACCGAAACTGTTCAAGGAGTAATCGCCCGCGAAAAGGGCGCCGATGTAGAAGTAACCAACATTGTGATCCCGGAGCCAGGCCCGAACGACGTTGTCGTGAAGGTCCAGGCCACCGGCGTATGCCACACTGACCTCGCCTACCGCGACGGGGACATTGCCGACGACTACCCCTTCCTGCTTGGCCACGAGACGGCAGGTGTCGTCGATAAGGTCGGCGAAGCAGTCACCCACGTCGAGGTCGGCGACTTCGTCGTACTGAACTGGCGCGCCGTGTGCGGTGAGTGCCGTGCCTGCCGCAAGGGCGACACGAAGAACTGCTTTAATACCCACAACGCCTCGAAGCCGATGACCTTGGAGGATGGCACCGAGCTGACCGCAGCGCTCGGAATCGGCTCCTTTGCTGAGAAGACTTTGGTCCACGAGGGCCAGTGCACCAAGGTGAACCCCGAGGAAGATCCTGCAGCGGCTGGCCTGCTTGGCTGTGGCATCATGGCCGGCGTTGGCGCCGCCGTGAATACCGGTGATATCCGGAAGGGCGAGTCTGTCGCTGTCTTTGGACTTGGCGGAGTGGGCTTGGCAGCGATCGCCGGCGCGAAGCTGGCCGGTGCCACCACGATTATCGCGATCGATCTCGATGAGCGAAAGACCAAGGCGGCCGTCGACACCTTCGGCGCAACCCACGCCATCGCCTCTAAGGACATGGAGGAACAGGAGATCATCGACAAGGTGCGCGAGCTGACCGACGGCTTCGGTGCCGACGTCACCATCGACGCCGTGGGCATCATCCCCACCTGGCGCCAGGCCTTTTACTCTCGCGACCACGCAGGCCGCATGGTCATGGTGGGCGTACCAAACCAGACCAGCGAGATTCAGCTGCCAGCCATCGACGTGTACTCGCGCGGCGGCTCCATCAAGCCAGCCTGGTACGGCGACTGCCTGCCAGAGCGCGACTTCCCAATGTACGTTGACCTGCACCTGCAGGACCGTTTCCCGCTGGGTGAGTTCGTCTCCGAGCGCATCGGAATCAACGACGTGGAAGAATCCTTTGCAAAGATGAAGCAGGGCGACGTCCTGCGTAGCGTAGTGGAGTTCAAATAATGACTTTTCGCATTGACAACGTAGTAACCTCCGGAAAGTTCAAGCTCGACGGCGGTGAATGGGACGTAGACAACAACGTGTGGATCGTCGGCGATGACTCCGAGGTGTTCATCATCGACGCGGCCCACGATTCCGATGCCATCGCTGCCGCCGTGGGGGACCGCAAGGTCAAGGGCATCATCGCCACCCACGGCCACAACGACCACATCGACGCAGCCCCACGCCTGACCGAGCTTGTCGACGCCCCCATCTACCTCCACCCAGCCGATTCCATGCTGTGGGAGGAGACCAACAAGGGCCTGAACTACCGCGACCTCGAGGACGGCCAGACCTTCCAGATCGCCGGCACCGACATCAAGGTGCTCAGCACCCCAGGCCACTCGCCAGGCTCCTGCGTGTTGTACGTGCCTGAGGCGGCCGAGCTGTTCTCCGGCGACACCCTCTTCCAGGGCGGCCCGGGCGCGACAGGCCGCAGCTACTCCAGCTTCGACACCATCATCGAGTCCCTGCAGAAGTCCGTCCTGGACCTCCCCGCAGAGACCGTAGTGCGCACCGGCCACGGCGACCACACCACCATCGGTGACGAGGCCCCGCACCTAGAGGAGTGGATCAAGCGCGGTTACTAAAGCGCACCTTTCGAATCGCGTATTAGACTGAGTACCTATGCGTACTCTTGTCACCGGCGGCGCCGGGTTCATCGGATCACACCTGGTCGATTTGCTTATCGACGAAGGTCACCAGGTGACCGTTGTCGACAACTTGTCACACGGGAAAGAATCCAACTTGAACCCCGGCGCCGTTTTCGTCCAAGCGGATGTGCGCACGGCTGACTACGACCAGCTCTTTAGGGACCACACCCCAGAAGTCGTGTTCAACTTGGCGGCGCAGATCGATGTGAGAAAAAGCGTCGAAAAGCCCGTGGAGGATGCCGAAACAAATATCCTGCCGCTGATTCGCCTAGCCGATGCGGCGCGGAGGCACGGGGTGCGCAAGATCGTTCACACGTCTTCGGGTGGCGCGATTTACGGCGAGCCGGAAGTATTCCCAGTGTCCGAGGCCTCACCCGTGGACCCGTACTCGCCGTACGCGGCCTCGAAGTATGCCGGCGAGGTCTACCTGAACATGTTCCGCAATCTCTACGGCCTAGATTGTTCGCACATCGCCCCGGCGAACGTGTACGGCCCGCGCCAAGATCCCCACGGGGAGGCCGGCGTCGTCGCGATTTTCGCGCAGAACCTGCTGTCCGGGGCACCCACCCGCGTGTTCGGTGGGGGCACAAATACCCGCGACTATGTGTATGTCGGCGACGTGGTGCGCGCCTTTTACCTGGCTGCAGGCGATGTCGGTGGGGGAGAGCGCTTCAATATCGGCACCGCCGTGGAGACGACTGACCGCGAGCTCCACACCCTCGTCGCGCGTGCCGCCGGAGCCCCCGATAACCCCGAGCTCGCACCCGCCCGGCTTGGCGATCTACCACGCAGCGCCCTCGACTACTCGAAGGCCAAGCGCGTATTGGGCTGGGAGCCGCAGGTGCGTATCGACGAGGGCGTGGCCCGCACCGTCGACTACTTCCGTGGTGCCTAGACACGCTCCTGAGATTCGACGAGTTCTTCGTTGATCACTACCTCGAACTGTTCGAAAGGCAGCGCACCGGAGATGGTTTGGGTGCCGATCACAAAGCTTGGTGTCCCGTCGATCCCCAACTCAGAGCCGAACTGGCGCGAGCCGGCGATGGCCTCGTCGTACTTATCGCTGGTGGCGTCGGCCGCGAACTTGTCCAGGTCTGCGACACCAGCCTCCTCTGCGTAGCGGAGGAAGTCCTCCTGCGTGAACTGGCCGCCGCGCGCCTCAAATTCAGCGAACAGGGCGTCCTTGAATTCGAAGAATTTGCCCTGCTCAGCGGCGGCGCGACCTGCACGTGCGGCATCTTCGGAGTTGGGCCCGTTGATGGGGAAGTCATTCCACTCCAAGCGCACAAGCCCGGTCTCGACGTACTCTTCGACGATGCGCTGCTCAGTCTCATTGTTGTGGCGCGCGCAATAAGGGCAGCCGAAGGAGGAGAATTCGCTGATCACGATCGGCGCATCCACCGCTCCCATGGCCATGGCATCGTCCGCGTTTCGACGACCGACCTCACCGTCATCGCCGGCGCCATAGAGGGTCGCATCAGTTGCATTGTCACCGTTGAAATCGGTGCCGGGCTGAACGTCTGAAATATCCGCAGGCTGGCTCGCATGCTCGCCAGCCTGACCATTTGTCGGCTGGCCAGCGGTCGGCTGCGGAGCTTGCGACGCGGCCGTTGCTTGGTCGCGGCCCTCGTTCAGGCCGATGATATAACCACCCAGTGCCGCGCCCAGCGCCAGCACAATGGTGAACGCCCACATTAACGCGGGGATCTTCGTCTTTGTTTCGTTCTTCGTTGTAGACACGCACCTAACGGTAGCAGCCCCACTGCCACCGCATAATTAGCGCTTAGCGTGCGCGGTCTTCCGGCTTTTCAGCATTTTGGAGGGCGATGGTGCGTGCAAGGCGCGCGTAGCGCAGTTCCTGTTCACGGAACCGGACCCAAGTGCTCATCGTCGTAAAGAAAAATGCGACAACCAGGGCGTAGAGCATCAGGTCGGTGCCGCGGTCCACGCCGAGCCAGTTGGCGAGCACGGTCAGATCGTCGGGACGCAAAATCGCCCACACCGCAGCGATCGCGAGCAGCACGAAGACGATCTTCACCCAGGCCTTCGCGCGGGCCTTCTTGCGGTTGAGGAAAAAGTAGGCGACCAGCGCGATCGCCGCAATGAGCAAGATTAATTGGATCATCTATAGTCTCCTCGCCACGATGCCGTCGGCCAAAATATTCACACCGTTAATCAGCGACTGCCCCTTACTCATGGAGTACTCCGTGTACAAAATGTCCACTGGCTCCTCGGCCACCCGCCACTTGTGCGTGTCGATCATGCCGACAATCTCACTGGCGTGCGACATCCCATTCATTCGGATGTCCATCTCATCAGCGACCTTCTTGTTGAACACGCGCAGGCCATTGTGGGCGTCGGTCAGCCCCAAACGCCTGGTCCGCGGGCTGAGCAGCACCACCGTCTTGAGCACGAGGCGCTTGATCCACGGCACTTGCGAATTGTCCTGGCCGGCAAAACGCGTTCCGACGACGATATCGAGCGGCTCATCGCGCAACCGCTGCACCATCCGCACCACGTCCTTGACCTGGTGCTGGCCATCGGCGTCGAAGGTGACGAAGAACTGCGCGGCGGGTTGCGCACGGGCGTATTCCACACCGGTCTGGATCGCTGCGCCCTGGCCCAAATTCACCGGGTGATCGACCAGGTGGGCCCCCGATGCTCGGATCTCCTCCCGCGAATTATCCTTCGAACCATCGTTCACCACCGCGATATTCGGGAAAGTTTCGCGGGCGTGCTCCACCACCTGGCGGATCACCTGCCCCTCGTTATAGCAGGGCACGATCAGCCAGGTGTCGCGAAAATCCTGGGGAGCGCTCATGTTTCCCAATCATAACCGCTTCCGGTGGAAGAGCATCCCATTGACTTTGCGGAGCAGCCCAGCAGGCAACATTCGGTACACAGTCCGAACCACAAAGTTGACCACCGCCCGCGGACGCGACACGAGCCCATAGCTGGCCAGGTTCTTCTGCAGCTGGATCTCTGACGCCAGCATTTTCTTATCCGTGCGGCGCGCCAATTGCGCATCACTGACACGGAAATAGGTCAGCGGCTCCTCCATATTGCGCAGCTGCTTGCCCGCCGCCAGCAGGCGAGCCCAGAGGTCATAGTCCTCAATAAACGGCAGGTGACGGTACCCGCCGACCTCGCGCACGTCGGCCGTGCGCATCATCACCGACGGATGGTTCAGCGGCGAATTGATTTTCGCGTACCCGCTCGGGTCTTCCGGTAGCCGACGGATCTCGCCTAACGACGATTCCAGCTGGCCAGTGTCCCGAAAAGTATCGTCATCAAACTCCTGCACCGCCGTGCCGACCACCGCCACGTCTGGGTGGGCGCGCAAGAATTCCACCTGCTTTTCGAAACGCTGCGGAAAGGCGATGTCATCAGAATCAAGGCGCGCCACAAACTCGGTGTCCACCTGTTCCATTCCTGCGGCCAGCGCCGCCCCAAGGCCTTGGTTTTCCTCCAGCGGGTGTGGCAGAACGGAAGGGTATTCGTCGATAAGTGAGCGAAGCGAATCGGGCACCGGGCCGTCGATCACCACGATGATCCGCTCAGCCGGCAGCGACTGAGCCACCAGCGAATCAAGGGCCGCGCGCAACTCGGCGGGCTGGGTGCGCGCGTAAATCGACATGAGCGCCGTGACGGAAGTGGGGGACTGCATGGCACCTAACTATAGATCGATCGCATCCAGCAGGTACGCGCCGTAGCCGGACTTCATCATCGGCGCGGCCAGTTTCTCCAGCTGGGCAGCATCAATGAACCCCTCCCGGTACGCCGCGACCTCCGGGCTACCGATGATCGTGCCCGTACGCTTCTGGATGACCTCAACATAGGCGCTGGCCTCGCTCATCGAATCGATCGTGCCCGTGTCCAGCCAGACATCGCCGCGCTGCAAACGGCGCACCTGCAAACGCCCCTGGTTGAGATAAGCCTCATTCACCGCCGTGATCTCCAGCTCACCGCGCGCGCTTGGCCGGATCTGCTTCGCGATATCGACGACCGCGTTGTCATAGAAATACAGCCCCACAACCGCGAAATTACTCTTCGGGTGTTCCGGCTTCTCCTCGATAGACAGCGCGGTGCCGGCCGCATCGAACTCCACCACGCCATAGCGCTGCGGGTCCGAAACCTCATAGGCGAAAATCATGCCGCCGTCCGGGGCTTGGCGGTGTGCAAGCGCACCGGAAGAATGAGGCCCTTCAAAAATATTGTCACCCAGGACGAGCGCTACAGAGTCATCTCCGATGAACTCCTCACCGATAATGAACGCCTGCGCAAGCCCCTCCGGTTGCGGCTGCACGGCATAATCGAGCATCAGCCCCCAAGAGGAACCGTCGCCAAGTAATCGTCGAAAAGCGGACTGATCCTCCGGCGTGGTGATGATCAAAATCTCCCTAATGCCGGCGCCAATCAGCGTCGATAGCGGGTAGTAGATCATCGGCTTGTCGTAGATGGGCATCAGCTGCTTCGAAATCCCCTTGGTGATGGGGTACAGCCGCGTCCCTGAGCCGCCAGCGAGAATAATGCCCTTCATGGCTGTTTAGTCTACTGGTGTCTAGGTTGCCGGGGACGCAGCTGATCGAATCATCCGTGGGTGTTAGCCGATGGCGCGGATCGCCGACGCCACCAAATCCCAGAACTTCGGTGCATCCAACTTCGTTGCGACCTGAGTGTGGCAATCTGCCGGGGCAGGTGAACGGAAATCCGCCACCGTCATACCAGTGGTGAGCTTGCCATCAAGCTCCACGTCGAGCGGCACCTTTTGGGATTCCACAATCGAGGGATCAATTAGGTAGGCGATTGTGCAGGGATCGTGCACTGGCGGGTTATCGAAGCCCTGCGCATCCTTGTAGTTCTCACGGAAAGCACCGAACAGCCCGACGACAAAGTCAGCGGTATCGGTACCGATGGCCTTGATCTCCGCCTCTACCTCTGGGGTCGCGAGGGCCTGGTGAGTCAGGTCCAAGCCAACCATGGTGAGTTTCCATGGCTCGTTGAACACGATGTGCGCTGCCTCGGGATCGATCTTGATGTTGAACTCAGCGACAGGCGACCAATTGCCTACGTGATACCCGCCGCCCATCAGGACGACTTCCTTCACGCGTTCGACGATACGTGGCTCCATGCGGGCAGCCAAAGCGATGTTGGTGAGCGGGCCGGTGGGCACCAAGGTCACCGTGCCCGGTTCGTGGGACATGACAGTGTCGATGATGAACTGCACGCCACTGCCTTCTGCCACATCGACCGTCGGATCGGGCAAATCGTATCCGTGAATTTCCATGCCGGTATCGCCGTGGATATCTTCGGCCACTTCAACTGGGCGGACCAGTGGGCGGGTGGCGCCAGCGTAGAGGGGCACGTCTTTCATGTTCGCGATGGTCATGACCTGGCGGGCGTTGAAGGTGACTTTCTCCAGTGTCTGGTTTCCACCGACGGTGGTGATACCGAGCAAGTCGATCTCCGGGTTGCCGTGGGCCAGAAGCATGGCGACGGCATCGTCGTGGCCAGGATCGCAGTCGAGAATGATCTTATGCATTGTTATTGACTCCTAGTTCTTCTTGTTCTTCACGAATTTCTTCACGCGCAGCTTGTGCTGCCAACGTATCTGAAATGGTTTCTGGTTTGGGGATGAGGAAAGAGGTGAGGAATGCTGCTGCCAACAGGATCGCACCGGCGATCATGCCTGCCGCGTAGCCGCCGTCACTATCGGCGAAGATCGTAGCTACGGCGAACAGGATGGCGAACGAGATTCCAGAGCCGAGGTTGAATGCGCCTGCATTCATGCCCGGCAAGTAGCCCTGATTATCGGCTGGCGATAGGACGACACCAAGCCCATTGAGCATGATGTTGGCCGTACCTGCGTAGGTGATGCCGACGAAGAGAGAGATACCAAGCAGCGCTGCCGGACTTGGGGAATCAGACAGGAAGATTGCCGCCAAGACGCCGATGAACGTACCGGCGATACCGATCTGCAGGACATTCTTGTACCCGAACTTTGCTGCCAGCATGCCGGCAATCGGACCGAAGACCAAGCCTGCCAGGGCGTAAGGGGTGAGCGTCCACCATGACACCGTGCCTGCGGACAGGCCCGGGCCGTGCACTGCGTCTTGCGCCAAGTTGGGGATCAGCCCGTTCATGATGGCAAAGACACCAGTCATGGTCAGCAGCGTGGTGAGCAAGAGCGCCCAAGTGCGGCGTTGCTTCAGGTAGTCGACGGTGACGAGGGGGTGTTCGACCTTCTTCTCCACGTTCCAGAAGACGACCACGCCCAGTGCACCGACCACAACGAGCAGCAGTACCAGCCACCAGTTGGCATCTTGGATTTTCCCGGCTTCGTTGAAGGCAGTGAGCAGCGCACCAATTGCGATGGCAAGCGGCAACACACCTGCCCAGTCCATTGGCTGGTGCTCCTCGGCACGGGATTCGCGTGTAAAGAAGCGAACAGCAATGACCGCCGCGACGCAGAAGCCAGCCATGACCCAGAAGATTGAGCGGAATCCGAAGGTTCCTGCGAGCCACCCTCCGGCCAGCGCATCCACGCCGCCAATACCACCGTTGACCGAGGTCAGGATGCCCATGTACAAAGCGTACTGCTTTTCATTGGGCACTTGCTGACGCAGCATGATCAGGCACAGCGGCACAGTTGGTCCTGCCACGCCTTGAATGACACGTCCGATGAACAAGACGGTGACGTTTGGGGCGAGTGCTGCGACGACGCATCCGATGCCGGTGACCAGCATCATGCCGATCAGTACTTTTCGACGACCAATGAGGTCACCCCAGCGTGGAAGGAACAGCGAGAAAAGAGCTGCTGCGGTAAAGAATGCTGTTTGTGTGAGTCCGATTTGTGCGGCGGTCGCATTCAGTTCTGATTCCATCGTCGCCAAGGCCGGCGAAAGCATGGACGCGTTGAGTTGGAATGCAAACACCGCAACCAGGAGGGCGAGTAAGAGTGAAACAGCCTCCCCGGTGGGTGTGCGTCTCACATCAGTTGAGGTGGACATGATTTTCCTTTCTTAGTTGGCCACGAGGGGCTTGACTTGTTGAGCGAGGTCTTCAAATTCTGGTCGTCGTTGCGTGTACCCCTGCGCGCCCGGCGCCGAACAGGCAGCCGTAGCGGCAGCGATTCCAAACCGGGCAGCGGCGTCAATGGATGCGCCTTCAGCAAGCAGAGCAGCGAACGTGCCGACGAAGGCATCTCCTGCGCCGGTTGTGTCGCTGATATCAACCGGGAGAGCGGGAAGAGAACAGTGCACGTCCTTGGCAGCCACGATGGCTCCTCGTTCACCGAGGGTGGCCACGACATCGACTCCGAAACGGCGGTGGATTTCTTCGGCCATATTTCCAGCGTGCGCGGGGTCTGTCAGGCTTTCGCCTAGCAGAGTCGCGGCCTCAATTTCGTTGACGATCAGAATGTCCACGTGCTTGAGGAAATCTGCATCTGGAGAACCGGGCGCGAGGTTTAAGATCGTGCGGCAGCCTTGGGACTTGGCGTATTCAAGGGCTGCCAGGGTAATGCTTTTGGGGATTTCGTTCTGGCACACCACAACGTCGTTAGGCGTGGCGAGTTCCAGTGTGGATCGCACTTTGTCTGCTGAGACGTGGCCGTTTGCGCCTGGCACCACAACGATTGCGTTGTTGCCGTTCGCGCCGATTTGAATGAAAGCCTGGCCCGTATCTACGCCGTCGAGGACGTTGACGCGCGATAAGTCGAGCAGTTTTTCCTCAGAACAGTGGCGAAACAAGGTTTCACCTGCTGAGTCCTGCCCGACGGCCCCAACCATGACGGTATCTACCCCCGCCCGACCTGAGGCGACTGCCTGGTTTAGGCCCTTGCCACCGACCGATTCCTCAAGCCGGGTGGCAGCGATTGTTTCGCCCTCAGAGACGAAATTTTCAACGGTGAGAAAGCGGTCGAGATTCGCGCTTCCTACAACGAAAACTTGCACCTGTGGGTGTGCCATGGTTCCTCCAATGTAAACGATTACTTAAATGTTCGGCAATATTTAAAGTTCAGCTGCAACTGCGCAACAAGGCTTCGGTGGAGTTATCTCGTGGTCGACCCTCCGACGCGTAGAGTTCCAGGGATACGGAAAGTCGTGGGCACTGCGTCGCCTTCACTAGAGACCCGTTGAATGATCTGTTCGACAGCTACCCGGGCCATTTCCTCAATGGGTTGAATCAACGTCGTCAGCGATGGCTGCACTAGCGAGGCAGTGGTGATTCCGTCGAAACCGGCGATGAGAACCTCATCCGGCACCGAAACATCATGTTTTGCACATGCCATGAGCGCGCCAATTGCCATGAGGTCATTGGCAGCAAAGATCGCTTCCGGCAGATTATCTAGGCGTTTTTCGACGGCCTCTGCACCCGATTCTGCAGTGAAATCGCCGGAGGCAAGTTGCACATCTTCCAACTCGGCTTGAGCGCAGGCCTTGAGGAAGCCCGATTTCCGCTCCTCCGACACCGGTGACCCTTCTGGCCCCTCAATGTGCAGGATGGATGTAGCTCCGCAATCAATGAGGTGCTGGCAAATCGTCTCAGCGCCAGCGACATTGTCGGTGTAGACGAGTGGAAGATTGGAGTGTCCAATCGGCCGGTCGAAGGAGAGGACGGGGAGGTTAATGTCCTTATCGGTCAGTGGCTTCTTGTTTGGCTCCCAGGAGGAGGAAATAATCAGGATTCCGTCGACGGTCCTGCTGTTCGCTAGCCTTTGGCATTCTGCTGTGGGATCTTCTCCGCCTGCAATGAGGACTGAGTAGCCACGTTTCCGGCATTCGGTCTCAATGTGAGGCAGCAGTTCGAAATAAAAGAGGTTATCGAAGCCCGGAAGAATCACCCCGATTGTTCCCGTGCGCTGACTGCGAAGCGCCCGAGCCGAAGCGTTGGGAACGTAGCCAAGCTTCTTCATGGCCTGGCTTACCTTATTGGCTGTTTCTTGAGAGACCGTGGCGCTGCCGTTGATCGTTCTAGACACGGTGGCAGTAGACACGCCTGCTGCAGCTGCCACCTCCGCGACGGTGGGAGACTGCCCGACAGCAGTTTTGTTCCCCTGTGCCATGGTCTCCTCCACCGATGAAAACGATTACATCTTTAAGATAGTAAAATTAGCCACTCATGGCCAGCCCGTGTGAGGTGCTGCATAGTTTCCCGGGGGTAGAATCGACCTTGTCTTTTCCTTCGTTCCTCTGGGCGCGTCTTATTCTGCCGTGTAAGCTTGACGGCAACACTAGCAACAGGAGGCAACATGCGTTTCGGAAAATTGGCTGCGGTAGCGTGCGCCGCGATCGTCGGGCTGGGCTTGGCACCTGCCGCGTCGGCGTCGTCGGTGCCCGTAGGGGGTTCCTCGGCTGCCGCGCCTGCGCTTGGCGTCGCCGCACCACGTGGCACCACCGTCACCCAGGGCGATGAGATCCTCGGTTTCCGTGGCCTCGTCTGGAACACCTGCACCTTGGGCTTCGTCGACCGCGCCGCGCGTGTCGGCTACACCGCCTCCCACTGCGCTTTTCCGGGTGAACCTGTTTTTAACTCGCGTTCCCAGCTGATCGGCTTCGTCGAGAAGTCCAACATGCTTGCCTTGAACGGTGGTGCCACCGACGTTGCTCGGATCCGCTTCGTCGACGGCGTGCGCATGGGAGCCAACGTTCATACCGGCGATGCTCGCGTCCCAGCCCACACCGTCCGCCCCGGCGAGAACCTGTGCGCCTGGGATCGCACCGATGCGCGCGTCGTCTGTGGCCCAGTCACCGATGTGCGCGGCAAAAACGTCAACGGCCACCTACCTGGCGTCGGCCCCGGCGACTCCGGATCGCCCGCCTGGATCCCCGGCCGCGGCTTCGTCGGCGTGGTCTCCGGTGCCGATAACACAGGCCCCGGTGGTCTGTTCCGCGAACGCATCGCCAGCCCCGACGGTTTCTAGCTTTCGCTTTACGACGAACACCCTGCCGAACTCTTGTCCTGACAAGTTCTGCGGGGTGTTTCGTGTTGTGCCATGATCATGTTCACCAGTTCGTCGCACCGGGGGAGAGCAATGGGGTAGTGCTCTATGACGAGCCGGTGACGGTCCATGAGCGGACACTTGTCCTGCCTCTTCGACCGAGTACGCGCCACCCGCTGGGGCAACCGAGGCTGCACCACGTGCCCCAGCGGGTGATGTTGAAGCAGTAAGTTCTGCGTGTCTTTCGCGGTTGTGTCAGGATTATGGATGCCGGTGAAACGTACTCGGGGGAGGGGCCATGAAACTCAGAATCGGTGCTGTTGTTGTAGCACTGTCGTCACTGCTTTCCGCATGTTCAGCGGGTAGTGACGCGGAGCCTGCCGCTGCCGTGACCGAGGTTGTCACTGAGGTCGTCGAACCGGAGACTGAAACTCAGACTGTCGATGCGTTTCATTTCGAATCCGGCACTTTGGAGCTTGGGCCATTCGATCCGCTGGAGGTCTACCCAGATGTCTTCGACCCGTGCCAAGAAATCTCTGACAAAGAATTCGCGAAGGCCGGGTTTGAGACCGATCGAATTACGACTCCAATGGCCGATCACTCGATACTTTCATGCACGTTGCTTCCAATAGACCGAACTGAAAAGTTCGGGCTTTTGCTAGCTGGAAACATCGTCGACAGGGCAGATCTCGAACTCCAATCAACGATTATTGCGGAAGATGTCTCGCAGATTTTGCCTAACATGTTCCTTTACGTCGTTGATGGATTAGAGGAACATAACTGTAGCGCTGCTGTGGCGACTGATCGGGGACACCTAATCGCGTTTTCAGTCGACGGATTTACGCAATATACACAACAAGATCACTGCACAAATGCAATCCAAACGTTGGAAAATCTAGCTAGGAGTTAAAAATGAATCTCGGGGGACAAAATCTAAACATCATCCCACATGATGTAGCTTCTGCCATTTCTAAATTAATGGCGCCCGGCGAAAACCTTATTTTTGGAGAAAGAGGCTTCGCTTTTCCGTCGAAACTTTCTTTCACCTCTGTGTCAGGGTTGAAAGAGATCGGTGACTCCCATAGTGGAGTCATCAACGATAACGGTGCCGAGTCACAGGAAGCGTTTGCTAATCGGTTCGCCAACATTGCAGCACAACTACGCCAGAACCTCGTCGATGTCATCGACGCAGACACCAACATCAGCGGTCTGATCGGGGCAGTCGGCCTACGCTCCGACGGGGCAGAACTAATGACCAAGAACCACGTCGCCGACATCGTCGATACCGAAACCACACCATTTGCAATCACCCCACCAGGGGTAGCCCATCCAGGCTCACTACCAGCACTGGCAGCACAGTACAGCGCCACCAACTACGGGGTGCCCACATCGATGACCAGTCACTGGGAAGCCCTGTCAACCAAAGTTGCCAACGCAGCCGACTCACTCAACGCAGTAATCGCTGACTTAGACAGCTCCGCAGACACCCAAGCAATCGCTAATGCGATCACCACCATCCACGCACTACAACAAGCCGGGGCTGTGTTTGCTGCCAATTCCACAACCATGGGTGCGACCACCACCAACCTGGGCACCGGCAGCCTTGCCTTAGGCCAACAGGTCATGGCTGCAGCTAAAGCCCACGCGATCTTATTAGCAACCCGCCCAGAGGCCGCAGCCGCATTCGAACAGGCCTACCTAGCCTCCTACCCAGCAACTGTTGCTGCAGCACTCCCACCGGCGATCCCACCCATTACTCAACTACTGCCCTCCGCACTTGATCCGTCTGGTCTGTCAGCAGGAGGAGTGGGTTCAATTGGTGAATCCGCAGGTGCTCGTCTCAACGCGTGGCAGGATATGCCTCTGCCGTCAGTCGTCCAAGAAGCCATGGAACATATCGGTATGGCTGAACAGGCCCGGATGCGCAGCCCTCAGCAGTTGGCTGATGAATTCCAACGGGCGGGTATGGATGACCTCAACGCGCTTGTGGCAGGAGCAACACCAACGACAACCGCGTCTGTTGCGGCTCCGAGCATGCCACCGACACTCAACCCGGCAACGCATCTTAGCCCTGCTAGTGCAGGTTCTGCGATACCTGGTGCCAGTGCGACAGGTCCTGTCCCACACATCAATCCAGCCGGTGTGCCAACAACTGCTGCAGGTGCTGCGTCACGCCCTGGCGGTGTAAGTACCGGCGGTGTGGGCCATGGCCTGGGTACCGCGGTGCCTGGCAGTGTGGCAGGTGCTGGACGTGGGTTGGGAAACACTGGTCTTAGCCGCGCAGGTATAGGACTTGCCGGAACCGGTGCGCCTGGCATGACAGGAATCAGTGGCGGTTACGGAGCAGGTGGTTTTGCTTCAGGTGGGCGCGGCCTCGCTGGCTCCGGCAGCACGCCAGGCGCGCAGGGCCTGCCGGGTGCGTCGGGGATGTCTGGTTCGCAGGGTGCGCTTGGCGGGGCTGGCCCACACGGTGCGGTAGGAAAACCAACACCGCACGCAACCCCAGGCGCAGGCCACGCCGGCTCTGGCGGTCATGGCGGCAATCAGAGCCGTGGCGGGATGCCGATGGGCGGGATGATGGGTGCCGGCCGGGGCGGAAACCAGCGCGGTGGCACGTCGAATTCGGTACGCGGGATCAAAACAAGTGCGGTGGAACGTGAAGGCAACCTGAAAGCACTGCTCGGCGAGGGACCAGAGGTGATCCCGGGTGTGATCGGGGCGTGGGTCCGCGAACCACGCCCCGATCGTTAGAAAACCGCTACAGTAACGCCAAGTACAGGGCGAGGGCGGCGCGCCAGTTGCTGGGTTTGAACCCGGTGGCCTCGATCTTGGATAAGTCGAAGGCAGAATTTTTCGGGCGCGGCGCCTCCGGCCCCACCAGCTCGGCGTATTGTTCCGTGCTGACTGGGTGCACCTCGGCGGGATCGTGCCCGACTCCAATAAAAACGGCCATGGCGATTTCGTCGCGGCCCACCACATCGCCTGACGACGACAGGTTGTACACCCCATACTCCGCACCAACATCCAGCAGGTGTTTAATCCCTTTGGCCAGGTCTTCGGCGCTGGTGGGACGGCCGCGCTGATCATGAATCACCCGCGGTTCCACACCGCGTTCGGCCAGTTCGGCCATGGTGCGCATGAAGTTCTTGCCGTCGCCGAACACCCACGACGTGCGGATCACATAGTGCTTCGGAGCAACGCGTGCCGACGATTCCCCCGCGGCCTTGGATGCGCCGTACAGGCTCAAGGGGCTGGGCACTTCGTCTTCTGAGTGGACCTCAATAGTGCCGTCGAAGACATAGTCGCTGCTGACATGGACAAGAACGAGGTTGTGTGCTGCGGCGATGCCGGCGAGTTTTGCGGGGGCCTCGGCGTTGACGGCCCAGGCGGTGGCGCGGTCGGTTTCGGCACCGTTGACGTCGTTAAACGCAGCAGTGTTGATGATGGCACGGTACTGCGACCAGTCACGCGCCGGCGGATCGGTGATGTCGAATTCTTCGCGGGTGCAGTACTCCCAGTCCGGGGCGATCGCCCGCAGCGCGCGCCCCAGCTGCCCGTTCGCGCCGGTGACCAGCACTTGGCGGGGTGGGACGGGGGTGGCGTCGGCAAGCGCGGGGTGCGCCAGATCCTTCTCAGAGACCTGCGCGGGCTCCAGCGGCCACTCAACCTCATTCAGGTTGACGAAGGAGTACTGCGCATCCGCCGTCCAGTGCGCGTTGACAAGATAGACGTAGGCGGTGTCGTCGATAAGCGACTGGAAGCCATTAGCCACCCCGCGCGGCACGAACACCGCAACGCCCGGCGTGATCTCGCAGGTCACTTGCTCGCCGAACGACGAAGAACCCTCCCGCAGATCTACCCACGCCCCGAACACCGCACCCGTTGCCACTGAGACGTACTTGTCCCACGGCTCCGCATGCAGCCCCCGCGTCGTGCCGCGCTCGGCGTTGAAGCTGATGTTATTTTGCACCGGGCTGAAGTCCGGCAGCCCAGCCGCGACCATCTTCTCGCGCTGCCAATTCTCCTTGAACCAGCCGCGCGCATCGGTGTGCACGTCCAGCTCGACTATGAGGAGCCCTTCGATCGCCGTGGTAGAAACCTGCATGCAACCACCCTACTGCTTCGTGCGCGCGTACTTCTCCTCCACGGCTGCCTTGTTGGCGGCCCACCAGTCTTCGTTGTCGCGGTACCAGTCGATGGTGCGGGAGAGGCCTTCGCTTAACGACGAGGTATAGCGTGGTTGCCAGCCGAGCTCGTCCCGGAGGAGGGAGGCGTCGATGGCGTAGCGTTGGTCGTGGCCGGGACGGTCGGCGACGTGTTCGTAGGTGCCGCCCATCAGTTCGCAGATCAGCTCGATGACGTGCTTGTTTGTTGCTTCGCCTTCGGCGCCGATGAGGTAGGTCGCACCGGGGCGGCCGCGGCCGAGGATGGTGAGAACGGCGTCGTTGTGGTCGTCGACGTGGATCCAGTCCCGGATCTGTTCCCCAGTGCCGTAGAGTTTCGCGGGCCGGCCGGTGAGCAGGTTGGTGATCTGCCGGGGGATGAACTTCTCGATGTGCTGATACGGCCCATAATTATTGGAGCAGTTGGAGATTGTCGCCTCCACGCCAAAGGAACGCACCCAGGCCCGCACCAAATGATCGCTGCCAGCCTTCGACGCGGAATAGGGCGAACTGGGCTGGTAGGGGGTGTGTTCGTCGAAACGCGGGTCGTCGGGTGCAAGGTCACCGAAGACCTCGTCGGTGGAGACGTGATGAAACCGCACACCATGTTTGCGCACCGCCTCCAGCAGCGTGAACGTGCCCACCAGGTTCGTCTGAATAAACGGCGACGGGTCCGCCAGCGAATTATCGTTGTGCGACTCCGCCGCGAAATGCACCACTACGTCGGCGCTGGAGACGAGCTCGTCGATAAGCGGAGCGTCAGTAATGCAGCCCTGCACGAACTCGATGTCCAGGCCGGCCAGGTTGGCGCGATTGCCGGCATAGGTCAGCTTATCGACGACCGTTATGCGCTGGTCAGGGTCACGCTCAAGGGCGAGACGGATAAAATTTGCACCAATGAAACCGGCGCCGCCGGTGACCAACATCGAACCCATAGACGTTACTATACTTCGGCGCCACCCGTTTCCGCCCTGTGGATAACTGGGGGTTATCCACAGATTTTTTGGTGAGGTGCGCGGGAAGTTGCGTGCTGGTTTAGTCTTCGAATCATGACCACATATCAGACCTTCGCAGCCGGCTGGGCCAGCGCAATCTCCATCCTGGAGGGCGCCGCCGGCAAGTCTGTCATCGATATGTGCAAAGACGGCCTGGACACCACCATGGCGAAACTGCTGGAGAAACTGTCCACCATCTACTTCGGTTCCACCAGCCACACCCGCTACCAGGCGCGCGCCCGCCGCAACGCCGCCGACAACCGCCATACGTTCAACACGCTGGCGGAGATCGAGAAGCAGGTGAAAAAGCTCGACGACAAGAAACATTCCTGGCGCATGCGCGAAGAACTCACCGAGCAGCCTGCGATTTTGCGCAGCATTCGTGCGCGTGCCGACGAGCTCCTCGCCGAATTGAACGGCCCGGAAAAGGTGGTGAACGAATCGTCGATAAGCGCCCGCGCGATCCCGAACTCCACCCACATGCGCCTGTCCGCCACCGCGCCTGGCCACCTGGTGCGTGCCGCGCTGGACGCGCTGAACGACGTGCCCGAGGATGACCGCGCTGAGGAAGCCGTCCGCCGCATTTTTGGCGGTGGCGAATCTGCCGAACCGACGCTGTCCGCGCGCGTGATCGTGCGTGCCGAAGACGTCGCCTCCATCGGGGAGGAGACCGAGGACGGGGACGTGATCCTCTCGCTGACCAACGGCACCCGGATCCTGTCGTCCGAACTGGCGCGCCAGAACCTCGCGGAAGACTGCCGCATCGTGCTGGTCTCGCCGATGCTCGGCGTGCTCAACGTCTTCGAAGGCCGGTTCGCCAACGAAAAACAGCGCGAGGCGCTAGCCGCCGTCGAACCAGTGTGTACCTGCGACGGGTGCGGAGAGGGCGCCGACTACTGCGAAATCAACCACAACATCCCGTACTCGCGCGGCGGGCCGACGTCGGTGCGCAACTTATCCACCGTGTGCAGGTTCGATAACGGCAGGATGAGCGACACCAACATCTACGGCCACATCGAACAGCGTGGCGGCGAGAACTACCACGTCTCGCGGTATGGAAAGTGGCGGCTGAACAATCATCCGGTGGCCCGGGGCGGGGCCATGCGGCTAGTCAAGCACGGGCCGCCGCGAGCGCGCACGACCTAAACCCAGCAGGTGCACCACAGCACCTGCTAATGGGCCTGCTACCAGGGAAACGATCACCGAGGGCACTAGCCCCAGCGGCGCCGCAAACAGGATGAGGTACGCCACCGCCGATGCCGTCAGCCACCCCGCCACGTACCAGCCGTGCTGCTCGAGAGCCAGCACGGCGGTGCCGGTGATCATGAGGCTGCCCGTCAGCGACGACGCGAAAGTAAGTAGGCCGAGCGTGAGCCCGTTGACGAAGAGTTCCGGTTTGAACGCCACCTCTAAAATCCACGGGCCGATCAGCCAGGCCGCGGCGAAGCCCAGAATCCCGACACCCAGCACAGCAGCGATCGGAGTGATAAGCGCCCGGTAGATCCCGCGCCCGGCCTCAACAAACTTAACGACGAGCATCGATTGGAACCGTTGCAGAGGAACCAGGATCGGGGCGCGCGTCAGCGTGACGGCGTTGATGATGCCGGAGATCGTGATCGTGGTCGTCGGATCCTCGTGCGGAAACGCCGCGTTGAGGAAAGTGGGGTAGCCGGTAATCAGCGCCGCGTTCGCACCTGAGGCCAGCATGGCCTGCAGCACGCGCCGGGCAAAGGGGCCAGGGGAGACGTCGAGTTGTGCGCCGATCGCCGCGCGTGCCGACGACGAACCCGCCAACACCACCACCCAACTCAACGCGCCGATCACCGTGATCAGCAGGAAAGCCTCCAAGCACCAGCCGAAGCCCCAGGCAGCAAGGGCGAGCACCAAGCGGATCCCAGAATCCAAAGCGACCAGGCTGGCATACTGGCCCCACAGGTTTGCGCCCGACAAAATGCCGGAAAGAACCGCCTGGAACACGTAGCTGACCAGCCCGAAGGCGAGCAGCCCCGTGGCAAGGCCGGGTGCGGGTGGGACGACGCTGGACATTACCAAGAAGCCGGCCACCACGGCCACCGCGAACACCACGATGGTGACGACCCCGCCGAATTTCCATGGGTCTGCGGACCTCGTAATCGCAGACCTCGCAGGCTCGGTCTGCGATTGGGTAGAGGCGGCTGCGACGGCGCGCGTTGTTTCCTGCGTGATCCCATCGATCACACCCGCAGAGGCAAAAAACAACCCCCAGTATGCCTGGAAGTAGCGCATCTGCGTTTCGGCATCGAGCGGCCACTGCGCCACCCAGATGACCACAAACCCCGACAAAGCGGCGAAGATCGTGGCCATCGATAGGGATCTCATCGTGGGCACTCCGGCAATGCGGGATCGAAAAGCCAAGCGTGCAGGATGTCGTCGATAAGCGAACGCGGCACCGACACAGAATCGGCGGCCGCGTACAGTTCGCGCTTCAAATCCCGCGGCTCCACAACACTGTGGGCACCTGATGCGACATAGCGGCGCACCGCCGGGAAGAAGGCAGAGTCGCCAAGGGCTCGTCGTAAAGCGTGCAAAGCCATGGCGCCGCGCTTGTACACGCGGTCGTCAAACATGTCGCGGGGCCCCGGCGCGCCCACGACGACGTCCTTGGCCTTGCGCTGCAAAATCGCGTACTCGCGGTCCACGTTCACCTGGGCGGGTGTGCCGCGGTGCTCAAACCACAACCATTCGCAGTAGCAGGCGAAACCTTCGTTGAGCCAGATATCATCCCACTGCGCCAGGCCGAGGGAGTTGCCGAACCACTGGTGGGCCAGCTCGTGGGCGATCAGCCGTTCCCAACCGGTCATGTGGTTGACGCCGAAGATGCTCAGGCCCTGCGCCTCCAGGGGGATTTCGAGCTCATCGTCCGTGACAACCACTGTGTAATCAGTAAAGGGGTAGGGGCCGAAGAGCTGTTCGTAGAAATCGAGCATGGCCTGCTGGTCGCGCAGCGCGGTTTTCGCGGCGGCGGCGTTGTCGGGGCTGACCCACACGTGGGTGTTGCGGCCGAGTTCGTGCCGCTGGTACTCGCCGACCTGCACGGTGGCCAGGTAGGTGGCCATGCGGTGCGTGGTTTCGTAGTGCCAGGTGGTGCGTGAGCCGTGCGCTTGCTTATCGACGAGGCGCCCGTTGCACACGACGACGTAGGGGTCGTCGGCGCTGATGCGGATGCTATAGGTGGCTTTTTCGTCGGGGGTGTCGTCGCAGGGGAACCAGGAGGGCGCGCCGTTGGGCTGGCTGGCGACGAGGGAGCCGTTTTCTAGTTCTTCCCAGCCGATGTCGCCCCAGGTGGTGCGGCGGGGCCGGGGGTTGCCGCCGTAGGAGATGACGAGGCGGAATTCGGAGTCGACGGGGATGTCTTCGCCGAAGGTGATGCGCAGTTTGTTGCCGGACTGCTTGAACTTGGTCACTTTGACGGTCAGGCCGCTGGCCCCCTGGGCGATGATGCGCCGGGCGACCATATTCTGCATCAGGTCGAGGGTGAGGGTGCGCAGGGGCTGCCAGTTGTCCATCAGGAGTGTGGCGGTGCCTTCGAGCCGGTTGGGGTCGACGCGGTAGGTGAGGTCGAGCTCGTAGTGCCGGATGTGGTAGCCCAGGTTGAAGTCGACGCCGGTGTAGGCGTCGCGGGTGCCGGGGATGGGGGTGGAGCGCAGCCTCGTGCTTGTCATCTTGCTGGTCATGGTGGGACTTATCCTACTTTCTGGGCCAGCCAGCTGTAGATCAGGGCCTCCACACGGGCGGTTTGGGTGTTGTCGGCGGCTCCGGCGTGCCCGCCGACGGTATTTTCGTAGTAGTCCACGGGCTGGCCCGCTTGGTGGAGGGCGTGGGCGAAGTGGCGGGCGTGGGCTGGGTGGACGCGGTCGTCGCGTGTCGACGTGGTGACCAGCGCCTCCGGCAGTTCCTTTTCCTCGCGCTGGGGGATGTTGTGCAGCGGTGACCACTTTTCGATGGCGGCGCGCTCCGTGGGATCGTCGGGGTTGCCGTACTCCGCCATCCAGGACGCCCCTGCTGAGAGGGTGTGGTAGCGCAGCATGTCGGTCAGCGGGACTTGGATGACGGCAGCGCCGAGCGCGTCTGGGTACTGCACAAGCGCGCCGGAGGTGAGCAGCCCGCCGTTGGAACCGCCCCGGATCCCGATCTGGCGCGGCGTGCTGTAGCCACGTTCGACCACGTCACGCAGCACGGCCTCATGGTCCTCCCACACTTTGTGCCGGTTGGTTTTCACGACCTGCGAGTGCCACTCCGGCCCAAATTCGCCGCCACCGCGCAGGTTGGGCTGCACGTAGTAGTAGCCGCGTTCCAGCCAGGCGCGCCCGCGCACCGCCGAGTAGCCGGGAGTAAGGGAGACTTCGAACCCGCCGTAGCCGCCGACCAGGGTGGGCTGTGCGCCGCGGTTGAAGTCGCCGGTGATGAAGTAGGGGATCTGTGTGCCGTCGGCGGAAGTGGCCCAGTGTTGGCGGGTCTCCAGACCGGTGGCGTCGAAAAGCGCGGGTGCTTGTTTCACGGCCTCACCGTTGCGCAGCAGCGTGGACGGCTGGGTGAAGCTGGAGGTGTTGATCCAGTACTCGTCGCCGTCGAGCGGGCTTGTGGCCACAACGCTTGCCGACGAGGCCTCCGGCACCTCCACGCGGCGCCGCTCCCAGGTGCCCAGCCGGTACGCGTGGATCTGGGTGGCGACATCCACAAGCGTGGTCACCAGCAGTTCGGAGGCGGTAAAAGAAATGGAGACCACAGAGGTATGGGGGTCTGGCTCTACAAGCAGGGTCAGTTGGTCGTCGTCACGCACCGCAAGCCCACCCGCTGGGATGCCCTCAAAATCTGTGCGCGGCTGGAGGAAGAGCCACTGGCGGAAGAAGGTGGCGTCGCAGTCGGTGGGGATGTTCAGACGCTCGCCGTCGATGAATGTTTCGGAGTTATAGAAATCGAGCGCGCGGGTGATCACGGTGCGTTCGAAACCGGGGGTCGGGTCATAGGCTGCGGCGACGAGAACGTCCTCGGGTTGGCCGGAAAAGATGACTGGGGCGTCGGCCAGCGCCTGCCCACGCTGCCACCTGCGCACCTCGCGCGGGTAGCCGGACTCAGTCAGCGAGTCCGCGCCCGTATCCGTGCCGACCAGCAGCGCATCTCCC
>NZ_JBHWRP010000098.1:0-15125 GCF_043426755.1 Corynebacterium sp. | reverse complement strand
TGTACCGGCTCGCTTGCCACTGCGCGCGGGCCGGAGGTAGCCAATGAGATCGCCGGCTACCTGCAGGCCGATACCCTGCCCGATTATGCTGCGGTCCTCGCCACTCAGGACTGGCATATCGATCCAGGCTCTCATTTCTCTGAGGATCCTGATTTCGTCGATTCGTGGCCTGTCCACTGCGTGGCTGAGTCTTCGGGCGCTGAGCTCCACCCCGCGCTCAGCGCTGCTGACATCGACGCGTTTTTCCGCAAAGGCGCCTACGAGGCAGCCTACTCCGGTTTCGAGGGCACGCTCGCAGATAGCGATGAGGGGCTCGGACTCAGCCCGTGGCTGCGTGATCGGGGCATAGACACCCTCGATATTTGTGGCATCGCGACGGACCATTGCGTCCGCGCGACCGCATTAGACGCACTCGAAGCGGGCTTCAAAGTGCGGATTGTGACTGGCTTGTGCGCCGCCGTGGATGACCAGCGTGGCGACGCAGCCCTCGTCGAACTCAACGCCGCTGGCGCTGAGCTGGTCTAATTACTTACCGGCAAGAATGCGCTGCAGTTCCTTGAGCTCGCTCTTCTTCTTGCGGTTATTCGCCACCGCCAAGCCAATCAGGCCGACAACGGCAACGCCGACACCAATCAGTACCTTCTGCACGGTCGGGTCGTTGAGCTTGTCGGTGGCTTGTTGCTTAGCATCGTCGACAATGTTCTGTGGCTTGGTGCGGTTCGCCAGCTCATCAAGGGTGCTTGCGAGCTTCTCGCGGGTGTGCTGAATGTCGCGTTCAATGTCGTTGATATCTCGTGCCATCGTTCTTAACTCCCGTACGTGTCAAAGATTATTGATGTTTCCTCCCACAGTAGTGTAGTCGCCTATTTTGTGTCGCGGTAAGGTAAGGGCCATGACCGATTCTTCACGTCTTTCCGTCGGCGATACCGCGCCCGCCTTCACTTTGCTTAACGACGAAGGCGAGTCCGTTTCCCTCTCCGATTTTTCCGGCCAGCGCGTGCTGGTGTACTTCTACCCACGCGCCAACACCCCGGGCTGCACCACCGAGGCCTGCGATTTCCGCGATAACCTGGCCCGGTTCAATGATTCCGATGTCACTGTGATCGGAATCAGCCCTGATTCCCCGGAGAAGCTGGCCAAGTTCCGCGCCGACCACGACCTGACCTTTACCCTCCTGTCCGATCCCGACAAAGAAGTCATGACGGCTTGGGGTGCGTTCGGGGAGAAGAAGAATTACGGCAAGATCGTGCAAGGCGTGATCCGCTCCACCTTCCTGGTGGATGCGGAAGGGGCCATTGAGTCTGCACAGTACAACGTGAAGGCCACCGGCCACGTCGGTCGTCTGTTGCGGGATCTGCCACTCTCATAATGTCTGAGGACCAAGAATTACTCGTTCCACGCCGCCGTCCCGCACAGGCTCGGTCGCGTGAACGGTTTGATCGGATCTTGTCGTCGGCACGCGCCGTGCTTGTCGACGTCGGCTTCGAATCTTTTACTTTCGACGAGGTCGCCAGGCGCGCTGAGGTGCCGATCGGCACCCTGTACCAGTTTTTCGCCAACAAGTACGTGCTGATCTGCGAGCTTGACCGCGTGGACACCGCCGAGACGGTGGCCGAGTTGAAGAAGTTCTCGGAGCAGGTCCCGGCGTTGCAATGGCCCGACATCCTCGACGAATTCATCGACCACCTCGCACGGATGTGGCATGACGATCCTTCACGCCGCGCTGTGTGGCATGCGATCCAGTCCACCCCGGCGACCCGCTACACGGCCAGTGTGACGGAGCGCGAGATGTTGGAGTTGATCGCGGACATCATGAAGCCGCTGGCCAGCAATGCCCCGTACGAGGTGCGTTATAACCTGGCCGGGCTGTTGGCGCACACCGCGCAGTCTTTGCTGAATTATGCGGTGCGCGACCTTGACCTTGCCGGGGGCGAGGAGGCCTTCCAGGGCGTTGTCCCAGAGATTAAGCGGATGCTGGTCGCCTACCTCTTTGCCGTGGTGCAGGGCTAGTCCTGCACGAGGCAGACCGCCACGGCGTAGTCGCCGTCGTGGCTAATCGATACTGACTGCGCCGCCGGTGCTACCGCCGCGACGTGGCCTGAGAGTTGGATCGCCACCCGCCCGAAGCGGTCCGCGACCACGTCGATCTCGGCGAAATCCACCCGGTCCGGCTCAATGAGCGGCGGGCGGCCGTAGATGGACTGGCTCCACGCCTTGATGAACGCCTCCTTGGCAGCCCACCTGCCGGCAAGGTGCTCGGCACGGTCGGGTTTGGTGGCGGCCAGGCGCAGCTCGCGGGCGGTGAACACGGCCTCGAACGTTGAGCCGGGCAGTGCGAGCTGCTCCCGGAACGCTGAGATGTGCACCACGTCCACGCCCACGTGCATTATTGCTTGCCTCCCAGGGTCAGTACGCCGTCAATCAGCCGGGCGGTGTCGTCGAGAAGCACTGCCGCCTCCAGCTCCTTGCCTCCGCCGCCAAGGTTACGGTCCGCGGGGCGCTCATACAAAGCCTCGCCGCCGTGGATGGCGTCCGCGATCCGCGCCAAACCTTGCCCTTCACGACGACGCGCCTGTCGCTGCCAGCCGTCCGCATCCAATCCGGCGTTGCGTAGCGCCGACAGGAATGCAGCCGGGTGCACTACTGCCACCAGGGCGGAGACGTGGCCGAAGCCCAGTGAGGTCACCAGACCTGCCTTGGCGACCAGCTCGAGTGGTTCGCGCAACCAGACCATGTGCGCGTCCTTGCGCAGCGCCGGGTCGACGCAGTCGAGGGAACGGTTGGCCGGCACCACGCCGCTGCGCAGCACCTGGGTCAGCCCGACCAGCTGGAAGGCCGCCGCACCACCCTTGGCATGACCAGTCAACGTCTTCTGCGAGATCACGAACAGCGGGTTGCCCTCTGCGCGCCCCAGGGAGGCGGCGATGCGCTCGTGCATGTCGGACTCGTTGGGGTCATTGGCGTTGGTGGAAGTGTCATGCTTGGACACGATCGCGATCTCATCGGGGCTCACATCCAGTGCAGCAAGGCTCGTCGCTAAGCGCGACTGCGTCCCGCCACGTGCTGCCCCGAGCGCACCCAAGCCCGGTGCGGGGATGGAGGTGTGGGCGCCGTCGGCGAAGGATTCCGCGAACCCGACTACGCCAAGCACCGGCAGGCCCATCTCATAGGCCACCCGGCCGCGCGTAAGGATGAGCACGCCGCCGCCCTCGGACTCGATGAAGCCGCCGCGGCGCCGGTCGTTGGCGCGCGAGAAGTAGCGATGCTCGATGCCCTTGGCCTCCATGGAGGCGGAATCGGCGGTGGCGTTCATGTCGCCGAAACCGGTAATGCCCTCCACGGAGAGGTCGTCGATTCCGCCGGTGACCACCACGTCGGCCTTGCCCAGGCGCAGCTTGTCCACGCCTTCCTCCACGCTCACCGCGGCGGTGGCGCAGGCGGCAACTGGGTGGATCATCTGGCCGTAGCCGCCCACATAGTCCTGCATGACGTGCGCGGCCACCACGTTCGGCAGCGCTTCCTGCAGGATGTCGTTGGGGCGCGGTTCGGCTAACAGCCCGTCGATATACAGCGAGCGCAGCGATTCCACCCCGCCCATGCCCGTGCCCATCGTCGAGGACACACGTGCAGGGTGCACCGCCCCTAGCAGCTCAGCGGGGCTGAACCCGCTGGAGAGGAATGCGTCGACGGTGGCCACCAGGTTCCACAGGGCGAGGCGGTCGAGATTGTCGATCATGTCGGCTGGGATGCCCCAGCGCGCCGGATCAAAACCTTCGGGCACCTGGCCGCCGACGAAACGGCTCATCGCAACACGTCGGGGCACGCGCACCGGGGTTCCCGCCTTGCGCGTGACGACGAACTCCTCGCCCTGTGCCGCCGCCACCGTGTTCTCCGGGTCGGAGTCTACAAAGGTCTGCGCGGTAGCGCGGTCAGCCACGGTAAACGAGAGGTCGCGCTCCAGGTAGATAGTGGTCAGCTCAGGTGCGAGGTTGTCCACCATGTGGAAATCATCGTGGTACTGGCGCACGCCCACCCGGGCCAGGACGTCGTCGTGAAGTACCTCGTAGAGGTCCTCTTCGGCGATCTCGTTGCCGTCTTGGTCGAGCCAGCCGTTGTCGTAGGTGATCAGGCCCATCGACCAGGCAAGTTCGGTCACACCGGCAGCACTCAGCCCGCCGAGCTCAGCTTCGAAGCGCGTACGCGAGGAGCCGTAGGGTCCGACTTCCGCCGCGCCCACGATGACGACCATGTCGTCGATGGATAGCTCCACGTTGAACTCTGGCTGCGTCCACTCGATCGGCGCGGGCACGTTCGGCAAGGCCTTCACGGTCTCTGCCTCGTGCTTGTCGACGACTGCCTCTTCCGCCTCGAGCGCCGTCAGGTCGATATCGGCCTCACCCAAACCGCCGGTGAAGTCCGCCACCACCGGGGCCTGGGCGGCCTGAGTGCGCACGTCCTCACTGACCTGGCTGATCAGCTTGTCGGCGATTTCCTCGGTGGAGTACGTGGTCACGCCTTCGGCCTCAACCGCCGCGACAAGCGGATCGTTACCACCCATCAGACCTGTGCCGCGCACCCAGCCGATCAGGGCATGCACCAGGCTGGTGCGCGCGCCCCACACCTTCTCGGCATGCCAGCGGGTCACCACCGCATCCAGGGCGGCCTTGGCCTCGCCGTAGGCACCGTCGCCGCCGAAGCGGCCACGGTTCGGGCTGCCCGGCAACACCACGTGGAGGCGGTTATTCACGTTCGTGTCCGCACCCAGGGCCGATAGTCCGGCGATGAGGCGTTCCACCGACCACAGCAGCAGGCGCATCTGTGCTTCGGCGGCAGGCCCTGCGTCCGCAAGCGAGCCGGTGACGCGCGGCGCAGCAAACGGGAAGAGCAGGGTGGGCACCAGCGCAGGCTTGGTGATCTTCTTGTCCGCTCCCACGGTCTCGGACTGCTCGGTGCCGATCCATTCGATCAGCTGGTCCAGGTCCCCCATGGCCGACAGGTTCGCCGGCACCACCCACAGCTTCGCTGTGCCGCGCGCATGGGTGCGGTAGAGCTGCTTATAAAACTCCAGGCGCGCATGCCCCAGGTTCGAGGTGGTGGCGATCACGGTGGCCCCGCCTTCCAGCAGTTTTCCTGCCACGGCGGCGCCGATTCCGTTCGGTGAGGCGCCGGTGACCACAGCCACGTCCGTGGCATATTCCAGCGGGCGCATGTCACGGGCCTGGGCGGCCTGCTCGGTCTTGCCGTAGTGCTCAGCGATCAGCGCCACGGCTTCACCGGCGCCGGTGACGTCAACGTCGAGTCCGCGGGCAATGTCTTCGCGCGCGGTGGCCCAGCGGTCGTCGATAAGCACTGCCTCGCGCGCGTCGAAACGCGGTGCCACCTGGCGTGGCCAATCGGATCCCAGCTCGCGGGTGACCAGGTCGAGCAGGTTGTCGTCGCTGTCCTCAAAGGTTTCGGACATGACGTGATCGTGGCCGAGGCGACGCAGCAGCTCACGCGCGGTCTCCGCCAGCACGCCCTCCTGCCCCGTCAACTGCTCCGCGAATTCACCCAGCGCGGCCGAATCGACCACGCCACCTGCGTTTCCTGCCTGCGGCAACGCCACGGACAGTCCACGGGAAGCGGCGACGGCTTCGACAGCGGCGTCGATCAGCGCATCCAGATCGCTTGCCGACGATACCTGCGGCAATGTTGCTAGCTCGCCACCGCGGAGGGAGGCGCCCTCGCGGGTGCCCATCACAATGGCGGCGGTGACGTGGTCTGCCCAGCCGGGCCCAAGCTCCCACGTGCCGGTAACGCGCTCGGCGATATAGGCCGGTTTCTTACCAGCCGGCCCGGTGATGCGGCGCAAAGAATCCGCCACGGTATCGCCCAGGACCGGACCGAAGGCCTGATAGCCCTTGGCCATCTTCGTCACGGTCGCCTTCAGGTCATCAAGCTCGGCGTCGGCGGCGCCATCAATGGCGCCCAGGCCAAACTCCACGCCCAGGTCGAGTAGGAGCTGGTTGCGCCTGGAGGACACGCCCTCCACCAGGGTTTCGATGGAATCGGTGGTACCCATCTGGTCTGGGCGGACCTTTGTCCACACGCTAATCAGCATTTCGGTGGCGTCGGCCGGGGTGAAGGTGATGTCCGCCGGGCGTTCTTGCGACTGCCCAGCAGGTGCTGCCTGCATTGCAGGCGTGCTGGGTGTTTCTGCGGCTGGTCCAGGTTCTTCGGAGGGTTCTGCCTCGTCTCCTGCCGCAGCCGGGACATCGCGGACGAACTCGTCGGTGGCAAAGACTGCGGCGCGGTCACGCTCCACGTTGAGCACCGTGATCTCGGTGCCGGCAAACTTCGGCAGGGCCAACGTCTGGCCCAGCATGTTGGCCAGCGTTGGCGAAGCGCCCACGCCCACCTCGACGAAGTGCTCCACACCCAGGGTGGTCAGGAGCAATTCCTGGGTTTCGATCCAGCGCACTGGGGAGGCGAACTGCCAGGCTAAAAGCTCGATCAGCAAGGTACGGCCCAGCTTGACCGGGTCGGCGGCAGCCGCATCGAAGTCCGCCAAAATCTCTGCGATATATGGCGAGTCGACCACATCGGCGATCGACTCAGTGAAGTCGCGCGTGAGTTCAAAGGGGCGCGCGACCAGGTTCGGGATGTACTGCCCCGCCAAGACATCCAGGTCAACGTCCCGCGGAATCAAGGAATCGAGATGCTCGCGGAAATCGTCCACACCACCGAGCAACTTGGAGGAGTGGAAAGGTACGTCGATGCCCGGGATCATCACCAGGGCTTGGCGGCCCGGCCCACGGGTCTCGGCGTCGTCGGCAAGAGCGCGCAACCCGGCCAGGGTGCCGGCTACGGCGTACTGGCGGCCGTCGATGTTGTAATTCACAATCTCCAGGAACTCACCGGTGCGCTCCGAGAGCTCAGCTACGTACGCCTCAACATCATCGCCGGACAGGCCCATGCGGTACGGGCGCAGTGCGGCCAGCGCGTAGTTGGACACGCCCTCGTCGTTACGCTCCACCAAGCGGTGCATGGTGAGGCCGCGACGATAGACGATCTCGACGACGGCTTCCAGCGACAGCACCTCCGCATAGGCGGCCAGGGCGTTGTACTCGCCGACGGAATGGCCGGCGAAAAACGCCTCCGCGTTCAGCACGCCTGCCTCGCGCATTTCAACGATCTGCGCGCAGCCCAGCGTGGCCATCGCGACCTGCGTGAACTGGGTCAAGAACAGTGCGCCGTCCGGGTGGTGGAAGGCCTCACCGTCCACCACAACCTCAGACGGATTGTTGCGCACGATTTCCAGGATGGAAAAGCCCAAAGCAGTGCGCGTGTGACGGTCGGCGCGGTCCCAGACAACCCGTGCGGCAGCGCTGGAGCTATAGGCGTCCATGCCCATGCCCTGCGATTGGATGCCCTGGCCCGGGAAGCCATAGAAGGTAGTCGGCGCGGCCATCACTGCGGTGGCGGTGACCGCCAGTTCGCCGTCCGCGGTCACGGTAACGGTGCGGACCTCCTCGCGCCCCGGCCGGTTATCGATGCCGGTGCGCTCCACCGTCACCTCCAGCTCAGCACCCGGCGCGATGGGGGCGATCATAGTGGCGGTGTATTCGACCACGCGCCCGCCAGCCTCGGCCGCCATGAGCTGCCCGATCGCGCTGGTCCACATGCCGTGAACGATCACACCAGGCAGGCCGGCCAACTGCGCTGCCGCACCGGAGACGTGGATGGGATTGCGGTCCCCGGAGACGATGGCGAAAGGTACCAGGGATTCCGGCGCTGTCAGTTGCGCGTAGGAGCGGTGGGAGTGCGGGGCTTCGCTCACGCTCGGCAGCACAGATACGTTGGCGTTGGTGTCGGCGGTGGCGGAGCCGGCACGTCCGCGGATGGCGAAACGCTCCGTTAAGGTCGCCAGTTCCTCGCCATCGGCGGTGATGTCGGCGCGCACGACGACAACGCGGCCCAGTTCGGTATCGGAGACGTCGTCGGCACGCGCGCTGATCTGCAGGCTCGCGGTGTCGGGCATCTCGCGCAACATGGTGAGGTGGTGCTCAAGGTGGACCAGCGACAGCATGCCTTCGACGACCAGACGGTCGGTGCCTGGGATGCGCGCGTCGGCCACGGCGGCAAAGATGGCCGGCCAGGCCTTCCCGACCAGCACATCGGGCGCTCCCCCACCCACGCCAGGCAGGTAGCCGGCAGTCACATTGTCGTAGTCGGCGCGGTGCGCAGCACTCAGTTCGGCGCTCCAGCGGGCAACACCATCGGTGACAGGTGCGAGTTCGCCACCTGCGGCAACCCGCGTGAGCTCCAACATGGCTCGCTCGGCCTCGTCTGCAGTGACGATGGGGCTAAACGCTGGATCGCGCGGGGCCTCGATCCGGATGCGCAGCTCCGCCTGGTCCACGTTGACGATGGCGTCGGCATGGGTCTCGTCGATATCGACCAGCTCACCTAGCCCTGCGAAACGGTTCGGTTGCTCACGGCCCGCCCAGTTCAGCGACGGTGCCGCAGCAATGAGTTCAGACGCGGTGCGCTTATCGACGACCGTCTGCGTGTCTGCTGCATCAACGCCTGCCTTTTCGAAGCGGGACAGAAGTTCGGCGACGGGCTCGTCGACACGCTCGATGCCATCGACAGCAACGATGCCCGGAATGATGCACACACCATCCGCATCAAAACGGTTGTCATGAGCCTGCCAGAGACTGTCCGTACGGAAACCGCGGCGCACATCGGCGCCGATCTCCTCGACGAAGCCCACCGGCTTCCCGGGACGGCGGCACAGATCAATGAACCAGTCCTGATCGGACGGAGTCAGCGTGGTTGTCGCCGCGGTGGGATAAGCGGCCAGTAGCTCGTCGATAAGCGCCCTAGGCTCCGCATCTGCGTCTGCGTGAACGGCCGGGACGAACTCGCCATAATCCTGCGGGTGCAGGCGCGCCTCAGCACGCGCGAGCATGTCAGCAAAGCGGGTGTACCACGTGCGGTCGACCCAACCATCCAGGTAGGACAGCTCCGCGTAACGACGAAGCCATGCCTCGTACGTCATCTCATCGGTATCGCCGAAATAAGGCCGGCAGGTATGCGACAACGCCTCGACGATCTCGTCCTTGTGCTCTAAGGCGCCCTCCGCATCCCCAACGAAGCGGTCTAGGAGGCGGCCTGCGCGCGCCCAAGAATTATCGATCTCATAAAGGTCCGCGCCCAGCTGGCTCAGGGCCGACGCCATACCGTCGCGCCCCTGGCCCTGGCCAACCCAGCCCTCGATCCCATGGGTCTGGGACAGCAGCTGCTTCACCGAATCAGAGGCCGTGGACTCCTTCGTCGCCATGGCCGCGGTGCCGACGAGGATGCCATCGACAGGCATAGCCGGCAGATCATAACGCTGCGACCACGCGCCCGTCAGATACTCCGCTGCGGCCTGCGGGGTGCCAATGCCGCCGCCGACAGCCAGCACCACGTTGTCACGTGACCGGATGTCTTCGTACGTAGCGATCAGCAGCTCATCCAGATCCTCCCACGAGTGGTGACCGCCGGCCTTGCCCCCTTCGACCTGGACAATGATCGGGGTGTCTGGAAGATCGTCAGCCACCTGCAAAATCTTAGAAATCTGCGCGACCGCACCCGGCTTAAACGCCACCCACGGGAAACCCTCATCGCGCAAAGTGCGCACCAAAGCGACAGCATCCTCGTGCGGAGGAATACCCGCCGAAACCACAATCCCATCAATCGGCGCGCCATTGGCGCGTGCACGCGGGACAAGACGCTTGCCCTCAATCTGCATACGCCACTGCTGCGGATTCAAAAACATCGCATTGAACTGGGCGTTCGCGCCGGGCTCCAGCATGTCATTCAGGCGGTCGAGGTTCTCCCCGAGGATCTCGTCGGTGACCTGGCCACCGCCGGCTAGCTCCGCCCAGAACCCAGCGTTTGCTGCCGCTGCGACGATCGCCGGATCAACCGTGGTGGGCGTCATGCCCGCCAGCAGGATTGGGCTGCGCCCAGTGACCTCAGTAAACCGGGTCTGCAGGCGCCCGGCCCCGCCCCGGGTGACCACGCGCGGAGCGAAATCGGAGTACGGGCGCGGGCGACGTGGTGCAAGGCCGACATCAAATAGCTGGGCTTGCCCCTCCACATCGTCCACAGCCACCACACCGATGCCCAAGCCTGCGGTATTGGCGCGCGTCAACGCGGCAGCACCACCCGCCGGCCCGAGCTCCAAGACCCAGGCCACCTGCTCGTCGGCAAGCGCGCGCGTCTCCTCCACCCAATCGATCGGGGTGACTAGCACGTGCTGAGCGAGCTCACGGGCCAGTGCCTCGTCGATACCTGCAGCACCCGCCCACGCCACGACTTGGTCGGCGGCGGCCTGCATCTGTGGGTGGTGGAACGCAGCCTGGACACGCAGCTGGTTCAGCGACGGGGCGAAGGGGCGACCGCCGCGCTCCTTCGCATCGACGGCCTTCTTATCTGCATCGGCGGCGGCCTGCAAGCGCGCCGAAACCAGCTCAATCTCGGCGGGAGTACCGCACACCACAAAAGAATCGCGCGTGTTGCGCAACCCGATCACAGCCTCGGTGCCCGCCAGTACTTGTTCGAGATGCTCGCGGGTGGTGCGGCCCACGGCCAGCATGGGCGAGGTCTCAGCGGTCCGGATCAGTCCGGTGGAACGCGCGGTACGCGTCATCGCCGCGCCGATCAGCCGAGCGATCGCCAGCACCTCGGCGGGGTTGTTGTCGAGGGCTGCCACAGCCAGCACGCCTTGGGAGTGGCCGATCGCGGCAGTACGTGCACCGACGTCGAGGCCTTGACGTTTCAGCGACTCCACCACCGCCAGTTGAGCAACAAGGATGCCGGGCACGCTCACCGCGGCGTCAGTGGTATCGCACGCAGGAGGGGTGTCGGCCCACGCCAATGGGTCAAAACCGTGGGGATAGAAGGCGGCCAGCTCGTCGTTAAGCGGAGCGAGCAGCTCGGCAGTACCTGCGACGATCTCAGACAGCGGCGCGGTGACCCCCGTGGCCAGCGCTGTGCTCAGTGTGTCCAGCCACGAGAATCCCTGCCCCGAGAACGAGAGTGCAAATCCTGCACCGCCTGGTCCTTCTAGTTGGCCGATCAGGCGGTCGTCGCGTTGGTTGCTGCTCAGATCGTTCACGTGGAGCTCTCCTCTTGGTGGGGTGGTCGAAGACGGACAAAGGCTAGGTTTCTAGGTTTAAGGCCCAGCACATAAGTTGAGGGAACCGTCGTCTTTTGCTTTGGCGCAAAATACTACCCGCTTCCCGTCCCTAAGTCATTTCGCCTAGCTAACAAGTTCAGGGTTTAGTGCCTTCATCGTAATTTCGCCTCCGTTGGTTACACCACAGGGTAACCTAACCATGCACTTGTAATTTTTCGAAAGTTTTTCCTATGGCAAATATGAAAAGACGAGCCCACGACGTTGTTTCGTCCATGCAACAATATCCACATTCGATCCATCCGGCGATCGTCCCCGGCGTGTCTATTGAAGACCAAAAGGTCCGATACCGGATCGACATCCCGATCGTCACCATTGTTGGGCTTCTCATTATTGGATTCGTGGCTTGGGGCATCGCCGCCCCAGATCAAGTCTTCGAGGTTTCCAGTGCCGCCTTGGACTGGGTGATGGTCAACCTGGGGTGGCTTTTCACCTCCCTGGCCGCGTTTCTCATGTTCTTCCTTCTCTTCTTGACAGTGTCGAAATACGGCAAGATCCCGCTGGGCCTCGACAATGAGAAGCCGGAATACTCCACCCTGTCCTGGGCCGCGATGCTCTTCGCCGCCGGTATCGGTATCGGCATCATCTTCTTCGGCCCTTTTGAACCTGCCACCTACTACCTGTCGCCGCGGCCTGGCTCCTACGAGCCCGCCTCCGAAGAAGCCATCACCGGCGCGCTGGCGCAGTCGGCCATGCACTGGGGCATCAACGCCTGGGCCATCTACGCGATCGTGGGGCTCAGCGTCGCCTACGTTTCTTATCGACGAGGGCGTGTGCCTTTGATGAGCTCCATTTTGACGCCACTGTTCAAGAATCCTTCGTCGAAAAGCGTGCCCGCCCGCATCATTGATTCCCTGGCGATCATCGCTACCCTGTTCGGCACTGCGGCCTCTCTGGGCATCGGCGCCCTGCAGATTTCGGCCGGCGTGGAAGTTGTCTCCGGCTGGTCGCCAGAAGGCAATGCGCTGGCGCTGGGCATCATCGTGATCCTGACCATCGGCACGATTGTCTCGGCGGTCTCTGGCGTGGCGAAGGGGATCCGCTGGCTGTCGAACATCAACCTGGTACTAGCCGTCGGACTGGCGCTTTTCTTCTTCGTCGTGGGCCCCACGGCCTTTCTGGCCAACGTGTTGCCGGCGACCATCATCGAATACATCGGCTCCAGCCCCGAGATGCTGGCGGCCAACATGGCGCAGGGCGAGGAGATGCAATCCTTCCTCTCCAGCTGGACCACCTTCTACTGGGCTTGGTGGGTGTCCTGGTCACCATTTGTGGGGGTATTCGTCGCAAAGATCTCGCGCGGGCGCACCATCCGACAATTCGTTTTCGGGGTGCTGTTCATCCCGTCGGCGATCATCGTCTCCGCCTTCGTGCTGCTGGGCGGAACGACGATCTGGCTGCAGCGCGAATACGGCACCATCGCACCCGATGGCACCGCCGACAGCCTGCCTGCTCCGGAGCACATCTTCTTCCGCGTGCTCGAGCAGCTGCCCGGGGCGGAGATCGTCGCGCCGATCGTGATCATCATGCTGGCTGTCTTCTTTATCACCACGGCCGACTCCGCATCACTGGTCAATTCGCAGCTGTCCCAAGGTGGCGACCCGAACCCGAAGAAATGGGTCACCGCATTCTGGGCCATCTGCATGGCTGGTATTGCCGTGGTGATTCTGCTCTCTGGCGGCTCCAATGCACTGCAGGGCCTGCAGAACTTCATCACCGTCACGGCACTGCCCTTCGCCGTGATCTTGATCGGCATGTGTGTGGCTTTGGTGAAGGAACTGCGCAATGATCCGTTCGTGATCAGGAACCAGTTCGCCCGGGCCGCCGTGTCCAACGCGGTGCGCTCCGGCGTACAGAAATATGGCGATAACTTCCGCATCCCCGTCGAGGAAACCGACGCGGACTCAGAATACGCAGCCGGCGCCGACTTCGACTCCACCGCCGAGGAGCACACGGAGTGGTACACGCGTACCGACGAGGACGGCAACCCCGTGGACTTCGATTACGAAACCGGCGAATATATTGAGGAAGCCGGCGAGACAGATGGCACCAAGGATTAAATAGCAAATGCGCCCATCCACTATGGATGGGCGCATTTTATGCTGTGGGCCTGGGGAGACTTGAACTCCCACGTCCGAAGACACTGGAACCTAAATCCAGCGCGTCTGCCAATTCCGCCACAAGCCCGAGGCTGCGCTCTAGTGTACATGTCGCACTGCCCCACCAAAAATCGGGACATACCAGCACGGATTCTACAACTTTTGGAGGAATTGCTAGACTCGCTGGTGTGAGTGAGACAGTGAGTGATTCAACGGTGAGTGATTCAATGGAGGAACACGTCGATCGGCAGGAGCCTGCCCCCAAGCGCCAACGGATCAAAATCAAGGCGTGGCACGTCATCCTGCTCATTCTTGCCGTCATCACCACAATCCTTTTGGCCTGGTGGCAGTGGACCCGCTTCCAGTCCGGTTCTGGCACCTTCCAAAATCTAGGCTATGCGCTGCAGTGGCCCCTGTTCGGCTTCTTTTTCGTCTACGCCTATCGGATGGGCATCAAGATGGAGAACGAGAAAATCGATGCGGAAAACGCGGTCGACGACTTGGACTACCTCTACCAGGCCGATTTGGAAGAATTCGGTGACGAAGACGGCGAGCCAGCCATGACGGAAATCGACGAGGAATTCCTCCCCTCACGCCCCGAGATCGATGTGGCCGAATTCAACGCTCTCAATCAACCGCGGCGCGGCCACAACACTGACGAAGACTGACGAAGAAAGTTCCTAAATGACATCAGCAAACCAACCCAAGATCCATCCTGAGCGCAAGCGTCGCGTCAAACAGGCCTTGACGCTTTTCTCAATCACCGCGTGGGTCACCGGCGTCATGCTCTTGCTCCTAGTCATCCGCATGGTGATGGAATACATCCTACACATGGACGTGGGCGCGCTGAACTGGGTCGCCATCGCCCACGGCTGGTGCTACCTGTTCTTCTTCTTGGCTGCACTCAACCTGGGGCTCAAAGCACGCTGGACCATGCCTCAGTGGGTAGTCACCGTGCTCGGTGGCGTGGTGCCATTCCTCTCCTTCTTCGTCGAGAAATGGCGCCGCGACGAGGTGGCCACCAAATTCCAGCTCAACCAGCCCTAAGAGCCACTAGCTGGTCAGTGCCGCGATATGCGGAGCCAGCTCAGTCAACGCCTGCTTCCTATGGGAGCGGGCGTTTTTCTCTTCCGCGCTCAGCTCCGCCGACGAGCGCCCAGGCGTATCGGCCGGCTCGAATAACGGGTCATAGCCGAAACCGTTATCGCCACGTGGCTCGTCGAGAAGCGTGCCCTCCCACCGGCCCTCAGCGACAAACTCTTGCCCCTCGGGAGTGACCAGGGCGCAGCAGGAGACGAACGCGCAGTCGCGCACAGCGATATCGTGCATCTGGGCAAGCAGCAAAGAGTTATTGGCGCTGTCATCGCCATGCGTGCCCGACCACCGTGCGGAGAGCACCCCAGGCATCCCGCGCAGCGCCTTGACGACGAGACCCGAGTCATCTGCCACGCACGCTAAACCCGTGGCACGAGCTCCCGCCCGCGCTTTGATCAGGGCGTTGCCCTCGAACGTCAACCCATCTTCGACGGGTTCGTCATAGGGGGCGACATCACGCAGCGAAACAAGCTCCACGCCCGTGATGTTCTCGTCGATAAGGACCTGCTCCAACTCACGCAACTTCTTCGCGTTGCCGGAAGCAACCAGGATTTCTACCATCCCAACGCTGCCTTCTGGGCGGCGATCAGCTCCTCGCAGCCAGCCTGGGCCACGTCGAGCATCTCGTCGAGTTCCTTGCGGCCGAACAGGCCGTGCTCGCCGGTGCCCTGGATCTCGACGAAGTTACCGCCCTCCTGCATGAC
>NZ_JBHWRP010000097.1:0-62999 GCF_043426755.1 Corynebacterium sp. | reverse complement strand
CCGACCAAGAGCTTTCCGTTGGGCATCGCCAACAGGGCCTTCACCTGGTCGTCGAGCTTTACGTTGAATTCATGGCGGAGCTCGCCGGTGTCCTTATCGAAGGCAGCCAGGCCTGTCCTTGGCACATCACTACGTGTGGACCGTTGCGTGGCGTGCGTGAAGTTGCCACCGACGAAAATTGTGTCGCCAATTTGAGCGAACGCCTGAGCCGGCGAGTTCCCCTCCGCGGTGCGCCCGTTGAGGTTGCCGGTGACACCCCAGTCCGTCGGCGCCGAATAATTTGAGACCAGTGCTCGCTGCTCCTGGACCTGCGTGCCCGTATCAGGAACGGCACGGAACCCGGCATCGTCGTTAGCAATCTGCGGACGCAGGTACACCTCTGAGTAAGGCAACGCGGACCTACCGTTCGCGCTCCAGAGGTAGTTCGTGGGGCTGGTATTTCCTCTGACGGTGTAGCCGAACCCAAAGCCACCCTGGTAGTTACGGGCTGGGCTCATGAGTAGGTCGACTGCGCCCGTGCCGTTGTTCTGTCCGAAGGCCCGGTCCATCACTCCGGTTGCGCGCCACCCAGAGTTGTTGATTCGGAAGCGTCCCGTCTCCTCGGTGGGGAGGGCCCACGTCCACTCCCCCATGCGATCAGGAATGATGTCGACGTTTTGCCATGGGCCACCGCTGGTACGGGTGGCGCGGACGACGCGGAAGCCCTCGGGCAGCGACTTCACATCACGTCCTGACAGCAAACCATTAATGGTGTCCTCAGGCAGCTGGACAGGGGCAAAGTCCTCTGGGGTACGGTCGCGGCGAGTCAGGCTTGCTGGGTCTCCCTGACCCTGCGGGTAGGTGTCCCACCCTTCGCGCCCGCGGCCGATCATGACCCAGCCACCGCCATCCATGGTTTGATCACAAAAGAACTCTTGAGGAGCATCCATGTTCGGGGCTAAGAGCCAGTAGCGCCCATCTTGACTGCGCGGATTCTCCTGTTTGATCGCCCAGCACGAGGCAGCTGCGCGTTCCGGAGAGGATCCGTCCCGTGGTGTCGTCGACACGCCTTCTTGAGCGACCGCGCGCGGTTGTCCTGTGTTCGGGACTGGGACTACTCCCAGAGCAATCACCATGCTCATGGCAAGAGCCAGGACGACGCTATGCAACTTCACTTAAACCGCCTTATTGGGATACTCGTGGCTACTGGCGAGAAAAGACAGACCGAACAAAGATAAGAAACGGATGTCAATCTCGACGGATAATCATAGCGTATTCTCAGGTGTTTTCTTATATTCAGGAATGGGATATCGCAGGTAGATGTCTTTATAACTTGCGTATTTCGGAGCGGCCAACGCGATCTACGTTGGAGTTAGTTCCACCGGAGGGGGCCCGAAGATTGATTGCACCGCCCCCGATCGGGGCAGGGATGTCTATTCCGTTCCCTCATATCCCCCGGGATGGGAAAACTTGTCGCCGGCCTAGGTTTGGCTCTTATTCGCCTGTCTGAAAAAGATCCGGGGGTGATGCCGCCGAAGGCAGTGACATACTCCAACTGCTCATAGGAGCCTGATCCTAAAAGGAGTTTCACTGATAATGATGATCACGTGATCAAAGAAAGGTCACGACCCGAGCAGGGACAACGAGAGCAGAGCGAGCTTGCAGGCTGAGATTAACGCACCTCTGGGATACCCGGACCCCGACCGCAAGACCACAGCCCACATCGACGATGTACATGGTGTCAATCATTGCAACGGGTCATACACCACAACTGTCAGCTCTGGCTACGGCACCGTCGATGCGACGATGAAGCGCCCCGACC
The DNA here is from genome assembly GCF_043426755.1 of Corynebacterium sp. Classification (GTDB taxonomy): domain Bacteria; phylum Actinomycetota; class Actinomycetes; order Mycobacteriales; family Mycobacteriaceae; genus Corynebacterium. Next base: position 61,198 of record NZ_JBHWRP010000097.1, on the reverse strand, counting down.
ATTTCGCGGACTATTTGCAAACCAAGCCGGCGCACGCAAACAAACGGACGCCCTCATCCTTCAGGCGGGCGCAGCCAGACGGATTCCCCATCAAAAATCCAGAAGGATTAACGCGATCGGCGGCCTGCGCCCCTAGAGCATCACTCACCCACAGCCGAATGAGCCTTTTTAGAAGCGATCAAAACTAAGGCAGTGAAAATGATGACAACCGGCAGACTTACCCAGCCGATGAAGGAATCATCGGCTACCACACAGATAATTGCACCTATAAACAGTGGAATGCTACTCGCCTTTAAGTACGCTGCTGCAGCTTTATGCCCTTCGCTCCACGCCTCATCGCTAGCGAGAAGGGCTGTAGTCCGAATTCCAATCCACTTATTTTCAGGCAAGGTCTCTTGCCAGGCTTTAATGTCCACCCACAACACGGCGAACCCAGCGAGGAGCCAGGTCATCGCCATGATCATTGAAAAACAGTCATCCCAAGTCTTTCGCGTTTCTAGTGGTCGTGGAAACGCTTAGTTAATTTCCAGGGGCTAATCTTAAGATTTCTGCCACAGTCTTGGCAATGCGCAAACCGATGGCTTGACTAACTAGATAGGAACACCCCACGCTTAACGACGACGATTCGCGATGGACCGCAGACCGTCGATCCGGAGGGGGCCCCGCTGCCACCAACAGGCTGCAACATAGAGCACGCCTCCAACCACAAGTGTCACCGCAAGCCCAGCAAATGAATTACCCACAGTGGGCACCGCGACTAAGGCAGGCAGCCCGAAAGAGCCAACAACAATGAACAGTGGCCGAAGCACATCGATCGCGCTTGGCGTGATCCGGAGGAACACCCTGACCTGCACCAGGGCCAAGCACGCATCCAACACCATGCAGAACGCCCACACAAGCGCCGCCCCCTCGATGCCAAAACGGGGCACGAGCAGCAAGTTGCCCACAATATTGGTAATCAGGACGATGAATTTGTTGGCTGCCGCCCAGCCTGATCGCCCGCTCATGATCAGCATGGAGTGGATGTTGCCGGCGAGAAAAGTTATCGCCATCCCCACGGCGAGAATGCTCAGTGCGGCTGAGCCGTCAATAAACTCGTCGCCGAGAAGTTGCAGAAATGCAGGCGAGAAGAAAGCAAGGAGAACGTAGGCGGGGGTACCGAGCAGGACGAGCCACGAGGATGCGGTGACGTAGAGCTCTTTGAGTTGGGACATTTCACCCTTGTGCAGGAGGGCCGAGAACCGGGGCGACACAATCACGCGCAACGCGGCGTCGACAAGCAACCCTGCCTGAACGAAGCGCGACGCACCCCCGTAGACCCCAGCAGCATAGTCGCTGGCCAACCACCCGATGAGCAGCACGTCCACCCACACGATGGCCTGCTCAAGCCCGGCTGCGATCGTGCGAGGAATGGAGAATTTCCAAATCTCTCGCCACTGCTCCTTTTCTGGAAAGAAGGGGCCAGGCACGCCCTCCTCGATGCCGCGCACACGACGAAGCACCAGCATGCCAGCAATGAGAGCCATGATCACAAGCGGAACAGCCCAGGCCACACTGGCCACCACGGCGGAGCCCGTTGCTACAGCCGCGATCGCGACAAATGGCGGGCGCAGAACCGGCACGGCAACGTTGGCTACCATCACATATTCAACGACAGAGCCCAAGGCGCGGAGGACGGCCGACAAGATGAGGAATACAGCCCCGAATGGTACGAAAAGCATGATGGCCTGCACAGATCGCAGTAACCCTTCTTGACTTTCGCCCCAAATCCAAGGAGCGAGCATCTCCATCACCGCGACCAACACGACGCCGACGGCCAGCGAAATGCAGAGGCTCGCATTGATTGCTCCGCGGACCGCGCGGGGATCGTCGATAAGCAAGCGCGGAAGCAGGTAGACCGAGGTGGAGTCCATCCCGAATTTGGCGAACGCCATGATCACCGCGAACACGCCAGTCGCTTGGAAAACGATACCGGCGCCGTCTGCCCCGAGCAGGCGCGAAATCACGATGGTTAGTGCAAAGCCGAGCAGCGCGCTAGTTGCGGAGCCGACGAAGCTGAGCGCGCTGCCACGGGCGAGCTTGCCTCGCTCCACCGTGGCTGGGCCTTGGCCGCTGCGCTCCTGGTTAGTGTCGCTCACACGCTCCCCTTTCCTACGCTGGTTATCCCACGTCGCGATTTCAATTCACCACAGTGATTGTCTAGATTATGCCAGGACGGCACCTTAGAATAATATTTAATTGACATATGTAAAATCGCTCTTTTCACTCAGGAAAGACAAGTCTCCCCTTAGAATCGAAGTCTTCATGTCAGCTTGCTTGTCCCGTTTGTTCAAGTCCGCCAGCGTCCTTGGCCTTACTTTGGTGCTCAGCTCCTGTGGCTCCGCATCGTCCCCAACTGACCCTTCAACTACGGAGGCTGGGTCCGAAGCAGCGACCGACGAATCTGCCCCCGCGGAAGAGGAAGCCGACACCACTACCGGCGCGCCTGTTCCGGCAGTGGACCCCTCCCCCGAGGTCGATGAGGTCTTTATCGAGGACACACTCAACTCGGTGCATTCCGTGTTGGCTGAGCCCACGGTGGTGCGCGATCTGTCACAAGTCCTATCGGGCCAAGCCCTCGAAGACTTTGAAAACCAGCAAATCGAGCTGGAAAACGAAGGGCTGCGCATGGAGGGGGACGTCACCATCGTCGATGAACGCCAGGTTGATTCCCCCGCTCCCGGCACCGTGATTAAAGAGGTGTGCGTGGATAACTCGGCAGTGCGCACACTCGACGAGAATGGCGATGATGTCACCTCTCCCAACGCGCAGGCTCGCTCCCGCATGCTCCTCACCTTCACCGCTGCCGGTGATTCCTGGACGCTGTCCGAGCTGTCATTCCCGGACGATCCGAACTGTTAATGATGGTGTCGCTGCGCAAACCGAGCCCAACGGCAACCATCGTGACAAAGATGCCCGTCATCATTCCGTAGAACAGAGATTCCACGATGGTGGCGGCAATGATCCCGCCCAACACCGCCCCGACGGGATCCTGGCGCCGTACCAACATAACGAGGACAAGCAACAAGAACCCCAGGAACAGGGCGAGACCGACGAAGCCATGCGAATACATCACGGTCCACAGTTGCCCTTGTGTGCCTAAAGATGGCAGCCACGGTTCAGCCGCCGGACGCGGCGAACCAAAACCAAAAAGGGGCGATTCCGTCGTGCCGCTCACGGTTGCGCGGTACAGCTCCCCGCGATCCTCAGTAGAGGCCGTGTTTGCAACGCGGGTGAACAGATTCAGGCCGAACGGGGACACCAGCCATGCGCCCAACGCCGCGACGCCAGCCAGCACCCATGCGCCAGTGGCCACAAAGGCGGCTCGGCGCACGCCCTGAACCGCGGCCCAGAATCCGACCACAGCCAAACCAACAAGCATGCCTCGGTTCAGAGTGGCCAGCGCGGGAATCACGCTGGCGATAACTACGCCAAGGATCCACCACCGCTGTCGCGTATGCCACATTACCCAGAGGTAGACCAACACTAAGGGCAAAACAAGCGAGTACACATTGCCCCAGGTATTGGCGTAGAGGAACGGGGCTACCGGCCGCACGGACTGTTCGATCCAGGCCTGCGGATCCCAGTGGGTGGTCTGGCGGATCACCATGTCAGCGATGAGCTCGTTGTTCTGCAACGACGCCGGGACGAGATAGGACATCGGAGTACGAATAGTCTGCTCCGGCAGCGCCAGCGCCAGATATCCCGCCGCCGACATTCCAGCAAGGAACCACACCAGGGCTGAACCCATGCGGATTCCAGAAAGGGCTGTCCGCGCGTTATACACATGAAGTGCGAATAATCCCGCACTGGCATAGAGCAGAAGCCGATAGACCGCGCCAAGCAACCTGCCGGAGGTGTCATTCATGATCAGGGACGCCACCACCCAGATCAGGAACAGCACCCACAGCCACATCACCATCGGGAATCGGAGGTTAGACCGCCCCACCCAGGTCAGCACAATCGCAAGGCCTGCGATGATCCAGATGAAATCACCGACGCCGAGAAGCCACCACAGCACATACGCGGCGAAAGGCAGCGTCACCGGCCAGGCTGGTAGCACAGACTTCACTATCGATGGCACAGCTATCGCCTCAACCGGCGTTGTTTCAGCGCCTCAGCCAAGAAAAGCCAGGGGCCACGCAGAAACCCGCGGACCTCGTTGCGCGTGAGCTCAGGCGGCACCCCTGGTTCGGTACCTGTGATTCGTTCGGAGCCTGGCGCAACGCGCCGTGCGATAGCAGGAACCCGGCGCGCCAGCGTAAGCAACGACGCGGGGTGGGTCAGCACAGACTTGGTGAGCAGCGCAGCCATGCCTGCCCCGTCGCCATAGGTTTGTTTCATCAACCCGTCAAAGTCACGCCGGTGCACGTGGTGGATCACTGCGTCGGGCGTGGTCACGATCACATATCCCAGGCGCAGGACACGCGCGAAGGAGTCCAGGTCTTCGCCGCCGCACGTCTTTGTCCCAGCGCCGAGGCGGGTATCGAAAGGCCCCATCTGGGCAAGCACGTGACGACGAAACGCCATGGATACTCCTGCGCCGACCCGTGCGGTGGTCACCGGGAATAGGGGGCCGCCGTCGCCAGGAACGCCGAACCGGGCAGCGTCCTCTGTTGGGTGTCCCGCAGCCCACACTGTGGGTTCCAGAGTTTTCGGAAACCCGCCGCGTGCTTCAAAGAAGCATTGGGATTCGTGCTTTAACTCCGCAGGAAAAACAGGTCCCGTCACCGCACCGATAGCGTGATCGGCTTGTTCGGCGTGGTCGGCCGCGAACACGTCGAGTAGCGCGCTCAACCAGCCGGGATGGACTTGGGCATCATCGTCGGTGAAGGCGATGATCTCTCCGCGGGCAGCATCGACTCCGGCATTGCGGGCATGGGATAAACCCGCACGAGGAGCGTCGACAATGCGCAGCCGCGGGTCATCGATGGAGGAAAGCGCTGCGGGTACGCGCCCTGTGAAGGGAGCATTATCCACCACGATGAGTTCGAAATGTGCATGCTGTTGGGCTAAGACCGCCTCGACTGCTCGAGGAAGTAGCGGGTTGGTGCCTACCGTGCAGATAATCACCGTGGCTTTCACTTCTGCGCCGCCGCCTGTGGTCCAGGCGCGGTATGTCGACGCATTGGCAGCGGCGTGGAGCGCGGAGTCGATTAAGTCCTCGGTGGACTCCCACCCAGTCAGCTGGTGGTAGCCGGCGGTGGCATCGTCGTCACGCACCACGACCCAGGCTTCCGACGCATCGAGGGTGCCGGACAGCACGGTCAGCTCTCGCGACTTCGCTTCAACGATCCCGATGAGTGGTTGGGAAGTTGGCATGCCTGTCACCTCAGTCCACGATCTGGTCAGCGGGAGCATCCGACACCACGGCACCGATGACGCGGGCGTCTACGTGGAAAAGGTCATCCCTCAAACGCTGCAGTGCAACCTTGGTCCATTCGCGGGGAACAATCACAAGAACCGAGCCAGCGCTGCCCGCGGCGTGAATCGCCTTGGCCCAGCTCGCATGCAGGCCGCTAATATCGGCGTCAAGGGAGGCCGCGATGGCGTTTGCTGCGTCGATCGAGGTGGAGTCGTGGTCGTCGATAAGCAACGTAATGCGTCCGCCATCTCCTGCCGCATGACGGGCGAATTCGCTGGCCAACTGCCAGCGGTCGCTGTGTTCTTCGGGTGCTACGGGGCGGAAAACCGGAACACCGAGCAGCTGTTCAACCTCGGTGCTGTCGGCGGGTCGGCGCGCCGCTGCCTGCACGATGAGGGCCAGAAGGACACCGAGCGCGAGACCCCCGACGAGGCCAAGCGCGAGTGTGCGCAGCGTGGACGGGGATGCGTCGATGCGGTTGGCGTCTGCAGATGTGACGATCTCTCCGGTAGGCCCCGCGCTGCTGCTCAGCTCCATTCTGCGTTGCTGCAGGTCAGCAATAGCACGGCGCAGCGACTCGGCCTGGACCCCTTCGGTCGTGCCGCCCATCGCCGCCGCCATCTGTAGCGTTTCAAGGGCGCCCTCCTGCTGGATGATCTGCTCGTCTAGTGAACGCATCAGGTTCTCGTTGCGCTGCGCGACCGCGTCTGCCCCAACTTGGAGGTAGGCCTCGGCCATCGCCGACGACCCGGCGGTGGCACGCTGCGGGGTCTTCCCAGTAAACGAAACACGCAAAATCGTGCTCTCGGAGTCGCCGCCGACCTCGGTGTTTTCGAGGAGTTCTTCGCTGGACCAACCGATCCCCAGGGCGTGTGCGGCAGCCTCTGCCGTTTTTGCAGATTCAGCGAGCTGGCGCTCCGTCGACATATCAAGAGCGTCGCTGGATGCCCCGGACCTCGCCGCGGCCCCAACGGGAGTGACGTGCACGTGGGTCGTCGCTGTGTACTGCTTCGGCACGAACAAGAGCACGCCGAGTGCTACCAGCATGCCCACAACGATCCCCACAGCGATCCACGCTTTTCGACGACGAAGGATGCGCCCCACCTGGTCGAAACCGAGGGATGCGTTTTCAATATAATTTTCTGTCTGCATAACTGTCCTCAGAGGTGGTTTTCGTGAATAGATCCGCCATTGTGAAACTCGCGTGCCCACCGCAGGCGTCCGCGCAGTTTACGCTGGAGGAATTGGCGATGGGGAGCGGGGACACGGGCAATCACTGGGGTGATAGCGCGTTCAAACTCGGCGAGGAGACGTGTTCTCTCGTCGCTAGGCGTGAGCGCGATCGCAACAATTCTTTGCAACGCAACACCGGTAAGTTGCTGACTGAGCTTGGTGAATACCTCGGCTTGGGCCGGGTTGCGCCAGGAAGAATTCCGCCAGGACTCCGACGCCGTAATCTGCCCCGGATGCTGGCTGTAGAGCAGGCCCCACGTTGCCATCCGACGCAGCGAAGCACCATCGAGTGCTGCACGCATCCAGAGGTCATAGTCTTCGGCCGGCACCTCGCGGTACCCGCCGACCGCGTCGAGCGCGTGACGGCGTGCCACCATCGCCGGGTGCGATACAGGATTGGTCAGCAGCAGGTGCAGCGGGAACACCGTCGGTGGGATGGGCACCGGTGCTGCCGGGCTGAGTTTTCTTCCAGTCACGTTGATCACCTGGGGAAACACATAATCATCGCCGTTGTCTAACGCGCGGAGTTCTGCCCGAAACCGCGTGGGCAGGCTCACGTCATCGGCGTCCATCCGGGCCACAATCGCCGAATCCGTGTGCTCCAGCAACCAATTGAGCGCCGTCGCAATCCCACCGGGCGTATCTTCGCTTTCGACGCGCAGACGCTTATCGACGACGCCCTTAGAAGTTCCGCCCTCGACCGCACGGTCAGCCGTATTGTCGGTGGACCCGTCGTCAAGCACGACCAGCTCCGCATCAGAAGGCAGCGCCCGCAGCGTCGAGGACACAGCGCGCGCCACGGTGTCCTCGGCGTTGCGGGCGGGGAGAATCACGCTAAGCCTAGGCACTCGCTGCCTCCTTGGCGCTGGCATCAACTGCGCGCAAGTCCGCGTATCGACGAGTCAGCGACACCATTGCGTGCGCCGCGCTGATGACCGCGAGGAGACCGTAGCCCACTGTAAAAAATGGTGCGGCACCCCACAGGATAAACATCCAGCACAACACCCCGGGGTCTGTGGGCAGCAGGATCCACGATCGCAGATTCCCCCCGCGGGTCTGCGGGCGGCCGGCTTTCCGCACCAACGCCTCTGCAAGAATCTGGCTGAGGAACTGCCCGCTGGTGACCAGCGAGTAAACCAGCGCTACGACGGCCAGCCACGCCAATTCAGGGCGATGCACCATGATGGCGATGGCCGTCGCAACATGGATAGCCGGCGATCGAAACGCGTCAACCACGTGGTCAACCCACTCCCCCGTCACCGATGACGAGCCACTGACACGTGCGAGTTGGCCATCAGCAGAATCGAAAAGATACCCGGCCGCGAGAAACACCGCGACGATCACACCAACCCACCACGCAGGTTCTAGCGCGATGAGCAGCACCATACCGACCAAAGACAGCCCTGCCGAGATGCCCGTGACCATGTTCGGGGTCCATCGCATCGAGTACGCGAATGCGGCGACGATGCGAGCTCCACGCCGGTTGATCCACCTAGTGTATGCAGGCACGCCCTGCGCTGGTTTCTGGGCCGCTGACAGGGATGCGATCGCCCAGGCATAGCGCTGCGCGCGGGAACGGTGCTGGGCCGACTGCTCGTCGTCGGTAGTCCGTGGTTGCTTCGTCGTCACTATGATCGAGCTCTTTCCTCGGCGGTCGTCGGCACGTCCTCACTTTGAATTTCTTGAGACAGGAACTCTCGCAACATCGTCGATGACGTAGAGGGGGTATAAGGCAGATATTCCACCCGTGCTCCCACGGAAGCGAGCTCCGCCTCAAGCTTGTTGCCCTTGTCGGTTCCCTTCCAGTCATCGCCCTTAAACAGCACGTCGAACGGATGCCGCTCCCATGCGACCTTCTTATTCTGATCGACGTCTGTAATCACCTCGTCGACGAAGCGCAGGCTAGCGATCAGTTCCATGCGCTCTGAATGAGGAACGACCGGCGGCCGCCCCTTCATGCGGATCAGTGACTCATCAGTAGCAACGCCCACGACGAGCCGATCACAGCGTTCCCGGGCAGCACGCAGGATATTGAGATGGCCAATGTGAAGCATGTCGAATCCGCCGGGTGCGTACCCGACGACATCCTTCCGCTGGTTTTTACCTTTACACATAGTCTTAGGCCTTCTTGTCTTTAATCGATAGAGTGATCCAGAGTGATCTAGAGTGTCGGCGGGCGACGACGGTGGCTTTTCTTGGGGATCGTCTGCACTAATAAGCCCCATCCCGTGACAAAACGACTTTAAATGTTCTGAAGAAAATACTTAAATCTAGTGAAGTATTGCGGTTTTCTACATAATACAAATCGAGCTCGATTGTCTCTTCCCACGACAGGTTAGAGCGGCCCATCACCTGCCAGAGTCCCGACAAACCTGGCTTGACGCTCATCCGACGTTTCTCCTCGTCGCAATATTGCGCGTACTCCCGCGGTAGAGGCGGCCGCGGGCCGATCAGGCTCATCTGCCCTACCAGTACATTAAATAGTTGGGGCAGCTCATCGATGCTGGACTGACGGAGGAATTTCCCTGATCTAATGATGCGCGGATCATCCTTAAGCTTGAACAGCTTGGGCTCGGCCTCTAACTCAGTACCTGCGATATCGTGCGTAACTTCCGGGAGGATGTCTTCGGCATCCGTCCGCATGGTGCGAAATTTCAGCATCGTGAAATCCTCACCTTGATATCCGATGCGGCGCTGTTTAAAGAGGACTGGTCCACCATCATCCAGCTTGATCACCAAGGCCACGCACGCCATCACAGGTGCGAGGGCGATCAGTGCAGCTGCGGAGATAGCAAGATCACCGATTCGCTTCAGAGGCCGATAAAGGTAGGTCCGTGCCCCGCCGGTTAGAGCAGGAAATCCTCGAGCGGTACTCCGCAAAGCCATTGCCATAATCGTGTCCTTGAATGCATGATGATCCGCCCTGCCTCGCTGCAAGGGCGACCCTTCCGGGGCCAGCACCCATTGAGCAAAGGTGTGGTTAACGGGCATGAAACTGCGAATTAACAGCACTCAGATTAACACAACCTAAGATTAGTTTAAAATTCTAAAGTATGGACAATCCAGTTTGGCGCCTGCGAATTTCACGAGAAAAGTCTTACCACAGCGAGGGGGCCAGACCTCACTTCAATCACTCTGCCTGCTGGTATCACCCCGTCTCGTCCGACGTCAGGTGTAGAAACATACGCCACCCAAATCAATACAACATATCTCTAGAACTAATCTAGCTACCCCCTTTTTGGGTCATGCAGATTAACTAACCCTTAAATCATATTAAGTTCCACTAAAAAGAAATGCCCCAGCGGCACATCCTCTTCAGTCAAGGATTGTGCAGCCGGGGCGATACGGCCCGATGGGCCGAGAAGTGTGTTACTTCTTCATGGTGCCGGTCTCTGCCAGACGGGTGTGGAACTCGAAGGCGGTTGCCAGGTCCACTGGGGTGTGCCCACCGTTGGCCATGCCGCGCTCCAGGTACTCCTCGAGCAGTGGGCGGTAGTCAGGGTGCGCCACCTCGATCATCTTCTTTGCGCGCTGGCGTGGTGCCAGCCCGCGCAGGTCCGCGTAGCCCTGCTCGGTCACGATCACCATGACGTCGTGCTCGGTGTGGTCGATGTGGGAGGAGAATGGAACGATGCAGGAGATCGCGCCGTCCTTCGCCACGGATGGGGTGATGAAGGAGGAGATGTAGGCGTTACGGGTGAAGTCACCGGAGCCGCCAATACCGTTCATCACCTTCGCGCCGGAGACGTTGGTGGAGTTCACGTTGCCGAACAGGTCGGCCTCAATCAGGCCGTTGGTAGCAATCAGGCCGACGCGGCGGATGATCTCTGGGTGGTTCGAGATCGCCTGTGGGCGCAGGATGATGTGCTTGTTGTAGAAGTCAGCGTTATCGTTCATGCGCTGAGCTGCCTCTGGGGACAGGGAGAAGGAGGTTGCGGATGCCATGGACATCTTGCCTGCGTCGATCAGGTCCAGCATGCCGTCCTGGATGACCTCGGTGTAGGCGGTGATGTTCTCAAACTTGGAGTCCAACAGACCTGCCATCACGGCGTTGGGAACGTTGCCCACGCCGGACTGCATGATGTAGTTGTCGTAGGTCAGGCGGCCTGCCGCGACCTCGTCCTCGAGGAACTGCAGGAAGTTCGCAGCGATCTTCTCAGAAACCTCGTCTGGCGCCTTGAATGGCGCGTTGCGGTCGGCCTCATTGGTCGCCACGACGGCGACGATCTTGGATGGGTCGATGCGGTGCACGGTCTCGCCGATGCGGTCGCCCACGTTGACGATCTCGAATGGCTTGCGGTCCCACAGACGCTCTGGCGCGTAGACGTCGTGCATGCCCTCGAGGTCCTCGGACTGCCAGGAGTTGACCTCGATGATCACCTTGTCAGCAGCCTCAACGTACTCGACGTTGTTGCCCACAGCCGACGATGGAACGATCGCGCCGCCTTCCTTGATCTTGACAGCCTCAATGATGGCTACCTGCATCTCACCGAAGAATCCCTGGACGACCTGCTGGCCGAGGTGGGAGAGGTGGACATCCGAGTAGAACGCGTCGCCGGAGTTGAACTGGCCGCGCAGGGTGCGGTCCGAGTTATAAGGGGTGCGAAAGTTGATCGCGTTTGCTTCAGCGAGCACGCCATCGCAGTCGTCTGCGGTGGAGGCGCCGGAGAAGACGTTGATCTTGAACTCTTCGCCACGGCCGTGTGCCGCCTTTGCCTTCTCTGCGATGGCCTTTGGCAGCACCTTCGGGTAGCCGGCACCGGTAAAGCCGGAGATGCCGACATTGTCGCCATTGTTGATGAATTCGGCAGCTTCCTCGGCGGACATGACCTTGCCGCGCAGCTGGTCATTGAGAATGCGATCGCTCATTGTGATTAGTCACCTCAGTGTTCTAGGGGGTGTCAGTTATTACATTCCAGCATATTGTGACCCAGATTCCATTTCCACGCCACAGCATTTGCCAATTCACCCCTAAAACTTTGCAACGAAGCTAATCGCACAGGTCAGGCTGTCGCCTGCCCACTTTGCCAACACAACAGACGTGGCCAATCCCCACATTCCCCCACCCCCACCAGTACCCCCGTACTGTTAGTGTGATCTTTTCGCTTGTCGACGATCGCCCCCTCCCGGACCATGTTTGGAATTCCACGTCAGCCTTGGAACAATGGCGGGCGTGACAACGACCCCGGTAATGGCCCCACAGCCGATCGCGCGCCCAACGCTGCGCATCGGCAATCTCAATCTCGACTCGCCTGTCATCCTCGCTCCGATGGCAGGTGTGACAAACATGCCTTTTCGCGTCCTGTGCCGCGAAATTGAGGAAGCGCTGACCGGGACCTCGTCGGGCCTGTATGTCTGCGAGATGATTACCGCTCGCGCGCTCGTCGAGGGCAACGAAAAGACCTTACACATGACCACGTTTGCAGACGTGGAAACGCCACGCTCGATGCAGTTATATACAGTCGACCCCGAGTACACCTACAAGGCCGTACGCAAGATCGTCGACGAGGATCTGGCCGACCACGTGGATATGAACTTCGGCTGCCCTGTCCCGAAGGTCACCCGCCGCGGCGGCGGATCGGCAATCCCCTACAAGCGCCGCCTCTACGGCAACATCGTGGCCGCCGCGGTCAAAGCCGCAGAGGGCTCCGGCATCCCCGTCACAGTGAAGTTCCGCATCGGTATCGACGACGATACGCACACGCATTTCGACGCCGGCCGTATTGCCGCCGAAGAAGGTGCCGCAGCCGTCACCCTGCACGCACGCACTGCCGCAGAGCGGTACTCAGGACAAGCGCACTGGGACGAGATCGCCCGGCTGGTCGAGCACATGGAGGGCACCGGAGTCCCCGTGTTGGGCAACGGCGATATCTTCGCCGCCGACGATGCGGCACGCATGATGGAACACACAGGCTGCGCCGGCGTAGAAGTGGGCCGTGGCTGCCTCGGCCGCCCATGGCTCTTCGCACAGCTGGGAGCCCAGCTACGCGGCGAGGACATCCCCGCCGATCCCACCCTGGGAACGGTGACCGAGATCATCTACCGACACGCCGAGCTACTTGCAGAGCACTCCGGAGAGCACCACGCCTGCCGTGATATCCGCAAGCACATCGCGTGGTACTTGCGCGGCTACCCCGTTGGCGGTGAGGTGCGGAAAGAATTGGCGCAGGTGTCGTCGTTAAGCGAACTGCGCGAGAAACTGGCGCCCTGGGCCGACTCCACCGTGCGCGCCGAGGATGCCGACGGTGCTCGTGGCCGCCAGGGATCTGCTTCTAAGGTGGCGCTTCCCGACGGCTGGCTGGATGATCCGGAAGATGAAACGGTGCCGGAAGGCGCCGAAATTGAGAATAACGGCGGCTAAGAAGTCAGTTCATTTTGTAGACACTTTGCTGTTACAAACATGTAATTTCACTCATCGCGCAATTTTCTGGGTCATGCCATAAGATGTGGCACATGCGTACTGTCTACCGTGAACATCTTGACGCTTTCGCCCATGATCTGCTGGTCATGTGCGATACCGTGCGTTCGATCATGGACAAGGCGTCGGAGGCGCTTCTCACCTCATCGTTGGAGAAGGCCGAAGACGCCTTGTCCATCGCTGACCCATTGGAAGATATCCGAATCCGCTGCGAAGAACGCGCCGTTGAGCTCCTCGCGCTGGAAAACCCTGTGGCGTCCGACCTGCGCCAAGTCGTCTCTTCTATCTACATTGTCGAAGACTTTTCCCGCATGGCGGCGCTGGCCATGCACATTGCAAAGACAGCGCGTCGCCGCCACCCTGACCCAGTCCTGCCGGACTCGGTGAAGGGCTATGTCGAGGAGATGGCGCGCTTGGTCTGTGAAATGGGCGAAAAGACCCACGACCTCCTAGTCGACCCTGATGCCGATGTCGCGCTCGTCCTCAGCCAGGACGACGATGCCGTCGACGACCTCAACGATTTCCTGCTCAATCTACTGACCCAGCGGGAGTGGCAGCACTCCACCCGCGAGGCCGTTGATTTGGCCCTGCTCACCCGCTTCTATGAGCGCTACGCTGACCACTGCGTCAACGTGGCCGCGCGCATCGTCTACCTCATTACCGGCTTGATGCCTACCGAGTACAAGGAGAAGGTGGAGTCGGATCGCGTCGACCAGGAGCTGAACGAGCGCTTCGAGGCTTTGGAGCGCCAGTTCCGCCGCGGCTACCGCACCGAGTAGGCCTTCGGATAAAGCGCATAATTAAAGCCCTGCGCCTTCCACTATTGGGAAGGCGCAGGGCTTTTGTCTGCCGGGGACCGCTACTGTTGCTTAGCCGAAACGGCCAGCGATGTAGTCCTCGGTTTCCTTGCGGCTTGGGTTTTCGAAGATGGTCTTGGTGTCATCGAATTCGATGAGCTGACCAGGCTTACCGGTTGCCTCAAGCGAGTAGAACGCGGTCTTGTCGGACACGCGGGCAGCCTGCTGCATGTTGTGGGTCACGATCACGATGGTGAAGTCTTCCTTCAGCTCGTGGATCAGGTCCTCCACCGCCAGGGTGGAGATTGGGTCCAGAGCGGAGCAAGGCTCATCCATCAGCAGCACTTCTGGTTCCACTGCAATCGCGCGAGCGATGCACAGACGCTGCTGCTGACCACCGGAGAGGCCGCCACCTGGCTTATCCAGGCGGTCCTTGACCTCTTCCCAGAGGTTCGCGCCGCGCAGGGACTTCTCTGCAACTTCCTTGAGCTTCGCCTTATTCTTCTCGCCCGACAGCTTCAGGCCGGCGACAACATTGTCCTCGATGGACATGGTTGGGAATGGGTTCGCCTTCTGGAACACCATGCCGATGGTGTTGCGCACCGACACTGGGTCAACATCTTTGTCGTAGATGTTCTTACCGTCAAGCAGGATCTCACCCTTGACGTGTGCGCCAGGGATGACCTCGTGCATGCGGTTCAGGGTACGCAGCACGGTGGACTTGCCACAGCCGGATGGGCCGATGAAAGCGGTGACTGCCTGCGCTGGGATCTGCAGGTTGACGTTCTGTACGGCATGGAAGTCGCCGTAGTAAATGTCGACGTCGTTGAGTTGAAGCTTAGACATCTGATTCTCCTAGGATTCGTGGTTTTACTTCGGCGTTTACTTCTTGACCGAGAACTTCGCGGCGATGAAACGTGCGATCAGGTTGATGGAGACAACCAGGATCACCAGCGTGAGGGCTGCGCCCCACAGCTTGTCCATCAGCGCGTCGGTGGTACCGGCCTTGTACATGTCCAGCATCATCAGTGGCAGCGAGGACTGCGGGCCACCGAATGGATTCCAGGACAGGCTCGAGGTCGAGCCCACCAACACCAGCACTGGTGCGGACTCACCCATGACGCGGGCAACAGCCAGCATGACACCGGTGACAATGCCCGACAGGGCAGTCGGCAACACGATGCGAACGATGGTCTTCCACTTCGGAACACCCAGCGCATAGGACGCTTCGCGCAGGTCCATTGGGACGACGCGGAGCATTTCTTCGGTATTACGCACAACGATCGGAACCATGAGCAGGATCAGCGAGAGCGCAACGGCGAAGCCGGACCGCTGCTGGCCCAGCACGGTGATCCACAGGGTGTAGATGAACAGTGCTGCAACGATGGAAGGCACACCCGACAGGATGTCCACCATGAAGGTGGTGAGGCGGCCGAGCCAACCACCCTGTGCGTATTCCACCAAGTAAATCGCGGTGAACACGCCAAGTGGGATCGACACGATGGATGCGATGAACGTTTGCACGAGGGTGCCGACGATCGCGTGAAGCGCGCCGCCGCCCGGCAGAATACGTGTGGTGCCACTCTGGTCATTTGTCCACCACTCGGCGCTCAAGACGACACCGATACCGTTGTTAATCACGGTCCATAGGACCCAGATGAGTGGGACCAGCGCCAAGATCATGCACGCCCACATCAAGACGGACATGACGGTGTTTGTCGATTTACGGCCAGCAGAAATGTGGGTGAAAACTGGGCCACCTGCGCCGTACACTTGCTTATCAGTAGGGGTTACGGTACTCATTGTATTTTCTCCCTTCCCCTTAACTCTTGGCCACGATCGCACGAGCGATCGAGTTGACGATGAAGGTCAGCAAGAACAGCACCAGGCCCGCGGCGATATATGCACCCGCACTGACTGGGTTGTTGAACTCTGCTGCAGCGGACGCGATGGCTGTTGCGAAGGTGGTACCACCGTCGAACAGGGAGCCACGGAACGCAGTCGATGGGGATACAACCATGTACAACGCCATGGTCTCACCCAATGCACGACCCAAACCAAGCATGGAGCCGGAGATATACCCCGATAGTCCGAACGGGATGACAGTCATGCGCACAACTTCCCAACGGGTTGCACCAAGCGCTAGCGCGGCCTCGATGTGGCCACGTGGGGTCTGCACGAACACCTCACGCGCGGTTGCGGCAATCACCGGCAGAATCATCACTGCCAGCACGATGCCACCGGTCAGCATGTTACGGCCGGTCGCAAAGGATGGAGAGTTCGAGTAGGTGGCGAAGAGGAAAAAGCCCCCAGCCCAGCTATGGAGCCACTCGTAGAATCCAGACAAGAACGGGCCGAGCACCTGCCAGCCCCACAGGCCGTACACGATCGACGGAACAGCGGCCAGCATATCCACCAGAGTCGCCAGCGGACGAACCAGCTTCGGAGGAGCGTAGTTGGAAAGGAACAACGCGACACCTAGAGCAATAGGCATCGCGATAATCAACGCGATCAGAGAAATGGTGACAGTAGACAGGAACATGTTCGGAATACCGAACTGCATGTTCTCTAGATCATTGGTCTGCCATGCGCCCGTGTAGGTGAAGAAGCCAACTAGGCCACCTTGGTTACGGGACAGCGGCTCGATTGCTTGCAGCAGCAGGAAGACACCGATTGCTGCGATGATGACGGTGATGAGTGTCGCCGATGCAACAGATAGAAACTCGAAGATTCGGTCACCAGGTCGCTTGACTCCAGCACCCGAAGCCTGGCGTCCGTCAGAGGCATCCCCCGATGGGGTCACTCCTGCGTTCACGGTACCAGTGGAGTTGGCTACGGTTGGACCGGATTCAGTGGCCACCTGGCCTGCGCGGACTTCGTCGTCACGCGCGTTATTCATTGGCTCATTGCTATTAGCCATGTTATGAATCCTTTGAAAGAAGAAATAGTCACTAGTTTTATATGCCCCGCCTAGCATAACCTCGCGTGGCATAACGAGACCCCCCGATCATAGAACCTGCGCGGGGGGCCTCAGCACGTTACATCACAATGCTCGTGCAGTCATCGCTGTTGTCGCGACTGAAACTGAAGTTACGCGATGGCGTCGACAGCAGCCTGCAGGCGCTCTGCGTGAGTACCGGTGACTGGGATGAAGCCGAGCTCCTCCAAGGTCGAGTCTTGAGACTGCAGAACAACGTTCAGGAAGTCCTGGACCTTGTTCTTGGTCTCCTCGTCGTAACCTGCGGAGCAGACGATTTCGTAGGTGGTCAGGATCAGCGGGTAGGAGCCCTCGGCATCCTGGGAGAACAGTGCGTCTGCGTCCACGACCATGTCATTCTCGCCACCCTCACCAGCGAACTCGAGGCCGTCGAGTGCGGTGGTGACGCTCTCAGCGTTCAGCTCGACTGGACCGGAGCCGAAGTCGATGTTTGCAATGCCCAGTCCCTGCTGCTGTGCGTAGCCGGACTCAACATAGGTGATGCCACCGTCGATACCGGAAGCCTGAGTAGCCACGCCGCCGGAGCCCTCAGCACCCTCGCCCACCTCACGTGGGAACTGCTGCCCCTCGGTGTCCCAGTAGCCATCGGTTGCAGCAGTCAGGAACTTCTGGAAGTTATCGGAGGTGCCGGACTCGTCAGAACGGTAGACGACGGAGATGTCGGTGTCTGGCAGCTCAACACCCTCGTTCTCAGCAGCGATCTGCTCATCGTTCCACTTGTTGATTTCGCCCTTGAAAATCTTTGCAACGGTGTCGACGGACAGGTTCAGGGAGTCAACGCCCTCGAGGTTGTAAGCGATAGCAACTGGGCCAATCACCATTGGCAGGTGCCATGCATCGTTACCCTCGCAGCGTTCCTTTGCAGGCTCAACCTGATCGTCGGACAGTGGGGAGTCAGAGCCAGCGAAGTCGACCTGGCCAGCAACGAAGTTGCGGCGGCCCGAGCCGGAACCGGACGCGGTGTACGCGAGAGATGCGCCGTCAACAGCCTCGGAGTAACGCTGACCGAAGTAGTCCATAGCGTTTGCCTGGGAAGAAGCGCCCTCAGCGACTAGCTCACCGGAGGCACCGGACAGGCCCTCAGTGTTGACCTCAGAAGGAGCCTCAGCGGTGCCAGTTGCGGTGTCGTTACCATTGCCATCGGAGGAATCTCCACAAGCAACGAGGCCTGCGGAGGTCGCGGCAACAACGCCGGCGATTGCGAAAGTACGCTTAAAGTTACGGATCACGGGAAACCTTTCCGGTGCAGATTCAGATGGGAGTCTGAGCATCGGTCCCCGGCAAGGGAGGAGGGCACATCATCTTTAATGCGATAGACATACCCGTCCGATTGCTCACAGGAGAAAACCTACGGGGCGTACGTTAACCCAACGTGTCTTAATAGGTGAACAACGGGTTAATTTTTCTTCGCTACCTGTGCAAAATAGGTGCTCCCCACAATAAAACGCGAGTTCGCAAAGAACGCTCAAGTGCGACGAAAAAGCACTTAAATTCAGGATCCTTTTAGCATTTGGGGGTGAAACATGGGGGTGAATCGCCCCCATTTACCCCACGCAACACTCTAGTTTCAGCTCTCAACAACTTGGTAGACCACGTGATCCTCCACGATGCCAAAACCAAGCTCTTCATAACGGGCAACGGCCGGACCATTGTCAGCCTCGACATACAAGATGACGCGCCCAGCGCCTTGGTCAACGAGGTGACGCAGCCCAATGCGCAGCAACGGATCCCCCAGACCCCTCCCGCGGAAATCAGAAGCCAAGCCCACTACGTAGACCTCGCCGTCGCCGTTGGGATGCATCTTGGTCCAGTGAAACCCAGCCAACTCCGCGCCCTGATACAACAGCTGCACACCGGCCGGGTCAAACCATTCGGCCTCCATCCCCTGGTGCAGCTGGTCCATGGACCAGCCGCCTTGTTCCGGGTGCCACGAGAAAGCATCATTATTGGCGTCAAGCCACGCCTGCTCCACGGCTTCCTTCCCAAATTTCTCCACCGCCTGCGTGTAATTCAGCGCCTCGAACCCCTGGGGCAGGTCCACACGTGTAGCAGCCCTTAAAGCCTCACCGTCAACACCCATCACCAGCAGACGACGTGTGACCTTCATCTCCAGTTCTTCGGCCAGTGCGCGTGCTTCTGGCAGGTTGCCGTGGGCCCAGAATTGCGCGCTTGGTTCCTTTTCCCGCACCTTATTAATTAAGGCGGTGGCCAGGCCCTCTCGGCGCCGTTCTGGATCCACAACCAGTTCTACCCCACCGTCAGGCGCATGAGCTGCGACGGCGGCATCGTCGATAAGCAAGTGCAAATGGTCTAGGCGCTCGTCGTTAAGCCCGTTAATGAAAGCCTCAGACAAGGGTGCGACTCCGTCGTGCTCCTCCGCCTTCGCGATCAGGGAACGGACCCAACCGCTCTGCGAAGAGGCTGCGGGGAGTTGGACTGAAATGATCTCAATGTTCGTCATGTCCATAGGTTACGGTACAAATGAATATGTGAAGACCGATTCTTTCTTGGCGAAGCACTCACGGCTGCTCACTGTGGCCGGGGTCGTGCTGCTCATCGTCGTTGCTGTCGGTGTGGTGGATAGCCTCACGGCGGCACGGGTTGAACATCGGTTATCCCAGTCAATCAAGGACAATTCGCAACTTGCTACTACGCCGGAAGTGTATGTCGGCGGAACGCCATTCGCCCAGGTCCTGGTGACGGAGAAGATTCCCCAAATCAGTGTTACGGCGCTTGATGTTGATATTGAAGACCTCGGTATTGTCAACGCCTCGACCGATATTTATAACGTCGAACTGCCGGCGGGCGCGGCCTACTCCGGAGATATCGTCGGGAACGTCGCAGAACTGATGAAGCGCCGCGTCAGTCTCGATGGCGTCGCGCTCGGCCAATTCCTGCACATGACCGACCTGGATATTTCAAATCCTTATGACATCTCCCCCGGTGGCGGAGTGGCCAGCGAGGCCCAGCTGACGGGCACGCTGCCGGGCATGGACGACAAGACCTCCGTGATTGTCACCCTGCGCCTGGACGGCCCGCAGTTCCGCATGGAGCCGCTTGAGATCATCGACTCCGCTGGCCGCCCAGACCTTGTCGAAAAGGGCTATACCCTAGAGTTTGATACCCGCGACCTCCCGCTTGCCGCGCAGGCCAACATGGTCCAGCTCTCTGGCGGCTCCATCGTGTTCGAGGCGGAGCGTCGCAACATCACCCTGCGCCCCAGCGACTTAACGCCGGTGGAAACAGGTGACTCGGAGTTCACTGACTACCCTGGTTCCCATGAGCAATAGTTATAACGAAGAACCCAAGAACACGTCTGACAACTCCGACGCCTCTGCAGCGCAACCACTCGGCGGCAACGAGGCCATCAACCTGGCCGAGCAGCTGTCAAAGAACACGGCGCACCGCAATATCCCGCCACTTGACCTCGATGAGATTCCGCTTGCCGACGACACCGCTAACCTGCGCCAAGGCCCCAGCCTGCACGACGGCCTTCTCGCACTATTGCCTTTGGTCGGCGTGTGGCAAGGCTACGGCCAGGCCAACGACAACGGCGAGGAATATGCTTTCGGCCAGCGCCTCGTGATTGCCCACGACGGGGAAAACTACCTGCGTTTTGATTCCCGCGTCTGGCGGGTCGATTCTGAAGGCAACTCGATTGGTGCCGACCAGCGTGAGATTGGCTTCTGGAGGATCAGCCTGAAGGACGAGATCGAGGTGACGCTGACCAGCTCTCGTGGCTTGGTTGAAATTTTGTATGGCGAGCCGGTCAATGACCGCGCCTGGCAGGT
Source organism: Corynebacterium sp. (assembly GCF_043426755.1). Lineage (GTDB taxonomy): Bacteria > Actinomycetota > Actinomycetes > Mycobacteriales > Mycobacteriaceae > Corynebacterium. The sequence goes on along the minus strand of NZ_JBHWRP010000097.1, from coordinate 40,557 downwards.
CGAAAGCGCCTCCACCATCGTCACCGCCACGGGACCGGCGACCCATGGCCCTGGTAAGCGACTCTACGGTCTCATGCCCGACAATTCGCTGGGCTGGGTCGACGAGCGCATGCAGGATGGGCAGTTGGCGCCACACATGTCCGCCCAGCTCACCCGCATCGCAGGCTAGCTTTCCAAACTTTTCTGGATCGCGGCGTCGAAAAGCTTCCTGATCTCCGCCTCATTGTCGGGGGCGGGCAGTTTTTTGTCGTCAAGCTTGGTGACGCGCGTGGCCACCCGGGTGGAGCTGACCAGCCACACGGACTCGGCCTTGAGCAGGTCATCGACAGTGAGGTCGGTGGTTTTGCAGCGCCACCCGCTGTCCTGCGCCGTATCGAAAATTGCCTGCTGCGTGGTGCCGGCCAAGACGGCGCCGCTGTGGCGTGGGGTGCGGATCTTCCCGCCCTTCTTGAACACCAGCACCGTCGATGTCGCGCCCTCGAGCACCCGGGTGCTGCCGGGCTCCTCGGCCGGCTCAATGTAGATCACATCGTCGTACCCGTGCTCCCGTGCCCACCGCATCGCAGCCATGTTCGCCGCGTAGTTCAACGTCTTCGCCCCCACCGCCAGCCAGGGGGCGGCGCCCTTCGCGTCCGGCAGGTTCGGGGTGATGGTGTAGCCGCGCGGAGCGGTCATCGCTTTGACGCCCTTCTCGCGCTGCTCCGCGATATTCTTCGGCAGTGCACGCACGGTAATCCACGCGCTGGGCACCCCCGTAGTCTCGCGACCGCGCGTGTACGTCCACGTGCATTTGGCCTCGAAGGGTTCCCCTCCGCGCTCCCGTGAGTAGTCCGCCATTGCCTCGCGGGTGGCGCGCTCCCAGTCCTCGCCGCTGACCTCAGGCAGGTCCAGCAGCTGCGCTGAACGAGCAAAGCGCTCGGCGTGCGCGGCCAGGTTCGCCACCTTCCCGTCGCGCACTAAAAGCGATTCAAAAACGCCGTCCCCGCGAGTCACCGCGGCATCGTCCCAAAACACGTGCGGCAGGTTGGGATTATGCCTGCGCACGGACCCGCCAAAGGGCTCAACGATGTAGATCACAGGCTGCGGGGACAAAGTCACGGAACTCATGGCCCCCTATTATGCCTGCTTTATCCCGGCTACGATCATTAGTGTGACAAATTACGAATCTTATACTTCCCCTTTACTGTCCCGACCGAACGCGCAGTCGCTTGTCGACGAATCCCTGTCCAGCTCCCTGCTCGACGCAGCAGGTGTCGCTTGGCACTACGGAAATCCCCTCGCAGAGCAGCGCGCCATCGAATCCGATCTGGTGATGGTGGACCGCTCGCACCGCCGCGTCCTTGCGGTGACCGGCGAGGATGCCGCGGAATTCCTGAACAACCTGCTCACTCAAAAACTTGATGACGCCCCCGATGGCTTCTCCGCCGCCTGCCTGGACCTAGATATTCAGGGCCGCATTCTGCACCAGGCGTACGTCACCCGCAGCGGCGACACGTTCTACCTGGACATGCCCTCTTATGTCTTCCCCACGTTTTCTGACTTCTTACAGAAGATGATTTTCTGGTCCAAGGTGGACATCGAGGAAGTCGACTTGGCACTACTTACCCTTCTTGGGCCGGACGGTTCGCTTCACGACGAGACGCTGGCCGATCTTCCCACCGCCTTTGTCCGCCGCGTGGACTGGGACGGTGTGGAGCGTCACGACCTTGCCGTTCCGCGCGCTGAGCTGAGGGCGGTCGTCGATAAGCTTGCGGACCGCGGCGTTCAACTTGCCGGGCTGATGGCGTTTACTGCGCAGCGGGTGCGCGCGGGCGAGCCGGAGATGCGTGCCGACCTTGATGAGAAGTCGATCCCGCACGAGGCGCCGCGGCTGATTAATCGCGCGGGCCGGGTGCGGGCGGTCCACCTCGAAAAGGGGTGCTACCGCGGACAGGAAACTGTGGGCCGGGTAGAAAATCTGGGCCGCTCCCCTCGCCTTCTGGTGCTTCTGCAACTGGATGGGTCGGCTCCGGAGGATCCGGTTCCGGGCTCGCAGATCACGGCCAATGGGCGTAAGGCGGGCCGTCTGGGGACTGTCGTGCATGACTGCGACTACGGTCCGATTGCTCTTGCGCTCGTGAAACGCAGTGCTTTGTCTTCCGACGATCTTGTGATCGAGGGCGCCTCGCCGGTGAGCGCGACGGTGGATCAGGACTACATCCCGGAAGAAGATACGACGAAAGCGGGAAGGGAAGCTATCGCGAAGTTGCGGGGGCAAAACTAAGCCCTATTTACCCAGCTTGGGCGTGTGGGAGGAATTTTTTCTGATTTCACGCTATTGTATGTGACAGGAATACATACTGAATCGAAAAGCTGATGGGGCTACCCGAATACCCTGGGTCGCCCTTCAAACACCTCAAGGGGGTCACGCCATGGGCCGCGGACGCGCCAAAGCAAAGCAGACCAAGGTTGCACGCCAGTTAAAGTACAACTCTCCCGAGATGGATTTAGAATCCCTCCAGCGCGAGCTGGCAGGTCAAGCACCTGGCCGCCGCTGGGATGATGACGATGACGGCTACGATGAGTACGAGGTCGACGACCAGTACGCGGAATACGCGGACTGGGATCCTGATGAGGACGACGACCGCCGCTAGACAAACTGCGCAACTAACACTGTGCACCACGCCCCGTCTCCGTGATTCCTAGGAGGCGGGGCGTCTGCTTTCCTGCGCCGTTTTAGTACTTCGAGTTGTCACCCAACAGGACCGCGCGGGCCTGCTCGCCCGCATTCGCGGAGCGGACTTCACCGAGTTCCCAGCAGTCCACGTGGCGTGCCGTGAGCATCGCCAGGGTGCGCTCCTTGTCCTTGGCGGACACGATCGCGACCATGCCGACACCCATGTTGAAGGTCTTCTCCATCTCTTCGCGGCTGACCTTGCCCAGGGTTTCGATAGTGCGGAAGATCTGCTGCGGGGTCCAGGTGTTGCGGTGCATCTCCGCCACCATGCCCTCCGGGATGATGCGCTCCATGTTGCCCACCAAGCCGCCGCCGGTGACGTGGCAGAAGGTGCGCACCTCACACTCGGACATCAGGGCCAGGCAGTCGCGGGCGTAGATACGGGTGGGAACCAGCAGTTCCTCGCCCAGGCTGCGGCCCAGTTCCTCCACGTAGGAGTCCACGGTCAGCCCGGTGCGCTCGAAGAGGACGTGGCGGGCCAGGGAATAACCGTTGGAGTGCAGACCGGAGGAACCCATGGCGATAATCGCATCGCCCACACGCACTTTCTCTGGGCCCAGCAGCTCATCGGCTTCGACCACGCCGACTGCGGTGGCGGACACATCGTAGTCGTCCGGGTCCATCACGCCTGGGTGCTCAGCGGTCTCGCCGCCCAACAGAGCTGCGCCAGCCTGGACACAGCCTTCGGCGATGCCGCCGACGATGTCTGCGATTTTCTCCGGCACCACTTTTCCGGTGGCGATATAGTCCTGCAGGAACAGTGGCTCAGCACCGCACACGACGAGGTCGTCGACGCACATGGCCACCAGGTCGATGCCGATGGTGTCGTGCTTATCCATCGCCTGGGCGATAACAAGCTTCGTACCCACGCCGTCTGAGCCCGCAGCGAGCAGCGGGTTGCGGTACTTGCCCAGCGCGAAGAGCCCAGCAAAGCCGCCGATACCACCACGGACCTCGGGGCGAGTGGCGCGCTTCGCGTGCGCGGCAAGGAGCTCGACCGCGCGGTCGCCTTCCTCGATGGACACGCCTGCGGCGGCGTAGGACGCGCCGGTAGTGGGCGTATTCTGGTCGGTCATCTATTTGATCCCTTCTTGAAGTTCACGCACGATGTCTGCCTGCTTGTTCCCCGCCGGCAGACCCAGTGGGTAGTGGCCGTCGAAACATGCCGTGCACAGTTGACGTCCTGGCTGGTTGGTCACATCGACCATGTCCTCCTGGCTGACGAACGCCAGCGAGTCCGCGCCGATGGTTTCGCGAATATATTCCACCATGTCTTCCTCGGAGCGCGAAGCGGTCCGCGCCGCCGCAAAACCGTCGAGGCCGTCACGGTTGGCAATCAGCTCGTCCGGATCCGCGAAATCAATGCCGTAGAAGCATGGCCATTTCACCGGCGGAGAGGCGATGCGCACATGGACTTCGCTCGCGCCGGCCTCGCGCAGCATCTTGATCAGCGCAAGCTGCGTATTGCCACGCACAATGGAATCATCCACCACGATCAGTCGCTTGCCCTCGATCATGTCGCGCACTGGGTTCAGCTTCAGGCGGATGCCCAGCTTGCGCAGCGTCTGCGAGGGCTGAATGAACGTCCGCCCCACGTAGGCGTTTTTCATCAGGCCGCGGCCATACGGAATGTCGCAGGCCGTGGCGTAGCCGATCGCGGCAGGCACACCGGATTCCGGCACGGGCATCACGAGGTCCGCCTCGACGGGATCAGAGTGCGCCAAGCGCTTGCCGATCTCAATGCGCGTGGTGTTGATGGTCTGGCCATTAATCACCGAGTCCGGGCGCGCCAAGTACACGTATTCGAAGACGCACCCGGCGCGCTGTGGCTCAGCAAATGTCTCCGAGTGCACGCCGTCGGCGTCGATGACGATGAGCTCGCCTGGCTCCACATCACGAACAAATTTCGCGCCGACGATGTCCAACGCCGCTGTCTCACTGGCGACCACCCAACCGCTTTCAAGCTGGCCGAGTGACAGGGGGCGCACGCCGTGGCGGTCGCGCGCCGCATACACCTTTTCGCCGTCGGTGAAGACTAGGCAGAATGCGCCTTCAAGGCGCGGTAGCAGTTGGCGGGCGGCGTCCAACGCAGTGGTGTTTTCGTCGATAGCGTCGGCCAGCAGCGCTGACATCACCGCGCTATCCGACGAGGACCCCTGCCCGTCAATATTGTCTTCGCGGATCAGGCGTCGCGCAACTGCCTCGTCGCGAAGTTCCTGGTAATTGACGAGGTTGCCGTTGTGGCCCAGCGCCAGGTCTGTGTTGGCGGCGGTGGCGCGGAAGATGGGCTGGACGTTTTCCCAGCTTGTGCATCCTGCGGTGGAGTAGCGCGTATGCCCGATGGCGACATCACCCTGTAGAGCTTCCAGGGTGGGTTCGTCGAAGACTTGGGAGACAAGGCCCATGTCTTTGAATACGACGAGGTGTTGGGCGTTGCCTGCCGCTATTCCCGCGCCTTCCTGACCGCGGTGCTGAAGGGCGAAGAGCCCAAAGTAGGTTAGCTTCGCGACTTCTTCCCCTGGTGCCCATACTCCGAAGACGCCACACTCTTCGCGTGGTTCGTTCTCCGGGGTATCGAAGGGGCGTCCGTCACTTTCAATAGCGTCAGTGGTGAACACGTCCTTTACAGTAGCTTATTTTGGTCCGTCTTCTAAGCCGATCACGGGAAGCGCGGCAATAATGTCGGTGGCGCGTGATCCAGACGCGTCCACGGTGCCGGCGGAGATCTCGTCGTCAAGCGTGCTGATGCCAGTGGCAAGGCGAAGCCACGTCTGCGGATCCGTTTCCACCACATTCGGGGGCGTGCCGCGTGTATGTCGCGGGCCCTCAACACATTGGACGGCTACAAACGGGGGTACCCGCAGCTCGACGGAATGGCCCGGAAGTTCGGCCGCAAGCGCACGTGCGGTGCGGCGGACGGCGTCGGCAAGCTGGCCTCGAGCTGGCTTTTCATTGTGCTGTGGCTCACGAATCCAGGCGGAGATAGCGTCGACGGCGGCTCGGGTCAATGCGGGGTCATTCTTTGCAGGCATGAAACTATCTTAAGTGCGTGAAGTTCCCGCTACCCTTATCGGTACTTCACCTGCGCTAATGGATTACTTCTATCTTTGAAAGGCCTGTCCCCATGCCCACCACTCCGGTTCCCGCCACCAAGTCACCCTCCGTCACGCTGCGTTTTATGGCAGCCCCCACGGATATCATCGTGGCAGGTGCCCAGGGCGTGTCCGGTGGGCGCGTGCTGGAGTGGATCGATAAGGCCGCCTATGCGTGCGCGGTCCAATGGTCGTCGACATACTGCGTGACCGCGTACGTGGGGCATATTCACTTTACCCGCCCCATCCCTTCTGGCCACTTGGTGGAGGTGCGTTCGCGCATCGCGATGACGGGGCGTTCCTCCATGCACATCGTCAACGAAGTGCTTTCCGCGGATCCGCGCGAGGGCATCTTCACCCGCGCCTGCGACTGCTTGGTGATCTTCGTGGCCAAGGACCCGGAGACCGGCAAGTCCACCCCCGTGCCTACCTTTGTCCCGGAGACGGAGGAGGAAAAGCGCATGGAGGCCGCCGCGAAGTCACGCATCCAGCTGCGCAAGGAGATCGAAGAGGAAATGCTCACGCAGACCTACGACGGCGAATCGGATGCCCCGCGCATCGTCCACCGTTTCCTGGCCAAGCCCACCGACGTGAACTGGGGCGGCAACGTCCACGGCGGCACCGCGATGGAGTGGATCGATGAGGCCGGCATGAACTGCACCATGGAGTGGTCCGGCGAGCGCACCGTCGCCGTCTATGCCGGCGGCATCCGCTTCTACAAGCCCATCTCCATCGGTGATTTGATTCAAGTGGACGCCCGCCTCACCCGCACCGATTCCCGTTCGATGCACGTCACCGTCCACGTCGAATCCGGTAACCCGCGCAACGGTCGAGCCGGTTTGGAAACCGCCATCCACGCCACCTTCACCTATATCGGCATCAGCATCGACGGCCACCCACTTGCGGCGCGCCAGTTTGTGCCGTGTACCGACGAGGACCTCGCCCTGGCAGAGCACGTCGAAACGCTCAAGGAACTGCGTTCGCGCTACCAGCCGATCCCATTGGTGCAGCCGCGCCACGTGAGCCAACTGGTGGACTAAACGCCCCCAACCGCGCCCCGCGACACCGATTCCTCAACGCTTCACGCGTTCTCAGATTAGAATCAGCTCATGTCATTCCGTCGAAAGATCACCAGCGCGCTTGCTGCGCTGGCTGTCACCGCTGGCACGATCGCCACAGCACCCGTTTCCCACGCCGTGCCCGAAGGGGAAATGTCCTCTAACGCCGGTAATGCAGTCGCTGATCTGGGACTGTCGTCCGGCAACGGTCCCGTCGCCCCACCCATCGCCCCGCCGGATACCTCCGGCGCACACCTTGTCTCTGCCACCCACGTGGAGGGCAACCGGTGGAATATTGATGTCTACTCCCCGGCGATGGGCCGCACCATTTCCAATATGGCGCTGCTTCCCGCAGGCGACGCGCCCCGCCCCACCTTCTACCTGCTCTCCGGTTCCAACGGTGGGCAAGCGGGCCAGAACTGGGCCAGCCACTCCAACTATGAGCACTTTTTCGCCGACAAGCACGTCAATGTGATCACCCCGTTGGGCGGCAAGCGGTCCATCTATACCGACTGGAACAACGTCGACCCAGCGCTGGGCAACAACAAGTGGACCACGTATATCGCCTATGAGCTGCCGAGCGTGATCGACCGCCACTTCCACGGCACCGGGCGCGATGCCGTGGGCGGCATTTCGGCCTCTGGCAGCGGCGCGATCGACCTGGCCGCGCAGAACCCGGAGCGTTTCAAGGCCGCCGCGTCCTACTCTGGCTGCCCATCCACGGGTGGTGCCGCAGGGTGGGCCTATATTTCGGCCATCATGGGAGAGGCCGGCGGCTTGTCCTTCAACGCGTGGGGCCTGCCCGACAGCCCGACGTGGAACGGCCATAACCCGATCCGCAACCTGCACCGCCTGCACGGCACCGCGCTGTTCGTGTCTTCGTCGGAAGGTGTGCCTTCGGCTCAGGAGCGCGCTGTCCAGCCGGTCTGGATCGGCCCGCGTATCGTCGAGCTTGGCGCGCACGCGTGCTCTGAGTACTTCACCAACATGGCCCGCAAGGAAGGCCTCCACGTCACGCGTTACACGCCGACGCACGGTGCGCACTCCTTCTACCTGTTCGAGGAGTCTTTGCGCGAGTCCTGGCCGACGATCGGCCCAGCCATCGGAGCTTAAGTTTTCGCTTATCGACGATCACCCCTGCCTCACCTTTTCTTGAGGCAGGGGTGAACCTGTCTTTTCTTCTGGGTGACCCCTCTATGACATCGACATGAATTCTTCACTCTTCACCATTCATAAGTTTTTTATTCCGTTAAGAATGAATGAGAACGCATCACGTTCTGACACTCCCCCGTTGTGAAGGAATTCCCATGTCTTTGTTTGCCCACCCCCGCCGCGCTATGGCCTTCGCCGTAGCCCTGGCTGCAGGTACCGTATCCGTCGTTGCACCGCAGGCTGTCGCTGCGCCCGATGGCTCTAATGTCGTGATCAATGAGGTCTACGGTGGCGGAGGCAACTCCCGCTCCGTCTTCTCCCATGATTTCGTCGAGCTGTACAACCCCACCGACGCAGACATTGATGTGACGGGGTGGACCCTGTCACAGAAATCAGCGGCCGGAAACGTGGGCAACACGATCACGCTGTCCGGCGTGATCCCCGCGAACTCTCACTTCCTGATCCAGGGCGCTTCCGGATCCAACAACGACGCTGCCCTGCCGGCTCCCGATGCCGAAGGTGGCTTCAACTTCTCCGGCACGAACGCCATCGCTGAGCTTTACGACGCCACCGGGGTCACCGTCGACCTCGTCGGCTGGGGCAACGCCACCCAATTCGAAGGTGCTCCGGCCCCGTCCACCTCGAACTCCACCTCGGTGCAGCGCGTATCCGTCGGCGTCGATACGGACAACAACTCTGCCGATTTCACCGTGGGCGCACCCACCCCGCAGAACTCGGGCGCCGCAGGCTCCGTCGAACCTACAGAACCTACAGGCCCCACAGAGCCGGAGGTCATCCCCTCCGACCAACTCACCCCAATCGCAGAGATCCAGGGCACCGGCGATTCCACCCCGCTCGACGGCCAGACGGTGACCACCAGCGGTGTCGTCACCGGCGTCTACGCTGAAGGCGGCCGCAACGGCTTCTACATCCAAACAGAGGGAACCGGTGGCCAGCCTCAAAAGCTCGGCGATGCCTCCCACGGCATCTTCGTCTACCTAGGATCCAATGGCACCTACCCGAATCTAGGCGATTCCGTCCAGGTCACCGGGCGCGCCGGCGAGCATCACGGCACCACCCAGCTGTCCAACGCACAAGTTCTCGTCCTCGCAGAGCCACTCACCCCGGTCACCCCGGTTGCGATCGAGCACCTCCCCGCTGGCGACGAAATCCGCGAGACCTACGAATCGATGCTGGTCCAGCCCACCGGCGCCTACACCGTGACCAACAATTACTCCCTGAACACCTTCGGCGAACTTGGCCTGGCCCCTGGCACCGAGGCCTTCCGCCAGCCCACCGACGTCGTACTACCCGGCGAGCAGGCCCAGGAGATGCAGGCGCGTATCGACGAAGAACTGGTCACCCTCGACGACGGCCGCACCGCCAACTACATGCGCACCGACAAGAACACTCCCCTGCCCTACCTGACCACCACGGACGGCGGGATCACACCCATTCGCACCGGCGACGGTGTTACCTTCCAAAACCCGGTGATTGTTCAGTATGACTTCAACCTGTGGCGCTTCCAGCCCCAGACCCCCATCACCGGCACCAATGCCACCGAAGAGCTTCCGATCACGTGGGAGAACTCCCGCGAGGCAGAACTTGCAGTTCCCGCATCGGTGCAGGGTGATTACAGCATCGCTACTTTCAACGTGCTGAACTTCTTCACATCTCTGGGCAAGGATGAGCCGGGCTGCCGCTACTACACGGACATGCACGGCACTCCAATCGCCACCAACTACTGCACCGTGCGCGGCGCCTACTCGGAGGCAGCCTTCAACGACCAGCAAGTCAAAATTGTTAACGCAATCAACATGCTCGATGCCGACGTAGTTGGCCTTGAGGAGATCGAAAATACTGCGGTTGTCACCGGCGATGTCACGCGTCGCGACGAATCGTTGGCGTACCTCGTCGATAAGCTGAACGAGGCCGCAGGTGAAACCAAGTGGGCCTACGTCGAATCGCCGACGCAGTTGGGCACCGACGAGGATGTGATCCGCACCGCGTTCATCTACCAGCCAGCCAAGGTGGAGCCCGTGGGAGAGTCGCGCATTTTCGACGACCCAGCCTACACCGGCACCGCGCGCCAGCCGCTGGCGCAGGAATTCCAGCCCGCTGGAGGTGGAGATTCCTTCGTCGCTATCGCCAACCACTTCAAGTCCAAGGGTTCTGTGGCCAACGACGACGGGGATATGGGCGACGGACAGGGCAATAATGCGAACCTGCGCTCCGAACAGGCGCGCGCTCTCGTGGAGCATCTCGACCGCCAGGACGATTGGGCTGGGCTGCCTGTGTTCGTCATCGGCGACCTGAATGCCTACTCCCAGGAGGATGCCGTGCGAGTCTTCGAGCAGCAGGGGTTCACCAACATCAATGAGTCCCACGCCGGTTCCACCCCGACGTACCAGTTCGGCGGGATGCTTGGGTCGCTTGACCACGTGCTGGGCAACGAGGAGGCGACGACGCGCGTGGTCGACGCGGCTGTGTGGAATATCAACGCTGATGAATCCATCGCGTTCGAGTACTCCCGCCGCAACTACAACACGGTCGACTTCTACGACACCACCCCGTTCCGCTCCTCCGACCACGATCCGATCAAGGTCGGGTTCTCGCTGTCCACGGATCCTGCGGATCCGGACGCGAAGCCGGATCAGCCGACCGATCCAGCCCCACAGCCAGATGTGGCGAGCTCTGTCAGCAGCCTCTCGGGCGTGATTGGTGCGCTTGTCGGCGTTGCAGGTATCAGCGCCCTGGTCGCAGGGCTGCTCAACCTATTCTTCCCCGACCTTGTCCGCCAAGTCCTAGGGCGCTTCGGCCTCTAGCGCCGGGGACTTACTCGGGGAGGTTTTCCTCGAGCGTCTGGATCACCACGGGATCGTCCGGGGTGGTCATCGGGCGGACGCGGGCAACAACGGAACCGTCATCGGCGATGAGGAACTTCTCAAAGTTCCACTGAATCTCGCCCGCCTCCCCCTCTTCGTCCTTGGCTGTGACCAGTTCCTGGTAGATCGGGTGCGCGTTCTCACCATTGACCTCCAGCTTGGCCAGCAGCGGGAAGTTCACGTTGTACTCCTCGGCATACTTCGTGGCGATCTCCGCGTCGCTCAAAGGCTCTTGGCCTTTGAACTGGTTACATGGGGCGCCCACAACGGTCAGGCCACGGTCACCGTAGGTGTCCTGCAGATTGGCAAGGTGCTCGAACTGAGTCTTCAATCCGCACTCGGACGCGGTGTTGACCAGAAGAATGAGGTTGCTTCCGGCGATGTCATTTAACGTTGTCTCGGACCCATCGTTCAGGGTTACTGTGGTGTCTCGAATAGTCATGGCACCACTGTACAGAAAACGTGCCACGTCTAGCGATGAAATTTTCCATAGTCGGCGGGCACGGCACCGGCCTGCGCGGCAGCCAGCACCGCGGCCACGAAATCACGAGCCACCTTCTTCTCCCCCAGGTTGCGGCCGGAAATGGACAAACGCACCGAGTTGCCGCGTTTCGCTCCGCGCTCGGCGGCACGAATCACGTTGCCGCGCCACCACTTCGCCGCACCATAGCCCTCGCCCACCGACAGGTTGCGGGCTTTCAACACTCGCCCGGACTCGAGGTGTACCAGCCCATCGGTGGACGCTGCGACCACGAACCCGAACTCCGGCAGCACCTGGAGCGTTCCGGCAGACATCCGCCACCGCGGTGGGGCAAAGATGTCGGTGCCGAATCCGATGCTGCGCATCTGGCGCGTCGCTCCCTTCAAGCGGAGGCGGGCCTCGTGTGCATCCAGAGTAGAAAATTCGGCACGCCGGCCCTGCACCGCCTGGTCAAAACCATTGAGGATTAAGGTTCGGCCAGCGTCGCGCTGCTCAGTGAGAAAAGCGCGGGTGCCCTTGTCCTTGGCTAGGTGCCAGTTGCCATCAATATGGGGCGCGACCAGCAGGGAGACGGGGATCTTTTCGTCGTCAAGCGTGCTGATCAAACGCTCCACGTCCTTGCGTGTCTCAGAAAAAATCGAGGAGACGGAGACGAGGAGGCGGCCATTCATGCGCATAATTATCTCACAGCGCGCCGGTTTGTGCGCGCCGAGAAACTACGCCGCACCGGCGGTGCGGAGCGTCCACGCATACTCGAATGCTGTCTGGCGCCAGCGGGCATAACGTCCGGACACACCGCCGTGGCCGGCGCTCATCTCACACTTGAGTAAGAACTCGCCGCCGGTCGCCGTTGCCCGCAGCTGGGCGATCCACTTCGCCGGTTCCACGTACAGCACGCGGGTATCGTTCAGGCTGGTCACCGCCAGAATATTGGGGTACTTCTTTGCCTCAATATTCTCGTAGGGCGAATAGGAGGCCATGTAGTCGTAGACTTCCGGGTCGTGGAAGGGGTCTCCCCATTCCTCCCACTCGGTGACTGTCAGTGGGAGTTCCGGCATCAAGATAGAGGTCAACGGATCGACGAAGGGCACAATCGCCTGGATGCCAGCGAATTTCTCCGGGGCCATGTTCGCCACCGCGCCGACCAGCATGCCTCCGGCGGATCCACCCTCGGCCACCAGCTGCTCCGGTGTGGTTAGGCCTTCGTCGATAAGCATGTCCGCGGCCGCGATGAAGTCTGTAAAAGTATTCTTCTTCTGCAGCAGTTTGCCCTGGTCATACCAGGCGCGCCCCATCTCGCCGCCGCCGCGCACGTGCGCGATGACAAAAATCATGCCGCGATCCATCAGGCTCAGCCGTGCGATGGAAAAACCAGGGTCGATGGAGGACTCGTAGGAACCATAGGCATAGAGCAACGTGGGCTGCGGCACCGAACGGTCCAGGTCGGCACGGTGCACCACGCTGACGGGGATGTCGGTGCCATCGTCGGCACGCGCCCACATGCGATAGGCGGTGTACTCTTCGGGGTTATAGCCGCCCAGGACCTCCTGCTGCTTCAGCAGGGTGCGCTCGCCGGTGGCCACGCGGTAATCGAAAAGCTGCGCGGGCTGGGTGAAAGACACATAGGACAGGCGCACCACGGGGGCGTCCCACTCCGGGTTGCCGCCCACGCCGACGGTGTAAAGCTCCTCATCGAATTCGAGTTCGTGGAAACGCCCGAAATCCTCGCCCTTCAGGTTCATGAACGCGGCACGCCCAATGCCCCCACGCCGGTACGCCAGCACCATGAAGTCGCGGTAGGTATCGATGCCCTCCACGCGTCGCTCGTCGTCGTGCGGGACCAGTTCGTCCAGCTCACGCAGGCCAGGAAGCGGGGTGGTAGCGCGTTCCGACGCCGGCCTCACCGCACACTGGCCCACCGAAAAGTTCGGCCCCAGCGCGTTGTGGGTGACCACCCAGTGCTCCACGCCGTCCAGGTCGGCTAAGTCCACCGCATACTCCACGCCCTGTTCGCGCGGCCACAGCACGTGGAATTCGCCTTCGGGATCGTCGATGGGCAGCACGCGGATTTCGGTGGTGACCTTGGAGCCGGACTCAATGATCAGGTAGCGCTCCGAGCGCTCCCCGCCGACGGCCACGTTGAAGCGCTCATCCTCTTCGCGGTAGACCAGCACGTCCTCGTCCATGCTGGTGCCCATCTTGTGGCGCCACACCGAATCCGGGCGCCAAGCCTCATCGACGCGCTGGTAGAAGATATAGTCCTCGCCTGCCCAGGTCGCGCCATAAAAAATGTTGTGCAGCCGGTCATCCAGCAGCTCGCCTGTCTCCAAGTCTTTGACGTAGAGGGTGAAGCGCTCATCGCCGGCCGTGTCAACGGAGTAGGCAAGGTAGCGGCCGCTCGTCGTCACGCTCGAAGCACCGACCGAGAAGAACTCGTGTCCTTCGGCCAGCTCGTTGAAGTCCAGCACGACCTGCTCGCCGGGTAGCGCGGATCCGTCCTCGGGCAGCACGGGCGGCACCCACGGGTCAGAACCTTCTTCCACGGCCACACGGCAGGACAGGCCATAGTCCTTGCCCTCGATGGTGCGCCCGTAGTACCACCAGTCACCGGCGCGCTGCGGCACGGACATGTCCGTCTGCTTGGTGCGGGACTTGATCTCCTCGTAGACCTGCTCCGTCAGGCCCTCCAGGTCAGCGGTGCGCGCCTTCGTATAAGCGTTCTCCGCCTCCAGGTAGGCGATGGTTTCGGACGATTCTTTGTCGCGCAACCATTCGTAATTGTCCACGAAATCGCGCCCATGAAAAGAGCGCGTCACGGGGTGGGTGGGGGCAACAGGGGCCGTTCGCGAGGTATCGGTCATAACCACCCATGCTAGCAACCGTTTTACTTCGCGCAGTCACCCAGCCAGCTGTGGAACTTCTCCCCGCTCAGGCGCTCATAGGCCTCGATATAGCGCTCGCGCGTGGCCTCCACCACGGAGCCCGGCAGCGCCGGCGGTGCGACATCCCCGCCCGGCTCCCACCCGGACTTCGGGCTGGTCAGCCAGTTGCGCACGTATTGCTTATCGAAGCTTGGCTGCACCTCGCCCTCGGCGTAGGAGTCCGCCGGCCAGTAGCGGGAGGAGTCCGGGGTCAAGACTTCGTCGGCAAGCACCAGCGTTCCATCCTTGTCCAGGCCGAATTCGAACTTCGTGTCCGCCAGGATGATGCCCTTGGATTCGGCCAGTTTCGCGGCCTCGGAGTAGATCTTCAAGGTGGCGTCGCGCATTTCGTTGGCGCGGGCTTCGCCGAGCTTATCGACGACCATCTGAAAGCTGACGTTCTCGTCGTGATCGCCCTGCTCCGCCTTCGTCGCGGGCGTGAAAATCGGCTCCGGCAGCTTCGAGGCCTCAGTGAGCCCTTCGGGCAGCTCGATGCCGCAGACGGTGCCGGACTCCTTGTATTCCTTCAGGCCCGATCCGGTGAGGTAACCGCGCGCGACGCACTCGAAAGGCAGCATGTTCAGGCGCTTAACGACGAGCGCACGCCCGAGCACTTCGGCCGGGATCCGCTCATCGTCGATGGGGCCGGCGAGGTGATTCGGGAAATCGATCTGGTTGAAAAAGAACACGCTCGTCGCCGTGAGCACTCGTCCCTTGTCGGGGATGAGTGGCTCAAGCGGGAAGTCGAACGCCGAAATTCGGTCGGTGGCCACCATCAGCAGGGTCTCGTCGTCAATCTCGTAGATTTCACGGACTTTACCTGCAGAAAGGTGGTTGTACTCAGACAATTCTGGTCGCATGGATTCACAGTGTAGACCCATCAGCGCCACCGTGGTAGTCAAGTGGCCACGTCGACTTAGAGAATTTCTCCCGGGGTGTAGTTCGCGGCTTCTGGGTGCTGGTTGACCAGGTCGTGGATGTTGTGCAGCACGTGGTCGATCTGCAGCTCGGTAGCGCCAATGAAGGCCTCGCGGTCTGCCAGCGCCTGGTCCAGCTCGGACTGGTTCAGGCCCAATCGACCGTCCTTAGCAAGGCGTTCGGTGAGGTTTTGCTCCGCACCCTTCTGGCGCATATCCAGGGCCATGGCCACGGCGTTTTCCTTGATCACCTCGTGCGCGGTTTCGCGGCCCACGCCCTTGCGCACCGCTGCCATGAGGATGCGGGTGGTCGCCAGGAACGGCAGATAGCGGTCCAGCTCGCGGGTAATCATGGCGGGGAAAGCGCCGAACTCCTCGAGTACTGTCAGGAAGGTTTCCATCATGCCGTCGAAGGCGAAGAATGCGTCCGGCAGCGCCACGCGACGCACCACCGAATCGGACACGTCGCCCTCGTTCCACTGGGCCCCCGCCAGGTCAGCCACCATGGTGAGGTAGCCGCGCAGGATCACTTGGAAGCCGTTGACGCGTTCGCAGGAGCGCGCATTCATCTTGTGCGGCATTGCCGACGAACCGACCTGGCCTTCCTTAAAGCCCTCGGTGACGGTTTCGTTGCCCGCCATCAGGCGGATCGTGGTGGCCAACGACGATGGGCCAGCCCCCAGCTGCACCAAGGCAGAGATCGCGTCAAAGTCCAGGGAACGTGGGTAGACCTGGCCCACCGAATCGAAGATGTGTGAGAAGCCGAGGTAGTCGGCGATGGTGGTCTCTAGGGAGGCCAGCCGGCCGCGGTCCCCGTCGAAGAGGTCCAGCATGTCCTGGGAGGTACCCATCGGGCCCTTGATGCCGCGCAGTGGGTAGCGCGACAGCAGATTTTCCACGCGCCGCACGGCGACCAGGGTTTCGTCGGCGGCCGTGGCAAAGCGCTTGCCCAGGGTGGTGGCTTGGGCGGCCACGTTGTGGGAACGGCCGGCCATCACCAAGGTTTTGTACTCGGCGGCGCGGTTGCCCATGGACTTGAGCACGGCCACGGACTTGTCGCGCACCAGCTCTAGGGACTTGTAGACCTGCAGCTGTTCCACGTTTTCGGTGAGGTCGCGGCTGGTCATGCCCTTGTGGATGTGCTCGTGGCCGGCCAAAGCGTTGAATTCTTCGATGCGCGCCTTCACGTCGTGGCGTGTCACGCGTTCGCGCGCAGCAATGGAGTCCAGGTCAACGCGGTCGATGACTGCCTCATAGGCCTGAATCGCGGACTCCGGGATGTCGAGCCCCAGGTCCTTCTGCGCGCGCATGACGGCGATCCACAGTTGGCGCTCCAGGATGATCTTGTATTCTGCGCTCCACAGCTTCGCCATGGTGGGCGATGCGTAGCGGTTCGACAGGACATTGCCGTTGAAGGGTTTTTCGGCCACAGCACAACTCTTTCTATAGAGACTTTTTAGTTGAGGTAATCGTCGAGACGCGCACACGCCTCGCGCGCCAACTCAGGAGTGGAGCACAGGCTCAATCGTACCCACGTGTTGCCGCCTGTCGGGTCGAAATCGATCCCCGGGGCGAACGCCACGCCGATCTTATCGACGAGCTCACGGCACCAGGCTTCCGAATCCTGCGTGTACTTCGACACGTCCACCCACAGGTAGAGGCCGCCGTCCGGATCCGCGAAGGTATCCAGCCCGATCTTCGGCAGCTCCTCCAGGAAGACCTCCCGCACGCGGCGATAGTCCTCCACGTAGCCGTCGAGCGTTGCGCGCGCCTCATCGGTGAAAGCACCGCGCGCCGCCACCTGGGAGACCGCCGGTGCGCACAAAGCCAGCGAGGCCTGCAGGTTCTCCACGGGCTCCAGCAGCGCGTCGGGCAGGATCAGCCAGCCCACGCGCCAGCCGGTCATGGAGTAATACTTCGACAGCGTGCCGACGACCACAGCATTCTTGCTGAACTGCCGCGCGGTGGCCTCGGGGCGTCCGAAGCTCATGCCGTGGTAGTCCTCGTCGGAGATCAGCCACGCGCCGTTGTCGTCACACCACGCGGCGATCCGCTCCAGCTCGCTCGGGTCGATGATGGTGCCAGTGGGATTGCCGGGACTGGTGACCATGACAGCCTTGATGTCCTCCCCGGACTTACGCAGCGCCTCCAAGTGGTCGGCAGTGGGCTGGAACCGTGTCGACGCATCCGTTTCCATCGTCACGATCTTGCCGCCCAGCGACTCCAAAATATTGCGATACGCCGGGTAACCCGGGTTCGGCAACGCCACCGTGTCGCCCGCATCCAAGCAGGCCAGGAACGCGTTGACGAAACCGCCGGAAGAACCCGTCGTGATGACCACGCTGCGCGCGTCCGTGTCCACCCCATAGGTGCGCGAGTGCCAGTCCGCAATGATCTGGCGCAGCTGCGCATCGCCGACGACTTCGGTGTAGCCCAGGGCGTCGTCGTTAAGCACTTGTGTGACCGCATCAATCGCGGCCTGGGGCGCACCGGTCGACGGCTGCCCCGCACACAGCATGATGGTGTCTTTGCCCTCACGCTTGCGACGCTGGACCAAGTCCAGCATCTGCATCACTCGAAAAGGTTGAACGCGGCCACGATTGGAAACTGTCATGGCCTCTAGCTTAAACCGTGATCTCCCCGTCCAACGCACGCTGTCCGATATCGCGGCGGTAGAAGGAACCCTCCAGCTCAATCTGCTCGATCTGCGCATAAGCGTCCTCGCGCGCAGCCCCAAGATCAGCGCCCACGCCCACCACGTTGAGAACACGACCACCAGAGGACACGAGGCGGCCCTCGTCGTCACGCGCCGTGCCCGCGTGCAGCACATGCTCAGCCCCGCGGATCTCCCCGCCGATCACGGGCGCGGCCGGGTAATCCTGCGCCGCCAAGACCACGGTGATCGCAGCGCCATCACGCCACTCAAGCGGCGGCAACCCCGCCAGGCGGCCCTCCGCGGTAGCCAGCAGGGCCTCGGCCAGATCCGACTCCAGCAGGGCCAGCACGGCCTGGGTCTCCGGATCGCCGAAACGGGCGTTGAACTCTACGACGGACGGGCCCTGCTCACCCCACGCGATGCCCGCGTACAGCAAACCCGAATAAGGAATGCCGCGGGAGACCATCTCGCGTGCCACGGGTGCTACCACCTCATCGACGATGCGCTGCACACCGCCCTCCGGCAGCCACGGCAGCGGGCAGTACGCGCCCATGCCGCCGGTGTTCGGGCCCTCGTCGTTATCGTAGGCGCGCTTGTGGTCCTGCGCCGGAATCAGCGGCACGACCGTCTCCCCGTCGACCAGGCAAAACAGGCTCACCTCCGGGCCGTCCAGGAAGCTTTCCACCAGCACCGGGTTTCCACCGGCGATGACATCGCGGGCATGCTCGGCCGCGGCTTCACCATCGCGCGTAACGACGACGCCCTTGCCCCCTGCCAAACCGTCATCTTTGACCACATAGTTCGGGCCAAAATTATCCAACACGGTATCGATCTCGCCCGCGTCCAGGATGCGCTCCGCATAAGCGGTGGCCACACCGGCAGCGGACATCACATCCTTCGCAAATGCCTTAGAACCTTCCAGCTGGGCGGCAGCTTGGGTGGGGCCAAACGTCGAAAAGCCTGCTTCGCGCAACGCGTCGCTCGCGCCGGCAACCAGGGGGATCTCCGGCCCGATCACGACGAGGTCTGCGTGCACCTGGCGCGCGACGTGCACCACCTCGAGGGGGTTTTGGATATCGCAGTCAACATTCGTGGCGATCTCCGCCGTGCCCGCGTTACCCGGGGCGACAAACAGTTCATGAGTCTGCATGGCCTGAGCAAGTGCATGTTCCCGGCCACCGGAACCGATAATAAGGATGCGCATGGCGCTCATAATAGCCCGACGGCGGCTAGACTTTAATCATTATGAGTAGCGTATTTTCGAAGATCATTAACGGGGAACTGCCCGGTCGATTCATCTACCGCGACGAGAAGGTGGCCGCATTCCTCACCATCGAACCCGTCGCCTATGGCCACACCCTCGTCGTCCCCGTCGAGGAAGTGGACAAGTGGACCGATATTGACCAGGCGACATGGGCCGACATGAACGATATTGCCCAGCAGATCGGCGACGGCGTGATCGAATGCTTCGGCTCCGAACGCGCCGGCTACCTCATCGCCGGCTTCGAAGTGCCCCACGCGCACATCCACATCTTCCCGGCCAACGACATGTCCGGCTATAGCTTGTCGACGACCATGGCCGCCGACGAGACCGACCCCGCCAAGATGGACGACGCGGCCGCTAAGCTGCGCAATTTCCTCGGCACCGACCAGAACGGTTACCTGCCCTAGCCCTGGCTAGCCCGTGGCAGTGACACCGTGAAGGTGGAGCCCACGCCCTCCTCCGAGGTGACGGAAATCGTGCCGTCGTGCTGCTCGACGAGCGACTTCACGATGGCCAGCCCCAAGCCTGAACCGCCATTGCCGCCACCGCGGGTGCGCGAGGAATCGGCGCGGTAGAAGCGCTCAAAGATGTGCGAGGCGACATCCTCACTCATGCCGATTCCGTTATCGCGCACGTCCACGACGATTGTGTCCTCCTCGTCGCGCAGCACAATTTCTACTTCCGCATCCTTGCCACCGTGCTTGAGCGCGTTGACGACAAGGTTGAGCAGAATCTGGTGCATGCGGTCCGGATCGCCTAGTGCGACGGGGATATCGGTCGTAGCGTTTTCCACATTGATGCTGCGCTCCGGGAACGCCGCCCGAGCCGAGCCCATCACCGCCAACGACAGCTCAAGCAGGTCGATTGGCTTCTTATTCAGACGACTGCCTTCCGCGCGGGTCAAGGCCAGAAGGTCTTCGACCAGTAGTTTCATGCGCTTGGACTCGTCGTCAATCTTGCCCAGCACGAAATCCACGTCATCGGTGGCACCTTGCCGGTAGAGCTCAGTAAAACCGGTCAAGCTCGTCAACGGGGTGCGCAGCTCATGCGAGGCATCGCCGACGAACCGGCGCATCTGGGCCTCTTTCTGCTGCGCCTCCTCCACCGAGTCCTGCAGCTGGCCCAGCATGATGTTCAGCGAGTACGACAGCTGCCCCACTTCCGTGTTTCGGGGCCACTCAGGCACACGCAAATCTAGGTCTCCCTCAGCAATCTTCTGGGCTGTTGCCTCCACTTCGCGCAGCGGGCGCATCGCACGCCGCACAAAATAATATGAGGCAACAGCGATCAGCACCAAGGTCAGAACAGAGATCACAGCCTGGATGATGTTCAGGTTACGTAGCAGGTTCTTTTCTTGGTCGAGGGACTTCGCCACGACGATGAGGCTGCCGTTCTCACTCAGGGTCGCCATCGCGCGCCAACTGCGTTCCTCGAGTGATCCCTCCACCGATGGCAGCGTGATGGGGTCATGCAAGGCTTCAAGCTTGGTGATATCCGGTGGGCTGCCCCTCCCGTTCACCACGCGCTGCGGCCCACCAAGGGGGATAATCACCTGCGCGTAGTCGGAAGGAAGCCGTTGCGTCGACATGCCCGGCGGGAGCTCGAGGGACTTCGCCCATCCATCGATCCCCGTGTACAAGTCTTCGTCGATACGCTGGTACAACACACTGCGCATCAGCGTGTATACCGCCGAAGTACTACCGACGAGGCCGAGCCCGGAAATCATCACCATGAGCAACACCAGCCAGGTCCGCAGCGGGACGGCGCGTGTTTTCGGCTTCGGCGACTTTCGTCGACGCTTCTTCTCGCTTTTGCTCCGGGCCATGCCTTGCACCATAGAAAAATTGTCCTACTGGCGTGGGGTACGCAACACGTAGCCGACACCACGCACAGTGTGAATCAGCGGCACATCGCCAGTATCGACCTTGCGACGCAGGTAAGAGATGTAGGACTCCACCACGTTGCCGTCGCCGCCGAAATCGTAATGCCACACGTTGTCCAGGATCTTCGCCTTCGACAACACCACCTCAGCGTTGAGCATGAGGTAGCGCAGCAGGTTGAACTCCGTGGGCGACAGGTCGATGATCTCACCGGCCTTGGTTACCTCGTGGGTATCGTCGTTAAGCGTCAAATCCGCGTAACGAATCGTTGCGTCTTCGCGCTCGCCCTCGGTCACATTGCCACGGCGCAAGATGACGCGCAGGCGCGTGATCACCTCTTCCAGGCTGAAGGGCTTCGTCACATAGTCGTCGGCGCCGATGGTCAGTCCGTGGATCCGGTCCTCCACCCCGTCCTTCGCGGTGAGGAAGAGCACTGGGCTGTCAAGACCTTCGGCGCGCAGCTTCGTCAGCAGCTCGAAACCATCCATGCCCGGCATCATGACGTCCAGGATGTACGCATCCGGCCTGTACTCGCGCGCGATCCGCAGCGCTTCGTGGCCAGAAGCGGCCGATTCCACCTCAAAGCCCTGGAATTTCAGGGAAACCGTGAGTAGTTCGACGATATTTGGCTCGTCGTCGACAACGAGCACCTTCACGCCTTGGGAATTTTGCGTGTTTTGGGTTTCAGTCATGATCTTCATGCCACCTTCATATTCGTATCAGGTACAGTAAACGCCCCAAACCTGAACGTTGACTGCCCACTTACTGTACGCCTGGTCCGAGCTCAATGGCGCTATACTGCCTTGAATGCGCTGGGTCTTTCTCTTGGTCGTGTCCCTCGGCCTGCTCATGATCGGCTTGGATAATTCCATCCTGTACACCGCCTTGCCGCGGCTTTCCGACGAACTCTCCGCCACCCCCGAGCAATCACTGTGGATCATCAACGCCTACCCGCTGGTCATGTCCGGCCTGCTGCTGGGCACCGGAACGCTTGGCGACCGGATCGGCCACACCAAAATGTTCACGATCGGCCTGTCCATCTTCGGCCTCGCCTCGCTTCTGGCCGCCTACTCCCCCACCGCAAGGGTGCTCATCGCCGCCCGCGCGCTGCTCGGCGTCGGCGCGGCCACCATGATGCCGTCCACCCTGGCGCTGATCAGGCAGACATTTCGCGACGAGCGCGAGCGCAATACCGCCATCGGAATTTGGGGCGCAGTCGCCATCGTGGGGGCGGCCGCCGGCCCAGTTCTTGGCGGTTTCCTCCTAGAGCACTTCTTCTGGGGCTCCGTGTTCCTCGTCAACGTCCCCATCGTGATGATCGCGCTGGTGCTGATGACGGTCACCGCGCCACCCAATATCCCCTATCCGGCAGCCCGCTGGGACGGGTGGTCGTCGTTAATTGCTCTGGCCATGTTTAGCCTGCTGACCCTCGCCCTGAAAGGCCACCTGCTGGCGCTGCCCGGCGCGATCCTGGCCGCGTGGCTGTTCGCGCGCCGCCAGCGTGGCTTGGAGCAGCCGCTGCTCACCTTCGATATTTTCCGCTCCCCCATGTTTAGCGGCGGAGTCATTGCCGCGTGGTGTTCGTACTTTATTGTCGCCTCCGTGGAGCTGTTGACCACGCAGCGTTTTCAGCTGGTGGCCGGGTTTTCGCCGCTGGAGGCGGGCCTAGTGATCGTGGCGGTGGTCGTCGCGAGCCTGCCCACGTCGATCATGGGCGGGATGTTCCTGCACAAGGTGGGTTTTCTGCCGCTGATTTCCGGCGGTTTTGTCGTGGCCGCTATCGGTCTTGCGGTGGCCGTGTCCAGCCTGGATAACCTGGCGGTGTTTGTGCCCGCCTTGGGTCTGACCGGCGCCGGGCTGGGGGCCGTGATGTCGGTGGCCTCCACGGCGATCATCGGGTCGGTCGCCCCGCGCCGCGCAGGTATGGCCGCCAGCGTGGAAGAGGTGTCCTACGAGTTCGGCGCGCTGGTGGCGGTCGCTGTGATGGGCACTGGCTTAACGACGATCACGGCGCGCCTCACCGCCGGGGGCACACCCGAAGCGCACGCCTTTGATACTGCCTACCTGGCATTATTGGGGGCCGCGGGGGCGATAGCAGTGTTGGCTGCGGTGGTGACGTGGTGGTGTTTCCGCGGCAACCCGAAGACCACGCCGATGAACCAGCAATAACGTTGTTGAGACAACAACCGGCCTTACCCTTAGGATCATAGGCATGAGTCAGCCCACCAGCTCTTCCGTTTCTTCCACCGCCGTGCCCGGGAAACGCACCGACTGCCTATCGGTTGCCGCCTGGGCGTCGTGGGATGCCGGGACAGCTGCTTTCCACGCCGTTTTAGTCACGTTCATCTTCTCCGTGTACTTGGTTGATGATGTGGGCACCACCGTGGACTCGAGCCTGAAGCCCTCGCAGTGGTATTCGCTGTCCATGGCCGCCGCGGGCGTTGTCATCGCGCTTGTCACCCCGGTGATGGGGCAACGCGCCGACCACAAAGGCACCCGCAAAAGAGCTGTCATCGTCTGGACGTTGTGGACCGTGGCCGCCATGGCCGCGCTATTTTTCATCAAAAACACCGCACCGGAATATTTCTTCGTCGGCCTTGTCTTGCTCGCCGTTGCCTCCGTGACCATCCAATTCGCCGAGGTCTCCTACTTCGCGATGCTCAATCAGGTCTCCACCGAGGAGACCGTCGGCCGCGTCTCCGGCGCCGGGTGGGCCGCAGGATACGTCGGGGGCATCGTCGTACTGCTCTTGTCCTTCATCTTTTTCGTCTCCGGTGATGGCGAGACCCGCGGCCTGCTCAACATTCCTACCGACGAAGGCCTCAACATCCGCGCCGTCGCTGCCTTCGCGGCGGCCTGGATGCTCGTGCTGGCACTGCCGTTGTTTCTGCGCGTGCCCGAAATCCCCCGCACCACAACCGATTTCCGCGAGTCCTTCATCGCCTCCTACCGGCGCCTCTTCAGCGACCTGAAAACGCTGTGGCACACCAGCAAGAACGGCGTGTTCTTCTTGGTTGCCTCCGCGATTTTCCGCGACGGCCTGTCCGGCGTGTTCGCCTTCGGCGCGATCCTCGCGGTCACCGTCTACGGCCTCTCCGCCTCCGAGGTGCTGCTCTTCGGAGTGGCCGCCAACGTGGTCGCGGCGGTCGGGGCCTTCGTCGGCGGTTACCTCGACGATCGCATCGGCCCCAAAGCCGTGATCCTTTCGTCGTTAGTCATCATGATCATCACCGGGTTCGCGCTGCTTTTCGCCGACGGCCCCTTCGCCTTCTGGATCCTCGGCCTCATCCTGTGTTTATTCGTCGGCCCGGCGCAATCGTCGTCACGCTCCTTCGTCGCCCGCGTCGCCCCGCCCGGCCACGAAGGCCAAATGTTCGGCCTCTACACCACCACCGGGCGTGCCGTCAGCTGGCTCACCCCGCTGCTGTTCGCCACGTTCGTCGGCATCATCGGCACCGACGACCGCGCGGGCATCATCGGCATCGTCATGGTCTTGCTGATCGGGGCGACCCTGATCATCCCCGTCCGCGACCCGCAGCGCGACCCGAACCCCGATCTCGCTTAACGACGACACCCCCGCCACCTGCACGAACAGGGGGCGGGGGTGTTCTTTCCGAGCTGGAGACGAGACTTGAACTCGCAACCTACGCATTACAAGTGCGTTGCGCTGCCAATTGCGCCACTCCAGCACTCGAAGAGATATTACACGTCGCGTGCGATCAGGTCATCTAAAGGGGTAGACGAAATCAAATATGGGGGCACCTCCAACACCGAATACGCACCATAAGCCTCATTTCGGGCGCTGCGCACAGCGGCGCGCGCGTACGCAATCGCCACCGCACCGGTGAAGTCTGGGTTGCGCTGCAACTCCAAGGTGTACTCGATCAGGTGCTGGTGCCCACCCGTGTCACCCGTCGTGATCACGTGGCCGCCGTGAGGCATACCGGTGTGCTCGGCGTCGAAGGTGGCATCGTCGACAAAGTGCACCTCGGTGTCGTAGCCGACAAAGTAGTCGGGCATGGTGCGGATGGCCTCGTCGATACGCGCCTCAAGCTCAGCATCCCCCGGCGTCTCCGGCACAACGTAGCAGACGCGCTTGTGCGCACTTTTGCCGTCGAGGCCCTCCGTCTCGCCGCGGCGGGCGCGCTCCAGGGCATCCTCCGCGGGAATCGTGTACTGCACGGCCTTCTTCACGCCCTCCACGCGACGCACCGCATCCGAGTGCCCCTGCGACAGGCCCGGGCCCCAGAACGTGTTCTGCTTCACGTTCGGCAGCAGCGCCTCCGCCATGGTGCGGTTCAGCGAAAACATGCCCGGATCCCAGCCGGTCGAAACGATCGACACGGTGTTGTTAGCCTCCGCGACCTCGTTCATCGTCGCTCGGTGGCGCGGCACGTCGCGGTGATTGTCGTAGGTGTCCACCGTGCACACGTGCTTGGCGAACTCCGGCGCCTGCTCCGGGATGTCCGTCGCCGAGCCCAGGCACAAGATGGCCACGTCGACCTCGTCCTTGTACTGCGCGAAGTCCGCCACGGGCAGCACGCGCGCGTCAGTGTCGAGTGCTTCACGACGAGAAAACACCGCTGCCAGTTCCATATCGGGTTGCATCGCAATCAGCTTTTCGACGCTCTTACCAAGATTTCCGTAGCCGACAATGCCTACGCGGATAGCCATAATGGGGTGTTCTCCTCTGTTCTAGTCGTGAACGTTTTTTGAATGGTGTTTTTAAGCGTACCCGTCGATACGCTCGGCGCGAGGACGTGCGCTAGTGTGCACTGTGTGCCCAACGTGCCCCATGCTTTGAAAAAACTCTGGGACAAGATCCGTGGCAGCCAAGTGGCCACGATTGACGAAGCGACCACATCCCCGCCGCCGTCCCCTCTCGCCCCCGTTGACCTGACTGATCCGGCCCAGGTGACCGCCGTGATGAATATTGCGGCGCGCATCGGCGATATTTTGCTGTCTTCAGGGACGTCGAATGCGGATACGCGCGCGCAGATCCACACGGTGGCGTCGTCTTATGGTCTGCATTATCTGCACATTGACATCACGTTTAGCTCGATCAGGTTGCATACGACGATCGGCACGACCGTGAAAACACCCATCAACGTGATGCGCGTGGTTGATGGCATGGATCCGAACTTTTCGAAACTGACGCAGGTGGACAACCTGATCCGCTCCATCCGTGCCGGCGGAACGCGGCCGGAGATCGCGGAGAAGATTCTCGACGAAATTTACCTAGCGCCGCCGCCCTACGGCCCGAAACTGGCCCTTCTGGGCTGGGCAATATTTGGCGGGGCGGTCGCAATCTTGTTCGGCGGCGGCTTCGGCATGGCTGCCCTTGGCGGGCTGACTAGTTTGGCGATCATGTCGATCAACAGCTGGTTGGGCAAGCACTCCATGCCGTACTTTTTCCAGTGCGTTGCCGGCGGGCTGCTTGCGACGCTTCCTGCGGCTGTGGCTTATGAGATCGCAGCGTCGGCAGGCATCACCTTCCGCCCGAGTTTGGTGATCGCCTCCGGTATCGTCGTTCTGCTCGCGGGCCTGTCGCTCGTGCAGTCCCTCCAAGACGGGATTACGGGCGCCCCGGTGACAGCCAGCGCCAGGTTTTTCGAAACCATGCTGAACACAGGCGGCATCGTCGCGGGTGTGGCCACCGGTATCCAGCTCAGCGCGATGTTCGGCAGCGGACTGCCACCGATGGAATCGATGGGCGCGACAGCTACCTTTGGCTCCGCCGGCGCCATCATCATCGCCGGCACGGTCACTTCTGCTGCTTTTGCCGTGGCCTCCTACGGCGACTGGTCGGCGGTATGGGTCGCGGGCGCTTCCTCCCTCTTTGGATCCATCGCCTACTACCTCGTGCTGCTGCCCGCGCAGACCAGCCCGGTGCTTGCGGCCGCGATCTGTGCCGTGATGGTGGGCCTGGCCGGTGGTTTGCTGGCTCGTCGCTTCGGCGTGCCCCCGCTGATCACCCAGATCGCCGGCGTGACCCCATTTCTGCCCGGCCTGACCACCTATCGCGCGATGTACGGCATCCTCAACGACCAGCTACTGATCGGTTTCGCCAACCTAGGCACCGCGGTCGGTACGGCCCTCGCCTTGGCCGCCGGGGTGACCTTCGGCGAGTGGGTGGCCCGCCGCATCCGCCGCCCGCAGGTGATCACCCCGTACCGTGCCTTCCGCGCGGCCGGCCGCATGACGTTCCAGCAGATTCGGCGCGCCGAGCGCATCGCCCGCTCCCAGAAACTCGTCCGCCCGGCGGTGCGGCTGCCTCGTCGTCACGCGCAAGGAAACGTGCCCGGAACCCCCGACCACCGCGAGTCGCGCGGGCAGGGATAGCGTAGAATAGGACCATCTAGCTTTTCTTTCTTTATCCAGGAGGATGTTCGTGCCGCCAAAGATCACCGATTCTCGCCCCTCTCCCGAGGAAATCCACGAGCTCGAGCAGGAAACTGCGCTCGGGGCCCGGCGTATCGTGGCAACCTACGCCGAAGATCTTCTCGATGGCGTCACCCTCATGAGCATGCTGGGTGTCGAACCAGAGGGCTTGGTGTACCAGAAGTTCGAGGAAGAACTCGCGCCTGAAGATGCCGCAGAGACCGCGAGCGCGAAGAAGGCCACCAAGAAGGCGACAAAGAAGAAGGCCACGAAAAAGAAGGCAACTAAGAAGAAAGCCACTAAGAAAAAGGCAACCAAAAAGAAGGCAACTAAGAAGAAAACTACGAAGAAGGCGACCAAGCAGTAGGCCATGGTCGGCGACAACACCTTCGTGGTGGTGGCCAACCGGCTGCCGGTGGATCGGGTGCAGGGCCGTTGGGTGCCTTCGCCCGGCGGGCTCGTCGCAGCCCTCGAGCCTGTCTTGCAGGCCCAGCAGGGGTGTTGGGTGGGCTGGCCGGGCGAGCCGGACGCGGTGATGGAGCCCTTCGAGCACGCCGGGGTGCGTTTGCATCCGGTGCGCTTATCGACGAGTGACTACGCCGAGTTCTATGAGGGTTTCTCCAACGCCACGCTGTGGCCGTTGTTTCACGACCTTATTGTGCACCCCGTGTTTGAACTGTCGTGGTGGCAGCGCTACCAGCAGGTCAATGAGAAGTTCGCGGTGGAGGCGGCGCGGGTGGCTGCCCCGGGTGCGACGGTGTGGGTGCAGGATTATCAGTTGATGCTGGTGCCGGGCCTGTTGCGCCGGCTGCGGCCCGATGTGACGATCGGTTTTTTCCTGCACATTCCGTTTCCGGCACCGGATTTGTTCCGCCAGCTGCCGTGGCGCGATGAGCTGCTGGACGGTCTGGCGGGGGCAGATCTAGTGGGGTTTCAGCGCGATCGTGATGAGGCGAACTTTAAGGCGCTCGGGGGCTCGTCGATAAGCACTGGCACGTTCCCGATTTCGATCGATCCTTCCCACTTTGGCCCGGTGAGCGCGGATCGCGTATCGACGATTCGTCGGGCGCTTGGTGGGCCGCGCACGATGATGCTGGGTGTGGATCGCCTCGACTACACGAAGGGGATTCTGCAGCGACTGCTGGCGGTGGAGGAACTGCTGGAGGCCGGTGAGCTGGAGGATGTGAGTGTTGTGCAGATCGCTACGCCGTCGCGGGAGCGGATCGACCACTACCGGCAGACGCGCGCCGCTGTCGAGCAGGCGGTGGGGCGCATCAATGGCCGGTTTGGGAAGATCGGCACGCCGGTGGTGCACTATTGCCACCGGCCGCTGGGCAAGGCGCAGCTGCGTGAGTATTATGCGGCCGCGGACGTGATGCTGGTGACCCCGTTTAAAGACGGCATGAACCTGGTGGCCAAGGAATATGTGGCCTGCCACCCCGAAGGCGACGGCGCCTTGGTCCTGTCCGAGTTTGCCGGGGCGGCCAGTGAGCTGTCGGCGGCGCACCTGTGCAACCCTTTCGATGGTGAGTCCGTTAAAAGCGCGATCCGTTCCGCGGTGGCCGGCCGGGGCACGCCGGCGGGGCGCGACGCGATGCGAGAGATGAACATGCAGGTCAACGAGAATACTGTCGCGGTGTGGGCGGAGTCCTTCCTGCGCCGTTTGGACAAATCAGGGGCGGGCCGTGGCGTATAACTGGATCAGGGCGGGGCTCGGCGCGCTCCTCGCCGCGAGTCTGGCGGCCGGCCTGGGTGGCTGCGCGATCAGCGATCGCATGAATGGGCAGGTCTACCAGGTGGTCAGCGTGTACCTGGAGCCGGAGTCGCCGGATGAGCTGCCGGCCAGCGCGGCGGGTGCTGCGCGCCTGGTCGTCGGCGAGTCCACGATGACCGGATCGACGGGGTGTGCCCCACTGCAGGCCGCGGTGGTGTTCAGCGCGCAGGGGCAGCCGGCGGCGCGTGACGATGCCGACGCGATGCGGATTTCCAATATCGAATTTCGTGACCCGGAGGACTGCGACGGCGGGCCCCGGTTCGTTCACGACTCCCTGGCGCAGATCCTGACCGCGGAGACCGATTACAGCATTGATCAGCTCAGCGACACGGAGCTGATCCTGACGAAGCAAACCGGCGAGATCGACCAGCCGGCCGTGCGGTTGATGGCCCAATGATCACTGACCGCATCACTGCCCTCGCCCACGCCGCGTCCTTGCTGGTGGTGACCGACTTCGATGGCACCCTGGCCCCGCTGGACCCCGACCCGCAGGCCGTGGTCGCCCACCCGGGCGCGCTTGACGCGTTGCACACCTTGGCCGCCCAGCCGGCCACCGAGGTGGTCGTTTTATCCGGCCGGCACCTGGATGGGCTGCGCGCGGTGTGCCTTCTGCGCGATCCGGTCGTGCTGGTCGGCTCCCACGGCGCGGAACCTTCTGACGGGGCGGTCGTGCTTGACGACGATTCCCTGGCCTACCTCAACCACATCGAGGCGGAGCTGGAGACCATCGCGGCCGCGGAGCCGCTGGCATATGTGGAGGTCAAGCCGTATCAGCGGGTGCTGCACGTGGCGGCGTTGGCGCAGCAGGACCCGGCGCGTGCCGACGAGCTGCTTACCCGCGCCCGCCAGCTGGACACGGGTGGGCGGCCGGTGACCCCGGGCAGCAATATTGTGGAATTTTCGGCGGTGGATGTCACGAAAGGTGACTGGGTAGCCCGGCGCAAACGCGGGGTTGATGCCACCGTTTTTGTGGGCGACGATGTCACCGACGAATCCGTCTTCCCTGTACTTTCCGGCCAGGACCTCGGGGTGAAGGTCGGCGGCGGCCCCACCGGTGCGGACCACACGGTGGCTGATGTTGACGCCGTGGCGGCGTTCTTTGTCAGTCTTGCCGCGGCGCGCCAACAGTTCTTCCGGGGCTAAAGGTGGTCGGGATGACCACGTGCGGCACCGGCCCTTGGCTGGTGCGGTCGGCCACTCGATCGTCGATAAGCGCCTCCAAAATCTTGCCCACCGTCGACCCCTTCTTCCGATTCGGCTGGTTCACCGTGGTCAGTCCCCGGATGTGGGCGAGATCGACGCCGTCGAAACCCGTGACGCTGAGGTCTTCCGGAACGCGCAGGCCGCGGGCCGTGCAATACTCGAGCACACCGAACGCCATGGAATCGGTCGTGCACAACACGGCGGTTAAGTCCGGGTGGGCCTCCAGCAACTCGCGGGCGGCCTCCACGGCGGAATCGTGATCGTTGAAGTGGCGCACCACCACCGGCACCTCCTCCACCCCGGCCGCCGCGAACGTGTCTAAAGCCCCGCGCACGCGCTCGCGCTGCACGTGCAACTCGGCCTGTCCCAGCTGGTCGCGGTCCAGGTGGCCATTAAATTCGGCGCGGTGCATCCGCTTCGTCAGCACCCCGATCCGCCGATGGCCCGCATCCAACAAGGACTGGGCAGCCGGCTGGATCGCCGCATAATCATCGATGCCCACAAACGGCAGGTCGTCGACATCATAGGGCTGGTCGACGACCACGATCGGCAACCCACGACCCCGCGCCGCCTCCAGGTGAGGGTCCTCTGCCGCCACCGAATAGACCACGAACCCATCCACCACGGCGTTTGCAATTAGTTGGGTGGAATCGTCGGCAAGCGGGCCGACGGGCACCAGCGTCATCGTATTGCGCACGCCATAGCCCGAGGCGGCCAGGCCCGCGAGAAAATCGATCGATGCCAAATCCTCGAACGCGAAAGACAACTGCTCCGTCAGCAACACCCCGAATGAACCCACCCTGCGGGTCCGCAAGGAGCGCGCCATCGGATCGGGCCCGGAATAGCCACGCGCCTTCGCCGCTGCGAAAATGCGCTCCCGCAACTCCGGCGAGAGCTGATCCGGATGGTTATATGCATTCGACACGGTGGTGCGTGATACGCCAAGATCGGCAGCAATCGACGCGAGCGTACCGCGCTTAACAGGCCGTGGTGACATGGCTTTAATCTAGCACCCGGCGCAGTACTCGCCGTTGCGCTCAGGGCTGGCAGCAGGCGCAGGCCCGACGAAAAGGTAAGCTACCTGCGTTTTCAACACGTTTTCATCTTGACAACGTTTTTCAACAATGGTTTATTGGTGGCTATGAAACTGACCCGAACCCTCTTCGCCACCCTTGCCGCAGGCGCCCTCGCGCTCGCCGGATGCTCCGCCGAAAGCGCCGACACCTCCGCAGGCGCCTCCTCGGACGCGAGCGGAAACGGCCTGAACATCGTCGCCTCCACCAGCATCTGGGGCGATGTCGCCTCCGCCGTCGTCACCGACCAAGACGCAACCATCACCCCCATCATTAGCGGCAACACCGTCGACCCCCACCACTTCGAACCCGCAGCCGCCGACCTCGCCAAGGCCGCCGAAGCCGACATCGTCGTCGTCGGCGGGGGCGGGTACGACGCCTGGCTCTACGACGTCGTCGACGAAGAAAAGATCGTCCACGCGCTCCCGCTCATCGAACACAGCCACGCCCATGATCATGACCACGGGCACGCCCATGATCATGACCACGGGCACGCGCATGATCACGAGCACGACGAAGCGCATGCCGACGAAAACGCCCATGACGCTCATGCCGACCACGAAGGCCACGACCATGGCCCCATCGAAATGATCGACGGCAACGAACACATCTGGTACGACACCGACGCCGTCGAATATGTCGCCGAGGAAATCGAGACCGCAGCCAAGGCCATCGACCCCAACATTGAGGCCGACGCGCAGCCCGTCCTCGACCGCATGGCCTCCATGGACGCACTGATCAAGGAGTTGCCAGCGGCGCAGGTCACCCAGTCCGAATCTGTCGCCGACTACATCATCCACGACTCTGAACTGACCGATGTCACCCCGGAGAGCTACCGTAAGGCAACCTTGAGCGAAACAGAGCCGGCCGCAGCCGACCTGGCCGCGTTTTTGGAGACCCTCAATTCGGAGCCGGTCGACATGCTCATTTTCAACCCACAAACGGCCACCGACACCGCCACCCGCATTCGCGACGCCGCGGAGGAAAACGGCATCGCGATCGTCGAGATCGCGGAGACGCCGGAGGAGGGCACAAACTTCCTCGACTACTTCGAAGACCGCGTCAACGCGCTGTCCGAGGCCGCGAAGGCGTAGCATATCGGCAGAGCATCCGGCGATCCCCTCTATCGTGCCTCCAGGGTGTCCTGGGGGCTTTCCGCCGTTAATCTGGAAGGTTTTTATGCTGGTGCAGTTTCATCAGGCCGCGGTGGACCCGCTGTGGTCGGACCTGAATTTGACGGTCGAGCCAGGTGAGTTTATCGCGGTGCTGGGCCCGAATGGTGTGGGCAAGTCCACGTTGTTGGGCACCATCATGGGCACCCGCGATCTCACGGCCGGCCGCGTGGAGGTCAACGGCCGGTTCGGCTATATCCCGCAGCAGCGCATGTTTCCTGAGGATCTGCCGATGCGGGTCCGCGACTTAGTCTCCTTGTCGTTGGCCCATGGTGTGGTGCGTCGTCGGACTGCGTCGCGGGCGCGTGTCGACGAGTTACTGTCCCACGTGAGCGCTACTGGTATTGCCGACCGGTCGGTGGGAAGGCTGTCGGGCGGGCAGCAGCAGTTGGTGCGCCAGGCCCAGGCGTTGGCGAACGATCCGGACATTTTGCTTGCCGACGAGCCCCTGCTCAGTTTGGATGTGGTGAAGCAACAGGAGGTCGTCGATAAGCTTGATGCTCGTCGCCGTGAGCGAGGAACCGCGGTGCTCTTCGTTACCCACGGGATTAATCCGATCCTGCGCGTGACCGACCGGGTCGTGTACCTGGCGCCGCATGGGCACACGATTGGGACTGTGTCTGAGGTGATGCGCTCCGAGGTGCTCAGCGAGCTGTACAACACGCGGGTGGATGTGGTGGAGATCGACGGCCGGATGGTGGTGATTTAAATGATCGCCGACTTGTGGGCCGATACGCAGTATTTGCTCAGCGTTGATTTTGTGCAGACGTCCCTGGTGGCCTGCGCTTTCCTTGGGCTGCTGTCCGGGGTGATGACCAGCCTGATCGTGTTGCGTCAGATGTCCTTTTCGGTGCACGCGACCAGTGAGCTGGCCCTGATGGGTGCGTCGGCAGCCCTGCTTTTTGGGCTCAACATTGGCCTGGGCGCGGTAGCCGGGTCGATCGTGGCGGCCATCGTGCTCGCGCTGCTGGGGATGCGTGGCCAGCAGGACTCCGCCGTCGGCGTGGTGATGAGCGCCGGCATGGGGCTTTCGGTGCTGTTTTTGCACCTTTACCCAGGCAATTCGACGACGGCGATGACGCTTCTGATGGGCCAGATCGTGGGCGTGTCCACGGCGTCGCTGTGGCTGCTCATCGCCACGACCGTGATCGTCGTTGTCGCCGTGGTGGTGTTCTGGCGCCCCATCCTGTTCGCCTCCGCCGACCCCGTCATGGCGCGCGCCGCCGGCGTCCCGGTCCGCGCCGTGGCCGTGGGCTTCGCCGTCCTGGTCGGTTTGGCGTCCGCCCAGTCGGTCCAGGTGGTCGGTGCTCTGCTAGTGATGGCGTTACTGATCACCCCGGGCGCGGCCGCCGTCCAGATCACCTCGAGCCCGGTCCGCGCGGTCGTGTGGTCGGTCGTGTTCGCCGAACTATCGGCCGTCGGCGGGTTCATCCTCTCGCTGGCCCCGGGCGTGCCGGTCAGTGTGTTTGTCGCCGGCATCTCCTTTCTCATCTACCTGGTGTGCCGCGCGATCGGCTGGTGGCGCAAGCGCGGCGCCACCCGCGATGAAGTCGCCGCCAACTCACGACACTAAACAGCGCTTCACAGGTGCACAGGTAGTCCAGCGGCTTCTCGCACTGCTCTGATCGCCCCGCCGCGCGCCGCCGGGTGCATATTCAGTTCCGGCTCTCCCCCGTAGGCCGGCACCCAATAGTCCAAACCACCGATCTTCTCGATGTGGCCATAGCGCGGCCGGTCGCGGTCGTCGTCGTTGCGCCCGTTGTCGAAATCGCAGAGCATGGTGTAATTGTCCATCTCAGACTCGCCGCCATCCTTATACGCCGTGATGTGGTGCATCTGGCATTCGTCGGCCGGCTTGCCGCAACCTGGCCAGGCGCACACCGGCGTTTTCAGCCGCTGGCGCAACCGCTCCTTCAGGGTAGCGAAGCGGCGGGGGCCCAGCTCCTCACTGTTGGGGTCGCGCAGGCGGTACAGTTCCAAATCTTCGCCGGTGATCTCGTCGACAAGCAAAGCAAAACCGGCGTCGGCAAGCTTCGCGGAAACGAAATCGGCCCCGGTCATCACGGTCCCGTTCGTCAGCGCCAGGCGCACCTCATCAGGCCCCGCACCCTCCCAGCTCAGCGCCTCCCCGTTCAGCGGCACAATGATCGCCGGCGCCAGCTCCGGCCCCGTCCCATCGCCGGAAGTCGCCAGCCGCAGCAACGCCTCCGCCGGCTCAATGCCGTGCTCGCGCGCAAACGCCGTGGCCTTGTCCATCGCCGCCTTCACCAGGTGCGCCGGCCCGCGCAGCTTCATGTCGCTTAACGACGAATCCGGCACCGCTTTACTGCTCAGCTTCATCTCCGGGTTCTGGGCCGTGTCGCCGTTGTACTCGGCCACCAGCTCCCGCGCCCGCTTCCGTAAGGTGCGCAGCACAGGAGCGCACGATGCCAACTCCTGCCGCAGCTCCCACTTCCGGTTCTTGTCGCGGAGTTTGCGCACGTAGCTTTCGATTTCGTTCATGGTGTTAAAGGTGTGCTCCATCGCCGTCAAAATAGCGCACACGGCAGACTGTTTGCGGCTGGCGTTGGTGTCGGTGCAGTACACGTCGGCAAGGCGCGCGATGATTTTCGCCATGGTGGCATCGAGGCCTTCGTGACACAGGTCGATCACGCTCATGCCGGCGGCGTCGTTCAGCACGTCCAGCGGCGAGCGCCAGCCGGTGGCGAAGGCTGTCAGGGCTTCTTTTTCGTTCATGACCCTGACGCTAAAACATTATTCGCGCCCGTGTTTTTCGCGCAGAAAAAATCTGTGGATAACTCTGAGTTATCCACAGATTTTGAGGTTTCCGCGGTCAGCACCTCATGGGCTGGCCAGGCGCGAGTTAGGCTGTGGGGTTGCGCCTCTGGCGCGCGAACTCGCTCAGCACCACGCCGGCGGCCACGGACGCGTTGAGGGATTCGACCCAGTCGGTCGTCGGAATGGACATGATCGTGTCGCAGTTTTCCCGCACCAGGCGCGAAATGCCCTTGCCTTCGGAGCCGACGACGATGAGGATATTGTCGCGGCCGCCATCGTAGGTGTCCAACGTGTGCTCCCCGCCAGCGTCCAGCCCGACCACCTGGTAGCCGTTCTTCTGGAACTGCTGCACGGTGCGCGTCATGTTCGTCTCGCGCGCCACCGGCAGCCGCGCCGCCGTGCCCGCCGAAGTCCGCCACGCCACGCCCGTGACCTGAGCGCTACGACGCTCCGGAATGATCACCCCGTGACCGCCAAACGCCGCGGTGGACCGGATCACAGCCCCCAGGTTGCGGGGGTCGGTGATGTTGTCCAGCAGCACGAACATGCCTTTTTCGCCGCGGTCGCGCACGCCGGCCAGCAGGTCGAAAGCGTTGGCGTATTTATAGGGCGCGATCTGCAGCCCGACGCCCTGGTGCATGGAGTTGCCCACCAGGCGGTCCAGTTCGTGGCGTGCGATTTCGCGGGTGGGAATATTCCGCTGATGCGCGATCTGCACGGCTTCGGCTAGGCGGTCGTCGGCACCCGTGCCCTGGGCGACGATCAGCGCTTCCGCCGGCACGTCGGCATGCAGGCATTCGATGACCGGGTTGCGCCCCACGACCAGATCGGGCTGCTCGCGCTCATGCTTGCCGGAGTTGCTGCGGTCGCGCCGCACCTTGGCCTTGTGTTTTGCGTGGTAGACGCGGTCTTCGGCTTTGGGGGTGGGTCCTTTGCCGCGCAGGCCGCGACGGTTTTTGCCGCCGGTGCCTTTGGTGGCGCCTTTCTTGCGTGTTTGGCGTACGTCGGGGCGTCGATAAGGTTTTGCCATTGTTTAGTCCTTCAGTGTCCAGGTGGGGCCGTCGGCGGTGTCGGTGACCTCGACGCCGGCTTCGGTGAGCCGGTCGCGCACGGCATCGGCGGTGTCCCAGTCTTTGTTGGCGCGGGCGTCGGCCCGGCGGGTAAGTTCGGCGCGCACGAGTACGTCGAGCGCGTGGTGGGCATCGTCGCTTGTCGACGAGTGGTCCTGCCATTGCCCCGGATCCACACCGAGGACTGCTGTCATGGCTCGGACCTGGCCGGCGAGTTCTGTGGCGGTCTCTTCGTCGCCACGCGCGAGTGCGCTGTTGCCTTCGCGGACCGCGTTGTGGATTTCGGCCAGTGCGCGTGGGACGCCGAAGTCGTCGTTAAGCGCCTCGGCGAAAGCATCGGTCCAGTGGGTGGGTTGGGCCTCAGGCAGCTTGCCGACGAAGGCCTCAATCCTGCGGTAGCCGGCGGCCGCTTCGTGGAGTGCTTCGGGTGAGTACTCGAGCACGCTGCGGTAGTGGGCGCTGCCGAGGTAGTAGCGCAGTTCGACGGGGCGGACCGTCTCGAGCATCTTGGGGACGGATAAGACGTTGCCGAGGGATTTCGACATTTTCTCACCACTCATGGTTACCCAGTGGTTGTGCATCCAGTAGTTGGCGAATTTGTCGCCGACGGCGTGGGATTGGGCCTGTTCGTTTTCGTGGTGTGGGAACTGCAGGTCGAGCCCGCCGCCGTGAATGTCGAACTGGCCGCCGAGGTACCAGGTGGACATGGCGGAGCACTCGAGGTGCCAGCCGGGCCGGCCGTCTCCCCAAGGGGTAGGCCAGTGTGGTTCGCCGGGCTTGGCGGCTTTCCACAGGGCGAAGTCGAGCGCGTGGCGTTTGCCGCGGTTGTCGGTTTCTCCCTGGGCGTCCTGGCCGAGCTCGTCGACGCGGTTGCCGGAAAGCGAACCGTAGTCACCGCCGGCGGCCACCCAGGCCTGCACGTCGAAGTACACGGAGCCGTCGGCAGCATAGGCGTAGCCGTTGTCGATCAGGCGCTGCATGTAGTCCACCATTTGGGTCACATGCCCGGTCGCGCGCGGTTCGACGCTGGGAGGCAGCACCCCGAGGGTGTTGTAGGCCCAGGTGAATTCGCGCTCGTAGTGGCTGACCCACTCCCACCAGGGCCGGCCGGCGTCGGCGGCTTTGTTGAGGATTTTGTCGTCGATGTCGGTGACGTTGCGCACGAACGCAACATCGTAGCCTTGGGCGGAAAACCAGCGGCGGACGATGTCGAAAGCCACTCCGCTGCGCACATGCCCGATGTGGGGCTGTGCTTGCGGGGTGGCGCCGCACAGGTAGATGGAGACGTGTCCTTCCCGCACGGGCTGGAAGTCGCGCAGTGTACGTGTTGCGGTGTCGAAGATGCGTTGAGTCACACGGCCTAGTTTAGACCACACCTATTAGTACTTCGGTTGCCCGTCGATTCCGCGCCAGCTGGGCCGCATTTCTTCGACGCGGCGGTAGTACTGACTGTCCTTGAGCATCATGGCGGCGTCCTCGTCGACGACGACGGTGGCGTTGGTATGCATTTGAAGCACGCTGGCGGGGCACGACGCGGAGACAGGACCCTCGACGAGGCTTGCTACGGCGCGCGCTTTGCCCTGCCCGGTGGCGATCAGCAGGGCGTGGTTGGAGCGCAGAATCGTGCCAAGGCCTTGGGTGATGGCGTGCTTCGGTACGTCGTCGACGGTGTCGAAGAAGCGGGCGTTGTCTTTGACGGTTTGGGCATGCAGCACCTCCACCCGGGTCGTGGACCGCAGCGAGGTCGCCGGCTCGTTGAATCCGATGTGCCCGTTGGTGCCGATGCCCAGCAACTGGCAGTTAATGCCGCCCGACATCACGATCGCATCTTCATATTCCTGCGCCGCGATCCACGGCTTGTCGCTCATTCCGTTGGGCGAGTGCACGTCGGAATCGTTGATGTCGATGTGGTTGGTGAACTCGTTGCGGATCACGTAGTGGTAGCTTTGCTCGTGCTCGGGCGGCACGCCGATATATTCGTCCAGGCAGAAGGCCTTGGTCCCTTTGAAGGAGATCTCGCCAGCTTCGCAGCGGCGGATCAGTTCCTGGTACGTTTTCAGCGGGGTGGAGCCGGTGGCAAGTCCCAGTACGGCGCCGGGGCGGAGGTTTGCTGCGATGATGTCGGCGGCAGTCTGGGCGACATCGTCGGGGGTACGACGAATCAAGATTTCCATATGAGTTACTTTAGCGGACAGTTTCCGCTCGCATTGTTTTTAATGCGCCGTGGCGACGTTCACCAGGGCGGTGGCGATCGCCGCGCGCCCTTGACCACTGCCGGTAAAGCCCATGTGGTCGGTCGTGGTCGCGGAAACGCTGACCGACGCGCCGAGCGCTTCCGACAGGACCTGCTGTGCCTCGTCGCGACGCGGACCGAACTTCGGGGTCTGCCCGATCAGCTGCGCGCTGACGTTGAGCACTCGGTGGCCGTGTGTGTCCAGCAGCTCGCGCAGTTCGTTAAGCAGCTGCACGCCGGTCACCCCGTCATATTCGGGCCGTCCCACCCCGACAAAACTGCCCAAATCGCCCAGCCCGCAGGCGGACAAGACAGCATCGACCACGGTGTGTGCGACAACGTCGCCGTCGGAATGGCCTTCACAGCCGTCATCGTCGGCAAACAAAACGCCGGCGATCCAACATTCCTTGCCTGCCTGGATCTGGTGGGCATCAAAGGCGGTGCCCACGCGCAGGTTGTTCAGCTCGGTCATCAGGTGGTTCCTTTAGTCAGCGGGTCGATCGTCGATAAGCGATCCGGGCACGTCGAACACGGTTGGCTCAGCCTCGTCGGTGATGGTGGTGGCCAGGGTCAGGTCGATGGGCGTGGTGATTTTAAACGCCATCGGATCGCCATTGACGCAGGTCACATCGACGCCGAACCATTCCATCAGGCTCGCATCATCGGTGGCGACGAAGCCAGGGTCGCTCGTCGAAAAGTACTGTTCGTTGGCGCGGCGCAACTGCTCAAGGTCGAAGCCTTGGGGCGTTTGGACGGCGCGGAGCTGGGCACGATCGGGCGTGCCGACGACGAGATCCCCCGCGACTTCCTTAATGGTGTCAGCGACGGGGACAACGGGCACAACGGCGGGCGCACCGGCCAATACGGTGCGGGCCACCCGCGCGATCATGCCTGGTGGGGTGAGTGCGCGTGCGGCATCGTGGATCAGGACGACGGCATTATCGTCGTCAATTGCTTGTAGCCCAGCCCAGATGCTGTCAGCGCGCTCGCCGCCGCCGTGGACGAAGCGGACCTGCGGGTGCCCTTCCAGGGTGCGCCGGGCGTGGTTTTCCATGTCGGGGCTGATCAGCACGATGATCTCATCGACGATCTCGGCGGTCTCCATTGCGGTGACGGATCGCTCGACCAGCGAGCGACCCCGCAGGCGGACGAAGGCCTTGGGGATGTCTGCACCCAAGCGGGTGCCGCGCCCGGCGGCGGCGATGATGGCGATGACTTTGCGGGACACAGTAGTAGGCCCTGCTGGTTTAGGACTTGCCGTTCTCGTCTGCGTCTTCGTCGTCGAAGCTGAGGTCGTCGATATCGATGTCGTCCTCATCGTCGAACTCGCCTGCAGGCTTGTCCGCCTTGGCGTGACGCTGCATCGCCTCCTGGATTTCTTTCTCCAGCTCGTCGGCCTTCTTCTCGTCGACAGGCTGGGCGAGGGCGAGCTCACCGACGAGGATCTGGCGGGCCTTGCCCAGCATGCGCTTCTCACCGGCGGACAGGCCACGGTCCTGGTCGCGCCGCCACAGGTCGCGCACCACCTCGGCGACCTTGTTGATGTCACCAGACGCGAGGCGTTCCTGGTTGGCCTTGTAACGCCGCGACCAGTTGCCGGCCTCTTCAACGTCGGTTTCGCGCAGCACGGAGAAGACCTTTTCCAGGCCTTCCTTGCCGACGACGTCACGCACACCGACCATCTCGGTGTTCTTGATGGGCACGCGCACTTCCAGGTCAGACTGCAGGATCTTCAGAACGAGAAATTCGAGCTTCTCTCCGCCCATTTCCCGTTCTTCGATGTCGGCGATGCGGGCGGCTCCGTGATGTGGGTAAACGACCACTTCTCCGACTTTGAATTCCATTGCTGCT
>NZ_JBHWRP010000096.1:0-35617 GCF_043426755.1 Corynebacterium sp. | reverse complement strand
AGCCATGACCAGGATGGCCATCCACCAGTTATCCGCCAAAACCTGTAGCGCCGCCGGCGGGATAAAGACCTTGAGCGTGACCGCGATCGCAGCGCCAATCGCAAGAAAGCCCGCAGAGTTCAGGAAGTCATGGATCACGGCAGCGCGGAAAGCGTCGGCACGTGATGCGCCCGCGCCGTGGTGCGCATGGTCGTGATCGCCACTGCGCGATGCCCGCAGGCTCCCCCGCCACAGCCAGCCGACCAGGCACGCCACCGCCAGGCTTGAGATAAACCGGGCCCACACCATGGCTGGCTGGCCCGTGAAAGCGACGGCGGTAGACACCAGCACCACAGGGTTAATCGCCGGGCTGGCTAGCATGAATGCCAGGGCTGCCGCCGGCGGCAGCCCCTTGCGCAGCAGCGAATTTGCCACGGGCACCGACGCGCATTCGCACGCAGGCAGCGCCATCCCCGACACCGCGACCACCGGCACCGCCACCGCTTTCCGACG
Source organism: Corynebacterium sp. (assembly GCF_043426755.1). GTDB lineage: Bacteria > Actinomycetota > Actinomycetes > Mycobacteriales > Mycobacteriaceae > Corynebacterium. The sequence goes on along the minus strand of NZ_JBHWRP010000096.1, from coordinate 35,125 downwards.
AGGAAGGTAGCGCAGCAACGCCGCCTCAGGAACAAAGACAGTTAGGCCCGCCGACAGCGCCACCCCTAGAACAAGAAACGGCAACGCCTGCACGGTCACCCCCACAAGCAGCGACACCCACGCCTGGAAAGCGCCCTGAGGAACAAGCGGTGGACCGAAAGCGTCGACGGCCAGCACCACCACCAGCAACAGAATCAGCAGCACGGGGCTTAAGACAGGAGTGCTTAACGACGATCGATGTGGTCCTGTCATAGGTAAGGCACCTCGGGCTCGTCGATAAGCGTGAGCTCTGAAACCTCCAGGGCCATCTCCCCGTAGTCATCCGTGGTGACCTGGCCGGTGGCGCGGTACCACTGACCCTGATCGGGTGTGGCGCCGAGCAACGCGATGCGGACGCCGGTGGCATCGGCAACGCAGCACGTGATTTTGTAGCGGGCGAGGAACCATCGGCCCTGGCTGAGTGTGCCCTCCTGGCCGCTGCCGGCGAAACCTTCCATGGTCACGCGTGCGCCGTCTGCTAGTCCGGCATCATAGGCTGCGGCAAGGGTGTCCAGGCGGGTCTCCCCTTCTGGGCGTTCGGTGGGTGCTGATGCGGCCTGCACCGTGGCGGTCCGGCCCGAATCGACGAAATAACTCCCCAGGGGCCCCGGCGCCGCCACGACCGCGAGCACCGCAACCGCCACCACCGCCCACGCGCTCGCGCGGGGTTTGCCCGAGGTGGTGGACACGCCCATCGTCCACACGCCGAACACGAGCAGCCCCACCCCGGCCAGCATGATCAGCGGCACAAAGACCGGGCGCACATAGTCCGTGGCAGTGCCAGTCAAAGAGAGGGTGGCCAACACTAGCCCTGTGCCTGCTGCAATGAATCCGCCCCAGGCGCCGCCGTCCTCGGGCTCATCTTGAGTTGTCTGCTGCTTGTCCATCGCATCTCATTATGCACAGAAAAATCCCCACTAGTTGGACACTGATTTCTCAGCTCAACTAGCGGGGAGCAAGATCACAGGAAGCTTAAGCCTGCTTCTCCGTGTAGTTCTTCTGCACGCTGGTGTCCACTGGGACGCCAGGGCCGGTGGTTGCGGAGACGACGATCTTCTTCAGGTACACGCCCTTTGCCGAGGATGGCTTCAGGCGAAGGACCTCGTCGAGAAGCGCGCCGTAGTTCTCAGCCAGCTGCTCAGGGGTGAAGGATGCCTTGCCGATCATTGCCTGCAGGTTCGATGCCTTGTCAACGCGGAAGGAGATCTTGCCGCCCTTGACGTCCTCGATTGCCTTTGCAACGTCAGGGGTGACGGTGCCGGTCTTCGGGTTCGGCATCAGACCACGAGGGCCCAGGACGCGGGCCACGCGGCCAACCTTCGCCATCTGATCAGGGGTAGCGATTGCCACGTCGAAATCGATGGTGCCGGCGTTGATCTGCTCGATCAGCTCATCGGTACCGACGATGTCAGCGCCAGCTTCCTGCGCCTTGGTTGCGTTCTCGCCCTCAGCGAAAACAGCAACGCGAACGGTCTTACCGGTGCCGTTTGGCAAGTTGACGGTGCCGCGCACCAGCTGGTCAGCCTTGCGTGGGTCCACGGACAGGCGCATAGCGACGTCGATGGATGCATCGTAGTTCTTGGAGGAGGTCTCCTTCGCCAGTGCAACAGCATCCAGTGGGTGGTATTCCTTGGTGCGGTCGACGAGCTTGGCAGCCTCTTCGTAACGGCGGGACTTCTTCTTTGCCATGTTTGATCCTTACGTGATGTAGGAGTGTGGTTCGGGCCAGGCAGGCCCTCCCACGTGAATGTTTACTTGTTGACGGTGATGCCCATGGAGCGAGCGGTACCAGCGATAATCGCTGCGCCAGCCTCGATGTCACGAGCGTTCAGGTCATTCTTCTTCTTCTCTGCGATCTCCTTGCACTGATCCCAGGTCACAGAACCGACCTTGTCGGTGTGTGGGACGCCGGAGCCCTTCTTCAGGCCAGCAGCCTTCAGAAGCAGCTTCGCAGCTGGTGGAGACTTCAGGATGAAGTCGAAGGAGCGGTCTTCGTAGACGGTGATCTCGACCGGGACGACGTCGCCACGCATGGACTCCGTTGCAGCGTTGTACGCCTTGCAGAACTCCATGATGTTCACGCCGTGAGCACCCAGTGCAGGACCGACTGGAGGAGCCGGGTTAGCCTGGCCTGCTTCGATCTGAAGCTTGATCAGACCCGTTACCTTCTTCTTAGCCATCGAATTACCTCAATTCCATGTTTCAGGGGTGAATGCCACGATGAATAACAGCCACCCTGCCGGATGCCAGCCATTACAAGCCAGCCACCGGGGAGATGATTAAGTGCCGCGTGCCCCGAAAGTCACACGGCAGACAAGTTTACGCAGGTGCTTCGTCGGAAAGCAAAACGCGCTTAGTTGATGCGCTCCACCTGATCCGCGGTGAGTTCCACGGGGGTTTCGCGGCCGAAGATGGACACCAGGGCCTGGATCTTGCCGGTTTCCTCGTCGATCGCGTTGATCGTCGCCGACACGGACGCCAGCGCGCCCGACAGGATGGTGACGGCCTCGCCGACCTCGAAGTCATGCGCGATCTTCTTGGCTTCGTCGTTAGGCGTAGCGACGACGGTCTCGCCTTCGCTGTTCGTGACCGACTTCGCTGCGGCCTCTTCCCCATCGACTGGAGCTTCCTTCGGCATGAGGAACTTCGCGACGTCGCGGTGCTTGACCGGGGTGGCGTTGCCCTCGTTGCCGACGAAGGAGGTCACGCCTGGGGTCTCACGCACCACAGACCACGCCGCATCGTTCATGTCCATGCGTACCAGCACATAGCCCGGCAGGAGCTTGCGCTTGACCAGCTTGCGCTTGCCGTCCTTTAGCTCGACGGCTTGCTCGATGGGAACCACGACGTCATAGATCGAGTCCTCCACCTCCAAGGTCTGGGCGCGCATATCTAGGTTGGTCTTCACCTTGTTCTCATAGCCCGAGTAGGACTGGATGATGTACCACTGGCCCGGCAGCTTCTTCAGCTCGCGGGTGAACTCGCGCAGACGCCTCCGCTTTTCCGCCTCCTCGTCGACAGCCTCAGTGTCGCCGAGCGCTTCCGCTGCGGCCTCCTCGGGGGTCTGCTCAGCGGCCTCGTCGGAAGCTTCGTCCTGAGGCCCCTCGTCTGCCTCCAGCTCCTCCTGGGTCTGCTCAACGGCGCGCTCGTGCGCCTCGACGATCGAATCGTCCACTGGGAAGGTTGGCTCGTCGACGCCCGTCTCACCCGCGTCCCCTTCGGCTTCCTCAGCGCGTTCGTGAGCGGCTTCCATGCGCTCTGCGGTTTCGGCGACCGGCTCGGTGGCTGGGCTGACGGGTGCACCCTCGTCGATCATTTCCTTTTCTTCGATAACGTCGATTTCTTCTTGGGTCAGGCCCGTGTCTTCTGTGTTGTCGCTCATGGTGTTCTCCAGACTGGTTTTACCAATAAATTATCCCGCCTACCCCTGCATCTTTTATGGCGACGGGGTGACGGGATCAAGTCAATGATTCAATGGGGCCACTATAACTGAGAAAACTGGCCCTTTTCAACTCTGATAACAAAACCCGCTGCCCTAGACAGGGTCAGCGGGTAAAAACACTTGGTGACTTAAGGAACCAGGATGGCTTCTACGCCCATAGTTGTCAGCGTATCCACACCCCACACCAGTGCGGTCATGATGATGAGGAACGCGAACACGATCAGCGTGTAGTTCAGCATCTGGCGACCGGTTGGCCACACGACCTTGCGGATCTCCTGAACAACCTCGCCAGGGAAAGCGGCCGCGCCGCCGCCTGGCTTGTCGTCGCTCTCAGGAGTTTGGCGCGCAACCTTCTTCGCCTCATAGGACGTAGAAGAAGTAGTGCTGGCACCGCTCAGCTGACGCTTACCGGTTGGCGTTGCCTGGCCGTCGCGCTTTGGCTGGTCTTCGCTCACAGCACTCCTCTAGTCAAAAACTTTGGCAGGGGCGACAGGACTCGAACCTGCAACTTACGGTTTTGGAGACCGTTGCTCTACCAATTGAACTACGCCCCTTGGTGACTATCACTTAAGACAGTACGCTTACCCTACCACGGTTCGCCAGCGAACCGATTCTTTGGGTGGTAGCGGTGGAGAGACTCGAACTCTCGACCTCGCGATTATGAGTCGCGCGCTCTCACCAGCTGAGCTACACCGCCATGCCGCCTGCTTCTGCACCCGAAGGTACGTATACAAGCAACAGAGCCCCCTAGCAGAATCGAACTGCTGACCTTTTCCTTACCATGGAAACGCTCTACCGACTGAGCTAAGGGGGCACAGCCTCTTAGTTGTGGACTACGCTTTTGCTTTCGCGTTGCGTTGTCCGCTCTGTTGAAGCCTTTGAAAGATTAACCCGATCATCACATAGAACACAAATCGCCAGCATACCGCGCCTTTCCGACGACCCCACGAAACGCGATATGGTACCGATATGGCGCTACTGTCACCTTACTGAGCCGAAGAGGCTTGACGACGAAAAACACCCACTGCGAATGATCTTCGCAATGGGTGTTCGTTTTTATTCTGTGGTGCCAGGTAGAAGATTCGAACTTCTGAAGGCGTGAGCCGGCGGATTTACAGTCCGCTTCCTTTGGCCGCTCGGACAACCTGGCAAGCGCTTTTTCAGGTGCGTGAACTACCTTACAACACCGGCACTACACATTGGCAAATCGGCAGGTAGAAGGCCCTTCTAGCCGACGCGATCGACGGTATAGCGAGCCAGCATGCGCAGTGCACCGGTCGCGGGAATATCAGGCAGTCGCTGGATTTGTTCGTCGGCAAGCGCCAAGTAGTGCCTGACGGCCTCCAGGGAACGCTCGCGCCCCGTGGACTGGCCAAGCAGCTCGAGGGCGCGCTCGACGTCGGCATCCTCGGTGAGCGGGCCGGTGAGCATGCCACGCAGCTGCTCGCCCACCTCGGTGTTCTCCTCCAGCGCGTACAACACCGGCAGGGTGAACACGCCCTCGCGCAGGTCTGTGCCGGGGGTCTTCCCGGACTGGTCGGTCGCGGAGAAAATGTCGATCATGTCGTCGACGATCTGGAACACCATGCCGATCGCGGAACCCAGCTTGTACATTGCGTCCACGATCTCTTCGGAGGCACCGGAATGGCGCGCGCCTAAGTAGCCCGCAGAGGCGATCAGGACGCCCGTCTTCTCCTCGATAACTTTCAGGTAGTGCTCAATCGGATCGCTGCCTTCCGCGCCGATTGTCTCCCGCATCTGACCCGTGACAAGCTTGCCGAAGGTCTCAGAAAAGTGATGCACCGTATCGGTATCCAGCTGGCTCATCAGCCGCGAGGTATGCGCCAACAGAATATCGCCGGCCAAAATCGCCACCGAATTATCCCAGCGCGAGTTCGCCGACTCCACGCCGCGGCGCATCTCCGCCTCATCCATCACATCATCGTGATACAAGGTGGCCAAGTGCACCATCTCGACGATCGTCGCAGCCTTCACCACGTTCGGCGAGCCAGTCTCAGGACCATATTCACTGGCCAGCAACGCCATCAGCGGGCGGAACCGCTTCCCGCCAGCCTGCGCGAGGTGCAGCACCTTCTCATTGACAAAGTCCGCTCCGGTAGAGAGTTCGTCGACAAGCAACTCCTCCACCGCGCGCATCCCTTCGTCGATACGTGCGCTGAGGGCCTCATCACCCAAGTCCACGCTGGAGGCATGGCGGGGTGAGGCATTGGTGCCCTGTGTCATCAGTACGGACCTCGCAAACTGGAAACGATCGTGATTCTTGCCCCTCAACCGTAGTCCAATACACCCACCGGATACACCCTAGGGTGGGCAAAAATGCGTCTGGCACAATGGGACGAGTGACTGTAACTAAAGAATGTGTCGTCGTCGGAGCCGGGCCCGCAGGAGCCGCCGCAGCACTCGCCGCCGCCCGCGCCGGCTACGAAACGCTGCTTCTCGACGCCCAAACCTTCCCCCGCGACAAAACCTGCGGCGACGGCCTGACGCCGCGCGCAGTCCACACCTTGCGGGCCCTCGGCGTGGAGCATGTCCTGCCCGAATACCGCAACAAGGGGCTCAAACTGGTCGGATACGGCGGCGCAGTCACCGCACCATGGCCCGACGGCGAGTTCGGCAAGGTCGGATCAGCCCGGCCGCGCGTCGGTTTTGACGCAGCGCTTGTCGACGAAGCCCGCTCCGCTGGCGCCGAAGTTTGGGAAGGCTGCCCCGCCAACGGGGTCGAAGTCTCCGGCGGCCGTATCACGACGATCGACACCCCGCGTGGACCAGTCACACCGCGCTGGGTCATCGTGGCCGACGGCGTGCGCTCCCCCTTCGGCAAACTGCTGGGACGGCAGTGGCACCGCGACGAGGTCTACGGCATCGCCGCCCGCTCCTACTGCGCCACCCCCTACTCCGACGAACCGTGGATGCACTCCCACGTCGAACTGCGCGACGCCGACGGCGCCATCCAACCCGGTTATGGCTGGATTTTCCCGCTCGGCGACGGCACCGTCAACCTCGGCTGCGGCGCGCTCAGCACATCGGCGCGCCCGGCCAAGCTGAACACCAAGAAGCTCCTTGCCGATTATGCCGCGCTCGTCCGCGAAGAATGGTCGCTTGACGACGAACACTCCATCACTTCCGCACTGTTGCCAATGGGCGGGGCTGTTTCCAACGTGGCGGGCGGCAACTGGATGCTGATCGGCGATGCAGCCGCGCTGGTGAATCCGCTTAATGGCGAAGGTATTGATTACGGTCTGGAATCTGCCGTGATGGCAGTGGAAATGTTGGAAGCCTTTGCCGATTTCACGCTGACGTGGCCGGATCGGCTGCGCGAGGCTTATGGTGAGGCGTTTCTGCTGGCGCGCACGGCTGCGCGCTTGTTGACCTACCCGCAGTTCCTGCCGGCCGTCGGCCCGATCGCGCTGCGCGGCCCTGTGGGCGCCACCCTCATGCCGGCGGCGGCGCGCTTGATGGGCAACCTCATTACCGACGAAGACCGCGACATCCTCGCGCGTGCCTGGCGCGGTGCCGGCTCCGTTGTCTCGCGGGTGCGCCGGGGCACCCCCTTGTGGGACGCCGCCTAGGGGTGCGGCTGCCCGCCTGCCCCCTTTTTCGCAAACCGATATAGTCCTCGCTACATAGTGCGGATAGGTTATTGAAAACCTAGTGGCACCGCGCAGTATGGGCCGAGGACTATATCGGTTTAGTGGCGGCGTGCATGGCCACGATGCCGAAGGTCAGATTTTGCCAGCCGCAGTCCTCCCAGCCGTTCGCGTTGATCTCTGCGGCAAGGCCCTCCTGGTCAGGCCACGCGCGGATCGATTCGGCCAGGTATTTGTAGGCCTCCCCATTGGAAGACACCACCTTGGCGATCGCCGGCAGCGCCCGCATCAAATACTCCTTGTACACGGTGGAAAACACCGGCACCACCGGAGTGGAAAACTCATTAACCACCAGGGTGCCGCCGGGTTTGGTCACACGCGCCATCTCGCGTAGCCCCGCCCGGAAATCGTGGATATTGCGCAGCCCATAGGAAATGGTCACGGCGTCGAAGGATTCATCGTCGAAAGGCAAATGCATCGCATCGCCGACGACCTTCGGAACATCGCGGTCTCGGCCAGCCTCCAGCATGCCCTGGGAAAAGTCGCAGGCCACGCACCATGCGCCGGACTTCGCCAGCTCCACCGTGCTCACTGCCGTGCCCGCGGCCAGGTCTAGTACCTTCTGGCCGGGCTTCAGGTTGAGGCGTTCGCGGGTGCGCTTACGCCAGTAGCGGTCCTGCCCAAACGACAGGATCGTGTTCGTGATGTCATAGTTTTTGCCCACATCGTCGAACATTCCCGCGACGTCGAAGGGTTGCTTATCCAGATTCGCCTTGGCCATAGGTAGCCAGTGTAATCGACACCCAAAGTATGATGCGGGTTATGTCTACCTCCGAAACACGTTCCCGAACTAAGGAGACTCCGCGCCGCTTTAGCCTGGCGATGCGCCTGATTCTGCCGGCGGTGTGGCTGGGCATCATTATCGCCATCGATGGCTTCGAAGCACCCTTAAAATTTCAGGCGCCGGGGATTACGATTCCTTTGGGGTTGGGCATCGGCAAGCTGGTGTTTACCGCCATGAACGCAGCCGAAATCATCATCGCCGTCTGGCTGTTAGGCAGCGCGCTACGCACGAAGTTTGTCCGCCCGGACCTGGGCTGGGTGTGGGCGCTCATCGGGCTACTCGCGCTAAAGGTGGCCGTCGTACGCCCGATGCTCAACATTCGCACCGAAGCCGTCATTGCAGGCGAAGCAGCCCCGTTTGGCTACATGCATTCGGTGTATATCGTGGTGGATTTCCTCATCGTGGTAGCACTCGTGGTGTACCTGTGGAGGCAGTCGCGCCTGCTCATCAACCCCTAGCGCTACGCGACGTCGCGGGAGCCCAGCGCGCGGGCGGCCCAGGCGGGCAGTTCCGGCAGCCCGATGAACGGCTGCGGACTACGCGTCTCAAAGGATTCGATCGCGTCCTCGTAGTAGCCCAGCAGCTGATCGCCCAGCGCCGACCACGTCTTATCTTCCACGGAGGCTCGCGCGTTGCGGCGCAGGTGATCGTGGCGGCTGGCGTCCAAGAGCCACCCGGCAGCGGTGGGCAGTTCGCGTTCGAAGGTGCCCACGTCGAGAAGTAGCCCGTTGTAGCGTTCCTGGATCAGATCCACAGGCCCGCCGGCACGCGGCCCGATCGTCGGCACGCCCGATGCCTGCGCCTCCTGGATCGCCTGACAGAAAGTCTCAAATTCGCCGGTGTGCACGAAGAGGTCCAGGCTGGCGTAGGCGCGCGCCAGGTCCTCGCCGGTCAGCGCGCCGGTGAACACGGCGCCGGGCAGTTCGCGCTCCAAGTTCTCGCGCTCGGGTCCGTCGCCGACGATGACCAGTTGCACGTCACGACGACCCACCAGCGGCCGCAGCCGAGAAACGGACTTCTCCGCGGCCAGCCGTCCCACGAATCCGACGATGTGCTTGCGGCCGGTGCGGTCCCATTGGCGGCGCAGTACCGACGAACGCTTCTGCGGTTGGAAAAGCTCCGTGTCTACCCCGCGGCCCCAGTGGTGGATGCTGTTGATGCCGTGGCTTTCCAGTTCCTGGATGGCCATCGACGAGGGCGCCAGGGTCAGTTCTGTCATGTTGTGTAGTGTGCGGGTCCATTCCCACGCCGCGTTGGAGAGCGCTGTGAAGTGGTACTTCGTCGCAAAGCCTGCAACGTCGGTCTGGTAGAGCGCAACGGCGGGCAGGCGGAGCTGGCGTGCCGCGACCGCCCCTGCGCCGCCCAAGACGAAGGGGCTGGCCAAGTGGACGACATCCGGTTTGAACGCAGCTAAGGATTCGTTGACGGCGAGGGTGGGCACGCCGATCGGGAGGGAGTCGACAAGCGGAAGGCGGACCGTCGGCACGCGCACGATGGGAAAGCCGAGGTAATCGGGAACCTCTTCCTCAAAATCGCGGGCGCCCGGCGCGACGACCATGGCCTCATGGCCGTGCGCTTTGAGGTGTTCCAGGACTCGCAGGACGGAGTTGGTCACCCCGTTGATGTTTGGGAGGAAAGATTCGGCAACGATTCCTACTCGCATAACGGCCATCATCTCCTAGGCACACTAACGTTTTCTTGACCTGCGGGTAACTCTAGGTGAACTCTTCCCCAGCTTATCGACGCCAACCCAGGCCAGCACAGCGATAAGAGTGGAGACCACCGCCACGCTGAACGCCGGGATGAGCGAAAGGGTCCACATGCGGCCCTCCACTTTGACCAAGTCTGGGTCGCTCTTCGCATAAGTGACCCAGACCTGCTGGCCCTCCCCCAGCCCGGACGGGTAGAGCAGGCCGGTCGGCGGCGAGTGGTAGCGGCCGTTCTCATCCTGGTAGTCGACGGCAGTGCGGATCGGGCTGACACCGGTGACGGTGGCCATGCCGCGGCCCGGGTCGCTCATGATGATGGCGTCGTTGATCGCCGGGCCCACCACCATGGCTGCGGCGCCGATCATCGCTGCCGCGTAGAGCAGGAGGATCAGCTGGTGGAGGCGGCGGCGCACCATTACTTATTCAGCCTTTCGGCCAGGCTGCGGCGGGTATCGCGCTGGGTGCGGGCTTCGATCACGGTGATCGGGGCGGGGGCCTCGTCGACGGCCATCAGGTGTTCGAGCAGTTCGCGCAGGCTGTCGGCGCGCAGGTAGTCCACGTTATAACCCGCGGCGAGCGCCTCTATATCGGCCTCGTGCGGGGTACCGAAGCCGCGCTCGAAGGCGTCACGGACCGGGTCTGCTCCGACTTCGAGGGTTTCGAAGATGCCGCCGCCATCGTCGTTAGCAACGACGATTGTGAGGTTGCCGGGGCGCGGTTCGTCGGGGCCGATGAGCAGCCCGTTGATGTCGTGCAGGAAAGTCAGGTCCCCCATCAGGGCCACGGTGCGCGGGGCGCGGATCTCATCGGGGTGCAGCGCCTGAGTCGCCAGGGCAACACCGACGGTCTGGGAGATGGTGCCGTCGATGCCGGCGGCCCCGCGCGCGGAGTACGTGGAAACACCGTCGAAGGGCAGACCGACGAAGCTGGCGTCGCGCACCGGGTTCGAGCTGCCCAGAACCAGCGAATCGCCCACGCCTAGGGTGTCGGCGACGGCGGCGGCCACGTGCAGGCCGGTAAAGCCGTAGGCCTCGTCGGCAAGCGCATCGCGCACGGTCTGCGCGCCCACATCCCCGGCGGCTTCGCACACCTTCAGCCAGGTATCGCTCGGCTGACCAGTGGTTTTCACACGCGTGCCGCGGCGATCCGGCTGGCCGGTGAAGGTCTCGGTGCGCGACAGCCCAATCACGTCGATCTCGGGGTCGGCCAGCAGCGCCATCACGTCGCGATGCAGCGTCGGATGCCCCACGACGACCACCTGCTCCGGCTTCGTGCGCGCCGCAAAATCGCCGCCGTCGTGGCTGATTTCCACCGCACTCTGCGCAAAGAAAGGCGCGGCCAGCGGGTGCACCTGATGAAACGGCGTGGGCGCGGTTGGCTCGGCGATCGTCGGCACGTGCTCCAAGCCCGGCACTTCCCACGCCTCATCACCGGCGATGACCAGGGTATCTTTATCCAGGTCAAGCTCGACTTCGCCGTGGTCGACGCGTTCGCTTATCGACGACAATCTGCCCGGCCCCACCAAGCGCCCCGCCGTGCCTGTTGGCTGCGGAAGTTGTTCGGGAACCAGCGGGGTGTCTAGGGCGATGTTGATGTGGATCTGGTGGGCGGAAAAATCGAGACGATCAACATCCACGCCCTCAGAAACGGACTGTGTCGTGGCGTAGCGGCCAAAAATGCCCTCCTGCCAGATCGTCTGCGAAGCACCAGTTCCCAGCAGGCGGGCGGGGCGATCCGCGCTCACGATCAGCAGCGGAGTATGCGACATGTGCGCCTCCACCACCGCAGGCAAGCAATTGGCCACGGCGGTACCGCTGGTCATCACCACGGCAACATGGCGGCGCTGCACCCGCGCGATCCCCAGAGCGGTAAAGGCGGCGGAACGTTCGTCGATACGCACGTGCACACGCAGATCCCGGCGCGTTAGCAGCGCGTACACCAGCGGGGAGTTGCGGGATCCGGGGCAGATCACCACGTCGGTGACATGATCGGCGATCGTGCCGACGACTGCGGTGGCCAGTGCGAGCGATTCAGACATGCGCCTTAGTTTACAGGGGCAAAAAGTTCCGCACTTTCGGCCGGGGTCCCCGCCGTGACCTCCTCGCCGAGCTGGATCAGGCGGTCGGCCTGGGCGAGCACCGCCAGGTTGTGCTCAACGACGACAACCGTGTTTCGCTTCTCGACGAGCCGCCGCAGCTCCGCGATCAACTTCTCCGTATCCGCTGGGTGCAGGCCCGTCGTGGGCTCATCCAGAATATAGAAGGTGTGGCCGCGGGAAGTGCGCTGCAGTTCGGTGGCCAGCTTGATGCGCTGGGCCTCACCTCCCGACAGCTCCGGGGCGCCCTGGCCTAGACGCAGGTAGCCCAGGCCGATCGCTTGGAGCGCGCGCAGCGCCTTATCAATCTTCGGCTCCTCAGCAAACACCTCGCGGGCCTCATCGACGGTCAGGTGCAAGATATCGGCGATGGTGTAGCCGTTCCACGTGACCTCCAGCGTCTCCTCGTTATAGCGCTTCCCGTGACAATCCGGGCACAGCGTGTAGCTGCCGGGCAGGAAGATCAGCTCCACCTCTATCTGGCCCTCGCCCTGGCACGTCGGGCACTGGCCCTGCTTGACGTTGTAGGAAAAACGGCTCACCGTCCAGCCGCGCTTTTTCGCCTCCGGCGTCGACGCGAAAAGCTTCCGCACATGATCGAACAGGCCCGTATACGTCGACAGGGTGGAACGCGCGTTGCGGCCAATCGGCTTCTGCGTGATCACCACGGTGCGATCAACGTGCTCCGCACCGCGCACCGAGCCCTCGAACTCCAGCTCAGATTCCTCATCCAGCAACGCCGGCAACACCTCACTGACCAGCGTGGACTTCCCCGTACCCGACAGGCCCGCCACCGCCGTGAACTGGCCCAGCGGGATCTCCACATCCACGCCCCGCAAAGTACGCGCCGTGATCCCCTCCAGCTCCAGCACATGCTCCGGGGCGGGGGCCTCGTCGTTAAGCGACACCGTGGCATCCAGCGCGCGCCGGGTAGGCGTATCGACGACAAACCCCTCCAGCGGGCCCGAATACAAAATCTCACCGCCGCCCTCGCCCGCGCCGGGGCCCACATCGACGATCCAATCGCACTGGCGGACCAAATCCATATCGTGCTCCACCAACAACACCGAATTACCGGACTCCAAAAGGCGGCGCACAATCCCGATCACCGCCTGGCGCTCACGCACGTGCAGGCCCGCCGAAGGCTCATCCAACACATACGTCACGCCGAACAAACCGGTGCGCAGCTGGCTGGCCAGGCGCAAACGCTGCAGCTCACCCGCCGATAAGGTGCTCGAGGCGCGATCCAGCGTCAGGTGGCCCAGTCCCAGCTCAACGGCGGAGGTAAGAATTGGGCGCAGCTGGCCGATCAGTAGACGTTCGGCCTCGCTGCGGGGCTCGCCGAGGAGGTCGTCGATACGCGACAGCTCAAGCGCGTTGAACTCGTCGATCGGCACCCCGCGAAACGTGATCGTCAGCGCGGCCTGGTTGAGGCGGCGGCCATCGCACGTCGGGCACCGATGCGTCTCCATGAAACGCAGCGTGCGGGCGCGCAAAGTATCCGACTCCGTCGTCGCCAACGTGTGATTCAAATAGCTGGCCACGCTGCGCCACTGCCCCTGATACGTCTTCTCCACCTGCTCCGCGGAACGCACCGGATGCACCGTCACGATCGGCCGTTCCTCCGTATACAAAATCCACTCGCGCGTCTCCCGCGGAAGGTCCCGCCACGGGCTGTGCATATCGACGCCCAACGTGGCCAAAATATCGTGAAAATTCTTCCCCGCCCACGCGCCGGGCCACGCCTCAATCGCGCCTTCGTCGATCGACTTGCTCGGGTCCGGCACCATCGACGCCTCCGTCGGCTCATGCACCACCCCCGTGCCCTGGCACGTCGGGCACATGCCACTCGTAGTATTCGGGGAGAAACACTCCGCGTCCAGATGTTCCTGGGATTTTGGATAATCGCCGGCGCGGGAAAAGAGCAGACGCACCAGATTCGACATCGACGAGACCGTCCCCACCGTCGAGCGCGCATTCGGCTGCGCCCTGTTCTGCTCCAGCGCCACCGACGGCGGCAACCCCTCCACCGCCTCCACCTGGGGATCCGTCGCACCCGCGATCAGGCGGCGGGCGAAAGGCCCCACCGACTCAAAATAACGCCGCTGCGCCTCCCCATGAATCGTGCCAAACGCCAACGACGACTTCCCCGAACCAGAAATCCCCGTGACAGCCACCAGCTGCCCACGGGGAATGCGCACGTCAACATGCTTCAGGTTATGCAGGTGGGCGTCGCGGACCTCAATGAAACCATTCGTCGCATCATGCATACGCCCCACCGTACGCGCGCGGATTATTGAAGCGCTCCCTCCAATTCGCTGAGCAGACCATCCAGCCACTCCTGCGCGTCCTGGGCACCGTCGGACACTTCAGGCGGGATCGTGGTGGGGATCTCGCTTGGCAGCTGCGGGTTGCCCTGGTCATCGCGCGGCAGGATATCGCGCGGGATCAGTGGCGCGTCCTCCGTCGTGGTGGAGGTCTCCGTCTGCGTGACGGTGACCGGTGGTGGGGGCGGCTGGTTCGCCTCCTGCGCCGCGCCGCGCCACATGAAGAACAACACGAGGGTCGCCAGCACCGCGAGTGCCGCAACGATGCCCAGCACGATCATGCCGGTGTTGGACTTCTTTTCCGGCTCCGGCTGATAGCTTCGCTGGTCGGGGCGGTAGGGCTCGTCGTAGGGCTCATAGCCCTGCCCGTAACTCGGCTCAGAGTAGCGCTGCGGGAATTGCTGGTGCGGCCGATCGTCCTCAGGTCGTCCGAACTGGCGTGTCTGGTCATCCATGGGCGCCACTTTACCGCGCAATCAGGCAAGCGTGGGAGTCGCGCACCCGCTGGAACCACCAAGCCTTCCGATCGGGCGCCGCCCGAAGTTCATGCAGCCGCACCGGATCGGGCTGGACAGGCGAGATGGTCAGGCGCCCGTCGACAAGCTCCCCCGGCTCCACCACGTCCTCGACGAACAGGCGCTGCGTCGCCAGGCCCGCCGCCCGCGAGCCCGTCAGCTGCGCCGCCACCAGACCAGCGTGGATCCCCACCGCCGTATCCAAAGCACTGGCCACCGTCAACGCCAGGTCCAACCGGCGCGAAATCTCCACCAACCGGCGCACCCCGCCCAGTGGCGCAACCTTCACCACGGCCACGTCGGCGGCCTCATATTCGGCGACGCGGTAGGGGTCCTCGGCTTTCCGGATTGACTCGTCGGCGGCGATCGGCGTATCGACGAGACCGCGCAACCGCGCCAGCTCCTCCACGGTGGCGCACGGCTGCTCCATATATTCGAGCTCGCCCAACGCGGCGGCGGCCTCTACTGCCTGGTCGACGGTCCAGCCCCGATTCGCATCCACCCGGATCACAGCATCCGGCATGGTCTCGCGCACAGCGGAAACGCGCGCGATGTCGTCGTTAAGCGTCTGCCCGGCCTCCGCCACCTTCACCTTGAACGTGCGCACGCCCGGATAGCGCGCCATGACCTCGGGGACGCGCGCGGCCTCGACCGCAGGGATCGTGCCGTTGACCTCCACCGATCCGCGCGCCTCCGGCAAGCCCTCGAACGCGGCCTCCACGCCCGCCGCGAGCCAGGCGCTGGCCTCCGCCGGCCCATACTCCAGGAAGGGGGAAAATTCGCCCCAGCCGGCGGGGCCGTCGATGAGCAGTGCTTCACGACGATCAACCCCGCGGAACCGCACCGCCATCGGCAGTGACACAACGTGGGCGCGCTCCAAAATCTCATCAACGTCAACCATGCAGATAAGCTTAGGCCCTATGAGCTACTCCACCGAGCAACCCTTTGACCCTTCGCAGTGGAAGGTGGTCGACGGCTTCGCCGAACTAACAGACATCACCTACCACCGCCATGTGGGCTCCTCGCGTGCCGACGGCATCGTCCGCATCGCCTTCGACCGTCCCGAAGTACGCAACGCGTTTCGCCCCCACACTGTCGACGAACTGTACCGGGCCCTCGACCACGCCCGACGCGACCCCACGGTCGGCGTGGTGCTGCTGACCGGCAACGGGCCTTCCGAAAAAGATGGCGGCTGGGGTTTCTGCTCCGGCGGCGACCAGCGCATCCGCGGCCGCTCCGGCTACCAGTACGCCACCGCCGACGACGACTCCGCGGTGGACGAAGCCCGCGCCAAAGCCGAGGGCGGCCGCCTGCACATCCTTGAGGTGCAGCGCCTGATCCGCACGATGCCCAAGGTGGTCATCGCCGTGGTCAACGGCTGGGCGGCCGGCGGCGGACACTCCCTGCACGTCGTGTGCGATCTGACCATTGCCTCCCGCCAGGAAGCCCGCTTCAAGCAAACTGACGCCGACGTGGGTTCCTTCGACGCCGGCTACGGCAGCGCCTACCTAGCCAAGATGGTCGGCCAGAAGTTTGCCCGCGAGATCTTCTTCCTGGGCCGGACCTACACGGCCGAAGATATGTACCGCATGGGTGCCGTCAATATCGTCGCCGACCACGGCGAGCTCGAGGCCGAAGCGATCCAGGTGGCGCGCGAAATCAACGGCAAGTCCCCCACCGCGCAGCGCATGCTCAAGTTCGCATTCAACCTTGTCGACGATGGCCTGATGGGCCAGCAAGTCTTCGCCGGTGAGGCCACCCGACTGGCTTACATGACCGACGAAGCCGTCGAAGGTAAGGAGGCGTTTTTGGAAAAGCGCGATCCCAACTGGGAGGAGTTCCCCTTCTACTACTAGCCGGCTTCATAAGAATCGGAGCGTTTCGCTGTAACCGCTGACCTCCAACCGATTCCGGTTGGAGATCAACGTAGTGCTGCGACGACTAACTGCACTCTGCTTTCTACCCCGAACACCCGAAATAGTTCCACTAGATGTTTCTTCACGGTGGACACCGAGATGTGTAGCTTGCGCGCGATGCGTGTATTCGAGTCGCCAGCAATAACCAGGCCCAGAATTTCCTGTTCTCGTTCGGACAGAACGCGTCGGCGCTGTGGCTCAATGGCTGGAATGAGGAATTTTCCCAGTCTTGGCGCCAATTCTGGCGAAATGAACCCTCTGCCCGAAAGCGCTTCCTCTATTGCTGCCACGATATGCTCCTGCGGCCCTGTCTTCAGGACCATCCCCGATGGCCCAGCAGAGAGCAATGAACGCAAGCGAAAGAAGTAACTCACAACGCTTGAACCACTAAGTCGGCCACAACTCATAGCAGGAAGTACACCAAAACCGTAGTTAACACGAAGTTAATCACGACCAGAACATTGACGTTGCCAAACCCCTTTTTGCGAAACCCTCGCGCCAAATAGACCGACCCAAAGATGGCCAAACATCCTGACAGCATGATAGAAGCCACGATGGATAATGACTCGTGCCGGAACGCGATGCCGGCGACGTAGGCAATAACCAACACAACGAGCAGCGGAACTAAGTTCTTGGTCTTAAAATCCGCGAAAGTCATGTCAACAACCCTACCTTGCGTGCAGTTTTCACGATTCCTCCTTTAGACTAAAGACTTCTTCGGGCCAGAGATAGACCCCAGCGTGAAAAGTGGCCAGGTGGCCACCCCCGCTACCTGACTGCGTACAGCTCCACCCACCCGCTACGCTTGGTGCCCATGACCGATTTCCTAGCCGACAGGCTGAATAAGTACAGCATCGCCGTGACCGGCATTTCCCCCTACGGCTTCGGCAGCGCGGACATGTTCTGGGAGCTTCCCGACGGGTGGAGCGACGTCACCGAACTCACCCAGGGCGTGCCCCCGGAGCAGTCCGGCGTGATGTTATTGCGTGCCGACGAACCCACCCACGGCTTCTTCCAGAACGTCGCCACCTATACATGGGTGCTCGACGGGCGGGTGCCTTTCGAAACGATCTTCACCGGGCTCAAAGAACCCGTGCCGGTGGATGCGGGGCAGGTGTCGTCGTTAAGCGCAATCGATCACGTAAGCGACACCCATGCCGAGGCGCGCCTGATCACGCGCTTCAACGACGACGAGCGCGACATGGTCTCCACCACCCTGTTCACCTGGTACAAGCTGGACGGGACGGGTACGCGTTTCGACGATCCCTCGGTGCTGATCCAGCGCACACTGGTGGCGGTGGATGCGGAGCAAGAGAGCGTGCCGACGTTCACGCAGCTGCCCGATAGCGTGGACAAACTGGGCCAGTAAATTAGCCCGGCTAAGGTTATCGGGTGTGAATCGATCGTCGCATGTTCTGGAAACCCTGCCCGTCAGCCTTGCGGACCCGACCGCCGTGCTGCCCGACTTGGAGCAGGCCATCGCCGGGGAACGCACCCTGCTGCCCGTCCCCGCGGAGGACCCGGCGCGCACGCAGGTGCTGAAGGCTTCGCAGCGCGCCGGCCACGATATCGACGCGGCGATCGCCCTTGTGGTGTCCACGTCCGGGTCGACCGGCACGCCGAAGGGTGCGCAGCTCACCGCCGCGAACCTGGTCTCCAGCGCTGACGCCACGCACCAGTTCCTTGGCGGGCCCGGGCAGTGGCTGCTGGCGATGCCCGCCCACCACATCGCCGGGCTGCAAGTGCTGATCCGCAGCCTCATCGCCGGGGTCGAGCCCGCCGCCTGCGACCTCACCGGCGGGTTCAACATCACCGAATTTGCGGGGCTGTCACGCGAACTCCACGAAACCGGCGACCGCTGCTACACCTCGCTCACGCCCATGCAGCTGGATAAGGCGATGCGCACCCTCGAAGGCATCGAGGCGCTGCGGCTTTTCGACGCCATCCTCGTCGGCGGCGCCGCCACCAGCCCGAAGCTGCTGCGCGCGGCCGAAGACCTGCGCATCCGCGTGGTCACCACGTATGGTTCCAGCGAAACCTCCGGCGGCTGCGTGTACAACGGCCACCCCATCGCTGGCGCGCAGGTCAGGCTGGCGGAAGACGACAACAACCGGATCCACCTCGGCGGCCCCATGATTGCCCACGGCTACCGCAACCTCCCCGACCACGAAGCTTTTGCCCGCGAGGGATGGTTTGCCACCTCCGACGCCGGTTCGCTTATCGACGATCAACTGTTGGTGACGGGGCGGCTGGACACCATCATTGACTCCGGCGGGTTGAAACTGCACCCGGAGGTCGTCGAAAAGCACATGCTGGCCCTCGACGGTGTAGACGCGGCGTGCGTGGTTGGTGTGCCGGATGACCGGTTGGGCCAGCGCATCGTCACCGCATATTCGGGATCGGCTTCACGGACCGATCTGCTGGAGGCCTTTGAGGAATTGCCGCGGTGGCAGGTGCCGAAAGAGATTCTGCATGTGGATCAGATGCCGCTGATTGGGCCGGGGAAGGTGGATCGTCGGAAAGTTGCGGGCCTGTTTAGGATGTAATGCATGACTACCTCCAGTTCGGCCTCCTATTCGGCAACGCGTCGCGATTGGTGGGAGGCTGCGCGCCCCCACACGTGGGCGAATGCGTGGGCACCGGTGATCGTCGGCACGGGCGCGGCCGCCTTTGCCGGCGGGGCGCACTTTGGGCGGGCCCTCCTGGCGTTGGTGGTGGCGTGGGCGCTGATCATCGGCGTGAACTTTTCGAACGACTACTCCGACGGCATCCGTGGCACCGACGACGACCGCACCGGACCAACCCGCCTGACCGGCTCCGGGCTCGCCGACCCGCAGGCTGTGAAGCGCGCCGCCTTCTTAAGTTTTGGTGTGGCCGCGGTGGCGGGCATTCTCTTGTCGTTGTGGTCGGCGTGGTGGTTCATCCTTATCGGGGCGGTGTGCATCGCGGGGGCTTGGTTCTACACCGGCGGTAAAAATCCGTACGGCTACCGGGGCCTCGGCGAGGTCGCCGTGTTCGTCTTCTTCGGACTCGTCGCGGTCCTGGGCACCGAATACACGCAGGCCGGGGCGATCAGCTGGGTCGGGGTGGCCGCGGCGGTGGGCATCGGGTCGATCTCCGCGAGCGTGAACATGGCCAACAATATCCGCGACATCCCCTCAGACTCCGCCACCGGCAAAATGACACTGGCGGTGCGCCTTGGCGACACCAACGCCCGCCGCCTCTTCGCCGTCTTGTCGCTCGTGCCCTTTGTGATGACGCTCTTCATCGCCGCGGCCTACCTACCGACGCTGATCGGGCTCATAGCGCTTCCCCTCGCCCTGCACGGGGCCATCACCGTATTGAAGGGCGCGCGCGGAAAAGACCTCATCCCGGTGCTCGGCATCAACGGTAAGGCCATGCTTGTGTGGGCCATCGCAACCTCGGTGGCCCTGTTCTTCGGCGCGCTCGGCTAACCGCCGCGCAACAACCTGATCGCCCCGCCTTTCGCCGCGGGGTGATTGTTCAGCACTGGTTTACCGCCAAACGCCGGCATCCAATAGTCCAGGCCATCAATCTTGTCGATGTGCCCATAACGCGGCTGGTCACGGTCATCGTCGTTACGCCCGTTATGGAACTCGCACAGGCAGGTGAAGTTCTTCATCTCCGACTTCCCGCCATGTTTAAAGGCCGTGATGTGGTGCATCTGGGGTTCGTCGGCGGGGCGTCCGCAGCCCGGCCATGCGCACACCGGCGTTTTCAGCCTCTGGCGCAGCCTCTGTTTGACGGTGGCGAAGCGGCCCTCGTCGGAAAGCCGGTACAGTTCCAGATCTTCCCCGGTGATCGGGTCCACCAGCAGCGCATAGCCCTGGGCGGAGAGGTGGGCGCGGACGAAATCGGCGCCCGTCATGGTGGTGCCGTTCGTCATCGCCAAGCGGACCTCATCCAGCCCTTTCTCTTCCCAGCCGGCAACTTCCTCATTGAGCGGGATGATGATCGCCGGGTCCAGCACCGGTCCCCCACCCGCAGAATCAGAGGCCGCCAGCTGCAAAAACGCCTCGGCAGGGTCCACGCCGGTTTCGTCGGCAAGCGCATGCGCCCGATCCAACGCCGCCTTCGCCAGGTGGGCAGGCCCGCGCACGGACACGTCGGTCAGCGTCGAATCGGGCACCGCCTTATGCCCCAGCTTCATCTCCGGGTTCGGCTTAGCGGACGCGTTATATTCGGCGAGGAGCTCGTCGGCCCGCGCACGCAGCCCGCGGATGTCGGCAGGCTCCCGGACCAGGGCAAGGCGCATTGGCCAGGCGTGCTTATCGTCGTCAAGCTTGCCGACGAGGCGTTCAATCTCTAGCAACGTATTAATAGTGTGCGCGTTGTCGCGGCCAGCCTTGCGGGCGTTCGCCTGCTTCCGCGTGGAATGGGTGGGGCCACAATAGACTTTGCCCAGCTTCTCGATCTGCTTGGCCAACGTCCGATCGATGCCACTGCGACACAGGTCGATGACGCTGCGGCCGTGCGCTGCCTCAATGACAGCCATGCCGCCGCGCCACTGCGCTGCAAAAGCCTCGAATGCGTCCATGGCTTTGACGATAAGACACCGCAGGCAGGTGTGCGGGGCCGGAATGGAAATCTGTGGATAACTCGACCGCTTTGCACACTAGAGTGGGCAAAGTAGAAAAATGTGGATAACTTTCGCGGCGTTGTCGCGTTATGTGGTAGTGGCGTTGCCCGCTGGGGCGGGATGCTGGGATACTGCTTGGGAGAATCGACACAGAGAAGGAGCGGCACATGCTGGATGTGATTACGGGCTTCGCGATCATGTCTTTTTAACTGCCATTGTTCGGCGTCTGCTTATAGCACCCAGTCCGACACCGAGAGCAGCGCCGATAAAAAGCAAAGTAGAGAACGGGATGGCGGAAGCATTCATCAATATGAGTGCTTGGACCACACCAGTCAAGGGGGGAATCATAAACCACCACCAAGTAAAACCGCGTTGAGCCGTATCTCGCCACGACAGCAGAAGAGTCAGCACTGGATTAAGAACAACCAGCGGGACGGCCCACCCCAGTGGCCCAAAAACGGGCGAAACCAACAGAAGTACTGTGGATACGAGTACATACGTGATTAACAATCGCCAGCGTGGTTCCATTGAATCGCCTCCAAGCAGAAACATTACTTGACGGAAATAATACGGAAAGAGAAATGCGGCATGCTCTCAGTCATCACGGGGTTCGCAATAATTTTCGCGGTGATCGCCACCGGCTACCTCCTTGCCCGCAAAGGCGTGATCGGGCCGGGCAAGCAGCGTCTGATGTTCAACAAGGTCGCCTTCTACGCGGCCACGCCGGCGCTGCTGTTTTCTTCGGTGGCGGCCTCCGATGTGTCCACGTTCTTCTCGCCGGTGGTTCTGGTGGTGTTGATCTCCACGGTGGCCACCGCCGCGATCTACTGGGCCCTGTCAGCGGCCTTCTTTCGGCAGGACGTTCCGACGACCACCGCTGGGGCGGCCTCGGCCAGCTACTTCAACTCCGTGAATATTGGGTTGCCGATCTCCATCTACGTCATCGGCGACGCCACCTGGGTGATCCCGGTATTAGTGCTGCAGATGGTTCTGTTCACACCCTTTGTGATCGCGGGGCTGACGGTCGACGAATCGTCGTCACGCTCGCGCTCTGGAAAAATCGTGGACGCGATACGCTCCGGGGTCACGTCGCCAGTGGTAATCGCACCGCTGCTCGGCGTGATCGTGGCGTGGCTGGGGATCACGGTGCCGCAGCCGGTCATGGCGCCGATCGAGCTGCTTGGCGGTGCGTCTATTCCGATGATCCTGATGAGTTTCGGCGCTTCCCTGCACGGCGGCACGGTGCTGGACCACAAACCCGACCGCCCCGCCGTGATCACCGCGACGACGCTGAAACTGATCATCATGCCGATCATCGCCTTCGTCACGGGGTGGGCGATGGGCTTGCCGACGGACCTTCTCTACGCCGGTGTGATCCTCGCAGCGCTCCCGACAGCCCAGAACGTGTACAACTATGCGGCGACTTATCAGCGCGGGGAGATCGTGGCGCGCGATACCGTCTTCCTCACCACGTTCCTCGCAATGCCCGCGATGATCCTGATCGCCCTTCTATTCGGTAACTAGTTTTAGCGCTCTGAAAGTTCGCGGGCGACCCATTCCTTCTTCGCGCGGCGCTGCTCCGACCAGGCCGCCACAGCTTCGGTGGCTTCGAGGCGTTGGCGGCGGAACACCAGCATCGACAGCGGGAAGGCCACGATCAGCGCCAGGAGGGCGGACATGACAAGGGGGACGGGGGCGTCGATAAGCAGCGCTGCGACCTGGATGATCGCGGTCAGCACGACGAACAAGAGGATGCGCAACAGACCGTAAACCGCGACGGCGCGATTGGCGCGGGAGCGGGTGGCTTTGACGTCGGACTCGGATACTGAAGTAGACACGCACCCCAGCCTAGTCAGTCGAAAGTGGTAAATCCTAACCAAGTATGCTGGTGGGCATGGGACGCTTAATCCTCATTATTTTGCTTCTTCTGGCGGTCTGGCTGGTGTGGCGGGCTTTCGGCCCGGGCAGTCAGGCGCGTATCGACGCCCAGCGCGCCCGTGAGCAACCGCCTGCCATTAAAGGGCCGGACGACGACGAGGATTTTCTGTGGAGCATCGAAAAGGAACGCTTCAAGCAACGCCGCGCCAAGGAGGAACAGGAGCGCCGAGCACGCGAGGAAGAGAAGCGGCAGAAAAAATTCCGCCAAGACCGTCCGGAAGACGGCAAGGCGGAAGGTTAAAGGTTATTCGTCGTTAGTCTTTTCCACCGCTTCGAAGCACACCTCGAGGCCTAGGGCGCGGGCGACAGCCACGACCTTTTCGAAGCGGACTCCCGCGCCACCATGTTCGATGGTGTGCAGCGTGGAGCGCGATACTCCTGCGGATTCTGCGACTTCTTGCTGCAGGCGGCCATCAGCGCGACGCCGGGCTGCCAGCGATTTCCCCAGCTCAATTAGGATGGGGTCTTCGCTGGCTGGTTTGCCGGCCTTATTTCGTGGACCAGCCATAGCAAACTCCTTCAAAGTCGAACGTGCGGGATTCGTGCGGGAATTGTGACTACCTTAGATTCCCTAGGCCTTAAGTTTACAGGTTCGCAGTATGAAGAAAATCGCAATGCTGGGGAGAAAAGTAGCAGTTCAGGGGCTTATGTTTGGTTAAATAGACCTACTGGGCGATATGACTTAATGATCACTCAACTTCAACAGGTGCCTCCTATCGAATTCCTGCTGAAAATCACTTTTATTCTCACGGAACACGAAAGAGCAGGCTCTCCCCCACGCCCATTTACCCCCAAACGTAGGTCACCTAAAGAATGCCAAAGCGGGCGAGATAGCCCATTCTCGCCCGCTTTCCACGTCAAAACTTTTAGTTTAACCCCGCATAGGAGTGCAACCCGGACACCACCATGTTGATGAAAAACAGGTTGAAGATGTTGGTGGCCAGCGCAAGCACGTTGATCCAGGCGGCCTTGTAGTTCTTCCACCCAGCGGTGGCACGCGCGTGCAGGTAGGCGGCGTACAGGATCCAGGTGATCAGGGAGACGGTCTCCTTCGGGTCCCAGCCCCACGGCCGGCCCCAAGACGCCTCCGCCCACACAGCGCCCAGCAGGATGCCAATACCAAACACCGGCAGGGTGATGATCGCGGTCTTGTACGTCAGCGAGTCCAGCGTCTTTGCACTTGGCAGCGGCTTGGCCACAGCGCCGAAGAAGCCGTGCTCTTTGCCCTTGGGCTGCCAGATCCGCAGCAGGTACAGCAGGGCGAAAACGCCGGAGACCATGCCGATCGACGCGCCACCGGCCACCGACGACACGTGTATCGGCAGCCAGTTAGACTGCAGCGCCGGCAACAGCGGCGACGCCGGCACCCACAGCACGGTGGAGTTGATGAACATCAGGATGACCATGGGGCTGAGCACCCATGGCCACATGGTGTGCCAGTTCTTGCGCTGCGCGACGATCGCTGCCACGACCATCGTGCCCAGGGTGGCGGCGGCGATATACTCGTACATGTTGCCCAGCGGGAAACGCTCCGCCGCAATACCACGGGTGACCACGCTGACCAGGTGCAGCGCGATGCCGAACCACACCAGCCCCTGGGTCATGCCCGCTAGTTTGCGTGCGCCTTTGACCCTTTTGTCGTACTCGTCTTGGTCGAAGGGCTCGTCGATAAGCCCATGGGTGTTTTCGAAATCGCTTGTCGACGAGCCACCGCCGCCGACGTTGACCAGCTGCTTTTGCTCTACCTGTTGTGCGTCGCGGATGCGGCGCATGTCGATGACGCCTTGCATGCGGCCGTAGTAGACCAAGGAGACGATCAACGCGGCAAGGTAGATGATGCAGGCGGTGAAAAATGACAGATCGGACAGTTCTGCCAGGTCGGTATTGACGTTCATGAATCCTCAGCCTACCCCGCCGATGGGGTTCGGCCAAGACTGCTTAGTCGTCGTACCCCATCACGTCAGAGTCATCAGTATCTGGATCGATCCGCCCAGCGATGGCGTTGGTCAGCTCGTCGAATTCGCCGGTCCAGCCTGCACGGTCGGTGCGCGCCAGGCCGCCCATTTCGATGCGTGTCGACGAGCCATCGTCGCTAGGCGTGAAGCGCACCCACACGCGGCGGCGCTTGATCATCAATGAGCCGATCAGACCGGCCAGCATCGCGATCGCCGAAGCCAACACCCACCCCTGGGAGGGGTCGTGGCTGACTTGGTAGTTGGCGTATTCGGCGGCGCCGTCGAAACGCACGGTGATCCCGCCGTCGATGGTGGCTTCCTCGCCGGGGGCCAGGTTGACGCGGTCGACTTTCTGCAGCTGCCCGTTCGCGACAAGTGTTTGGTCGAGGACGAAGATGTTCTGCGGGCGGCCGGAGTCCAGGCCGGCGTCGCCGCGGTAGATGTCGATGGCCATCGCCGGGTCCTGCATCGACGGGAAGGAAGAGCTGAGCTCGTTGCCGTCCACGCCTCCCCACCGGGCGGTGGGAGCGAACAGGCCTTCGATGGCGATTTGGTTCTGGCGGCGCTCGAACAGGTCGGGGTACATGCCGGCCGGCGGATCAAAACGCATTACACCGGAGGATAGGAAGAAGGTCGGGTCATCCGGGCGGAACTGGATCATTTGGGTGCGCGATTCCCCATTCGGCCACGTCACCGTGATCTGCGGAGCGAAACCGTGTCCCTGCAGGTAGATCCGGTCGCCGCCGAGGCGCAGCGGGTGGTTGACGCGCAGCGTGTAGTCCGACCAGGTTTCCGGGTCGGTGGTGATCTCGTCGCCAAGCGCATAGCTGATATCAGAGGTGAACTCTTGGGCCTGCCCGTTCGGCAGGTAGTCGGCGGCGAAGTTGTGGGAGACGAAGCAGAACGGGGTGAGCCCGGTGCCGTCGAAAAGCGCGCCGGCGCGGAAGGAGTCGAAATTGGCGGGCGAGGTGTTGCAGAATTCCTGCGATTGATCCACGGGCACGGCGTATTCGGATTCGGAATCCGTGACCACGATTACTTGGCCTTCGTAGTAGATCATGCGCCCGATGAACACGGTGACCAGCACGGCGACAATGCCAATGTGGAAGATCAGGTTCGCCAGCTCACGCCCGTAGCCGCGTTCGGCGGACAGGGAGTTGGCCCCGGCGCGGTCTTCGTCGGCAGTATATTCGGCAACGTGCCAGCGTTTCAGCGCCCGGGTTGCGTCAGCCTTGGCTTGTTCGAGAGGCTTATCGACGATCGCCTCTGCATGCATGGGCATGCGGTGGAGAAATTTCGGTGCCCTGGTGGGTGGTGTTTTGTAGGCCTTGTAGTGGTCCCAGGAGCGGGGAATGATGCAGCCGACCAGGGAGACCATCAGCAGGGTGACGATCGCGATGAACCAGGTGGAGCTGAAGACGTCGAAAAGCTGCAGCCTGTCGTAGACGGCGCCGAGGCGCGGGTTGGACTCGATCCACTCGTCGACCTGGAATTCGCTGACCGTGCGCTGCGGCAGCAGGGCCCCGGGGATGGAGACGAGCGCTAGGAGGAAGAGCAGGACCAGGGCGGTGCGCATACTGGTCAGCCAGTGCCACGCCTTCTTCAGCCACGTCCACACCTGTTTCACGTCCGAGTCCTTTCTTCGGTGATTAAATGACCGTGGTGCCGAAGTCGGCGACCAGCGATTGCGACCAGCTGATGAAATAGTTCCACGCGCCGGTCAAGAGTGCTATCCCCACGATAATCATCAAAATTCCGCCGATGATCTGCAGGGTGCGTGAATGCTTGCGCAGAAAATCGAAAGTCTTCATGGCACGCGCCGACCCTAAGGCGATCAGGATGAAGGGCACGCCCAGGCCCAGGCAGTAGCCCAGAATGAGCAGGGTGCCGCGGGCGGCGGTCATGCCGTCGGTGCCCACTGCCACGGAGATGATGGCTGCCAGTGTGGGGCCCAGGCACGGCGTCCAACCGAGGGCGAACACTCCGCCGAGCAGGGGCGCGCCGACCCAGGTGGCCAGCTTCTTGGGCTGCATGCGGGTATCGCGTTGCAGGGCGGACACCATGCCCATGAAGACCAGGCCCATGATGATGGTTACTACCCCACCGATGCGCATGAGCAGGTCCCGGTTGAGCTGGATGACGCTCACGGCCCCGAACACAGAGACCGACATGAGGATGAACACCAGCGAAAAGCCCAGCACGAACAGCAGGGCCGCACCGACGACGGCGCCTTTACGACGATTACCCACCCGCGGGCCGTACTCCTTGTCCATCGTCATTTCCCCGCCAACGATGCCGGTGAGGTAGGACATGTAGCCCGGCACCAAGGGCACCACGCACGGCGAGGCGAAGGACACCAGCCCGGCCAGTGCCGCGGCCAGCAGGCCGATCAGCAGGGGGCCGGTGGCGGCGGCGTCAGCGAAGACCTCACCCATTGGCGATCAGCTCATCGGTAACATCCAGGATGTCCTGCGCGTTGACCTCGCGAAGGAAGACGGCGGCCGGGCGGTGCTCTTGGTCCAGCACGATGGTGGTCGGGATGACCGAGGTGGGCACGCCACCCAGTGCCGCAGCCGTTTTGAACGGCGGATCGTAAATAGAGGGGTAGGTCACCCCGTTGTCTTCCACGAAATCGCGGGCGATCTGGGCGTTATAGTCGCGCACGTTAATGCCCAGGACTGTGCCGTCCTCGCCGAGCGCCTCGTGCGCCTCTTGCAGGTCATCGACTTCGGCCCGGCACGGCGCGCACCATTGCCCCCAAGCGTTGAGGACCACGACTTGGCCCTCAAAATCGGAGAGGCTGATAGTCTCGCCCTCGTCGTTAAGCGATTCGCCGGAGAAATCCTGAATCGGTTTGCGGTTTTCTTCGGGGTAGAAAATCTCCACCTCGCCGCCGGGCGAATGGAAGGCGAAGGTTTGGGTGTTGCCGGTGTCCTGGCCGCAGGCGGTCAGGGCAAGGCTCGCAGCGGTGAGGACCGCTACCAGGCCACAACGTGTGCGCATTTAGATCTCTCGTGCTGGGGTGGAATAGAAGGATTCAGTAAGTATGTCATCACGAAACAGCAAAGAGGTCACGCTCGTCAAATCGCACTGGCGATCCAGCGGGTTATGCGGCAGCGGCTTGTCGGCGACGGCGCGCTGCACCATCACGATCGGCAGCTGGTGGCTCACCAGAATCGCTTCATGCCCTTCGGCTGCGAGCCGGGCGCGCTCGACGGCGTCCATCATGCGCGCCAGGATTTCTTCATAGGGCTCGCCCCAGCTGGGCACGGACGGGTCCGTCATGAGCCGCCAGCGGATTGGGTTCCACAGCTGCGAACGCCAGCCTTTGGTGCGCAGACCTTCGAAGCGGTTGCCGGATTCGATCAGTGCCTCGTCGGTACGCACCTCAAGCCCGGTGACCTTGGAGATTGGCGCGGCGGTTTCCTGGGCGCGCTCCAAGGGGCTGGCGGCCAGATAGGTGACGTCGTGGCCACGGAAAGACTCCGCGGTGGCCGCCGCCATGGACTGCCCGCGTGAGGACAGGTGGTAGCCCGGGATGCGCCCGTAAAGAATCTTGCCGGGGTTGTAGACCTCGCCGTGGCGGACCAGGTGGATGATGGTGGTGGTCATGCTTGAGTCAGTCCTTTACTCTGCGGTCGCGCTGGCTGCAGCGGCGGCTGCCGGTTTGAGGGCGGCTTCGATGGCGGCGAAATCATCGTCGTTAAGCGCCGTGGAGACGAACCAGGTCTCAAACGCGCTGGGTGGGCCGTAGACGCCGTGGTCCAGCAGAGCGTGGAAGAACGGCGCGAAACGGAAGGTCTCGGCGGCCTTCATGTCCTCGAAGTTATGGCCCTCGCCTTCGGCGAAGCGGATGGACAGCATCGTCGAAGCGCGCTGAATGTGGTGCGCCACGCCTTCGCGGGTAAGCGCTTCGCTGATGAGTTTCTCCAGCTGGTCGGCGTTCGCGTGCAGGGTTGGGTAGATGTCTTCGCTGGCTAGCTTCAGCGACGCCAGGCCGGAGGCCATCGCCACCGGGTTTCCGGACAGGGTGCCTGCCTGGTAGACGGGGCCGTTCGGCGCGAGGTGCGCCATGATGTCCGCGCGCCCGCCGAAGGCCGCCGCGGGCAGGCCACCGGAGATGACCTTGCCGAAGGTGGTCAGGTCGCCGGCCACGTGGTCCACGCCGTACCAGCCGGAGTGGGAGGTGCGGAAGCCGGTCATCACCTCGTCGATGATCAGCAGTGCGCCGTTGTCGTGCGCGATCTGCTTCAGCGCCGCGTTGAACCCCTCCTGCGGGGCGACGGTGCCCATGTTGCCGGCAGCGGCCTCTGTGATGATCGCCGCGATTTCACCTGGGTGCTCCGCGAAGGCTTGGCGGACCGCGTCAAGATCGTTGTACTTGACGACGATCGTGTCGCCCGCCTGCGCACCCGTCACCCCCGGGGAGTCCGGCAGCGCAAAAGTAGCCACGCCAGAACCCGCAGATGCCAGCAGGGAATCCACGTGGCCGTGGTAGCAGCCGTCAAACTTGATGATCTTCGCGCGCTGCGTAAATCCGCGCGCCAGGCGCACCGCACTCATGGTCGCCTCGGTGCCGGAGTTGACCATGCGCACCGCATCAACGCTGGTGCGGTCGATGATCGCCTGCGCCAGCTCAACCTCTCCGGCGGTGGGAGCACCGAAGCTCAGTCCATCCTTCATGGCCTTTTCCACGGCCTCCAGGATGGCCGGGTGGGAGTTGCCGTGCACCATCGGACCCCAGGAATTCACCAGGTCAACGTATTCGTTGCCGTCCACGTCCGTCAGGCGCGAGCCTTCGGCCTTGGTGATGAAGCGGGTCTGGCCGCCCACAGAACCAAAGGCGCGCACCGGGGAGTTCACGCCACCCGGGGTCACCGCCTGCGCGCGCTGGAACAGCTCGGCGGACTTGGCGGTATTAGTCGACGTATTCTGGCTAAAAAGATCTCGGGCAGTCATGCGCACCATTGTAGATCAGCCGTCCCCCACCGGGCCATCCCGATTGGACATGGGACGACCAGTGACAATTCTGGCACCATGGTCAGTATGAAGACTTCATTAAATATTGCATTCTTAGGCTTGGGTCGCATGGGCACCGAGCTGGCGTTGAAGCTTGTCGACGACCACAGCCTCACCGTGTGGAACCGCACGAAGGAGAAGACGCAGGCGCTCGTCGATAAGGGCGCGCGTGCCGCCGATACCCCCGCGGAAGCCGTCGAGGGCGCGGACTTGGTGATCACATCACTGTTCGGGCCGGACACCGTGCGCGAGGTCGTGATCGAGCCCGGCCTGATCCCCGAGGGCGTGACCTGGACCGACACCACCACCGTGTCGCCGGAGGACGCCACAGAGTTCGCCGCGGCTGTCCCTAGTTATGTGCACGCCCCGGTGGTCGGCACGCTGACCCCGGCGCGCAACGGCAAGCTGGGCGTTTACGTGGGTGGGGCGGACGCTTCACGACGAGAAACCGTGGCAGAGGTAGTCGCACCGTGGGCCGCTGCTAACCCGGAGCGGCTGAAGGTCGTCGATTCTGGGGCGAAGGCAGCAACCGGCAAGCTGCTGGCCAACCTGGCGCTGGCGGTGACCGCGCAGGGTTACAAGGAGGCGCTGTACTTGGGTGAGTCGCAGGGCTTGGATGCCGCGGAGGTCTCTGAGCTACTGGGATCCACGGGTCTGGAGTTCATGCGCAACATGAAGCAGCCGTTTGTGCTGGGTGAGCGGGAGACCTCGCCGGGTGATTTCACGGTCGATGCGATCGCGAAGGATGCACGCCTCATGCTGGATTCCACCGACAAGGATCTCCCCGCGGTGCGCGCTGCGCTGGAGTCTTTGGATGAGCAGGCTGAGCGTGGCCGCGGCGACCATGACTTCTCTTCGCTCATGGTGTACCGCAACGAGTAGGCCCAAGTCAGCGCGACCTATTTGGCCGCGCTGGATTCGTTCTTCGACTGTTTATAGAACACCGAGGCCATCACCACGACAACCAGGGCGATCGCGATCCAACCGGCCACCTTCTGGTACTGCTCCAACACGTAGACAACGGGTTCGCCGATGGCGTAGCCTAGGGCGAAGTAGCCGAGGTTCCACACCGTTTTGGCGATGAAGTTGAGCACCATAAACTTGCCCACCTTCATGCCGGTGGCACCGCTCATGATGAAGACCACGAGGGCGATCGGTAAAGGAATCGGCAGGTAGGCCAAGAAAATACCGAACCAGCCTAACTTCTGGGTCCAGCGTTCGGCGCGCTCAATGTTGCGGGCTGTGCGGGCGGACTGCTCGGCATAAACGTCCAGCATCCCGCGGCCCCACAGCTTGCCGGCCCACCAGTACACCCAGTCAAACTTGATGGCCACGACAGAGCCGATCAGCAGGTACCAGATCCACCCCGGCGCCTGGCCGACGGCGGCCAAAGCACCCGTCGACGCAGCACCAAGCCGGGAGCCCGTCAACGCCAACATGACCTCCGGCGACAGGCCCAAAAGCCAAGCGCGCAGCGGGATCATCGCCATGCCGAACAGGCCGACGAACCCGAGCCAGCCGAGGCACCAGTAGTCGGCCTTGCCGGGTTTCTTGTTCCACGGCATGCCGGGTTCTTCCCACCACTCGGGCTCTTGCTCGGTGGGGGTTTCTTCAGGATTCTGGTTCACGCTCACCTAATCTAGTCCAGATCGTGCCTA
The DNA here is from genome assembly GCF_043426755.1 of Corynebacterium sp. Lineage (GTDB taxonomy): Bacteria > Actinomycetota > Actinomycetes > Mycobacteriales > Mycobacteriaceae > Corynebacterium. Next base: position 3,460 of record NZ_JBHWRP010000096.1, on the reverse strand, counting down.
TTTCTCACCAAGCATGCTGGCCACGGTCTCCTTCGCGTGGGTAATCACGGCGGGTACACCCACTCCCCCAGCCCACGCGCCGGTCAGGGCGAGGCCGGGGACGTCGTCGATAAGCGAGAAAACCTCACGCACGGTGGCGATGTGGTTCTCGTCGTAGCGCGGGAGCCCGCCCAGCCAGCGCTGCACATAGATCTCCTCCAAGCCGGCGGCGCGGCCGTCGAAGCCAGTGGTGGTCTGCAGGTCGTCGAGCGCCCAGTCGACCAGGGTGTCCTCGTCGGTATCGCGCGCGATGGTGTCGCCGAAACGCCCGAAGCTGGCGCGTATCAGTGCCCCGCCGCGCTCGCCGAGGTGCGGCCACTTCTTCGAGGAGACCGTGAAGGCCTTGGCGTGCACGCCCTCTTGGTCAGCGGCGACGAGCACTCCAGAGTTATCGGGCAGGCCCTCGTCGGTAGCAAAACGCATGCCGACTACCGCACTGTCCGCAAGCTGCACCGACTTCAGGGCGCCCCCTGCCTCCGGGGCGATGTCGCGCAGCAAAAGCGCCGTGGTTGGCGCGGGGGTAGCCAGGATCAGGCGGTCGTATTTATCGTCCTGCCCGCCGGTCAGGGTAAACGTGCCGGTGTCGGTGCGCTTGGCGCCAGAGATGAACGCGTCGATGTAGATGTTGGCACCGGATTTCTCCGCCAGGGTTTCGTACACCTCGGCGTAGCCGCCGTCGAAGGCGCCGAACACGGGCCCGGGTTTCACGCCGGCGGACTGTTCCTTGCGCTGCTGGCTGATCGCCTCGATGGCGGCGTGGAAGGTGACCTTCTCCCCCGCCTCAGCCAAGCGGTCGAATTCCTCGGCCAGGCGCGGGATGGTGGCGCGAATGCCTAAATCATCGGCCGTGCAGGAATACACCCCACCGAGCAGGGCGGACACGATGCGGTCCACGACCTCATCGCCCATGCGCTCACGCACCAGGGCGCCCACGTTCATGTCGCCGCCGACTTCCCAGTCGATCCCGGGCTGGTCGGCTTCGGCGTCGATACGCGCGGCAGTCTCCTCGCTGACCAGGTGCTCCACGGGACTTGACGACGAAGGGATGCCCATCATCCCGCCGCGTGGCAGGTTCTTCAGCTCCCCGCCCGTAAAGACCGTGGAGCGTAGCCCGGAGGGGAACTTGATCTTGTCGGCAAGGCCGAGCTCGGTGAAGAACTCGCGCGCCGCGGGCCGGTGGTACAAGAAGGCTTCTGCGCCCATGTCGGTGGGGCCGGCCTCGAAGGGGATGGTGAGGAGTTTTCCGCCGATGCGGTCGGTGGCCTCATAGACGTCGATATGCGCGTCCGGCTCCGCCTTCCGAATTTCGTATGCGCTGGTCAAGCCAGCAAGTCCTGCGCCAATGATGGCAAATTTCATTTACTGCTCCTCGTGGATAATGGCCACTGCTTCGGTGATGGCCTCCGCCTGGGTGGTGGGCAAGACACCATGTCCCAGGTTGAAGATGTGGCCGGTCGCATCGCCTGCCTCGATCGCGCGGGCGGCCTCGGCCTTGATACGTGCGACTTCGGAGCGCACGACGTCGGAACCGGCGAACAGCATCGCTGGATCCAGGTTGCCCTGCAGCACGCGCGGGCTGGAGAAACGCTTCGCGGCCTCGTCGAGTGGGACGCGCCAGTCCACACCCATGACCTCAGAGCCGGCATCGCTCATGGCCCCGAGGATTTCGCCGGTGGCCACACCGAAGTGGATGCGCGGAATCTCGCCCGCCACCGATTCCAGGATCTCCACCGAATATGGCAGCACGTGCTCAACATAGTCCTTGCGCGTCAGGAATCCGGCCCAGGAATCAAACAGCTGCATGGCGTCGATGCCCGCGTTCACCTGGGTGCGCAGGAAGTTCTTCACGGTGGGCACGATGCGCTTCATCAGGGCGTGCCAGGTGTCTGGGTCGCCGTGCATCATGGCCTTGGTCTTCTCATGGTTCTTCGACGGGCCACCTTCCACCAGGTAGCTGGCCAGGGTGAACGGCGCGCCGACGAAACCGATGAGGGTCTGGGTGTCGGTGAGCTCGTCGAGGATGATGCGGATGCCGTCCTGCACCTCCGTGACCTCCTCCTCGAGGATCGGGAGGGCGTCGATGTCCGCGCGGGTGGTGATGGCCTTGTCCATCACCGGGCCGCGGCCGGCGACGATCTCCACGCCCACACCCGCCGCGCGCAGCGGCACGACGATGTCGGAGAAGAGGATGGCGGCGTCGACGTCGTGTCGGCGCACCGGCTGCATGGTGATCTCCGCCAGCAGCTCCGGCATGAAGCAGGAGTCGAGCATCGAGATGCCCTCGCGCACCTTGAGGTACTCGGGCAGCGAACGGCCGGCCTGGCGCATGAACCACACCGGGGTGCGGGACGGGGTGCGGCCGGCGGCGGCGGCGAGGAGCGGGGCATCGGGAATGTCACGACGAGTCATGCCCACCATTGTGGTCCAAAAGTTGGACCCGGGGGTAATTACGGGGCCACCGCGCGTCGGAAGGAACGGACACTGTTGGACCGCGCCTCGATGAATAGCGAGGAACCGAGCATGAGCACCGTCGCCGCCATGGGGTGCAGCACCCCGGCGACCGACGCAGCCAGGGCGACGCCGTTGTAGGTCCAGGCGAAGACGATGTTCGTGTCGATGATCCGGCACACCCGGCGCGACTGCGCGATGAGCTGCGGGATCGCCGACACATCCCGCCGCAGGACGATGATGTCCACGTCCGGGTGGCCCGAGTGGGTGAGGTGGTCGACGTCGTCGCTGGTGTCGCTGTCGCCCATGAGGATGCCCACGTCCGCCACCCGCAGCGAGGACAGCACGGAGACGTCGCCGACCATGCCGACCGTCGCGCCCTGGGTGTGCACCGAGCGCACCGTGTGGGGCTTGCGGCCCGGGGCGATGCCCGCCAGCACCTGGGAGATGCCGATCCGGTCCGCGTACCGGCGCGCCACCGGGTACGTGTCCCGCGACAGCATCACCGTCTCGATGCCCTGCTGCTCCAGCTGCTCGACGGCCTCCTCGGCGTCGGCCTTGACGTTGTCGTGCAGGCTGATGACGCCGCGGTCCTTCCCCTTCCAGCGCACCACGATGGGGGTGCCGCCGGAGACGACCGCCGCGGCCAGCCGTCCGTGCAGGTCGGACATGGTGCGGGGGCGCCACAGGACGGCCTCCACCTGGGTGACGGTCACCGTGCCGTCGCGCGCCCTGAGCGGCAGGTCGACGAGCCCGCGGAAGCTGCCCTGCCCGTCGTCCTCGGCGTGGGAGACCTCGATCCAGTGCGGGACGTCCTCGCCGCCGGCGCCGGTGTCGCGGGCCTCGCGAGCGGCCTTCACCAGGGCCCGGGACACCGGGTGATCGGATTCCAGGGCCAGGGCACCGGCGACGCGCAGCACCAGCTCCGGGTTCTCCCCGTGGGCGGCGGTGACGGACTCGACGTGCATAGAGA
>NZ_JBHWRP010000095.1:0-34564 GCF_043426755.1 Corynebacterium sp. | reverse complement strand
TGACTCAGGTCCTTGCAGGTGTCTTGGAATGTATGAGAGGTGTAAACGGCGGATTCAACCGGTCGTCGCAACACCCCAATGACATGGAGGTGTGTGATGGCACGTTGTCAGGTGGCCGCAGATCAAGCGACACGGTATCCGATGCGATCGCCGGGGCGACCGCCCCCGCGACGTGAGGTCGAACGCGAATTCTGGAAGAAGATCGCCGACGGGGTTTCCAGTGAGGACGCCGCGGTTGCTGTTGGTGTGTCGGCGCCAGTCGGGCCCCGGTGGTTTCGTCAAGCTGGAGGTATGGCTCCCATGGATCTTTCCCCACCTGCTGGTCGGTATCTGTGTTTTGCCGAGCGTGAAGAGATCGCGCTGTTACACATTCAACGCATCGGGGTCCGCGAGATCGCCCGGAGGCTCAGGCGCGATCCCGGGACCATTTCCCGGGAATTGCGCCGTAACGCCGCTACCCGTGCCGGGCAGGTGGAATACCGGGCATCAGTGGCGCAGTGGAAAGCCGAGAATGCTGCCCGGCGGCCTAAACAAGCAAAACTGGTGGCCAACCCTGCGTTACGTGACTATGTACAACAACGCCTTGAGGGCAGCGTGAAACTGCCCGATGGAACCGTGGTGGATGGGCCCGCCGCACCGGAGTGGAAGGGACGAAACAAGCCACGCCGAGCGGACCGTCAATGGGTAGCAGGCTGGAGCCCGGAACAGATCTCCCACCGTCTCAAGCTTGATTTCCCTGATGATGGCGCCATGCGAATTAGTCATGAAGCGATCTACCAGTCACTGTTTATCGAAGGACGTGGCGCGCTCAAGCGCGAGTTGGTTGCGTGTCTACGTACCGGTCGAGTCTTAAGGAAACCACGACAGCGTTCGCGCAACAAACCGCAAGGCCACGTCACAGATGATGTCGTGATCTCTCAACGTCCTGCAGACGCTGCGGATCGCTCGGTGGCTGGGCACTGGGAAGGTGATCTGATTATTGGCACACACCAGTCTGCGATCGGCACTCTGGTTGAGCGTAAGAGTCGCTCTGTGCTGCTGGTCCACCTGCCACGACTTGAGGGGTATGGGCAGCAGGAGCGTATAAATAATGGGCCTGCTTTGGCTGGTCACGGTGCGGTCGCGATGGCTGATGGGCTGACTCGATCACTGGGCAAGGTTCACCAGAAACTGCGCAAGACGCTGACGTGGGATCGGGGTAAGGAGTTGGCAGAGCATGCCAGATTCACGTTCGAGACTGGGACTAAGGTGTATTTCGCTGATCCTCAGTCCCCCTGGCAGCGTCCCACGAACGAGAATACCAACGGGCTGTTGCGCCAGTACTTTCCCAAAGGAACTGATTTATCGAGGTGGGGCGTTGAGGAGCTCGCCGCGGTCGCGTACACATTGAATAACCGACCAAGAAAAGTTCTCGGCTGGAGAACCCCAGCCGAGGTGTTTGCAGAACAGTTACAATCAGTCGAAGAACCCGGTGTTGCGACCACCGATTGAATCCGCCCAGTACACGTCGCTGGCGTTTACCGACGCGCTGGCAGACGCCGGACTCCAGGGCTCGATCGGCTCGGTCGGTGATGCCTTGGACAACGCGATGATGGAGTCGACGATCGGACTGTACAAAACTGAGCTCATCGACGTCGATCCCGCACGCACGTGGAGGGATGCCCGGGAGGTCGAAACGGAAACGGCATCCTGGATCTATTGGTATAATCACCAGCGTCTGCACTCGTCGATCGGTGACGTTCCCCCGATCGAATACGAGCAGGACTACGAGGACATCAACACCGCACGAAAAGCCCAGTAAGGCTTTTGCCCGTAGTCTCCACAAAACTCAGGCCGATTCACAAGGGCGTCAACATCGGGATGGCGAAGCCTGGCTATTTCCCCGGCGAGGCGGCGATTACCGAAGACGAGTACTACCAGTGGTTCCGCGATATCGGAGAGATGAATGCGAATACCATCCGCGTCTACACCCTGCACCCGCCAGGTTTCTACCGGGCGCTAGCCAAGTACAACGCAGAGGCCGACGAGGCCGACAAGCTCTATGTCCTGCACGGGGTATGGATTAATGAGGAATGGATTACCGGCGACGCCGATGCCTTCCATGAAGATGCGGTGCAGGGCTTCCAGCAGGAAATCCAGCACGTGGTGGATGCACTGCACGGCAACGCGTTGGTGCCACACGTGCCTGGGCATGCGTCGGGGGTGTACGTCACCGACGTGTCTGACTATGTGATCGGTTGGGTGCTGGGCACGGAGTGGGATCCGTTCATGGTGCGGGGTACCAATGAGAAGCACCAGGGCATCGGCCAGTTTGAAGGAACTTACTATTCCACCGTCGACGCCAGCCCCTTTGAACACTGGTTGGCCCTGCAGATGGAGTTCACCACGGACTATGAGATGAAAAACTACCGTGAGGTACGCCCCATGAGCTTCACCAACTGGGTCACCACTGATATTTTGGACCACCCGTCGGATAACTCCAATCAGGAGGACATTGCTGAGGTGGATCCGAATCACATCATGACCAGGGACATTATGGATGAGGTGGGCCAGTTCGCCTCTTATCACATCTACCCGTACTACCCGGACTTCCTGCAGCTGGACCAAAAGTACGTCACCGCCACGGACTGGCGTGGCGAGCCCAACACCTACTTCGCGTACCTTCAGGAGCTGCGCGCAGTCCACGACATGCCGGTCCTGGTTGCAGAGTTCGGCATTCCTACCTCACGCGGTCGGACCCACACCGGCCCGATGGACATGCATCAGGGTGGCGTGACAGAGCAAGCACAAGGCGAGCATGTCCAGCGCATGTTCGAAGACATGCTGGAGGCTGACTACATGGGCGGGTTGGTGTTCACATGGCAGGACGAGTGGTTCAAACGCACCTGGAACACGATGGATTTTGATAACCCAGACCGTCGCCCGTTCTGGTCCAACGCACAAACCAGTGAGCAACAGTTCGGCCTACTTAGTTTTGACACGCACAAGGTTCAGGTTGACGGCGATGTTAGTGAGTGGGAGACAGAACCGCTGTACACCGCCGGCACACCGGACGATCCGATGGAAGCGGTCTACGTCGATCACGATGAGCGCTACCTCTATATGCGCGTTGATTTCACAGGGCCTGCGGCAGAAGGTGCATACCCCGTGGCATTGGTAGACACAATCCCGAACCAGGGCAACCACACGGTCAATCGCTTTGGTATAGGCAGCGAGACGGCTGCGGACTATATGATCACCCTCGAACCGGACAATCCCGCGGTTCTGGTGGACCCATACTACGACATGCACTCTTACCTATACGGCTATCTCTATGGGTTCATCCCCACGCCCGAGGACTTAACGCAGAAGAATTCGGGGAACTTCCGCCCGATTGACTACGTGCTCAACCAGACTATGTTCAACCCGGAGACCGGCGAGACCACCCCGTTTGAGGAGTATGAGGCCGGCCGCCTGATGGAGGGCAATGGTAACCCTGCAGCACCCGATTACAATTCTTTGGCGGATTTTGCGTGGTCGAATGATCGCACCCAGCTGGAGGTGCGCATCCCCTGGCTGTTGCTGAACTTCCGCGATCCTTCGCGCAAGGAGGTGACATCCGATTTAATCGCGACCCAATCGATTTATCAGAGCGAGCGTATCGACGACATCGGCATCAGCCTGCTGTACATCGAAGGAGACCAGCCGCAGCAGATTCTTCCAGCTACCGATCCTTCGCTGCAGTCGGTCGCCCCGATGCGCCGGTACACCTGGCAGGACTGGGACCGGTTTGAGACGACGTCGCGGCTGAAGCAGTCTTACTATCACCTGCAGGACTTCTTCGCCACAGTGGAGTAGCACGGTGGACTAACCCGCCGGGCTAACACTTCCTGGCGCAGTGCTCTACGATATTCCAGGTGATTGACGCTGGAATTTTGGACCGAAACCCGTATCTGCTGCTGCACGCCGACACCCATATCGTCGACGTCGTTCTTCCCACCCTGGCCGCCGACCACGGCCTGAACGAGCCGACCTGGGTGGTCGAGCAGGCCTTCGCCGACGGCTCCACCCGCACACGCCACTACCCGGCACCCGTCGGGGACGACTATCCCGTGCGCGTGGGCATCCCCGCCGCGTTCACCGGCATTTCCGTCGAGTTGCGCGACGGCGAAAACCTCCAGCATGGCCCCGTCACGTTCCGCGGGCTTAACGACGAGTACCCCTTCCTTCTGCTCCACGATGGGGAACGCAGCGTGAACCCAGCTGGCGGGATCCTGCAGTTGAACTACACTCTGTTGGCACCGAAGGGCACCACGGTGGAAGGTGCTGCGGCAACCCACGAGCATGCGCTGGGGCCGTGGGCGGGGTGGTCGTCGATAAGCATCGATGCTCATGGCGTGGATAGCCTCACCGTGCAGGTGCCGGGTGGGGAAGCGATCGACGTCACTGTGGCCGGTCACCCGGTCTATGAGTGGGACTTTGGGGTAGCGACGCTGCCGAACGCGGAAACGGAAGACCGCGAACCGGTGTACACCACCTCCCCAAATATCAACATCTTTGGCGCGGGCCAGTGGTTCCTTGAGCTCACATACGCTCCGTTGGGCGGTGAGCAGGAACTGGTGCACGAAGCCGAACTGGAACAAGGCGGGCTGTACGAAGTCTTCCCGGCAGAGGCTTATGACGAGGCCTGGGTGGGCCGCTACAAAGTGGTGCTCTACCGAGGGGATGATGTCGTCGATACGCGATTCCTGGCGATCGCCGAAGGCCTCCACATGCGCGCGAAAAACGAAGGCCCGAAGGGAACCGATTTCCGCTTCATTGACATCACAGGCGCGCTCTCGCCCTTTAACTACGTGCTGGCCGGCACCAGGGCAAAGCCCCTGGGAATTGATGGCGGACAGAAGCGGTTCTCCTCGACAGAAACCTCGCGCCTAGAGACCGTAACCAGCGATTCTGGTTACGAACTTACCTTCGTCGTCGTGCCGGAAACCCTGCGCACCCGCGTGGTCTACGACGGCGCCGAACCCGCCGAATTCCGCGAAAAGATCACCATCCCCGCCGCCGCCCTGGCCGCCGGAGAAAAGTTCACCGTCTACTCGCCGCGCCCGCTGCCCCTGGCCAAGCTGGTCACGCTTGACCCTCTGCAGGGCGTGAAAAACCTGGTGAATACGCTGGGCACCGATGAAGCTGTGTTTGCCGTCAGCGTGAATAACAAGGCGCTGGTGCGCGAGGTGCGGGAGAAGCCTTCGTGCGAGCTCTACCTGCTGTGGAGCGAAGTCACCTACGACGAATACCTCGACGGCCTAGGAGAGAAGGCGCGGGCCGTACACCTGAAGCGTTCGCAGGAACACCGCGTGATGGAGTATGAGGCAGAGGCCTCCCAGCACCTGATCTATGCGGCCTTGGCCACGGTGGAAGCGGACGCGGAAGTGTAGCCGATTTCCGGCCAGACCTAGGTTCTTCAGTTTTACAAAGATTGTCGCCGCGTTTAGGCACCGTTAACACAAGGTTCGTTCCCGCTTTACTGTGAACTTGTATTGTCTATTCATGTCACGTTAAGAATGGTGAGCTATATCGTCGCCAGGTGAACGTGACGTCACGGTTTTCGCACTGCCGACAGTTTCCCTGTATCCGCCTGCACTTGAAGGACTTTTGTTATGCGTATCTCTTCCCGCGCGCTGCGTATGTGCGCTGTTGTTTCCGCTACAGCGCTTGCTGCTTCCACCCTTACACCTGCTCACGCCGCCACAGCCGGCCCGAAGAACATCATTTATATGATCGGCGACGGCATGGGGTACAACCACATTGCCGCCGCGAACTTGTACGAAGCTGGAGTGGCCAAGTACCAGCTTGATGGCGAGGCAAATGCCGAGACTCTCACTGAGCTCGACGGCGAGGCCTACCGCGAGTACGAAACGTTCAACCACTTGGGTATGACCACATTCCAGGAGGGCAACCACTATGATCCCCAGGCTGCGTGGAATGACCACGACTGGGTGTTGCAGGACGTCACCGACTCCGCTGCAGCTGGTACCGCGATGGCTTCTGGTCAGAAGACCGTCAATGGCATGCTGGGTGTTGATTCGTCCGGTCAGGCGGTGGAAAACACGTCGGAACGCGCGAAGAAGCTGGATAAAGCTGCTGGAGTTGTGACTTCGGTGCCGTTTTCCCATGCCACCCCGGCTGCGTGGGGCGCGCACAATGAGTCGCGTAACAACTACCATGCGATTGCTGAAGAGATGTTGTCCGGCGGGCTCGATGTCGTCATGGGTGCAGGGCATCCGCTTTACGACGATAACGGCGCCGCGCTTTCCACCCCCGAGTACAAGTACATCTCGGAGGAAACCTACAACTCCGTCACCGCCGAAGACTCTGACTGGAATGTGGTTACTGACCAAGCTGATTTTGAATCCCTCGCTGCTGGCGTAGCTTCGGGCGATGAGCAGTACTTCGGCCTTGCCCCTGTGGCATCCACCCTGCAGCAGGGCCGCGACGGTGACCAAGACACCCCATATTCTGCTCCACGCAACAATGTTGTTGATCTGGCCACCATGACTACCGGTGCTTTGAATGTGCTGGGCAATGATGACGAGGGCTTCCACCTCATGGTTGAGGGCGGTGCGATCGACTGGGCTGGCCATGCCAACACCATTGGCCGCGACATTGAAGAAACCATCGATTTCAACGACGCTGTCGATGCTGCCATCGCTTGGGTGGAGGCCAATTCCTCGTGGGACGAGACCCTGCTGGTTATCACCGCTGACCACGAAACCGGCTACCTGTCTGGCCCTAACGACAAGCCTGATTTCTCCCCGTTGACTGGCGTGCAGAACGAGGCCCCTGCGCATGGCTACTACTCTGGTGGCCACACCAACCAGGTAGTGCCTTTCTTCTACAAGGGTGCTGGCTCCGAGGACATCACCGCAGCTGTTACTGGCACCGATCCTGTTCGTGGCGACTTTATTGACAACACCACTCTGGCAAACCTGGTTATGGACGCATGGTGGACCGAGCGTGCAGGCGATGACTCCGATGATGCGGATGCTGGTTCCGCAGAGTTCGGCTCTTCCGACTTTGGTGGGGGATCCTCAGTTGCCGTGATTCTGAGCATTCTGGCCGCCATCTTTGGTGTCCTCAACATTGCTGGCGGCAACCTGCCCGCACAGATTAAGGACTTGCTGAAGTTCTAAGCCCTATCTGCTTAAGCTGCTCAGTAAACGCCACGCTCTCGTTTAGAGGGTGTGGCGTTTTGCTTGCTCGTCGGTGTTGTTCAGCCCATTGGTTTCAGGACGCACGCGCGTCCTCGCTTCTCACAGGACCGATCTGGCGGGGGAGTGCACAAATCATGCCGAGAAGCATGAAAGCCACCCGGCGAGGGTGGCTTTCATGGAGACGATCTAACTAGTTGATCGGCTTAACATACTCGGGGAAGGCCTCGGGGGCTTCCAGAGGCTGCTTGGCTGGGTTCATGTCGATACCAAGATCCTTAGCGAACACCAGGCGAGTGGCATCGTAGACGCGCTCAGAATTTTCATTCATCTCGAATACGCGGGCACCGCGGAGGGTGTGCTGGTCCCAGGTACCGTCGTTAAGCCCGTAGGTGCCAAAGCCGGTGCCGGGGCCATAACCCAGCTCAACTCCGAAGTAGTTGCCGTGATAGGTGTTGATATGGTCGTGGCCGCAGTAAATACCCAGCACATCGCCCCGCTCGCGCACAGCGGAGTAGATACCGGAGTTGAACGCACCCACATACACGCCTTCATGTTTGACCCCCTGGATGCCGTGACGGGCCACTGCTGCTGCGTGCTGTTCTTCGGTGTTGTTGTACGGGCCGCCGAACCACATGTCGCGGTGCTCGAACGTGGGGATGTGGAAGAACATCAGGCTGGGCACCTTTGTTCCGAACTGTTCCTCCATGGCAGCGGAATTATCTTCGTACCACCGGATTTGATTGGGGCGCAGGAAGTCGTAGCCGGGCAGTTCGTCGGTGGGCTGGCCAGCGAGATCATTGTTAATGTAGCGGCCTGAATCAAGCAGCCATAAGGCGAACTTCGGGGTGTTTTGCGTACCGGAGACGAGCAGATGAGTGTTGGACTCGCCGTATACGTCATCGTCGGCCGCGTTGAGGTTGTACTTGTACTGGCGGATGAACTCCAGAAGCTGTGGCTCGAACACCTGGGTTCCGTCCTCAGTGGAGTCCTCGTCGTGGTTACCCCAGGTCAGCGCCCAAGGAATGCCGCGGGATTCCATGGGGAGTACCACGTTGTTGATGGCCTGGTAGACCTGCTCGTTGGTTTGCGGGCCGGATGAAATCACGTCGCCGTTGATCAGCGCGAAGTTGGGTTCTTCAGCGTCTAGGGCCTTGCCCATGAACTCGATGGTGCGGCGATCGGTCAGGTGGTCATCTTGGGTGTCGTTGAACTGAATTACCTTGAAGGTGCCGTCTGCGTTGAACTTTAGGGGCATGGTGCGTGCGGTGTGGTCTCCGTCCGCATGAGAGGATACATTGGAGCTTGGCCCACCGCCGGGGAAGGAGGACAAGCTGGATTGAGCCTGTGCCGGGGAGTTCATGCCCAAGCCAGCGGCAGCAGCTGCTGCTGCACCGGTCAGGCCAGTGCGGGTCAGGAAGGTGCGACGATCAAAAACCATGATGGAGAGTCCTTTCAAGTAGTGCAGGTGTGTTAGGCAGCGGGCAGGGTTTTGGTGTACAGCACGTTGCCCCGGGTGGTGATGAAGCGGACGGTGAATTCCTTAGTCGCAGCGTTGATGTCTACCTCGCCGAAGTGCTGGATGTCATCTAGTGGGGACTGGTTGACGTAGTCTGGGCCGTGGAAAAAGTCCACGCGCGGGCCGAAGGTGGGGTCCATTTCGTTGGGGCCGAAACCACCAGCGTTCAATGGTCCGGATACGAATTCCCAGAATGGGGAGAAGTTTTGGTAGGCGGCTTGATTGGGGTCGTATTCGTGTGCGGCGCAGTAGTGGACGTCGGCGGTCAGCCAGACAACGTTGGAGACACCCTTAATCGCGTGCAGGACGTGTGCGAGTTCTTGTTCGCGGCCAACTGGTGCGCCTGGAGTGCCAGAGGCGACACCTTCCTGGAAGTCGCCATCGGGAACGATGATGCCCAGTGGCAGATCATTGGCGATCACCTTCCAGGTTGCGGTGGATTCGGTCACCGACTTGATGAGCCAATCGCGCTGCTTATCGCTTAGGATCCAGCCGTAATCGGTATTGCCCGCATGGTGCTTTGTGTTTTCGTCTTTATAAGTGCGCATGTCCAGGATGAAAATATCCAGGAGTGGGCCGTAGGACACTTTGCGGTAGATGCGGCCATCGACAGCCATGGTGGCATCCAGTGGTTGCCATTCGTGAAAGGCCTGGAAAGCACGTGCAGAGAGGACGTCGGCGCGATTTTCCTGGGTATAGCGTGGATCGTCCAGGATCTCTCCTGGGTACCAGTTGTTGGAGACTTCGTGGTCATCCCACTGCAGCAACTGTGGCACGTGGCGGTTGAATTCCTTGTAGTTCTCGTCTATCAAGTTGTAGGCGTACTGGCCACGGAATTCTTTCAGAGTTTCTGCGACTTTAGACTTTTCTTCGGTGGTGATGTTGCGCCATACGCGGCCGTCGTCAAGGGTAACCTCGGGCAGAATTGGGTTGTCTGCATAGACGCTATCGCCGGAGTGTAGGAAGAAATCTGGGTTGCGCTGGGCCATTGCCGACCAGCCGATCATGCCACCCATATCCGGATTGATGCCGTAGCCTTGGCCCGCTACGTCTGCTGACCAGTGGAAACGGATATTCTGTCCTGCAGCCGGTGCGGTTTTAAACGAGCCCGTAACGGTCTGAGACTTCTTCCCCGAGTCCAAGTCCTCCAAGTGCACGCGATACTGTACTTCGGTTCCGGGCTGAAAGCCGGTCAGCCGTACTCGCCCGGTTCCGTCGCTGTCCGGGGTGAGTGGCTGTGGTGCTTCAAAAGTGCGCGGGCCACGGCTCGGCTCATCTGTAGTCACAATCATGCGTGCTGGGGAGTCTGATCGTGTCCAGATCAGCGCACCGTCTGCGCGTACGTCGCCCGATGCCACACCGTGGGTGATTTCGGGACGCTTTGTTACCAGGCCAGAGTTGCGACTTGAGAAATGACCGAAGCTACTGCTTGACGACGAAAAATCAACCGCCCGAACAGGTGCTGAGGGCACAACTAGCCCAGCGGCAGCCATACCTGTAGCGGCGAGGAATCTGCGGCGCGAAAGGGGATTGGGGTTGGACATGGTCTCCTCCTTGTTTTGAATGAATGGGGTAGGTGCAGATAAGAGGGGTGTAAGAGGACTGCACGATTCAAGTTAAGGAGTAGACCTAAACTGGTTGTATATACAAAGTGAAATCAAGGGGAACTATTCACTGGCAGACGGCAAGGGCAGAAAATGCACCCGCGCGCTCACTTCCGGTGAGGAAGGGGAGCGCGCGGGTAATCGTCGATAAGCGAAAAGGCGCAACTATAAGATTCGCGAAAACCGACCCCCACCTTTGGGCCTAAATCAAGCTGTCTACTGCGCTGGTCGACACGTACCCAGACGTAAAATGGCCCCTAGGTACCGCCTGTTTCGTTTCGCCAGCGAAAACGGGTATTTACTGGTCGGAATCGGCGTGCGATCATCCTCGCGTACGACACTGAGCAGCGCTGATTCCCCTTCCGCCTTGATCGGTGACGGATAAGCCAACCGGCAATAACCAAAGAAATAAGCACCCCTAAAGGTCTCGCTGGCATGTGCCGGCGCTCCACCTTGGGGTGCTTAGTGCTGCGTGGAGTTTCCCGGCATCAGAGCGCAGGTAAAAAACTCACAGATTCCACTAGCGTCTTAAAGCGGGATGTTGCCGTGCTTGCGCGCCGGGCGGGTGACGTTCTTGTCCGCGTAGAGGCGCAGGTTGCGTGCGATCACGCCGCGGGTCTCCGACGGCAGGATGACGGCGTCGATCAGCCCGCGCTCGGCCGCGAGGTACGGATTGAGCATGAAGTCCTCGTACTCGCGCTCGAAGCTCTTGGCCAGCTCTTCGACGTCGAGGCCCTTCTCGCGCGCCTCGGCCAGCTCCTTGCGGTAGATGAATCCGACGGCGCCAGCGGCACCCATTACGGCGATCTGGGCGGTCGGCCACGCCAGATTCACGTCGGCGCCCAGGCCCTTAGAGCCCATCACGCAGTACGCGCCGCCGTAGGCCTTGCGCATGGTCACGGTGATCTTCGGCACGGTTGCCTCACCGTAGGCGTAGAGCAGCTTTGCACCACGACGAAGGATGCCGCCGTACTCTTGGCCGGCACCGGGCAGGAAGCCGGGGACGTCGACAAGCATGACGATCAGAATGTTGAAGGCATCGCAGGTGCGCACGAAGCGGGCGGCCTTCTCCGAGGAATCGATGTCCAGGCAGCCGGCGTAGACGCTGGGCTGGTTGGCGACGAAACCGACGGACTGGCCCTCGATGCGGCCGAACGCGATGACCACGTTCTCGGCGCGCTGCTCCATGATCTCGAGGTACTCGCCGTCGTCGGTCAGCTTCTCGATGACCTCGCGCACGTCATAAGGCTGGGTGGGGGAGTCAGGGATGATCTCGTCGAGAGCCAAGTCATCGGCGGTGATGTTCTCCTCGACCGCGCCCTCATCCTTGGAGTGCTGCTCCAGGGGTGCCTTCGCGCGATTGTTGGAGGGCAGGAAGCCGACCAGGTCGGCCACGTAATCGAGTGCGTCCTCGTCGTTCTGCGCGACGTAGTGGCAGTTGCCGGCGGTGGTCATGTGCGTCATGGCGCCGCCGAGCTCTTCCTGGGTGATTTCCTCGCCGGTGACGGTCTTGATCACGTCGGGGCCGGTGACGAACATCTTGGACTTCTGGTCCACCATCACCACGAAGTCGGTCAGTGCGGGGGAGTAGGCGTTGCCGCCGGCGCAGGCGCCCATGATCACGGAGATCTGCGGCACGACGCCGGAGGCCTTGATGTTCTGGTAGAAGGTCTGGGCGATCCAGTCCAGCGATACCGCGCCGTCCTGAATACGCGCGCCCGCGCCTTCGTAGAGGCCGATCAGCGGGCGGCCGGTGGTGATGGCCAACTCCATGATCTTGACCATCTTCTCGCCGTAGACTTCGCCGAGCGCGCCGCCGAAGACGGTGCCGTCCTGAGAGAAGATGCACACCTCGCGGCCGTCGATGGTGCCCCAGCCGGTGACGATGCCGTCGGTTACCGGGCGCTTGG
This sequence comes from Corynebacterium sp., assembly GCF_043426755.1. Taxonomy (GTDB): domain Bacteria; phylum Actinomycetota; class Actinomycetes; order Mycobacteriales; family Mycobacteriaceae; genus Corynebacterium. The sequence continues at coordinate 22,344 of NZ_JBHWRP010000095.1, read as the reverse complement.
CCTGCATGTTGAAGTCGTGCGTACGGTGGCGTGCCAGTTGATCCGTTTCGACGAAGGACCCCTCGTCGAGCAGGTAGTCGAGGCGCTCGCGTGCGGTGAGCTTGCCTTTCTCGTGGACTTTCTCAATGGCTTTCGCGCCCATGGGCCGGTGGGCTTCCGCGCGGCGCTTTTTCAGGTCCGCGATTTTGCCGGCGGTGGTGGAGGTGTCGGCAATGTTCTCGAGATCCGTGAAACTTGAGGAAACTGTCATGTTTTGGGAGTGTAATCACTTTTGAGGTGAAAAGCCATCACCACGCCGGTGTGTTTTGCATCACTAGGGTGCGGCGCAGGGGTGGCGGCGGAAGAAATCGTCGAAAAGCGCCCGCCCGCGCGACGCCGTATGTTAACGTCACTTTCTAACGGCACGGGGTGCCCCTCGCACAACGCGAGGCGCTGAGATTACACCCGTTGAACCTGATTCTAGTTAGCACTAGCGAAGGGATTGTCCCATGCAGCAATTGCATCATTGTCCTGCGCGCGCCAGCATTCCGCGCGTTTTGTCCATCGCCGGCACCGACCCCACCGGAGGGGCCGGCATCCAGGCCGATATCAAGGCGATCACCGCCGCCGGCGGCTTCCCCTATAGCGTGGTCACCTCGCTGGTGGCGCAGAACACGTGCGGGGTCCGCGAGATCCACACCCCGCCGCTGGAGTTTTTGCGCTCCCAGCTCGCCGCCGTCTTCGATGACGTGGCGGTGGACGCGATCAAGATCGGAATGCTGGGTTCGGCGGAGATCGCCGAGCTGGTCGCGGATCTCGTCGCCACGTGCGAGTGCCCGGTCATCCTCGATCCGGTGATGGTGGCGTCGTCCGGCGATCACTTGCTTGCCGACGACGCCACTGCCGCACTCATTGAGCTGGCACAACACGCCGACGTGCTCACCCCGAACCTGCCAGAACTTGCAGTGCTTATCGACGATCAGCCTGCCACCACCATGGACGCCGCCATCGAGCAAGCCCGCATCCTTGCGGCGAGCACGGGGGCCGTGGTCGTGGCCAAAGGCGGGCACCTAGAAGGCCCGCAGGCCGATAACGCGGTGGTCACCCCGGCCGGCGAGGTCACCCGCATCGCGGTGCCGCGGGTGGACACGCGCAACACGCACGGTACGGGCTGCTCGCTGTCCTCGGCGATCGCCACCCGCCTGGCCTGGGGACACGGCCCCGAAGATGCTGTGCGCTGGGCCACCCGCTGGCTCCACGAATCCATCCGCGCCGCCGACGCCCTGCAGATCGGCCACGGCAACGGACCCGTCGACCACTCGCACACGGCCCGCCGCCTCCAAGAGGTGGCCCGGGCAAGCACCACGTGGTCGTCGACAAGCGAACCGGCTCGCGCGCGGATCGCCCCCGTCGGCCCGCACACCGAGGCCCTGTGGGAGGTCAGCGCGCCGTGGATGACCGATATTCTGGCGCTGCCATTCATCCGCGATCTTGCCGACGGCACCCTGCCCGCCGAAGATTTCCGCTTCTACCTGGGCCAAGACGCCCTCTACCTGGTCGGGTACGCCGCCGCGCTCACCGCGCTGGGCGGGGCCTGGGCCGAGGACGCGCGCGGGGCGATCGCTGATGAGCAACTCATGCAACGCACCTGGCTTGCCGACGAACCACCCGCCCAACCCTCGACCGTCACGCAGGCGTACACCGACTTCCTGCTGGCCAGCGTGCACAGCCAGCCCGCCGCGGTGGGGCAGGCCGCGGTGCTACCGTGCTACTGGCTCTACGCCGAGGTCGGGGTGCGTCTGGCCGAGGCCAACCACCCGGACCACCCCTATCATGATTGGCTGGCCACCTACGCCGGCGATGACTTCACCGAGGCGACCACCGCGGCCCTGCACCGGGTCGAAGCCACGCTGGCCGCTGATCCTTCGCTTGCCGACGAGGCCGCCCGCGCCTGCCGCATCGCATCGCGCTACGAACTGGACTTTTTCGCCCAGGCCGACCGCGCCTGGATCGCCACCCCCGACGAAAGGGCCTCCCATGACCGCTAAACAGCCCCTTGACCTGCGCTGCTACGTCATCACCGCGGACCCGGCGCGCGCCGTAGAGGTCGCCGCCGCTGCCGCCCGCGGGGGTGCGGGGGGGTGCAGGTGCGCAGCAAGCCGATTTCGGCGCGCGATCTGACGGCCTTGGCGGCGGCGGTGGCCGATGCTGTGTGTGCCGCGAATCCCGCCACGCGCGTGCTTATCAACGACCGCGTCGACGTTGCCGCAGCGCTCATGCCCACCCACCACATCCATGGCGTTCATATTGGGCAGGATGATCTGAACCCGCGGTTGGCGCGCGCGGTGCTGGGGCCGGAGGCGATCATCGGGTTGACCACGGGCACGCTCGAGTTGGTGCGCGCCGCTAACGCCTATGCCGACGTGATTGATTATGTAGGGGCCGGCCCGTTTCGGCCCACCCCGACGAAGGACTCCGGCCGTCCGCCGATTGGGGTGGAGGGGTACCCGGCGCTGGTGCAGGCTTCAAGGTGCCTGTGGTGGCGATCGGCGATGTGCGTGTCGACGACGTCCCCGCTCTTGCCTCGACTGGGGTTGCGGGGGTGGCGGTGGTCCGCGAGATCGGGAACGCGGCCGATCCGGCGGCGGTGGCGCGTCGCATCGTGGAGGGGATGGATCCCCGTGGCTGAGCATGTGATCATCGGGGCGGGAATCATTGGCCTGACCACCGCCTTTGAGCTTATCGACGCTGGCGTGGATCCCGCGGCGGTGACGATCATTGATCCGGAGCCGATCAGCGGAGCGACCTGGGCGGCCGGCGGCATGCTCGCCCCGATCGCGGAGGTGCAATACAAGCAGGAACCGCTCTACCCGCTGATGGTGGAGTCCGGGCGCATCTTCCCGGACCTGATTCGTCGCCTCACCGCCGCCGGCGCGGGCCCGCTGGGCTACCGGACCGAGCCCACCTTCGTCGTGGGTGCCGACCGCGCCGACGCCCACCACCTCACCGACCTGACCGAACACCAGCACGCCCACGGCATGGAGGTGAACCGGTTGACGGTGCGCCAGGCACGCCGCCTCGAGCCCGGCCTGCACCCGCGCATCGCCGGCGCGGTCGAGATCCCCACCGATCACCAGATCAACCCGCGGCTATACACCCGCAGCCTCTTTGACCTGCTCCTGGACCGTGGGGTGCGTCATCGTCCGGTGGCCGTCGAGAAGCTTGTCATGGACGGCGCCCATTGTGTGGAGGTGCAGGCGGGCGAGGGCATCGTCGTTAAGCGTGCAACCGTGTACCTGGCCAACGGGCTGGGCGCGGCACAGCTTGCCCCGTGCAGGCTGGAGCTGCGGCCGGTGCGCGGCGACATGCTGCGGCTGCGCGTCCCCGACGGCCAAGAAGCGCCGGTGGGGCGGGTCGTGCGCGCGTTTGTGGAGGACCGGCCGGTGTACATCATTCCGCGCACCGACGGGACCATCGCCGTGGGGGCGACCTCGCGCGAGGACGGGCGCACGCTGCCCGCCGTCGACGGGGTGTTCGCCCTGCTGCGCGACGCCATCCGCATCGTGCCTGGGCTGGAGGACTGCGAGCTGATCGACGCGACCGTCGGCGCCCGGCCCGGCACCCCCGACGACCTGCCCTACCTGGGCCGCGTGGGCGAGAACCTGATTATCAGTACCGGCTATTTTCGCCACGGCATCCTGCTGTCCGCGCTGGCCGGGGCGGTCGGCGCGCGGCTGGGCACAGGCAGCGCGGAGGGCTTCGACATCTCAGCCTGCGACCCACTACGACACACCGATAAGGAGACAGCATGAACATCACCCTGAACGGACAGACCCACCAGACGGAGGCGGCGGACGTCGGCACGCTCGTCGCGGACATCACCGGCGGCTCAACCGGCATCGCCGTGGCCGTCAACGGGCAGGTCGTGCCCGCCAGCGACTGGTCGCGCCCGCTTGCCGACGACGACCGCGTCGACATCCTCACCGCCGTCCAAGGAGGCTAAACGTGCTCACCATCGCAGACCGCACCTATGACTCCCACCTGATCATGGGCACGGGCGGGGCCAGCAGCCACGCACTGCTGGAAGAATCCCTGCGCGCCAGCGGCACCCAGCTGACCACCGTGGCGATGCGCCGCTACACCGCGGCCACCAGCACCGGCGGCGAATCCATCTTCGAGCTGCTGCGCCGCCTGAACATCGACCCGCTGCCGAACACCGCCGGCTGCCATACCGCCCGCGACGCCGTGATCACCGCCCGCCTGGCCCGCGAAGCGCTGGGCACCAACTGGATCAAGGTGGAGGTGATTGCCGACGACCACACCCTGCTGCCCGACACCACCGAACTGATCGAGGCGTGCGAGCAGCTCGTTGCCGAAGATTTCGTCGTCCTGGCCTACACCTCCGACGACCCGATCGTGGCCACCCACCTGGAAAACGTGGGCGTGCACGCGGTGATGCCGCTGGGCTCGCCGATCGGCACCGGGCTGGGCATCCTGAACCCGCACAACCTCGAGCTGATCTGTGCGCGCGCCACCGTGCCCGTGCTTCTCGACGCCGGGGTGGGCACCGCCTCCGACGCGGCCCTGGCCATGGAACTCGGCTGCGACGGCGTGCTGCTGGCCAGCGCGATCAACCGCTGCCAGGACCCGGTGGCGATGGCCCAGGCGATGGCGCACGCCGTGGAGGCCGGCCGCCTCGCGCGCACCGCCGGCCGCATTCCCCGCCGCACCCACGCCGACGGCGCGCACGCCTCCTCACCGACCGAGGGCGTGGCCAGCTGGGCCGACCAGGTGCTATAGCCATGAGCGAACGCCAAATCCTCCTGTCCGGTTTCGGTAGCGCCGGTCAACGCGCACTCCGCCACGCCCACGTGCTGGTCATCGGCGCCGGCGGCCTGGGCTGCCCGGCTCTGCAGACGATGGTGGCCACGGGCATCGGCACGATCACGCTTATCGACGATGACGTGGTCGCCTCCTCCAACCTCCACCGCCAAATCCTGTTCACCCCCGAAGACGTGGGCCAGCTCAAAGTCGATGCGGCCGCCCGCCGACTGACGGCGATGCAGCCCGAGCTCACGATCCACACCATAGAGGGCCGGGTGCATCGTCGAAACGCGATCGAACTTTTCGCCGGCGTGGACGTGGTCGTCGACGGGTCCGATACCTTCGCCACGAAATACCTGGCCGCCGACGCTGCCGAAATCACCGGCACGCCCCTGGTGTGGGGGACCGTGCTGCGCTACGGCGGGCAGCCGGCCGTGTGGCGCTCCGGAGCCGGCGAGCGCGGGGTGGGGCTGCGCGACCTCTATCCCAACGCGCCCGACCCGGCCGACGCCCCCGACTGCGCCACCGCCGGCGTCCTCGGCGTGACGACGAGCGTGATGGGCAGCCTCATGGCCACCGAGACCGTTAAATATATTGCGGGGCTGGAACCGGCCTCCCAGCAGGTGGGCCGGCTGCTCACCTACGACGCGCTTAGCTCCACCATGACCAGCTTCACCGTCGCCGCCGACCCCGCGCGCCCGCTCGTGACCGACCTGCCCGAACCCGCCGGCGCCGCCACCCTGCGCACCGCCCTGACCGAGGGCTGGCAGCTACTCGACGTGCGCGAGCCCGAGGAGAAGGCCACCCGCGACCTGCCGACGCAGACACCCACGCTGCACTATCCGGCATCGCGCTGGGACAAGGATTCTCCGCCGGCCGGGCTGGACGGCACCGTGCTGGTGTACTGCGCCTCCGGGCAGCGCTCCGCCCGCTTCATCGACCGCTTCGGCCCGCGCGCCACCGCCGCGGGAGTGCGCCTGGTCAATCTCCCCGGCGGCACCACCGCGCACGGCGTGGCGCGCTAGACTTTCGGCATGACCATCGACATCCAGCACCTCCGCGCGGCCACCGGGCTGCCCATCGAGTACGTGGCGACGACCGGCTCCACCAACGCCGACCTCCTCGCCCACGGCACCCCCGGCACGGTACTTATCGCCGGCACCCAAACCGCCGGCCGCGGACGCCTGGGGCGTGAGTGGTCCTCGCCGGAAGGGGCGTCCATTGCGCTGTCGGTGCTTATCGACGAGCCCCCCGTCGACCGCCTCGGGTTGCTTCCTTTGGCGATGGGCCTGGCCGCCTGCGACGCGATTACTGGAACCCAGCTGAAGTGGCCCAATGACGTGCTGGTGGGGGAGAAGAAGCTGGCCGGCATCCTCGCCCAGGCCGACTTCAATGAGGCGCCGCGGATTGTTGTGGGCATCGGGATCAACGTCAACCTCACCGCCGAAGAACTTCCCGTCCCGCACGCCACTTCCTTAGTTCTAGAAGGCATGGAGGCAGACCCCACCGCCGTGGTGGAGAGGCTTTTGGTGGCGTTCGATCGTCGACAAGCGCAATGGAAAGCCGGGGAAGCGCAGCTTCTCGACGACTACCGCGCCGCCTGCGTGACCATAGGCCAGGATGTGCGTCTGGAAGCGCCGGGCGGAGAAATCAGCGGGCGCGCCGACGGGGTGAGCGAGCGCGGCGAAATCATCGTCGACGGCACCACCTACTCCGCCGGAGACGTCACACACCTGCGGGCGGTACAATAACGGCCCATGGCACGGTTTCAACTAGGAAGAGGCGAGTACGCGCGCGCCGACATGTGCGCGCCGCTGAGCACCCTAGTGTTCCCGTTTCTGGAATTGCTGCTGATCACGGGGGTGGCGTGGATCGTCATCGGGTTCATGGACCAGCCGGGAACGTACGTCAATATGCAGCTGCGCAACGCGGTTGTTCTAGTGTGGGCGGCGCTGGGGGTGTGGCGCTTCGTGCTGCCGCTGGTCCGCTCGCGCAGGCAACGCTTCGTAGTGACAAATAAGCGGATCCTAGCGCGCTCCGGGGAACTGCGGCCGCGCGTCGACTCGATCCCGCTGGGCCAGATCCACTCCGTGCGCCGCCACAAAGGGGGCATTTCGGTGGCGATCTACGGTTTTGACCGCCCCGTCTACTTCCCACACGTGGGCCGGGCGAAACGCGTCGAACAGATTCTGCGCCGGACGCCGCGCTACTCGCGCTAGTCTTTGACCTCGGTGGAGTGGATCTGCTCGTCTAAGTCATCCGGGGCGAGGTTGCCGCGGGCGAACTCGGTGGTCAGCGGCAGACGCAGGTCCAAGTCGGTGCCCGGGCACAGCTCGATCGTCGCCTCGCGCACCGTGTAGTCAAGGACGTGCCCGCCGGCGCTGCGCTCATCGTCGACGAAGTGCACATGGCAGCCGGGCACGCCGATGCCCTTCTCATAGATCGGGGTGCGGAACCCGCCGATCACCCCGCGCACGTTGCGGAAATGCAGCTCCGCATCATCGCCCACCGCCTCCGTCATCGGTTTATAGGGCTTTTCCTGGCGAGTCACGGTGCGGGTGGTCACGTCGTCGAAAAGCCCGCTGATGCGCACCGCATACATGTAGTTGGCGGAAGGCTCCAGCTCGTCGATGAACGCGGACAGTGCGTCACGACGCATCCCGCGCGGCGCCTCAGCCGTGATCCTTGGCACGAAGTTGGTGGCCACAGCGAACGGGCTTTTGTCGCCCAGCTCCGCGATGGTGGCGGTGCCGTCGCCGCGCAGCCGATAACAGACGCCGTCCAGGATCATCATCTCGCCGTCGAGGGCGTTGAACGTGCCCAGGCCGAAGTTTCCGTGGCCGAGGATTTCGCCGACGGTCATTTCTCCGTCGTAGATGCCGTCGAGAAGTCCCGACATCAGGGAGTTCTGAAGAATGGTATGCCGCACAATATCCTTCATGCTCCCCAGGCTACTAACATTGCCGATATGACTACTGTGACTGTGATCGGCGACGGTCAGCTCGCCCGCATGATGCAAACCGACGCCATTGAACTTGGCATCCACCTGCGGCTTCTGGCCGGCGCGAAAGATTCGTCGGCGGCCCAGGTGATCCCGGACACAGTGCTGGGGGACTACACCAACCTGGATGACCTGCAGCGCGCCGCCCGCGGGTTGGTCACTTTCGACCATGAGCACGTGCCCACGCAGCATTTACACACGCTTATCGACGAGGGCGTGGCCGTTCACCCCGGCCCCAACGCTTTGGTGCACGCCCAAGATAAGCTGGTGATGCGCCGCAAGCTCCGCGAGATCGGGGCGCCGGTGCCGGAATTCGCGGGCGTGGGATCGGCACATGAGGCGCTGCAGTTCTGGGACAGCGTCGACGGCCAAGTGTGCCTGAAGGCGACCCGCGGCGGCTACGACGGCCACGGCGTGTGGTTCCCGAAAAGCCGGCAAGAGTGCGAGGTACTCGTCGATAAGCTGCTGGGCGAGGGCGTGCCGTTGATGGCTGAGCGCAAAGTCCCTTTCAGCCGTGAGCTGTCGGCCATGGTGGCACGGCGGCCGAGCGGGGAGACGCGCGCGTGGTCCGTCGTCGAGTCGGTGCAGCGCGACGGGATTTGTGTGGAGGCGATCGCCCCGGCGCCGGCGCTTTCCGACGAGCTGGCCGCGAACTGCCAGGAGCTGGCCACGCGCATCGCCGAAGAACTCGGGGTGACGGGCGTGATGGCCGTGGAACTGTTCGAGCATGACGGCACCGTGAGCGTCAACGAGCTGGCGATGCGGCCGCACAACACCGGGCACTGGACCCAAAACGGCTGTACTACCAGCCAGTTCGAACAGCACCTGCGCGCGGTGACTGACCTGCCGCTCGGATCGGTTGAGCCAACCGCCGAGGTCACCGTGATGGCCAACGTGCTCGGCGGCGACACCGATCCGGAGATGCCGATGGAGCAGCGCGTCGCAGAAGTGATGCAGCGTTACCCGGAAGCGAGCATCCACCTCTACGGCAAGTCGTGGCGCGCCGGACGGAAGCTGGGGCACGTGAATGTGCGCGGCCCCGACGTGGAGGCCACGCGCGAGGCCGCGCAGGGCGCCGCGCACTTCCTAGTAACGGCCAGCTGGCGCTAACCCGCTAGAGTAAAGCGCATGCAACCACTTGTTGGCCTGATCATGGGCTCTGATTCTGACTGGGATACCGTCGCACCCGCCGCCGAAGTGCTCGCCGAGTTCGGTGTGCCTTTCGAGGTGGGCGTGCTGTCTGCTCACCGCACCCCGGAACGCATGCTGACGTATGCGAAGTCCGCGCACGAGAAGGGTCTCAAGGTCATCATCGCGTGCGCCGGCGGTGCAGCCCACCTACCGGGGATGGTCGCTGCGGCCACCCCGCTGCCGGTGATTGGGATCCCGCGGGCGCTGAAGGACCTGGACGGTTTGGACTCGCTGCTGTCGATCGTGCAGATGCCCGGTGGGGTGCCGGTGGCGACCGTGAGCATCGGCGGGGCGAAGAACGCGGGCCTGCTGGCGGTGCGCACCCTGGCCACGGGCGATGAGCGCCTGATGCAACGCATGGTCGACTACCAGAAGCGCATGGCCGACGAGGTCGAGGCCAAGGACCAGGCGCTGCGCGATCGCCTGATGGGGCAGTAGGTGCCAGATCCGATCGTGGTGCTAGGCGCCCGCACCCGTGATGGCCGCCCCAGCGGGATTTTGGAACGTCGGCTTGAGCTGGCGGCGCGGCTCTATGAGTCGTCGCCACGCCCCGTGATCGTGTCTGGGCGTGGCGAAGCGCCCGTGATGTCGCGCTGGCTGGCCGACCACGGGGTAGATCCCGACGATATCGTCGAGGAAAAGGGCGCGACGAGCACGAACGAGAACCTGGAATACTCCCGGGCGCTCGCCCCCGATGCGGAGGTCCTGCACGTCGTCACCAATAATTTTCACGCCCTGCGCACACGGGTGTGGGCGTGGCACCTAGGCGTCCCGGTGCGCATCCACCAGGCCGATACGCCCGTCGACGCCCGCGCCTGGAACTATGTGCGCGAACTTTTCGCCTTGCCGCATTCGATCCTGCGGGTGGCGTGGCGAAAGATCAGAGGCTAGCCAGGGCCTCCTTCATCGCGCGGACTGCACGCACCGCGCCACCTTTGGCCGCGCGGTGCTGGTTCAGGCGCGGTCGGCCACCAAACGCTGGCACCCAGTAATCTAAGCCGTCAAGCTTTTCGACGTGCCCGTACATCGGTTTGTCCCGGTCATCGTCATTGCGCCCGTTGTGGAACCCGCACAACTTCGTGCTATTTCCCAGCGTGGTGGGCCCGCCGTGCTTGAAGGCTTCGATGTGGTGGTTCTGGCAGTCGTCAGCACCCACCGAGCAGTTGATGCCGGCGCACACGGGTGTCAGCAGTGCTTGGATCTGGCTTTCCTTCGGGTTGAGGTGGCGCTTTTCCTCATCAGTTTTATAGATCTCGATGGGGTCGCCGGAGTATTCGTCGATAAGCAACGCCAAACCGTGGCGCGAAAGGCGCTGGCGGACTAGGTCTTTGCCGTTGAGGACCGTGCCGTTGGTGAGCGAGAGCTGTACTTCGCCGCCGGAGATGCGCCGCCAGGATTCCACGGAGTCGCCGACGGGGATGATCAGCGCCGGGACGATCTCTGGGCCTTCGAGGCCGTCGGAGGAGGTGGCGGCGCGCAGGATCGCTTCGGCCGCGTGCATGCCTTCCACGCCTTCGGCGCCGTCGAGGGCCGCTTTGACCAGGTGGGAGGGGGCGCGCAGGGTGAGGTCGGTGAGGTCGGAATCCGGGACCGCCCGGTGGGAGACGCGCGGCTCCGGCGCTTCCTTCGTGGCTACCCCGTATTCCTGCTCGAGCTCCGCGGCCCGGTCTTCGATCGCGCGCGTGTTTGGCCACACCTGGCACAGTTCGACGCGCATGTCCCAGCGGTGTTTGGTGGGGACGCGGCCGACGAGGCGTTCGATGTCGCCGAGCGTGGCCAGGGTGTGCCCGGTTGCGATGACGGCGGCGCGGGCTCGTTCCTGTTTGCGTGGGGCTGCCTTGGAGCGGAAATACACTTCCGCGTAACGATCTAACTGTTTCGCCGTCTTGGAATCGATGCCGAGCGCATAAAGGTCGGCGAGACTACAGCCCGCCACCTCGTCCAGCGCGCCCATAATGCCTGTCCAGGCGGCTGCGAAATGTTCTAAAGTGTTCATGTCCCTGACGATAAAGCCTTTCGCAGCCCGGCGCGCAGGGCGCTTGGCCAGCCTGTGGATAACTCCGAGTTATCCACAGAAAACGCCGCTTTTGAAATTACGTGTTGCGGGCGGTGACTTTCTCGGTTATAGCGATCTCGTCGAGCCGATTCGCAGACACCATTCCCGCCACGACCACCACGGACCCTCCCGCGGCCAGTGGCGCCAGAACTTGGCTTTGGAAGTCGCTTGTCGACGACCACCCCGTGACCAACCAGCGCTCCGCACCAACGGTGTCGGCGGCAAAATCACTCAACTGTGCGGACTCGCCGAAGTATTGGTCCCCATAGAACCGCACCGTCGGGCCGAAATCGACCGCGCCGAGCGGCAGTTCACCGCCTGCTTCTTCCACGCCGCGGCCGAAGGGGTCATCGGAAACAACCACGGCATCGTCGGCATCCGGCCAGTCGTCGAAACGCTGAACAGTGGTAAAGACGAGGTCGGCGGGGCCCTCGTCGTAAAGCGGAGTAAGCCGAGCCGCGAACGTGCCGATGCCGATCACCGCCGCCTGCCAGCTGACGGGCAGATCGATGCGGATGGTGGTGTCCGGGGTGGCGTCGAACTCGTCGACGAGCATGTTGGCGATCTTATTGGCCCAATTGTCCAAAGTGACGCCGGAAAACTCCATGCGGGCACCGGTGGTTTCGTCGTAGACGGTGAGGCGGGGGCTGGCGGGGTCGGTGGTCAATAGAGGTGCAAGCATGCTCATGGCCACCATCGTAGGCAATTCCAGATTCGAAGGAACCGAAGCGGGGGCTCGGCAGTCTAATACGGGTGACACACTCACTGTTTTGAAAGGATCACCCGATGTCACGAATCTCTTCCGGCCGTAAGCGCCGTGTCCTGCGCCGCATCCGCCGCCGTATCGACGAGTGGGCGCGCACCCAAGAACCCGGCGCCACATGGATCAGCGATACGCAGCTGGAGTTTCCCAGTGGGGCGGTGCTGGATATGCGCAACATGGTCCGCCAGATCGAGGGGCAGCCGCGGGAGGTGGAGGAGCAGATCGTCGATCATTATTTCAGCGGGTTCTTGCAGTCTCATGAGCTGCTGCAGCGTTTTCAGGACAAGGGGGAGTTCACGCCCGAGGAGGTGATGGGGCATGCCGTGAAGGTGATCGTGCCGGCGGAAGACCTGGACGAGATCCCCACGACGCGTCTCGACGATAACCTCAGCTGGGCGTGGGGCCTGGACTTTGACGGGGTGCTGGTGATGCAGCCGCTGGAGGATCTGGAGGCGATCGTGGGGCACGCGCGCCTGGAGGCGGCCGTGGAGGAGAACATTAAAGAGCGTGCCCGCCAGTGCGAGGTGGTCGACTTTGGGGAGGGGCTGGTGTTGACGGGCCCGTCGAAGGTGCTGCCGTCGGTGGCGCTGTACCTGGCGAAGTGCGCCCGTTTTATGGGGTTGCCGCCGTGCGCGGACGGTTATTTTCTGGGGATGCCTTCGCGCACGGAGTTGATTATCGTGCAGGGCGATCGTCGGGAGATCCTGCCGGCCGTGTTGTCTTTCACCATCGACTTGTTTTCGCAGTCGAATCAGCCGCTGTCGCCGTGGCTGTTCCACACGGACGGCGACGGGGTGATCACGAACCTGCGCGACATCCCCGATCTTGCCGACGACGATGTGTGGTTTGGCCCTGGCCGCGCTAGTTAACGCAACGTGGGCCGTCGCCACCGGCGGTGATTTCAGGGGCGACCTCGGCGTTGCCGAAGTCTTCGCCCGGGGTGCCGACCGGCTCGGACGAGCTAGGGGAGTCCATATCATCGGTGGCTTCGGACTGAGGCCCGGAGTAGTCGTCGTGCGTGACGACGATCAGCGAGTTCGGATTGAGCCCCTCATTGGAGGTGACGGGGAGCCCGCCGAGGCGCTCGGCAAGCTCGATGGCAGCTGGGTCGGCGGGGTCAAGTGCGACAACCTGGCTGTAGGAATAGATGCCGGCCATGGCGTTGGTCACCTCGGCAACGTTGATCCCCTGTTCCTCTAGTAAGGCACCCACGCCGCCGGCCTGGCCGGTGGTCGCGCCGGCGTTGAGCACGTGGACCTCGTAGCCGTCGAAGGCGGTGTCCGCTGGGGCTGCTTCCGCGGCCGGCTGGTCGGGCGCCTCTTCGGGGACGAGGAGCTCGTCCATGAAGTTGTGGACTTCGTTAACGTCGACCGTCACGATTGATTCGCCGTAGTCGCCGACGCCATCAATAGAGGTCACGGGAATGGTGGTGAAGGTGACGTTGCCGCCGGCGAGGTTGGCAAGCTCGGTGGCGAAGCTGAGGATGTCCCAGTCCCGGTCGATCACTACGGAACGCTCTACGGCCTTGCCTAGCTCGTTGAGCTTCGCGGGGTTGGTCAGTACGCCCGCGCTGAGCACCTTGTTCACCAGCGATGCCATGTAGGCCTGCTGGCGCACGATGCGGTCGAGGTCGCCGCGGGGCAGGCCGTGGCGCTGGCGGACGAAGGCTAAAGCTTCGGTGCCGTCCAGGGTGGAGACCCCGGCGGGGAAGTCCGCACCGGAAAACTCGTCTTGGACGGGCGCGTTCAGACAGACCTCGACACCGCCGATGGCATCGGTAAGCAGAACGAATCCCAGCAGGCCGACCTCTGCGTAGTGGTCCACCTTGATGCCGGTGAGGTCCGCCACGGTATCGATCAGGCCCTGCTGTCCCGCAGAGGCCACGCGCTCTTCCAGCCTCTTGCCTTCGTTGGCTCCGTCGGCGACAAGTTCTTCGCGTTTGGCGGCCGCGAACTCGGCGTAGACACCGTTGATCTTCAGGTTGCCGAAGTCTTCGGTGTGCACATATGTATCACGCGGGATGGAGACAGCGGTGGCCTTGGAGCCGTCGTTGGGCACACGGATCACCATCATGGTGTCGGTGTTGCGCTCGCCGTCGGCTTCACCAGCGTTGAGGCGGGCCAGTTCTTCGTCGGAAAGCGGATTGCCCTGCGCATCTGTGCGCGAGTCCGAGCCGACAAGCAAGATATCGGTAGCGCCGTCTTCGTGGTCCCCGCGCGCGTTGGAGCCGCCAAGTGAGAGCTCGGAGGCGGAGATCTCACCGCCGAGGCGGCCGACGGTGGACCAGCCGATCGCGGTGACGGCCACGATGATCACGGCTAGCACTGTGAGCAGCGACTTAACGACGACATTGCCCGACTGGGAGATGTCGCGCTGGCCTGACGGCGCGGCCTGGATATCGCGGATCTGCCGGTACGATTGGCTCACGTTCGTCACGCACCTTACGTAATGGGGGAATGGTGAGGAGAAGGTCGGCCCAAATTATACGACACGCCTAGGCGAAATGGTGATCCGTAGCCTCATCTTTGCGGACCGACTGGGTAAGCTAAATCCATTGTGTCTGAACCAAACAACGCTCCCATCGCAGTCGTGTCCGTGACGTACTCGCCCGGCCGGCACCTGAGCGCGTTCCTCGAATCGCTGCCGCACGCCACCGAACGCACCGGCCGCGGCACCTTCGTGGTGCTTGCCGACAACGGCTCCACCGACGGGGTGCCCCAACAGGCTGCGCGTGACGACGAGAACGTGGAGTTTCTCCCCACCGGCGGAAACATCGGCTATGGTGCTGCGATCAACGCCGCGGCGCGGGCCCTCGTCGATAAGCGACAAGCAGGCCTGATCAATCCGGACTATTTCATCATTTCCAATCCGGATGTGGAATTTCTGCCGGGGGCGATCGACGCGCTGACGGACTGTCTTGATCGGCGCCCGAAGGCGGGTGCGGCGGGTCCGCGGATTGAGGAGGCGGACGGGTCTGCGTACCCCTCGGCGCGCGCGGTGCCCACGCTGGTCACCGGTGTAGGCCATGCCCTTCTAGGCGGAATTTGGCCGAAGAATCCTTTCTCGCGCGCCTACCGCGATGACGGCGATATGGAGAACGAACGCGTCGCCGGCTGGCTGTCCGGATCGTGCCTGGCGGTGCGCTGGGAGGCTTTCGACGCCGTGGGCGGTTTCGATGAGCGCTACTTCATGTACCTGGAAGATATTGACTTTGGCGACCGGTTGGCGCGCGCTGGCTGGGACAACGTATTCTGCCCGGCAGCCCGGATCCTGCATGACCAAGGACACGCGGCGAATAAGCATTCGCGGGTGACGGTGCCAGCGCACCATGATTCGGCGTTTCGCTTCCAGGCGGATCGGCATCCGGCCTGGTGGCAGGCGCCGCTGCGTGCTGCGCTGTGGGCTGGGCTCCAGCTGCGGGGCGTGGTGGCCGGGGCGGAGGCGCGGCGGGCTGCGCGCTCGCAGGCGTGTAAAGATGAAGAAAACACACAAGTGAGAGGTTGAGTACACGATGGCGGATCCTTCTTCGACGGACGCGGTGATCCTGGTTGGAGGGCGCGGCACGCGTTTGCGCCCTCTGACGGTGAATACTCCAAAGCCGATGCTGCCGACGGCGGGCTTCCCATTCCTGGCGCACCTGTTGGCGCGGATTAAAGAGGCGGGCATGACGCACGTTGTGCTGTCTACCTCTTTTAAGGCGGAGGTCTTCGAGGAACACTTTGGCGACGGCGCTGATTTCGGCCTGGAGATCGAGTATGTGGTGGAAGAAGAGGCGCTGGGCACCGGCGGCGGGATCCGCAACGTGTACGACAAGCTGCGCTATGACACCGTGATGGTGTTCAACGGCGATGTGCTGTCGGGGGCGAACTTGGGCGAGATCCTGGAAGCGCATACTGAGAAGGACGCGGACATCACGCTGCACTTGGTGCGCGTGCCGGATCCGCGGGCGTTCGGCTGCGTGCCCACCGATAGCGATGGCAACGTGCAGGCGTTCCTGGAGAAGACGGAGGATCCGCCGACAGACCAGATCAACGCGGGCTGCTACGTGTTCAAGCGCGAGGTGATCGAGCAGATCCCGACGGGGCGCGTGGTCAGCGTGGAGCGCGAGACGTTTCCGAAGATGCTGGAAAATGGCGCGAAGGTGGTGGGCCACGTCGATACGTCCTACTGGCGCGACATGGGCCGCCCAGACGATTTTGTGCAGGGCTCTTCGGACCTGGTGCGCGGGATCGCGTATTCGCCACTGCTGCAGGGCAAGACGGGGGAGAGTTTCGTCGATGAGTCGGCGGGCATCGCCGGAGGAGTGATCCTGGTCGGTGGCACCGCGGTGGGGCGCGGGGTGGAGGTTGGTGCGGGTTCGCGTATCGACGATTCCGTGCTCTTTGACGGCGTGACCGTGGAGCCGGGTGCTGTGGTGCGGAACTCTATTATTGCGGCGGGGGCGAAGATTGGCGCCAATGCTCGGATCACAGACTGCGTCATCGGCGAGGGTGCGTCGATCGGTGCGCGCTGTGAGCTGTTGGGCGGCATGCGTGTGTGGCCAGGGGTGGAGATTCCGGATTCTGGAGTGCGCTTTTCCCCGGATGCGTGAGCGACACGCCGATAGCGGCGATGACTAGTTGCCGGTATGCCCCGCCGGCACTACATGTAGTACCCCCGGCCTATGCCCCCGAATCGTAGAACTTGTGACTGGTGTGACTCGTGTGGCGAGTCACCTGGCAATTCCCTTAAAGGCCTGCGCAAACGCGTTGGTGGGGTTGACGCTATTTGTGGCCCTCGTGTTGAATCACAGTTATGTAGTTACAGCCCACCGCGCCGCGAAAGCACGCGTATAGTGGGTTTCTAGATCAACGCGATCAGTTAAACCATTGGAGAAAGGGACAAAGCGTGGAAGACATGGCTCATAACGCTGTTCTCCGTGGCGGAGTCGCAGGCGACATGACTTTTGATGAGTTATTTAGCACTGTTGAGCAGGAATGGCAGGATCAGGCGCTGTGCGCGCAGACAGACCCTGAGGCCTTCTTCCCTGAAAAGGGTGGCTCCACACGAGAAGCGAAACGCATCTGTCAAGCTTGCGCTGTGCGAGACGATTGTCTCGAGTATGCCCTCGAGAATGATGAACGATTCGGAATTTGGGGCGGGCTCTCTGATCGTGAGCGGCGCCGTTTGAAGAAGCAGATAGGCTAGAAATCGAACCGGGGATCGAGGTCCTCGGGCGCCATATTGAGATAGTTGGCGACCAAAGCGGTCAGAATCCACGTGAGGAGTTCTGCCCGCTCTTGTGCATTTGTGCACCGGTGTTCCACGGGTGCACGGAACACGACGATGCGGGCGCGCGTCGGCTGGCCCTGGGGATCCACCCCGGCCTGAAGCAAGCGACCAAGCGGTACGGGCCCGTCGGCGACGATGTCATCGGGAAGCACCGTCATGTCCGCACGCAATCGCATCCGCGGCACCGCATCAACCGCCAAGTCGACGTTGGCCAGCTGATCGAAGTAGGCATTCTGCAGCGGGGCGTACGCCTCCAGCACCGCCTGGTCGAAACGCAGGGAGCGTGTGCGGTAGCGGGGGATGGCTACCGGCAACAGAGGTCCGCGCAGACCACGCCCATGGCGGCTGGGGCGAGCGCGGAGGTGCGAGGGGGTGCTCATAACTCCATATAGTAGGGCGGTTCGACGCGCTGAAGGGCGCGAAACACGCCCACCGGTTCACAAAACTCAAGTTGGGGTTTAGACTTGGCAGCTGTGAGTAAATTTCGTCGTTGTTGCCGGACCGGGTGTGGCAAGCCAGCTGTCGCCACACTGACCTACGCCTATTCTGAATCGACCGCGGTGGTGGGCCCCTTGGCCCCGGTGGCGGAGCCGCATTCCTGGGACCTGTGCGAATCCCACGCCAGCCGCATCACCGCTCCACTGGGCTGGGAGATGCTGCGCGTCGACCATATTGATATCGACGACGAGGGCGAAGACATCACTGCCCTGGCCGAAGCCGTGCGCGAGGCGGGGCGTGTGACCACCGGTTTGGTCGAGCCGGGCGAGGACCCGATCGACTACGCCGGACAGCGCGACTACACCGACCCCGATACTTCCAGGCACCCCGTCTACCGCACGAAGCGGATAGAGCAGTACAAGCAGGTACGTCGCGCGCACCTGCAGGTCGTGCCGGATCCAGAGGAAACCGCAGAGGAGTCCGACGGCGAGGGACACCAGCCCACCGAGTAAACGGGCGGTAAACTTACCTGTTGGTTTAATCATTACTCACAAAAGACAGGTGTGCCCGATGCGCTCAATCAAATCCGTCCGCCAGGTGATCAAGGCCTATGACGTGCGAGGCGTTGTCGGCGAGGACATTGATGCCGATTTCGTCCGCGATACCGGCGCCGCCTTCGCCCACATCCTGCGCGGCGAGGGCGAAACGACGATCGCCGTGGGCTATGACATGCGGCCATCCTCGCCTGAGCTGGCAGCCGCCTTCGCTGAGGGCGCAACCTCCCAGGGGCTTAACGTGCTGGATCTTGGCCTGACCTCCACCGACGAGCTCTACTACGCGGCCGGTACCTTTGGCTGCGCCGGCGCGATGTTCACCGCCAGCCACAACCCCGCCAAGTACAACGGCATCAAATTGTGCCGCGCGGGGGCCACTCCTGTCAGCCAGGATTCGGGTTTGGCGGAGATTACGCAGATGCTTGTCGACGAGATCCCCGTCTACTCGGGTGCCCAGGGTGTCGTCGAAAAGCGAAATGTGTTGGATGACTATGCTGCGTTCCTGCGCGAGCTCGTGCCGGTGGATGGCGCCGGCATGGTGGTGGCCGTGGACGCGGCCAACGGGATGGCCGGGCTGACAGTGCCCGCAACGCTGCACGATTTCGATGTGCGTGACCTCTACTTTGAGCTGGACGGCACCTTCCCGAATCATGAGGCGAACCCCCTGGATCCGAAGAACCTGGTGGATTTGCAGAAGTTCACCGTGGAGCAGGGCGCACAGGTGGGTCTGGCCTTCGACGGGGATGCGGATCGCTGCTTCGTCGTCGATGAGCTGGGTCAGCCGGTGAGCCCTTCGGCGATTACGGCGCTGGTCGCGGAGCGTTACCTGCGTGATGCGCCGGCCGGTACGCCGATTATCCACAACCTGATTATCTCGCGTGCGGTGCCGGAGATCATTGCGGAAAACGGTGGCACACCCGTGCGTACTCGGGTGGGCCACTCCTATATCAAGGCGGAGATGGCGCGCACCGGGGCGCTGTTCGGCGGGGAGCATTCGGCGCACTACTACTTCACGGAGTTCTTCAACGCCGACTCTGGTCTGCTCGCGGCGTTGCACGTGCTGGCTGCGCTGGCTGAATTCGACGGCCCGCTATCGGAGCTTATGGCGAAGTACGAACGCTACGTGGCTTCCGGCGAGCTGAATTCCACCGTCGAGGATCAAGCCGCCGCCACTGACGCAGTGCTCGACGCCTTCACCTCGCGTATCGACGAGGTGGACCGCCTCGATGGGGTCACCGTCACGCTAAAGGGCACCAAGGCCTGGTTTAACGTGCGCGCCTCCAATACTGAGCCGCTGCTGCGCCTCAACGTGGAGGCGGAGTCGCAGGAAGAAGTTGACACTCTTTCGGCAGAGATCCTTGGCGTTATTCGCAGCGAGCACCCTTAGGGTGGCGACCGATGAATTCTGACATGGATAGAAACAGCTATTACCAGGGCGCCGGCGACTACGACCGCGAAACGGTGCGCTTTTTCGACGTCGCCCACGAAGGCGCCCAGCTGCGCGCGATCGCAGGAAGGATGCAGGCGGGACAGGACGAGTTCGAGCAGCTGCGTGGCTTGAATCCGCGCAGCGTGGTGATCCTCGGGACTGACCAGATCGCGCGAGCCGCCGCGCGTTATGTGGTGCACCAGCGCTCCCCGCTACGTTGCCCGGTGGTGGTCGTCGATACGCTCCCGGCATATATCGGGGCGCTCGACGTTGTCATCATGGTGGGCGATGCCGCCGACAATGACGACTACTCGCGCGACATCATCTCCGCCGGGCAGCGCGGAGCAACCCTCATCTTCGCCGGGCCTGCGCAGGGTCCGCTTATCGACGACGTCCCGGACTCTGCACTTGTTATTCCGGCGCTGCCCACCGCGGTGGGTGCATCGCCGGCGCGCACGATCGGAGTTGTCGCCGCGGTCTTGGACTTGTTGGGGCAGCCAGTATCCATCGTGGAGCAGAAACTCCACGACCTGGCTGAGCAGGTCGATGAGGAACTGACCAGCCTGTCCCCGGAGCGTGATGCCACCGTGAATCCCGCCCGCCAGCTGCGCGAATTCGTGGCCGGCGCGCGGATTGTGCACACCGGGTTGAACCGCACCGGCATGGCGGTGGCCGAATTCGTGGCTACGCTCTGGTCGGTGCGCGGCCTGCCAGGCGGCTATTGCCATCCCGACGAAACGCCCCGCGCGCTGGAACAGCCGCCGGCCGCCGACGACATTTTTCATGACCCATACCTTGACGGCCCGAGTGAGCTGGTAGCGTTGAAGGCCATTGTGTGGGCCCATGAGGAGGCCCCGTGGCCGAACGCGCGCCCCGAAAACAGCCTTGTTCCCGGGCTGGGGGATACTGCTTCGGCTCTTCGGTTGATCACTCGAGCGTTCGCTGCCACGACTCTCGACGATGAGCCCCGCTAGAAGCATGCCCCTTGTTGAAAGAACACAGATCGGAAACACAGCCTTGGAGATTTTGACAGGTGCCCTGCGGAATTACCCGTGGGGTTCGCGCACCATGTTGGCTGACCTGCGTGGACTTCCCTCACCGACGCCTACTGCGGAGGCAGAGCTTTGGTATGGCGCCCACCCGGGTGATCCCTCGCGCATCGGGGAGCGCACGCTCGATGAGATCATCGCCGCTGACCCCGTGGGACAGTTGGGCCAGCGTGTCGTCGATAAGTTTGGCGAGGAACTGCCTTTCCTGCTGAAGCTACTCGCAGCCGATGAGCCATTGAGCCTGCAGGCGCACCCGTCGCTGGAGCAGGCGCGCGAAGGTTTTGCGCGGGAGAATGCGGACCGCATCCCGCTGGATGACCCGAACCGCAACTACAAGGACCCCAATCACAAGCCCGAGCTGATCGTCGCGCTGAGCGAATTTCACGCGCTTGCCGGTTTCCGCCCCCTGCACCAGACCCGCGAGCTCTTCGAGGTTATGGGGTGTGCGCCGCTGGATCGTTACCTCACGATGATCGATCCGGATCACGAAGAGGCCAGCCTGCGCGCCCTGTTTACCACGTGGATCACTATCCCGCGCACGGTACGCATCGCGCTTCTCGACGAGACCAACGCCGCGTGTCAGGCAATCGCTGACCGCGATGATTGGATCGGCCGAGTCGCCCGCACCTTCATCGATCTGACGGAGCAATACCCAGACGACGTCGGGGCTTTGGCCGCATTGCTGCTCAACCATGTCACCCTGCAACCTGGGGAGGCGATTCATCTGCGCGCAGGCCAGCTGCACGCCTACCTGCATGGCTTGGGGGTAGAGATCATGGCGAGCTCAGACAATGTGCTGCGTGGCGGTTTGACCAGCAAGTATGTTGACGTGCCTGAGTTGGTCCGCGTGCTGGACTTCGGCACGTTGGCACACCCAGAAGTCGATGTCACAGAGGTGGGTGGGGGCACCGAATATCCCGTCTCCGTGGACGATTTCATCCTTTCGCGCCACGAGCTGGGCCAGGCCGATCTGGTCGTCGATGCTGACGGCCCGGCGATCGTGCTGTGCACCGCCGGCGTGGCCACCTGCGGCGACTTGGAACTGACCCCGGGCGCGGCAGCGTGGATCCCTGCGAGTGATCCCGCGTGCGCCTTCACCGGCGGGGAAGGCGCGGAAGTCTTCTTCGCGCGGGTCTAGCGGCCGAACAGGCCACTAGTGATCTGCCGCCAGAATGGCAGCGGTTCAGCCCGGCTGCCGGAACCGCCCGGACGTGATTCCGGGACCTGCTGCTGCACAGGCTCGTCCATCTCTGGCGCAAGTGGCGCAAGTGGCGCATCCAGCGCTGCAGGATCTGCGGGCGCTGCGGGCGCAGGTGGCTCGACGGTTGACGTGGGTTCAGCAGGGCGTCCGGGCTGGGCCGGTTCCTCAGGCTCAGTCGTCGGGGTTGGCGGGGTTGCTGGTGCGGTCGGAGTTGCCGGTGCGGGCGCCGTCGGCTCAGCAGTGCTGGCAGGCTGCTGCGGCGGCGCGATATCGGTGCCGGGTTCGGCAGGTACGCCAGTTGGGCTGTTGGACCTCGAGTCGGCCAGGGGATCGTCGTTAAGCGCGCTAGGGACCTGTGGAGTTGAACGGCGCTGTGGGGAGTCATCGCCGATGACGGGCACGACATTCGTGGGCCGGTAGACCACTGTCGGCGCGGTGTGGCCCTGTGGGGCATCGACGACGGCGTTCGGAGGCAGGAACGGGTCCTGGGCGCGAGGCTGGGCCGCCTGGGGGCGGGGCGCGCTGGTCTCGGTGGCGGTCGCCTCAGGCTCCGCGAGGTGCGAGACCTTTTCCGAGGACTCGGTGACG
>NZ_JBHWRP010000094.1:0-10278 GCF_043426755.1 Corynebacterium sp. | reverse complement strand
TCGTCACCCTCTCAGGCCGGAGACCCGTCGACGCCTTGGTAGGCCATTTCCCCACCATCTTGCTGATAGGCCGCATGCTCATCCCATACCGCCCAAAGGCTTTCCAACAAATGTTGAATATCCGGTATTAGACCCAGTTTCCCAAGCTTATCCCGAAGTACAGGGCAGATCACCCACGTGTTACTCACCCGTTCGCCACTCGAGTACCCTGCAAGCAGGGCCTTTCCGTTCGACTTGCATGTGTTAAGCACGCCGCCAGCGTTCATCCTGAGCCAGGATCAAACTCTCCACAAAAAAATGTTTCAGAAGAAACAAGGCCGTGAAAAGCCCAAAACCCAACCAAAACAAACAACCAGCAAAAACAACACCACAGTGCTGTTAAATACTTGTTGTCCAAAAAATAGAATTACAACAACCAACCCCCACCCGACAGGGAAACAACAGGGGCTGGCAAAAAGTAAACAACCATAAAAAATTATGATTCATCTACCAATCTGAATGCACATCAACTATGCACACCCATGCTGCACCGAAAACAAAAACACACCACAACCACGGAAGCTGCAGTGCGACCGGCACACACCAACAACAACCACCAGTCAAAAACCGTGATCATTGCAAGCACACAGGCACACACACCAACACACAAACAAAAAAGTACATTGGCACACTATCGAGTTCTCACACAACATTCGCACACCCAGCCGAGCAATCTTGTTTCGATCACTCTTTTGAGCAGCGGATTAAGAACTTACACTTTGAATCTAACTTGTGTCAAATTCGCTGGTATTTCGTTCTTTCGCGCCACTTGTTAACCTCTCGGTCACTTCCTCGTGGCGACTTGTAGAACTATAACCTCAAAGCTGATTTAAAAGCAACTTTGCTGGTCATCAGTCTTTTCTAGGCAACGCTTCTGCCCTAGTGATAGACCGCAAGCAGGCCATCCGGACCGTCAATCACTTTTACGGGAGTATTGAAGATCTCGGTCAGAAGATCGCCCTTCATAACCTCTTCTGGTTCACCGAACGCGATGATCTTTCCATCTTTCACAGCACAGATGTAGTCCGCATAGCGTGCGGCGAAGTTGATATCGTGCAGGACCACGATGATCGTGCGGCCAAACTCCTCTGCCGCTTCCTTCACGTGGCGCATCATCTGAACAGAGTGCGCCATGTCTAAGTTGTTCAGTGGTTCGTCGAGAAGCACGTAGTCAGTCTCCTGGCACAGGACCATCGCAACGTACGCGCGCTGGCGCTGCCCACCGGACAACTGATCGAGGTAACGGTTCTCCAGCTCAGTCAAGTGCAGGAAGTCGATGTAGCGAGAGATGATCTCCTCGTCTTCCTCCGTCAGCCGACCACCGGAATAGGGGAAGCGACCGAAGCCAACGAGCTGACGGACGGTCAGCTTCGTCATGAAGTGGTTTTCCTGACGCAAGATGGAAATGATCTTGGCAAGATCCTTCGACTTCGTATTGGAGATGTCGTGCTGAGCGACGGTCACGGTGCCGGAATCCATTGCCAGCAGGCGGCCGATCATGGTCAACAAGGTCGACTTGCCTGCGCCATTCGGCCCAATCAGAGTTGTGATGCCCCCCGCGGGAATCTCTAGGTTGACAGGTCCGATCGCAACATCAGAGTTATATTCTTTGCGGACATCGGTCAGTGTAATCACAGGCGCCCCTTTCGCAGTACGACGATCAGGAAGGTAATTCCTCCCACCAGCTCGATGATGATGCTCACTACGCCCTGGGCGTAGAACACGTGGTTAAGTACGAAGTACGCTCCCGTAAGCACCACGTAGCCTAGCAACGCTGCCATCGGGAAGATATAACGGTGATCATAGGTCTCGGCACACTGATAAGCCAGGGTGGCTACCAGGAAACCCAGGAAGGTCATGGGCCCCACCATGGATGTGGAGACCGCCATCAAAACGCTGACCAGCATCAAGGTCAGAATAGAGTTTCGCTTGAAGTTAACACCGAGGTTGGTCGATGTTTCTGCACCGAGCGACATCACGTTGAGCGTGCTGGAGCGAGCCAATAGGATCGCCACCACCACGATGACCAGTGGAATGGCAATCGGGTAATAGCTGGAGTCCGCATTATTCATCGAACCAAACATGCGGGCCGTCAGCACGTCGAATTCGCTGGGCGCAAGCGTGCGCTGCATAAACGTGGACACGGAACCAAGTCCCCCGCCCAGCACGATGCCCACCAGCAGCATGGCATGCATGTTGCGCGATGACCGAGTCAGCAGCCACGAATACAACAGGAACGACAGCACCACCATAACCACGATCTGGAACACGAACATGCCCAGGTTATATGCCGCGATCAGCCCGCTCGCGCCGAAGAAAAAGACCGTGGAGGTATGGATCAGCGTATAGAGCGATTCGAACCCAAGAATCGACGGAGTAATGATCCGGTTATTTGTCACGGTTTGGAAAGCCACAGTGGCGATCCCCTGGCAGACCGCAACGATGGCCATCGCGATCACCGCGTCAAGGCGCCTCTGCGCAAGCAGCCAGAATCCCTCCGTGCCAAAATCCATGGGGTTGTCGTAGGCCAGCAAGCCAGCGGTGAACAGCACCGCAGCCACGGAAAGCAGCGCAACAATCACCCAGTAGCGGCGCCGCGAGCGCGGGTCCTGGAATGCGCCGACGGCGCGTGACGACGAAGACTTCTTTGCCTTCGTGGTTGTTGCATTGTGAGCACTAGTCATTGGTTGTCTGCCTCACAATCAACACGATGAACACAACCGCACCCACGATGCCGAGAATCACAGATACCGGCATCTCAAAAGGCGCGATGATGGTCCTGCCGATGAGGTCACAGATAGCCACAATCGCAATGCCCAAGAGACAGACCCACGGAAGGTTAGAACGCAAATCATCGCCGCGGATCATCGAGACGACATTAGGCACGATCAAGCCAAGAAAGGGCAGGGAGCCAACGACGACGGTGACAACACCCGTGGCCACGGCCACCAGTGCGGTGCCGATCAGCAAGAGGCGGTTGTAATTGACGCCTACGTTGGTAGCCACTTCCTCGCCGAGACCTGCCACCGTGAGCCTGTCTGCATAGAAGAACACGATGACGACGACGATGGCGACAATCCACAGAACCTCATATTGCCCTGCGACGATGTCTGTGAAGCTGCCTGCGAACCAGATGCCAAGCTGCTGCAGCATATCCACCTGGAGCGCGAAGAATGAGGAGATTGCCCCGACGACAGCGCCCAGCATGATGCCGATGATCGGCACGATCAAGCTGGACTTTAACGTGACCCGCCTGAGGAAGAGGAAGAACACCATCGTTCCCACGAAGGCGAAGATCACGGCGCCCACCATTCGCTCGAGGACCGTAGCCGAGGGAATCAAGTAGAGGGTGAACAGCAGGCCCAGGCCTGCCCATTCGGTCGTTCCGGTGGTGGTGGGTTCCACGAAACGGTTTTGGGTGAGCAGCTGCATGACCAGCCCGCTCATCGCCATCGCGGCACCCGCCAGAACTAAGGCAATGGTCCGCGGAATGCGGGTGATAGCAAACATCTCCGCGCCGTCTTCGGCTTCAAAGATGCTGTACTCACCAGTTAATAGGGAGATCACCAGCAGAACCACCACTCCGAGTGTGGCGACGATCAATTTCCAACTCCAGAGTCGGCCATGTGATCGTCGTGAAGCGCCGCTCTTGGACTGCTTCGAAACCTCGGATGGTGCAGACTGCATAGACTACGGTGTTCTCCCTATTAACTATTAACTCTGCGCGTTTTTACTTCTGTCCCTCAAACGCATCAGCAAGCGCGTTGAGCGTTTCGGTGTACGTAATGATTGATTCATTAGTGTAGGTGTCTGCTGGCGCGTAGACCACAGCACCCTCCTTAACGGCGGTGACGTTCTGCAATGCAGAGGAGTCCTCGATGACGCTCTGCGCTGGAGCCGAATCGTCGCCGGTTGCCGCGTCGCGGTCCAGAACCAGCATCCAGTCCGGGTTGGATTCTGCGATTGCCTCGACAGAGATATCGTCACCCTTGTGGTTGTCCGAACCCGATTCCACCTCGAGTGCTGGAGTCATGCCGATCATGTCGAAGATCGGGCCCCAGAAACGGCCGACACTTGGAGCGACGTAGCCGATGTTGCCACCGGACACATTGACAGCCATCACAGACTTGGATGGGTCATAGACGTCCTTGGCACGCTTAAGAGCGGCGTTGAAGTCGTCGACAAGCTTCGCTGCCTCCTCTTCCTTCCCCAGCGCCGCGCCCAAGGTTTCCACCTGGCGGATCAGCTCCTGGTCCATCGACTCGTCCTCGCGCGGCTCCAAGTCGATCAGCGCTGCGTCCGGCGCCAGCTTCTGCAGATCCTCGTAGTACTGGCTGAAACGCTGGCCGTTGATGATCAGGTCTGGCTGAACCGCCACCAGTGCTTCCAGATCTGGCTCGCGGTGGTTGCCGATGTCAACGATGCTCTCGTCATCGCGGTACTCGACAGTCTCTGGCATCAGCGTGCGCGGAGCAGCAACGAGCTCAACGCCCCACTGCTCGAGAACCTCGAAGGTGCGGTTATCCAGCGAAGCGATGGCCTCTGGGTTCGCAGGAACCTCGACGGTGCCATAGTTGTCCTCGATAGTGATGGTGCCTTCCGAGCTTGCCGCATCGCTGGCGCTTGCAGTGCTTTCCGACGAAGAATCTGCTGCGGCCGAAGTGCTAGAAGCAGCCGAATCAGTGTCATCCGTCTGGGAGCAGCCGGTCAGCACGAGGGTGAAGGACGCGATACCCGCGACGATTGCCTTACGGGAAGAAAGTTTAAGTGTCATGGAACACCATTTCCTTTAGTTAGATTAGCCTTACCCAAGTTAAATTACTCCTACGCCGCAAGTAAGCCAAGCCTTACCTTTGAATTTCTTCTACTCTAATCGACGAACTATCCCGCTAACTGGAAAAATGCGAAATAGGGGTACCCCCGCGGGATACCCCTATTTAGAGCACACAAACGTGCGCTAATTGCTCCTAATAGTTCGCACTACTTGCGCTTATCTTTGTTCGGCAGGGCAAGCAAGCCCAGTCCAAGAGCAACAAGCCACGAGTCCTTCGACAGCGAGAGGCCCTGCTGGGAAGGACGGATTCCGTCACTCTCTGTGTTTTCCTCGTTATTGAAGTACATCGTCAGAAGACCCGAACCAAAGGCGACGAGGCCAGCACCCGCAACCTTGTTGGATACAAACGGTGCAAGCAGAGCGGCGCCGAGGCCGACTTCTGCCCCGCCGAGGTACTTCGAGAAGTCCTTGGCTGGAAGATTCTTAATGGCAGAGATGCCAGAGGTCGCCGCCTGGTGCAAACCTGCGGACGCCTCCTCAGGAAGCTTCAGCTTGCCGATTCCGGAGTTAAGAATATAAGCGCCAGGAATAACGCGCAGTGCAATCGATGCGGGAGTGTTAGCCATAAAAATCAACCTTTCATCAGAAATAAATGATCATATGTCATGATAACAGCAAAACAGTGACGTGTCACAGTACTTTATCCCACCAGGCATTCTAGCCAGAATTGCGCAGCGCAGTGGCCAAACCGTTCATGGTCACCTGAATGGTTTTGGACACCAAGAAGGAATCATCGCCCGCACGGTAACGCCGCAACAGCTCTAGCTGCACCGCGTTCAACGGCAACAGGTAGGGATAACGGCGTTTCAGCGAACGCGCCTGACGCTGGTTTTCGCTGACCAAATCCGCATTGCCTGTCACCTTGAGGTAGACCTCGCGAGTCAGCGCGAACTCGTCGGCGATGATGCCATAGATGCGGTCCGCCAACTCCGCGTCATCAACCAGGTTGGCATAGAGGCGCGCCAGGGAGAGCTCCGCTTTCGCCATTACCTGAGCCATATTCGAAAACACGGTGCGGAACCACGGCCACGTTTTATACATCTGCTGCAACGTGTCCCAGCGCGCAACGTCCTCCCCCGCCCACTGGCTCACCGCGGTACCCACGCCGAACCAGCCAGGAATGTTGGTGCGCGACTGCGACCACGACAGCCCCCACGGGATCGCGCGCAGATCAGAAATCGCGGTGGTCTGCTTCCTCGCCGCTGGGCGGGATCCCAGGTTCAGCTCCCCAATCTCATGCAGCGGGGTGGATTGGGTGAAGTACTCAATGAAGCCCTCGTCCTCAACAAGCTCCCGATATTTCTTCCCGGATAGCGCGGCAATCTCAGCCATCGCGGCGTACACTCGCTCCGGGTCCTCAACTCTGTCGGTATCCAGCAGTGACGCCTCCAGCGCACCAGCCGCGAAAGCCTCAAGATGGCGGCGTGCCGTCGCGGGCGACCCATACTTCGCCGAGATCACCTCCCCCTGCTCGGTAATACGCACGGCACCAGATACCGCGCCCTTAGGCTGCGCCAAAATCGCATCATACGTCGGGCCACCGCCGCGTCCCACTGCCCCACCGCGGCCGTGAGACAGGCGCAGCTCAACGCCATGTTTCTCGAAGAGCTCCACCAGTTCCAGCTCGGCCGCGTACAGCGCCCAGTTAGCCGACAGGTAGCCACCGTCCTTATTGGAGTCCGAATACCCCAGCATCACCTCTTGCACATTGCCACGACGCCGCAAATGCTCCCGGTACAACGGCACCTGCCATAGCTGCTCCAAGATCCCCGCCCCAGCCTTGAGGTCGTCGATCGTCTCAAAGAGCGGAACCAGATTTATATCGCGCAGCCCCACCTCTTTGAGCAGCACCATCGGCTCCAGAATGTCACTGACCGTCCCCGTCATAGCGATGATGCAATTCTCCACCGCCGGCGCACCATGCCGGCGTACCGCTTCGGCCGCTGCCCGGAAAATGCCCAGCTCCTTCTCGGTATCAGGGCTTAGGCCCTCCGCATCCGGGAAGACGAGAGGACGGTTGCGCTGGATCTCGTCGATAAGCAACACCTGCTTCTCGCTTTCGCTTAACGACGAATAGTTCTCGCACAATCCGGCGAAGGCAAACAGTTCGGTGAGCACCTTCTCATAGGACTCCGAATTCTGGCGCAGATCCAGCGTGTACAGGTGGAACCCGAAGGTGCTCACAGCAGAGCGGATGCGTGCTAGGCGGTCGTCGGCGATGACGTCGTCGTTGAACTGGCGCAACGAACGGTCAATCACATCGAGGTCGCGCATCAACTCATCCGGATGCTCATAGGAGTCATGCCCGTTGTCGTCACCGACGGTTGCTCCTACCCTGTGACGCACGCCGAAGATGGCACGCCGGTAGGGCTCGTCGACACGCGATGGCCAGTCATTGCCCCCGGCCTGCGCAAGCTCCAGCAACTCACCGGAGCAGGACGAGTAGCGGTCCGACAGGCTCAATTCGCGCTCCAACTCCGCAAGCTCTGCTTCGTAGTAGCGCAGGGCCGTCTCGGCTGCCTTGCTTGTTGCGTACGTCAAGGTCTCGGCATCAACATAGGGGTTTCCGTCATGGTCACCGCCGATCCAAGAGCCCGTGCGCACCGCTGCCACGTCCTGCAGCTGCAGGCCAAATGCCTCCTGCGCACCGTCGCGGATCGCACGGTTGATCGCCGGGACCTGCTCCAACAGCGACAGCTTGTAGTAACGCAAGCCCACGTCCACCTCGTCTTCCAGAGTGGGCCGCGAGATGCGGATTAGCGCCGTCTGCCACAGCAGGGTCATCCGCAGGTAGATCTCGTGGTCGATCTCCTTGATTTTCTCGTCGTATTCCGCCCCTGCCGCGTCCCGACGAGCCTTGAGCAGCTCCTTCATCCGCGTCTGGGTATCAAACACTGTGCGACGCCGCGTCTCCGTCGGGTGCGCTGTAAACACCGGCGAGATCCGCGCACCGCGCAGCACCTCGGACGCGTGTGAAGGTGAGACATCAGAGGCCTTGAACTTGGCGAAGGACTTCTTCAGCGACACCGCAGCTGGCACCGATTCGTCGTCAAGATCCTCGGCAAGGTTGGTCAAAAGCGCAAAATAGGAAAAGGACCGGGCCACAAGGTTAGCCTTGGTGATGTCCAAATCGCGGAAAATCGCCAGGAGGTCTTCTGGGTCCGACTCTCCGCGCGCCACGGCAAAGGCGGTCTGTCTGGTGGATTCGACGAGTTGGAAGATGTCCTCACCTTCCTGGACGGCGATAACGCGCCCCAAGATGGCCCCTAGGACGCGGATATCTTCTTGGACGTGTCCAGTCACTTGCTTTCTCTTTCGGTAGGTCCTGCCGGTCAACGGTGGCTGTGCAGCCAGAATGTTTTCTCCAACATAGACTGTCCACCGGACATGCGCAGCAAAAACTCCCCTTTACGCAGGTAAAAGGGAGTTTTTCTGGGGAAGGCTAGAGGACCATTGCGGCGACCCAACCAGAGATCAGTAGCGGGATGTTGTAGTGCAGGAACGTCGGGATCACGGTATCGCGAATGTGGTCGTGCTGACCGTCCGCATTTAGACCGGCGGTCGGCCCCAACGTGGAGTCCGATGCCGGCGAACCCGCATCGCCGAGGGCACCTGCGGTACCAATCAGCGCAATTGTTGCAGCTGGAGAAAAGCCCATCGTCACACACAGCGGAACATAGATGGTGGCGATGATTGGCAGAGTGGAGAACGAAGAACCAATACCCATCGTGACGATGAGACCTACGACCAGCATCGCGATGGCGGCCGCGGACTTGTTACCGTCGAAGATTTGGGCGGTAGAGGTCACCAGCGGCTCCACCTCACCAGTCTCAGCCATGACCGCCGCAAAACCCTGAGCGGTGATCATGATGAAACCGATCAGGGCCATCATCTTCATACCACCGGTAAAAACGTCATCGGCCTCGCGCCAGTTCACGGCACCGGTCAGGAGGAAAATCGACAGGCCCACCAAGGCACCGACTAGCAGCGAGTCCGCCTCAGTGCCCGAAGACTGCATAACCACCTGGACTGCGAACGTGGCCACAATAGCGATTAGCGCCACGATTACCTTGTATTTCGATACAGGTTCGTCTGCAGGTGTTTGCTCCGCTTCCACGTCTTCGGCGACCTCGACGGCGGCCGCGCCAGGCCCAGTTGCCTCAGCGCCGGCAGTGTCTGGTTGGGTGGAAGAGCCCGGCAGGGGCTCGTCGTTACGCGGAGCCGTACCCGCTTCGATGCTGCGGTCGGCGTAGTCGCGTGGTTTGCGGTAGGAAATGAAGATGGCGATCAAGAGGCCGGCGACCATGCCCAGCGCTGGGATCGTCATCACGCCGAAGATGTTGATGCCCGAGATGTCTAGTCCTGCGGCTTCGACGTTGCCCAGCAAAATGTCATTCAGGAAGATCGAACCGAAGCCCACCGGGATCCACATGTACGTGGTGACCAGGCCGAAGGTGAGGATACAGGCGATCAGGCGGCGATCAAGGCGCAGCTTGTTAAAGACCACCAGCAGCGGCGGGATCAGGATCGGGATGAAGGCGATGTGCACGGGGATCAGGTTCTGGCTCATCACAGCCATCGCCAGGATGCCCAGCAGCATGCCCCACTTGGTCACCGCGATCGTGACTTTTTTCGTTGTCTCGTTGGTGGTGCCGATGCGCTTAATCAGCCAATCTGCAAGCAGCCGCGGCAGCCCCGAATTAGCCACTGCCATGGCAAACGCACCGAGCAAGGCGTAGCTCAAGGCGATTTTCGCGCCGCCTTGCAGGCCTTCTTGGAAGGCGACCATCGTCGTTTCCAGTCCCAGCCCTGCTGTCAGGCCGCCGACGAGCGCGCCGATAAACAGCGCCAAGACTACGTGCACGCGGCAGACGGACAGAATAAGCATCACGATAACCGCGATCAACACTGCATTCATAGGTGTTCACACTAGTCTGCTGTATGTCTGCATAAAAACGCTGAGAGTCGCTCCTCCCCCGTTTTCGCACAGGTAGTTGTGGCCGGTCCCGCTGGGCTCACTGCCGCGGGGCGAAGCCGGGCTAAAATGCCGAACCTCAACTGTTGGATTAGGAGGAAATCGTGGTCCACAACCGCCCCAGGCCCCCTGTTCCAACATTTTAGGTCCAACAGTTTGGTCCGCAGGCAGGGCTGCGCGGTCCCGGCGCGGCCCTTTAAGGGAAAAACGGGAGGGAAACGGCGGTCCCTCATCCGAGTAAAAGCAAAACCCCAGCTCTTTGGTGAGCTGGGGCTTCAATTGGTGGAGTTGCCGGGAATTGAACCCGGGTCCTTCGCTGCCGCGCCAGGGCTTCTCCGTGCGCAGTTTGCACGGTGTCTCTACTCGGCCCTCCCACTCAGGCAAACGAGGTGGGATGACGGGCCCAGTTAGTGAAAGGTGTCCTTGCTTA
>NZ_JBHWRP010000093.1:0-16453 GCF_043426755.1 Corynebacterium sp. | reverse complement strand
CGGGGTAGGCACGACCACCGGGGCCGTCTCGCGCACCGCCTCGAGAACCTCGACCGGCGGTTGCCACCGCGGTGTGTCTGGGCCAATCCCCAAGCCGCGGCGCACCGCCCGGGCTTGAGGGGAGGACTCCGCGGGCAGCTGTGCGCGCCCCTGTGCCGTGACCAACCACTCGCGCTCACCATCAGTGGCTACTACGGCGTGATTCGCGGGCAAAGCAGTGGGCGCGGGTCCCGCCACCACACTGACCTCCTCGTTCCCACCCGCGGTGCATGCCGACCACGCCACAGCGGCAGAATCCTCAGGCGCAAAGACGGTGGGGGCAGATGCGATACCAACGGGCACCCCGCGACGCGCCTCTTCCAGATGCCCATCCCCAATGGATGCGGGTTCTGCTGCTTCACCGATGATCAGCCGCGCAGAAGTAAGATTCGTGACGGGGTGCAGGGCGTCGTCGATACGCACATACAGCGCACCGGACGATGCCCGCACGATCGACGCGTCACCCGGCGCGGCGTTGGGTTTCAGCCAGGCTAGAAGGCCCGCAACCCCGCCGATCAGCACGACCGCCACCACCCCAAGGATGGCTGCGCGGCGCCGGGCTGTCAGCGGATCATGAATCATGCGAATATCGCCGTAGAGCAGGCCGTGTTCGACCCTGCGGCGCAAAAACCTGTGGCCGGAGACCTGCGCACGCGTGGTCGGTAAAAACGTCCGTTCCTCCTGCTGAGGAGCCGGTTGTATAGGCGCGGTCACGTCAATCACTATCCCCCCGAATGAATCCCCCCTGCGAGCCCCTCTCACAGCGTGTGAACTAGCGAACAGTCTATTGCGTGATGCCGATCGCCTCAACCGCTGGGCGTGGGCGGGGCAGCGGATCAGACCCCGCCTGCTGCGCATCGATCTGCATCAACGTCAGTTCATAATCGGAGAAGGCCGCATCCACGGCGAAAATGACCGTGTCGTCTTGGCGGTACACCGGGGTGACACCTTCGGCGGTCCACAACCCGTGCAGCATCTGCCACTGTGGCTTCTGGAAGGCCCAGAAACTCCACGGGCTGGTGATGAAGAACTTCACGTTAAATTCTTCCGCAGCCTCATCCACCGCATTGGGCGCATTGGGCGCGCCCCGCTTTCCCTCACCCAGCAGGTGGGAATCCCAGTACAACGTGTCCGTGTTGGAGCCGCGCCCGCCGGCGGGCCACTGGTAGTGGCGGGACACCGTAGGAACACCGTTGTAGGCATAGAGCCATGAGTGCCCGTCGGAGGGATCGCCCATGGTTAGCCCCTCATAGGCCGCGGGCTGGGTGCCCAGCCAGTCGAAAGCTGCCCGATCATCGTCGTCCACCATGCGCTGGGAGGCACGGGGCGCGACGAAGGACGCACGCGCACCGCGGTCCGTAGAGTCCGTTACCCACCACGCGGCACCCCAGCCGACCAGCACGCCGACGACGACGGAAGCCGCCACCGTCGATCGCGTCCAGGCAGGGCTGTCATTGCGCGCGGCGACGGGTGCGAGCGTGAGCAATCGCACGAGCACTGCCACGCCCAGCCCGGCCATCGCGAAGACGATGATGGCCACCGGCATGATCAGGCGGTGCGCCATGTTGTAGTGCAGCGAGCCCACCAGTGTTGCCACTTCACCGATGATGCCGTCGAGGGGATACAGCGCCCCAACGGTGATCGACAGAAAGAACAGGTAGGTTGCCAGCAGCCAAACCTGCCGACGCCATATGACTGCGAATAGCGCTCCCACCAGGGCGAGCCACAGGATCACGGTGGGATCCCAGTCAAGGAAGAATTCGTCCACGTGGCGGGTGTTCATCGTGAACGCTTCTTCCCAGGCCTTCTCGAGAGTTTTGGCCTCGTCGCCGGTGAAGGCACCGACCTCCTCTGTCTGTTCGGAGCCCGTCAGCAGCTGCGGCAAGTACAGGATTGTGCCCACCAGCGCCGGGGCAAGCAGCCACACGGTATCGCGCAGCCTCGTCTGCGCCGGCGAGAACAGGAGATACAGCAGCCAGTAAAGCCCAACCGCCAGCGCAACGACAGTCACGGCTGAAGGATGCAGCTGCACCACGCCGATGAATCCCAGCATCGTCGCTAGAGCACCCACATGCCGGTGAACCACGCCGGCGAACTGGGCGGTGACCACGCCTGTCAGACAGATCGCTAAGAGGTATGGCCAAGCGCCCACGTAGTCGCCGATCCAGATCAGCACGGGCGAAGCGTAGGCCGCGATCGCCGCAAAGGCTGCTCCCAGCTGGAACATGACAGAACGCGTGCCGACGACCACCCCGACGATCCCCACCATCGTCAAAGGTAATGCCACCGCCGGCGCGACGATACTCATCAAGTTTGTTGCCTCGATGGGCTCCCCCCCAGTCGCCTCAGCGATCAACGCTGTCGCAGCGTGGAAACCGGAAGGATAAAGCAGTTGCGCCTGCGTTTCAAAGTTTTGCAGTTCACCCATTCGGGTCGGCGAGGCGACCCCTTCCTCCACGATGAAGCGCACCGCATTCGCATGCCACTGCACATCCCAGCCTTGGAAGATACTTCCCATGCCGTGGGGCAGGCCTTCGAGCCAACGCAGCTTCGAGCTGATCAACAACCACGCCGAGGTGGCTACGCCCGCAGCTGGAAGAATCCAGGTGGGATCAGCGATGCTGTCTTTCCTCCAGCCACCGGGCCAGAGGGCGTCGCGCCAGGTAACAGCGCCGTTACGACGAGCCTTCTTGGCAAAAGCCCAGCGCCACACCCCGGCCAGGGCGAGCACAACCAACCACATGAGAATGAAGGTCACCCAGTTGAAGGGCAGCTCTGTCAGCCCCCAGAACCACGCGGCTAGTCCGACGATGCCGAAGGTGACTGGCATACCCGCAAACAGCGCGGCCGGGATTTTGAGACCTGATACCCAGGCAACAAAGAAGCCAGGCAGCACAAGAACGGCAATCGCCGTCCATACCGCTGCAGCGATACTCATGATGCTTGCTGCCTCCCTTAAGACACCGTGCTATGTGAGAAAAGTGTAGCCCTGAACCCCGCGCTACTTAGGTATTGGTCTGCGCTTGGACCTCACCTGGATCCCGTTTGTCACGGGTCATGGCGTTACGGGCGGACAGCTGGTCATCCGGCGGGTAGGTCACCCCCATCATCGTTAGCCCGCGTGCTGGGGCCAGCGGGACGTCCGGGCTACGCTGCTGCTGGCCGAGTAAGAGCTGGGTCCAGGCTTCGTCTCGGCGCCCCTCCCCGACCACAAGGCTTGCACCAACCAAAGCGCGGACCATGTTCCAGCAAAACGCATCGGCCGTAATTTCCGCGACATACAGCTGGGGTTCGTAAGGCGTCGAGATGTCCCGCCAGGTGAAAGACTGCACATCCCGAATCGTCGTAGAGTGCGGACGTGGCTTGCAGAAGGCGGCGAAGTCATGCAGACCGACTAAGGCATCGGCCACTTCTTGCATCGCCTCTACATCCACGGGTTTGATCCAGTGGGCTGTATCCCTCACACGCATCGGCAACGGGCCACCTGGGTGGGTGGTCACGCGGTAATGGTAGGTGCGGGCGAGTGCTGAGAAACGGGCGTCGAAATGCTCAGGAGCAAACGACACCTGATCGACGCGGATGTCCCCTGGCAGGAAACGCCCGAGGCGTCGCACCAAGCGCGTGGGATCGCCGTCGATAGTTCGCTGGTTCAGGCTGGCCTCCGGAATGTCACAGTGCGCAACCTGCGCGGCGGCGTGGACACCGGCGTCGGTGCGGCCTGCCACGGTCAGGCGCACTGGCACGCGGAGGATCGTCGTTAATGCGTCTTCCAGCGTTTCCTGCACGGTGCGCACCGGCCCGTCAGCGCCAGGTTTTTGGCGTGCCCACCCGTGGAAATCGGTGCCGTCATAGGCCAGGTCAAGCCTTAATCGCCGCGTGCCGCAATCCACGGGTTCTTCGTCGGCAGAGCGCGCCTTCGCGTTGTTGTGTGCAGTCTCCATGATGGGACTAAGAGTACCAAGTACCTGCAGACATGCTGACGCCCCCTGCGCCGCGCTGTGGCGGTGCAGGGGGCGATCTCAAAGAGACAGGGGAAGGATTACTTCTCCTCGTCCTCCTTGGCTTCTTCAGCTTCGGCAGACTCTTCAGCCTCTACAGACTCTTCAGCAGGTGCGTCCTCAGCCTCAGCTGGGGTTTCCTCTGCTGCGGTCTCCTCGGCCTTCTCTTCCTCAACTGGCTCTTCTGCCTGCTTGGAAGCTGCTGCGCGAGCTGCGCGGTTGGATTCCTTGGCCTCTACTTCCTCGAGGACGAGGGAGATCTGAGACATTGGAGCGTTGTCACCTGCGCGGTTTTCCAGCTTGATGATGCGGGTGTAGCCGCCATCGCGGTTCTCGAAGCTCGATGCGAGCTCGTCGAACAAGTAGTTAACAACGTTCTTGTTAGGAATGTGCTTGAGCACCTCACGACGGTCGTGGACGGAGCCAGACTTCGCGCGAGTGATCAGCTTTTCGACGTATGGACGCAGGACCTTTGCCTTAGCGTCGGTCGTCTTGATTGCGCCGTGCTCGAACAGTGCAGCTGCAAGGTTGGACAGAATGTGCTTCTGGTTGCTTGCAGAGCTGCCGAAACGGGCGCCCTTCTTTGGGGTAGGCATTTTCGTACTCCTCGTGTGCGGTTAGTTGAGCGCTTGGGCTCTATTTACTCAGTCTCTTCCGCGCCACCATCGACGTAGTCGCCGGTTTCGGCGTCATAGCCCTCGATCTGGGTCGGGTCGAAATCTTCCGGTGCATCCTTCAGGGTCAGGCCCAACGAAGCAAGCTTAATCTTGACCTCGTTGATGGACTTCTGGCCGAAGTTACGGATATCCAGCAGGTCCGATTCAGTGCACTCTGCGAGCTCACCGACGGTGTGGATTTCCTGGCGCTTCAGGCAGTTGTAGGAGCGAACGGAGAAGTTGAGATCCTCAATCGGCAGGTTGTATGCAGCGATGTACTCGGTCTCCTGCGGGGAGGGGCCGATCTCGATGCCTTCTGCCTCAGTGTTGAGCTCACGGGCCAGGCCGAACAGTTCAACGAGGGTGGAACCTGCAGATGCTAACGCGTCACGTGCGCTCATGGAGTTCTTGGTCTCCACATCGATGACCAGCTTGTCAAAGTCAGTGCGCTGCTCAACACGAGTAGCTTCGACCTTGTAGCTGACCTTCAGCACTGGCGAGTAGATCTGGTCAACCGGGATGCGGCCGACCTCACCTGCAGAGTCTGGCATTGCTGGGACGTAGCCACGGCCACGCTCAACAACCAGTTCCATGTCCAGCTTTGCCTGCTCATTCAGGGTCGCGATGTGCAGATCCGGGTTATGGATCTCCACACCCGCTGGCGGCTGGATGCTGCCTGCGGTGACCTGACCAGGTCCTTCAGCGGACAGGTACATGACAACCGGCTCGTCGGAGTCGGAGGACAGCACCAGGTCCTTGATGTTCAGGATGATCTCCGAAACGTTTTCCTTCACACCGTTAATGGTGGTGAACTCGTGCAGCACACCATCAATCTTGATGGAGGTGACGGCTGCGCCCGGGATGGACGACAGCAGCACGCGACGAAGGGAGTTACCGAGGGTGTAGCCGAAACCTGGCTCGAGTGGCTCGATGACGAACTTCGAACGGTTGGTATCGATGTAGTCCTCGGTGAGTTGAGGACGCTGTGAAATGAGCATGAACTTCTCCTTTGGCGACCGCTATATGACGCCTAGAGGGGTGAATATTCTTGGAAGATTTCCCCGGACCCTCTCGAAGCAGCGCACAAGATGCGGGCTGCGGCGATGGGGTACGGAGGTGAAGTGATTACTTCGAGTAGAGCTCGACGATGAGCTGCTCCTGGATGGGCACCTCAATCTGAGCGCGCTCGGGCAACTGGTGCACGAGAATGCGCATGGTCTCCGGAACGACCTGGAGCCATGCAGGGACAACGGAATCAACCAGGTTGTCCTGTGCTTCCTCGAACCAGATCATCTTGCGGGACTTATCGCGAACATCGATGATGTCGTACTGAGTCACCTTGAAAGATGGGACATTGGTCTTCTTACCGTTGACGGTGAAGTGGCCGTGGGAGACCAGCTGACGCGCCTGACGGCGGGTGCGAGCCAGGCCTGCACGGTAGACAACGTTGTCCAGACGGGATTCGAGCAGGATCAGCAGGTTGTCACCGGTCTTACCAGGCAGGCGGTTCGCCTCCTCGTAGTAGCGGCGGAACTGCTTCTCCATGACACCGTAGGTGAAACGAGCCTTCTGCTTTTCCTGCAGCTGCAGGAGGTACTCGGATTCCTTGATGCGAGCGCGGCCAGCCTGCCCCGGAGGGTATGGGCGACGCTCGAAGGACATGTCGCCGCCGACGAGATCGACGCGGAGACGACGGGACTTGCGGGTTGCTGGGCCGGTATAACGAGCCATGATTTAAACCTCTTTCCTTTTCCCTTTAGACGCGACGACGCTTCGCGGGACGGCAGCCGTTGAATGGCTGTGGCGTCACGTCGGAGATCGAGGACACTTCTAGGCCTGCAGCCTGGAGGGAACGGATTGCGGTTTCACGACCGGAACCTGGGCCCTTAACGAAAACGTCAACCTTCTTCATGCCATGATCCATTGCCTTGCGTGCAGCGTTCTCTGCAGCCATCTGTGCGGCGAATGGGGTGGACTTACGGGAGCCCTTGAACCCGACGTGGCCGGAAGATGCCCAAGAGATCACAGCACCGGAGGCGTCGGTAATCGACACGATGGTGTTGTTGAAGGTGGACTTGATGTACGCGTGGCCCTGGGCCACGTTCTTCTTAATGACGCGGCGTCCGCGACGAGACTTAGGAGGCATTGATTACTTCTTCTTTCCTGCGATGGTCTTCTTCGGACCCTTACGGGTACGAGCATTGGTCTTGGTGCGCTGACCACGAACTGGCAGGCCACGACGGTGGCGCAGTCCCTGGTAGGAGCCAATTTCAATCTTGCGGCGGATGTCAGCCTGAACTTCGCGGCGGAGGTCACCCTCCACCTTCCAGCTCGCTTCGATCACGTCACGCAGAGCGGCTACCTGATCATCGGTCAGGTTGTCGGTGCGCAGGTCAGGGGAAATGCCGGTCTCTTCCAGCAGGTGCTTAGCGCGTGCTGGGCCGATGCCATAGATGTAGGTAAGTGCGATCTCCATGCGCTTATTGCGCGGCAGATCAACACCAGCTAGACGTGCCATGTGGTACGTGCCTTTCGGGTTGTTACGATGGTTTTCTCCCTATCCGTCCACGCCAACCGACGCTTGCCCCGGACCGTTTCCGGGCTTTGGGTCGTGATCCACGCGGCTCCAGCCATCGCAGCCGGAGGTAAAAACAGGGTCGTCGCACAGTGCGACGGCCCCTGGGTAAGGAGGCTTATGTTCTTACTTGTAGCGGTAGGTAATGCGGCCGCGGTCCAAGTCATAAGGAGACAGCTCCACGACGACTCGGTCCTCAGGCAGGATGCGGATGTAGTGCTGGCGCATCTTGCCACTGATGTGAGCAAGAACCTTGTGCCCGTTGTCTAGTTCGACACGAAACATTGCGTTTGGCAAAGGCTCGATAATCTTGCCTTCGACCTCAATTGCGCCTTCTTTAGCCATAAACTCCACATTCCCGGCAATCGCTTAACGACGATTACCTGCAATTACGTACTGTTACTCAAGTGGTGTGGCAACAATTACACACACCAACGTCCGACTATAGTACGCGAGCTGGGAAAATCAAAACTCCCCGTACCACTACGTGCAGGGTACAGGGAGATTGGTTGTCGTTAGTGCTGAAGCTCTTAGAGACGGCCGTTAGGAACGCCGCGGTCCAGGTCACCCCAGACGTAGACATCATCACCGATGTTCAGCGAATCGTAGAACACCTTCGCGTCCCCTGGCGGTACGTGGACGCAGCCGTGGGACAGCAGCTTCGGGTCGCCCTGGTGGAAAGCGATGCCGTTGTAGGTGAAGTACACCGAATATGGCATCGGCGCCATGTTGAACTCGTAGGACACTTCGTCCTTCACCTTGCGATTAACCTTGTGCCAGCCTTCAGGGGTGTCCCAGCCGTTCGCACCGGTGGAGACAGGGACTGGGCCGTAGGTGAGCACGCCATCCTTCTGCAGCCATGCGCGCTGGCCAATCACGTCGATGCAGGCTTCGGCTGCCGGTGGGCATGGGCCGGGGGAGGCCTGCTGCTGGCGCTGCTGTTCTGCCACCCGTGCTGCTTCCGCCTGGCGGCGCTGCTCCTCCGCAAGACGGTAAGCCTCTGCGTTCTTCTGGCCGACCAGGCCTGGGTGGAAGAACTCGACACCGTTGTCAACGGCGTCCTTGAGGATCTTGGTGTGCGCGCCAGCCGGCAGAGTATCGATCTGACGGTGCAGCTCATTACGGGTCTGCCATCCACCTTCACGAGCCTGCTCTGGGGTAGGAAGGCCTAGCGCGCTGGAAAGCTCGGCTTCGTTGGCGGGCAACGCAGGCAGATCGGTAGGCAACGCCGGCATGTTGCTGGACAGGTCCGGCATTGGCACCTGCTGCGCGTGAGCCTGGGCGGGAACAGACGCGACAGCCATGACAGTGGCTGCGGCGACAGCGATTAAACGGCGGGAAAACTTCGACATACGCAGATCATAACCCTTGCTGCATCAATCGGATACTCGACACTAAAAATGGTTAGCTTCTGGGGGTAAGAATCCGGGGGCCCTGACTAGTCGCGGCCACCGTGTGCTCCCAGTGAGCTGCGGGAGAACCGTCGAGGGTCACCACAGTCCAATCGTCGTCGAGCACCTCCGAGTCCACTCCCCCACCCAGAATGAGCATCGGCTCAATCGCCAGCACGCTGCCCTCCTGGATCAGCGGGCCCTTGCCCGGCTTACCCTCGTTCGCCAGGTAGGGATCTTCGTGCATCGTGCGGCCAATCCCGTGGCCGCCGTAGCCGTCCAGAATGCCCAGCTTGATCCCGAAGTCTCGCTCAGCCTTGTACGTTGCCTGCTCAAGCGCGTGCGACACATCCGTCAGGCGATTGCCCGGAACCATGGCCTGCAAACCTTCCATCAGCACCTGCTCGGTAGCGCGATTGAGCTTATCGACGTCCGCCTCAAGCTCGCCGACTCCGAAACTCCAAGCGGAGTCCCCCACCCAGCCTTCGTAGGTGGCTCCGCAATCGATGGAGACCAGATCGCCTTCTTTCAGCACGAGCTCGTCGGTGGGGATGCCGTGGACGACAACATCGTTGACGCTGGAGCAGATCGATCCGGTAAAACCTTGGTAGCCCAGGAAGGTCGGGACGGCTCCATGGGAACGGATCACTTCCTCCGCAACCTTATCCAGGTCTGCGGTGGTTGCCCCCGGTACTGCGGCCGTGCGTACTTCCTGCAGGGCGATTCCGACGATGCGGCCAGCGGCCTCCATGGCGTCCAGTTCGTCCGGTGTCTTCGCCGGGATCATTTTCTTGCGTTTGCGGAACACCATGCTGGCGTTGCCTCCTTGTGCTGTAGCAGTGTTGTAGCAGCAAAAACCGGCACCCACTAATTTGGGGCGCCGGCCTGTGCAGAGTTTTTCGTCGAAAAGCGAGCGTTTACTTGCCCAGCTTCTCCATTGCGCGAGCGTTGACCTCGTCGACCTCGCCCTCGGCGTCGATCGCGATGATCTTGTCGCCGTAGAAGTCGGTGACAGGCTTGGTCTTCTCGCGGTACTCCTCGAGGCGGGTGCGGATGGTCTCCTCGTTATCATCGGCACGGCCGCGGGCAAGCATGCGCTCCACGACGACGTCCTCGTCGATCTCGAAGCTGAGCACAC
Source organism: Corynebacterium sp. (assembly GCF_043426755.1). Lineage (GTDB taxonomy): Bacteria > Actinomycetota > Actinomycetes > Mycobacteriales > Mycobacteriaceae > Corynebacterium. The sequence continues at coordinate 6,656 of NZ_JBHWRP010000093.1, read as the reverse complement.
CGTCGAGCTTGGTGCCGTTCTTCTGCAGCATCTCATCCAGGATTTCTGCCTGGGCGGTGTTGCGTGGGAAACCGTCGAGGAGGAAACCGTTAGCAGCGTCTTCCTCTGCGAGGCGGGATTCCACCATGCGCACGGTCACCTCATCTGGGACCAGCTTGCCGGCATCGATGTAGCTCTTTGCTTCGACACCCAGCGGAGTGCCCTCGCCGATGTTGGCGCGGAACAGGTCACCGGTAGAGATGTGCGGGACGTTGAGCTTTTCGGACAGGATTGCTGCCTGGGTGCCCTTGCCTGCCCCTGGAGGGCCAAGAAGTACAAGTCGCATTATTTCAGAAGTCCTTCGTAATTGGATTGGAGGAGCTGGGATTCAATTTGCTTCACCGTGGTCAGGGCCACGGACACCATAATGAGGATTGCGGTACCGCCGAACGACGACATCATGGACTGGGAACCAAGGCCCATATCCAGTGCGATATTCGGCATCACAGCGATCACGGCCAGGTAGATCGCGCCGACAAATAGCAGGCGGTTCATCACAAAGGACAAGTACTGTGCGGTTGGTCGACCCGGTCGAATACCCGGGATAAACCCACCGTACTTCTTCATATTCTCCGCCTGGTCACTTGGGTCATACTGAATCGACACATAGAAGTAGGAGAAGAAAATGATCAGTGCGAAGTACACCAGGATGTACTGCCACGACGATGGGGACTGCAGCCAGCTCATGACGTTGCGCTGCCACCAGTTATCCGGCGGGGTGGCCTGGTTGGAGTAGACGATCTGCGTGATCAGCACCGGCATGTACATCAGCGAGGACGCGAAGATAACTGGGATCACGCCGGCCTGGTTAACCTTCAGCGGCAGGTAAGTCGAGGAGCCACCGTACTGACGACGACCGACCATGCGCTTTGCGTACTGCACCGGGATGCGGCGCTGGCCCTGCTCGATGAAGATGATGCCCACCACGAGCACGATGACGGCCACAAGCACGATCGCGAAGACCAGGCCGCCGGACTGCTCCAGGATATTCATGCCGTCGGTTGGCAGGCGGGTTGCGATACCGGCGAAAATCAGCAGCGACATACCGTTGCCCACGCCCTTTTCGGTGATGATCTCACCGAGCCACATCACCAGCACCGCACCAGAGGTCATCACCACAACCATCATGATCAAGGTGAACAGGTTGCGGTCCTCCACCAGGACGGGCACACCTTGACCCAGAAGCTGCTCACGGTCCGCCAAGGCCACGATGCCGGCCGACTGCAGCAGTGCCAGCGCTACCGTGAGGTAGCGCGTGTACTGCGTCATCTTGGTTTGGCCGGACTGGCCTTCCTTCTTCAGTTCCTCGAACTTCGGAATCACCACGGTGAGAAGCTGCACGATAATCGAGGCCGTAATGTACGGCATAATGCCGATCGCAAAGATCGACAGCTGCAGCAGTGCACCACCAGAGAACAGGTTGATAACGGAGAACACGGACGCGCCTTCGTCGGCAAGCGCGCTCAAGCGGCCGGCGATGGCACCGTAGTCAACGCCCGGGGTCGGGATCTGGGCACCGATGCGATACAGAATTATCAGCGCAAGAGTGATCAGGATCTTCTTGCGCAGATCCGGATCCTTAAACACCTGAAGAATGGCGGACACAAAGCCTCCTGGCTTCCATCAAGACTGTGAACTGGTGGAAGATCGTGGAATTTCACCAGCGCAACGCATACGGGCGCGCGCCTGACATTATTGACGTTCCTACCCTACCAGCCGGATGTCCAATTGCCCGATTTCGGGCTGTTTAATTTCACCTAAATTACATCCAGGCGATAGTGAAAGGGTTAGTCATACCTAACTTGACCCAATAATTGTGCACCGGTAGCCTGAAACTAAAGTTGCATTTTCTGCACTTATGGAGCCATTAGTTGAAAGGGTTTTGATGACTTCAGCAACACCACAGGCCTCCCCCACCGGCCCTACTGAACAGCCTTCGCAGTCCGGCATTAACCGCCGCGGCTTCCTCAAGTGGTCCGGCCTCGTCGGTGGCACCGCGCTCGCTGTAGGTGCGGCCGGGGCGGCAGGTCCCGGTGGAGGCACGCTCCTGAGCGGCGCTCCCGGCGTGGGCCCAGCAAACGCTGCCGAGAATTCTCCAGACCCTGACTTTGTGTGGTCTTCGTGCACCGTGAACTGCGGTTCCCGTTGCCCACTCAAGCTCCAGGTGGAAGACGGCCGCGTGACCCGCGTCCTCCCGGAAGATGAAGGCGACAACGAGATTGGTTCGCAGCAGATCCGCGCGTGCGTGCGTGGCCGCTCGATCCGCCACCGCATCTACAACCCTGATCGCCTCAAGACACCCCTGAAGCGCAAGCCCGGCACCGAACGCGGCGCTGGCGAGTGGGAGGAAATCTCCTGGGACCAGGCGCTGGATGAGATCGCCGACAAGATGAAGGAACTCATCGCCGACTATGGCAATGAGTCCATCTACCTCAGCTACGGCACCGGCACACTCGGCGGCACGATTGCGCGCTCCTGGCCACCCGCGGAGACGCCCTTCGCGCGCTTCATGAACCTGATCGGCGGTTACCTCAACCACTATTCCGACTACTCCACCGCGCAGATCACCGCCGCCAAGCCCTACCATTACGGCGGTTGGGTCACGTCGAACTCTTTCGACGACGTGAAGAACTCCAAGCTGCAGGTGATGTTCGGCAACAACCCGCTGGAGACCCGCATGTCTGGTGGCGGCGAGATTTTCGTCACCCAGCAGATCAAGAAGAAGCACGGCGTGCGCACCATCGTGATTGATCCGCGCTATTCGGAGACCTCGGTGGGCTTGGGCGACCAGTGGGTTGCGCTGCGCCCCGGCACCGACGCCGCGCTCATCGCAGGCCTTGCGCACGTGCTTATCGACGAAGACCTCCACGACCAGGAATTCTTGGACAAGTACTGCATCGGTTTCGACGAAGACCATATGCCTGAAGGGGCGCCGGAAAACGCCTCCTACCGCTCCTATATTGAGGGCAAGGGCCCTGACGGCGTGGAGAAGACCCCCGAGTGGGCCGCCAGGATCACCGGTGTGCCGGCAGAGGAGATCCGCCAGCTGGCGCGTGAAATGGGCACCGCTCAGCCGGTGTCGATTACCCAGGGGTGGGGCCCGCAGCGCCACGCCAATGGTGAAAACCAGGCGCGTGCCGTCTTTACCCTGGCCGCGATGCTGGGCCAGATCGGTATCCCTGGTGGCGGTACTGGTGCGCGCGAGGGCTCGGCTGCTTTGCCGATGACATACCCGTTCAACACGCAGTACGAGAATCCGGTAGAAACCTCGATCCCGGTGGCGATGTGGACCCAGGCCGTAGACCACGGCGAGGAGATGACCGCAACCCACGACGGTGTGCAGGGCAAGGACAAGCTGGATGTGCCCATCAAGATGTTGTGGCAGTACGCCGGCAACACGCACACCAACCAGCACTCGGATTTGAACCGCACCATCGAACTGCTCAAGGATGACTCCAAGGCAGAGTTGGTCGTCGTAAGTGATATCCAAATGACGGTATCGGCGCGCTACGCCGACTACGTGCTACCGGATGCCTCGACCGCGGAACAGGTCGACGTGATCCAGCAGGGCTCTGCCGGCAACCTCGAGTACACGATCCTCGCATCGCCTGCGATCAAGCCCCTGTATGACTGCCGCCCGATCTACGATGTGGTCGCCGACCTGGCCGAGCGCTTCGGTGTGCGCGACAAGTTCACCGAGGGACGCACCCAAGAAGAGTGGGTGAAGTACACCCTGGACGAATCGCGTAAGGAAATCCCAGAGCTTCCCGAATATGAGGAGCTCAAGGAAATGGGTGTGTGGCGCCGCGAGGGCGAATCCGTGATTGCACTGCAGGACTTCCGCGAGGCCCCAGAGGCCAACCCCCTGGAAACGCCTAGTGGCAAGATCGAGATCTTCTCCGAAACACTGCACAAGATGATCGACGAGTGGGAATTCGACGATTCCATCCCCGGCAACAAACTGACTGCCCTGCCGGAGCACGTCGACACGTGGGAGGGCGCGAAGGCCGCCGCGGAGAACAAGGAGTACCCACTGCAAGTCATTGGCCACCACACGAAGGGTCGCACGCACTCGTCGTACGGCAACGTGGACTGGCTTCGCGACGATGCCCACCCGCAGGTGCTGTGGATCAACCCGATCGACGCCAATCAACGCGGTATCGAAAATGACGACGAAGTCTACGCCTTCAACGGGCGTGGCCGCATCAAGTCCATCGCGCGCGTGACCCCGCGCATCGCACCGGGAGTGATCTCCATCCCGCAGGGCTCATGGTTTAACCCCAAGGACGGCGGGGTGGACGAAGGTGCCTCGGTGAATACCTTGACCAGTTGGCAACCATCGCCGCTGGGCAAGGGCAACGCCCAGCACACCGCCATCTGCCAGGTCGAGAAAGCTTAAGTGAAGGGACACACAAACAATGGCTAAATCAACAGCTGATACCAGCAAGGACAGGCTGAACAAGCGCCTGGGCTTCTACTTTGACCAAAGCTTGTGCAACGGCTGCAAGGCCTGCCAAATCGCCTGCAAGGACAAGCACGACACCCCGATCGGCGTGAACTGGCGCCGTGTGGTGGAGTACTCCGGCGGCGACTGGGCCACCAACGCCGACGGCGTGATGCAGAACAACACCTTTACTTACTACACCTCCATCTCCTGCAACCACTGCGATAACCCAGTGTGTACGCAGGTCTGTCCCACTACCGCCATGCATGTCGGCGAAGACGGCGTGGTCTCCGTCGACCCGGACAAGTGCGTGGGCTGCCGCTACTGCGAATGGGCCTGCCCTTACTCCGCACCACAGTTCAACGTGGAAACCGGTGTGATGACAAAGTGCGACCTGTGCGCGGACTATCGCTCCGAGGGCAAGGACCCGGCATGTGTGGATTCCTGCCCGTCGCGCGCGCTGGACTGGGGCCCGATCGATGAGCTGCGCGAAAAGTACGGCGACGTCAACGGCATCGCCCCGCTGCCCGACCCTTCCCTGACCGAGCCCCGCCTAGCCATCACCCCGCACAAGGATGCGAAGCGATGGGACCGTTCGCAGGCCGGCGAGATCGCCAATCCAACAGAGATTTAAGTGAGTCAGTACCGTGAATTTGCATGAATGGCCCCTAACTTTCTTCACCGTCTTTGGGCAGATGGCGGTCGGCGCGTTCTTCGTGCTCGGCTGCATCACCGTGTTCGGGCGGATGCGCTACTCCAGCAACGCGGTGAACCGCATCTGTGTGCCGGCGCTCTACGCGATCGGCCCGATCATGATCGCCGGTTTCTTCATGGCGTTCTTCCACCTGGGCAATCCCCTGAACGCGCCGAATGTAATCCGCAATATCGGCTCCTCAGGTCTCACCCAGGAGCTCGTCGCAGGTTGTATCTTCGCAGGGCTTGGTTTCCTTTTCGCCGCGTGCCAGTTCTTTGACTGGTTCTCCGTGCGGGTCCGCGCGGGCATCGCCGTGCTGACTGCCCTGACCGGCATCGTGTTCATCTACACCATGGCGAACCTCTACATGCTGCCAACGATTCCTGCGTGGAACCGCTGGACCACACCCGCCACCTTCTACCTCTCGGGCGCGGTCACCGGCCTGCTGGCGATCGCCGTGGCACTGACCGCCTACAACTGGCTCGAGGACTCCCCTCTGATCAAGCGCCTCATCCCTTCTGCGCGGAACGAAGATCAGACTCCAGAGCAGAAGGAAGAGGTTTGGGAGCTCATCCACGCAAGCCTGCGCTGGATCGGTATCGCCTTGACCGTGGTTGTCCCGCTGATCTTCGTGGTCATGGTCTTCATCCACTCGCGCCCGGCCGGTCCCAACGAGTCCGAGTACGCCTTCAATACAACCGCTTTTGTCATCCGCATCGTCCTGCTGCTGATTGGCGCGTTGATTGTCGGCCTGATCTTGGCCTTCGGCCACCGCCGTGCGCGCCCCAGCGGCCTGCACATGACGCTGATCACCGTGGCGTATATCGCGGTTGTTATCGCGGAGTTGATCAGCCGCTTCCTGTTCTACGGCGCTGTCGATAAGGTGGGCATTTGATGGATAGGCTAGCAATTGCCGCGGACATCGTCGGACAGCTCTACCTGTCCGTCCCCCGCCCTGAACTACGCACGGCGCTTAACGACGAACAGTTCTTGCGCGACTGGCCCCTCGCGGATGAGCATTCCGCCCAGGCGGTGCAGCTCCTCCTTGAGGCAGAGCCCGATACCGAAGAAGAACTCAAACGCGATCACCTGTACCTCTTCACCGGTATCGGGGCCCCTTTGGCCCAGCCCTATGAATCCCCCTACTTCGCCCCCGACGGTCTGGTCATGGATACTGCCACCGCCGAGGTCACCGAGGTCTACCGCCAGGTGGGGTTCAGCACCGGCACCGCCACGATGCCCGACGACCACATCGGTTTCCAACTGATGTGCATCGGCCACATGGCCCGCGGTCACGCTTCTGCTGACGACATCGCTCAGTTCGTCGAGCAGCACCTGGGCCGTTTCGCCGACAAAGTGATGGCTGGTGTCGACGAACACGCCCGCACCGCAATCTACCGCGCACTGCCCGACCTGACCCGCGGTGTCATCGCGGCAGCACTCTAAGGTCCGCCCCAGCCCTCTCTGTGCAAACACACG
>NZ_JBHWRP010000092.1:0-9722 GCF_043426755.1 Corynebacterium sp. | reverse complement strand
CCCCCGACGGTCTGGTCATGGATACTGCCACCGCCGAGGTCACCGAGGTCTACCGCCAGGTGGGGTTCAGCACCGGCACCGCCACGATGCCCGACGACCACATCGGTTTCCAACTGATGTGCGTGGGCCACATGGCCCGTGGCCATGCGACTGCCGACCAGATTGCCGAGTTCGTCGAGCAGCACCTGGGCTGTTTCGCCGACAAGGTCATGGCGGGTGTCGACCAGAACGCCCGCACCGCGATCTACCGTGCTCTGCCCGGCCTCACGCGCGGGGTCATCGCGGCAGCGCTCTAAGATCGCGCCACCCTCCTCCCTTCAGCGCAAACTGTTGGACCTGGAATGTTGGAACAGGGGCGGTTCGGTGTCTCGAAGCTCGAAAACCGCCCAGTTCCAACAGTTCAGCTTCAGCAGTTTAGGTCCCAGGAAGCCGAGATAAGACAGAACAGCGCCCGCTCTCCTCCTAGAAGGTGAGTGGGGCGCTGTGTTCGTCGTGAAGCGATTATGCCTCGGTGACGGAGCCTCCGGCTGCTTCGATCTTCTCGACAGCAGACTTGGAGAACTTCGTTGCGGTGACGTTCAGCTTGGCGCTGAGGTCGCCGCTACCCAGGACCTTGACTGGCTGGTTCTTGCGAACCAGGCCTGCTGCGACGATGTCTGCAACAGCGATGTCGCCGCCCTGTGGGAAAGCCTTCTCGAGGTCTGCAACGTTGACTACCTGGTAGACAACCTTGTTGCGGGCCTTGAAGCCCTTCAGCTTAGGCAGACGCATGTGAAGTGGCATCTGGCCACCTTCGAATGCGTGTGGAACCTGCTTACGTGCCTTCGTACCCTTGGTACCGCGGCCAGCAGTCTTGCCACCCTTGCCTGCCTCACCGCGACCAACGCGGTGCTTTGGCTTGTTTGCACCCTTTGCTGGGCGCAGATCGTGGAGCTTAATAATGTCGCTCATTGTTTAACCTACTCCCCTGCAACTTCTTCAACGGTGACCAAGTGGCGCACCTTGAGGATCTGGCCGCGAGTAGCCGCGTTGTCCTTCTTAACAACAGACTGGCCGATCTTGCGCAGACCGAGGGCCTCCAGGTTAGCACGGTGCTCAGGCTTGGTGCCGATCTTGCCGTGGTTCAAAGTAATCTTCAAAGCCATGGTTTATGCCTCCTGTCCTGCGCGTGCGCGCAGCATGCGAGCGGGGGCAACCTCTTCGAGAGACTTGCCGCGCTTTGCAGCAACCTCTTCTGGGCGAGCCAGATCCTTCAGACCTGCAACGGTGGCCTTGACCACGTTGAGGGCGTTGTCGGAACCGAGGGACTTGCACAGGATATCCTGCACGCCAGCGCACTCAAGCACTGGACGAGCTGCACCACCAGCGATCACACCGGTACCAGGAGCAGCTGGGCGCATCATGACGATGCCCGCAGCAGCTTCACCCTGGACTGGGTGAGGGATGGTTCCGCCAACCATTGGGACGCGGAAGAAGTTCTTACGAGCCTCTTCGGAGCCCTTCTGGATTGCGGCAGGAACTTCCTTAGCCTTGCCGTAGCCCACACCGACCATGCCCTGGCCGTCGCCCACGATGACGAGGGCGGTGAAGGACATGTTGCGGCCACCCTTAACGGTCTTAGCCACACGGTTGATGGAAACTACGCGCTCGATGTACTTGTCGCGATCATCGTTCTGGCGACGATCGTCGCGGCGGCCGCGGCCACCACGCTCGTTGCGGTTGTTCTTCTTGTTCTGGTCGTCGGCGGAGCGTCCGCCGTCACGCCGTTCACGTCCCGGCATTACGCATTCCTTCCGTTGATGTTCATGGTCATGGTGGTCATTAGAACTTCAGGCCACCTTCACGTGCGGCGTCGGCAAGTGCTGCGACGCGGCCGTGGTACTTGTAGCCGGCGCGGTCGAAGACGACCTGCTCGATGCCGGCTTCCTTTGCGCGCTCAGCGATCAGCTGGCCGACCTTTGCTGCCTTGGCCTTCTTATCGCCCTCTGCGGAGCGGATGTCTGCCTCCATGGTGGAAGCAGAAGCCAGGGTGTGGCCTGCCAGGTCGTCGATAACCTGAACGTGCATGTGGCGGGAGCTGCGGTGCACAACGAGGCGTGGTGCCTCTGGGGTGCCGCGCAGGGTCTTGCGAATGCGGAAGTGGCGACGTGCGCGTGCCTCACGACGGCGGGTGGAAATATCCTTGCCGATCGGAGTGCGCTTGGTGTTCTCTGCAGTGTTGCTCATGCTTACTTACCCGTCTTTCCGACCTTGCGACGAACCTGCTCGCCTGCGTAACGGATGCCCTTACCCTTGTATGGGTCATCCTTGCGCAGACGGCGGATGTTTGCCGCGAGCTGGCCTACCAGCTGCTTGTCAATGCCTTCGATGGAGAACTTGGTGTTGCCATCAACTGCAAACGTGATGCCCTCAGGCGCCTCGATGAGGATCGGGTGCGAGTAGCCGAGGGAGAACTCGAGGTCCTTCCCCTTCATCTGCACACGGTAGCCAACGCCGAAGATCTCCATGTTGATCTTGTAGCCCTCGGTCACACCAACAACAAGGTTGTTGACCAGGGAGCGGGACAGACCATGAAGCGAGCGGTTCTCGCGGTGGTCGTCCGGGCGCGAAACGACGATTTCGTTGTCTTCTACGGCAACGGTGATCGGCGCTGGAACAGTCCACGACATAGAACCCTTTGGGCCCTTGACGTCAACATCCTGGCCGTCAATCTTTACCTCGACGCCGTTAGGGATTGCGATAGGTGCTTTACCTACACGTGACATATGTTCTTACCTCCCTATTACCAGACGTAAGCGAGGACTTCCCCGCCTACGCCTTTCTCGCGAGCCTCACGGTCGGTCAGCAGGCCCTGGGACGTGGAGATGATAGCCACGCCGAGGCCGCCGATGACCTGAGGAAGGTCGGTGGACTTTGCGTACACGCGCAGACCTGGCTTGGAAACACGGCGCAGACCAGCAATGGATGCCTGGCGCGATGGGCCGTACTTCAGATCGAGGGACAGGGTCTTGAAGCCCTTTTCTTCCTCAACGTTGTAGTCAGCGATGTAGCCTTCCTGCTTCAAGATCTCAGCGATGTTCGCCTTGAGCTTGGAGGAAGGCATAGACACGGTGTCGTGCTGCGCGTTGTTTGCGTTGCGCACGCGCGACAGCATGTCCGCGATTGGATCTGTCATGGTCATGTTAGTGACCGTTACCTTTCTCGTTGCGGTTCCTGCCCACCTATGGCGTTTTCCGTGTGATCTCTCGGGGGCGACTATGCGCTCTACACACTCAGTAGCATGTAGTGCTCGCTGCCCAATCCATCCACTCGGTCCGCATAATGGCGAGGGGCCTGCAACAAAGTTGGAATATTTTGATTGTGGTTGTCCTTGGCACGCTCAATTGCGGGCACAAGTCCAGCGATCGACACTACACTGCGGAACAGAAAGATCAAAATTGCACTCTGCCGGGGGTTTTCAGTATCGTGTCGGTTATGACCGCACCTACTGAAATATCACGTTCCAATCCCGTGGCGAATAAATTCGACAACCCACGGGTCAGTGGCCCCTCGAAGGCCGCCGCCGGTATCCCTGGCGTCATGCACGCCATGGCACACGCCGTCCCTAATAAAGGCGTGGGCACCCTCCTTACCCTTAACAAGCACGGCGGCATCGACTGTCCTGGCTGTGCATGGCCAGAGCCACCACAGTCCGAGCTCGGCATCGTCGAGTTCTGTGAGAACGGCGCAAAAGCAATCGCACAGGAAACGACCGGCACCCGTGTGACCCGCGAATTCTTCGCCAACACCACCATCCAGCAGATGCGCGAGATGACCGACTACGAGCTTGACCAGCTCGGCCGTCTGCAGGAACCAATGCTTTATGATCGCTCGCGTGGCGACGAGAAGTACCACCCTATTACCTGGGATGAGGCTTTCAAGCTGATCTCTGAGCAGCTTCACAAGACTGAGCCTTCCCGCGCTCACTGGTACACCTCCGGAACCGCAGTGAACGAGTCTGCGTACGTCCTCGGCCTGCTGGGCCGTCGTCATGGCTCGAACAACCTGCCAGACTGTGCGAACATGTGCCACGACTCCACTGGTGTCGCTTTGGCCAAGACTGTTGGCGTTGGCAAGGGTTCTGTGACCATGCAGGACTTCCACAACGCGGACCTAATTATCTCGGTCGGCCAGAACCCAGGCACGAACCACCCGCGTGCGCTGTCTGCTTTCCACACGCAGAAGTCCAACGGCGGCAAGATGATCGCCATCAACCCAATGCCAGAAGTTGGGCTGATGAAGTTTAAGGAGCCACAGTCCGTCAAGGGTGTTCTGAACATTCCAGAGAAGCTTGCCGACGAGTACGTGCAGGTACGTCTGGACGGCGACCGTGCTCTGTTCCAGCAGATTAACCGCGAGCTGATTCGTCGTGACGCACTGGACCACAAGTTCCTGGACCAGTTCTGCTCCAACGTCGATGAGACCATCGCGCACTTGGAGTCGCTGGATGACGCGCAGCTGGAGCGCGCTTCCAACGTCCCCATGTCGCAGGTCCGCAAGATCGTGGACTACGTGGAGAAGGCTGAAACCATCGTCTTGGCGTGGACGCTTGGCGTGACCCAGCATAAGAACGCTGTGGACACCATCCAGGAGATGGTGAACTTCCTGCTGCTGACCGGTAACTACGGCAAGCCAGGCGCAGGTTCTGCACCTTTCCGTGGCCACTCCAACGTGCAGGGTGACCGCACCATGGGTATCTCCGAGAAGATGCCTGAGTGGTTCCTGTCCAACCTGGAGAAGGAATTCGGCTTTGACGTTCCTCGCGATCATGGCCGCGGCTCTGTCGAGACCGCCATGGCACTGCGTGACGGCGAGTCTGACTTCTTCCTGTCCCTGGGCGGCAACTTCGTTCGCGCGGTTTCTGACACCACCGCCGTTGAGGATGGCATGAGCAATAACCAGCTGACTGCTCATATGCTGACCAAGCTCAACGCCACCTGCGCATGGCCAGGCGAGAAGGGTCTGATCCTGCCAGTGCGTTCCCGCTCTGACTACGACCCACAGAAGTCTGGTCCACAGATGACCTCGGTGGAGGCATCGGACTCCAAGGTTTCCGGTTCCCGCCCGAAGCGTAAGGCGAACATGGACCTGGACCTGAAGTCCGAGGTGGACATCATCTGCTCCATCGGTCGCGAGACCTTCGGTGATGCTTTCTGGCAGCCGATGATCGACGACTACGGCGTGATCCGTGACCACATCGCGAACACCATCCCTGGTTTTGAAAACTACAACGAGCGCCTCGAGCGCCCAGGTGGTTTCATGCTGCCGCACGCTGCACGTGAGCGCATTTTCAACACCTCCGATGGCAAGGCACAGCTGACCATCAACGAGACCAACGCGATTGAGCTCGAGGATCACCAGCTGCTGCTGTCCACGGTGCGCAGCCACGACCAGTACAACACCATCTCCTACGGTCTGAATGACCGATACCGCGGTGTCCGTGGTGGCCGTCGCGTCCTGTTCATCAACAAGGTGGACCTGCAGAAGCGCGGCCTGAAGGATGGCGACCTGGTTGACGTTGTCTCCGTGTACGAGTCCGGCGAGCGCCGCGCGGAGAACTTCCGCCTGGTCGAGTACGACCACGCACGTGACTGCGTCTCTGGCTACTTCCCAGAGCTGAACAACCTGGTCCCACTGGAGGAGTTCGCACACGGCTCCGAGACCCCAGTGTCCAAGTCCCTGGTTGTCCACCTGGAGCCACTGGGCCGTAACGCTCACGACGAAAAGTAAGTTCTCAAACACTTGTCACCCACCGCGCCTTCTTGGTGTGGTGGGTGTCGTCGTCTCTAGGGGAAATGCGTGAACGCGTAACCTAGTGGGGACAGAAAGGAATGACCATGAGCCTGAGCAACGCCCTCCAACCCATCATCGACCACCTGGTCACCACCCGCGATCATCGCGAAGAGTTGTACACCCAGTTCCACCAGTCGCCCGAATTATCCATGCAGGAGTACGCGACGGCTGACCGCATCCGCGCAGAACTCGACCGCATGGGTATTGCCCACCACACCGTGGGCGGCACAGGCGTTGTGGCGATCATCGAGAATGGCGCCGGGCCGGTCGTCGCTACGCGCGGTGATACCGACGGTCTGCCGATGAAGGAGGACTCGGGCAAGGATTATGCGTCCACGGCCACCCAGGTCGACGAGGCCACGGGCGAGGAGGTCCCCGTCGCCCACGCCTGTGGCCACGATGTCCACATCATGAGCCTGCTCGGCGCGGTGGAGGCACTCAACGCCACGAAGGATGCGTGGTCGGGCACCTTCATTGCGGTGTTCCAGCCTGGGGAGGAGACGGCGTCGGGTGCGCGCGCGATGGTTGATGATGGCATCGCTAAGTTGATCGGCACCCCTGATGTGTATCTGGGTCAGCACGTCTTGGGCACCCTGCCCGGTGGCGCTGTGGGCACGCGGGTGGGCCCCACCTTGTCCTCGGCCTTCTCAGTCAAGATCACCATCCACGGCAAGGGCTCACACGGTTCGATGCCGGAATTGGGCGTGGACCCAGTGGTAACGGCGGCGTCGATCGTCGGAAAGCTACAAACTATTGTGTCGCGCGAGGTCGCTGCCGCCCAGACGGCCGTTGTCACGGTTGGCGCGATCCACGCGGGCACGAAGTCCAATATCATCCCGGATTCCGCCGAGCTCCTGGTGAACACCCGCGCCTACGATCACGAGGTGGGCGCCCACCTGCGCGAGGCCATCGAGCGGCTGGTCCGCGCCGAATGCGAGGGCGCCCGCTGCCCTGCCGCCCCGGAGTTTGAGTATTACGACACCTACCCGCTCACCGACAACGATGAGGACGTGACGACGACCGTCCGCGCCGCCTTCGACGAATACTTCGGCGAACTGTCAGTGGATTTGGACCCGGTGCCGGCCTCTGAGGATTTCTCGATCATCCCGGACGCGGTGGGAACTCCGTACACGTTCTGGGGTCTGGGCGGCTTCGCTGATCAGGCGAACGCTCCCGGCAACCACAACCCGGCTTTTGCACCTGACATGCAGCCAACTCTGGACCGCGGCGCTGAAGCTATCATTGTGGCTAGCGCACCGTGGCTAATCGGCCAGCGCTAGACAACTAATTCTCAAGATTATTACTAGGAAAGGAAACAGAATGGCGAAAGATAGCCCACAGGAAATAAAGTCCACGAACGAATGGTTGAACCAAGCATCAGAGACTTTGCAGATCTCCCCTGAGCTCACCCGTACAGTGCTGGGTGATCTGCTGGACCTGACAAAGAACGTCGCGCATGGCCCTTCACGCCCTGCAGCGCCTGTCACCGCGTTTTTGGTTGGCCTGTCCACCGGGCAGGCGCAGGCAGCGGATACTAGTGAGGAGGATCTGGCGGCGGCGGTGCGCGAGCGCATCGCGAAGATTAACGCAACGCTAGAGGAGTATCAGGACTAGTGGGACGCATTACCCGCAATTTCGCCGTCACCAAGGTCACGCTTGACGACGACCAATTCACCACTGACACCCGTGCAGACAGTGTCACTGTGGAAGAACCGCTGGAAATCCGCAACGGTGCTCAAACACTGACCACCACGATGCGGACCCCGGGCCACGATATCGAACTGGCCCACGGTTGGCTCTACGGCGAAGGCATCATCACCGATGCCGACCAAGTGTCGGAGGCCCGCTACTGCGCGGGCGCTACCGGCCCCGATGGGCAGAACACCTACAACGTGCTGGAGCTCAACCTGTTGACCCCACAGCCCATCGGCCCAGAGTTTATTCGCTTAACGACGACCACCAGCGCCTGTGGGGTGTGTGGCACCACTTCGATTGATGAGATTATGGGCAAGGCGCACAACCCGATTAGTCCGATCCAACTGGATCCGCGCGTGGTGTTGGACCTCCCCGAGAAGTTGCGGGGCGGGCAGCAGCAGTTCCGCAAAACTGGCGGCATTCACGCTGCCGGCGCTTTCGACCTGGAGGGCAACCCGGTGGTCATCCGCGAGGACATCGGCCGCCACAATGCCGCCGACAAGGTGATTGGCCACATGCTCATGGAGGGCCTGCTGCCGGCGAAGGATCACATCCTAGTAATGAGCTCGCGCGCCTCCTTCGAGTTGGTGCAGAAGGCCGTCATGGCTGGTTTCGGCGGCTTGGTGGCGGTGTCCGCGGCTTCCTCCCTAGCCGTGGAGCTTGCCCGCGAGGCGAACATGGCGCTGGTCGGTTTTGCCCGTCCAGGCCGCTTCAACCTCTACTCCGGCGAACTCGCCGACGTCTAGGACGGCAGCGCCGGCCGTTGCCGCAGCCGCGTCTGGCCCAGATCGCTCATGTCTCCGGCGTCCATGCCGTTGAAGTAGGCATGGGCGTTCATGGAGCGCTGCGAGTTTTTCGCTGACGCCTTCAGATTGTTCTCGAAGAGGAAATTGTCGCGCGCTTCGGTGGCGCGGGAGGCATCGTCGATAAGCGCAAGCTCGTAGCCCTGCGAGGCCGCCGCAACGGTCGTCTCCGCCTCCTTGAGACGGGCCGCCACCTGGGAGGCGAAGCCCGACATGAAGGAACGCCTGACCACCACCATGGAATAGGCGGGGTCCCGCGGCTGGTCTTGGGCGCCCGCCAGCATCTGGGGCATGAGCATGCTAAACAGCATGAGTAGGCGCTCCACGTGGCGGCGCAGCCCGAAGACCATCACCTGACGTACTTTCGTGGAGTTACGCACGCCCACGCTTAATGCCTCGCAGTGCAGTGAGACCGCCAGTGAGGAGAGCAGTTGGGCCTGCATATCCGTGTAGGCGCCGCTGAGGTCCACTTTCTCCATGGTGACTTCGTCACCGCCACTGCCACCGTTACTGTCGCGGTCAATGTCGCGCTCGTCGAAGCCATAGGTGGCCATCAGCTCGAACGCCTTGGTGTAGAACACCTCCCCCTCCGGTGTCCCCTGCCGGTCCGCGGCTTGATTCAGTAGTTTTTGAACACGCTGTTTGATTTTGTCGATTGAGTTCATCGTTCCCCCGATGGTGTTGTTGTCGGACGACGGTGTGTCGCCACTACTTCCTATTCCTACAACACTTTGCCACCACGCGCGGAGCGGCCCTTCCAAACCTGTGGATAACTCGCTTTTCGACGATCGCCTGTGGATAACTCTGCTGCGCGGGCAGAAATAAACCGCCTGCGCCCCAACGATTCGGGGCGCAGGCGGTCTTGTTGAAACCTAGGCTTAAGTCCTAGTCCTTGTAGACGTACTTGGTCTTGTTCAGCCAGGCGTAGACGCCGCCGATAAGTAGGCCGCCGCCAACAAAGTTGCCCAGCCACACCATCAACCAGTTGATGGCAATATTGCCGACGGTGAAGTTGCCCGGTACGGAATCGGCAAACATGGTGATCGACATCAGGGAGAAGTTCGCGATAACGTGCTCTAGGCCCAGGCCGACGAAGATGGCGATGATCGGCACGATGACGAAGAACTTGGACACGAAGTCCTTGGCGAACAGTGCACCAACGATGGCCATGTTGACCACGAAGTTAGCGCCCACTGCCTCGATGAAAGCGTGCCATGGGCTCTTGTCCAGCTTGCCCTCGGACAAAGTGGCGATGAGGTGGGTGCTGTCCATGCTGCCCAGCTTGGCGGTCTGGCTCATCAGCAGGCCAACCAGGAGCGCACCGACCAGGTTGAAGATGGTGGTCAGCACGACGAACCAGATGCCCTTGCCCCAGCCGATCTGTTTGGTGGT
>NZ_JBHWRP010000091.1:0-57905 GCF_043426755.1 Corynebacterium sp. | reverse complement strand
TTGGATGTGTTGCTGGCGCAGCACGCCGAGGACCATCGGATGACGGAAGGCGCTGTCGCCCACGAGGGCGCGGAGGCGGCAAGGCTGGGCCTGCGCGGTTGGCCGCGCGTGGCTGAGGAAGCCGTTGTGGCTCGCGATACGATCATGAGCCGCGATTATGGCGGCCGCGTGCACATTTGCCATGCCTCTACCGAGGGCACCGTGGATATGATCCGGCTGGCCAAGCAGCGTGGGGCGCGCGTGACCGCTGAGGCGACCCCGCACCACTTGTTGCTTACCGACGAGGCCCTGCGCAGCTACGATGGCCGCTTCCGCGTGAACCCGCCCCTGCGCGAGGCGAAGGATGCGGAGGCGCTGAAGAACGCGCTGCTCGATGGAACGATTGACTGCATCGCCACCGATCATGCCCCGCACGGCTCGGAGGAGAAGTGCGTGGAGTTCGAGTTCGCGAAGCCCGGCATGCTGGGTTTGGAGACATCGCTTGCGATCGTCGTCAAGATCTTTGTGGAATCCGGGCTGGCGGACTGGCGTTTCGTGGCGAAAGTCATGAGCGAGAAGCCGGCGGAGATTACGCGTTTGCCTGGCCATGGCCGGCCGATCGAAGTCGGGGAGCCTGCGAACTTGACGATTGTGAACCCGAACGATCCGTGGACCGTCTCCGGTGAGCAGCTTGAGTCGAAGGCGGAGAATACCCCGTATGAGGATATGGAGTTCGCGGCGCGCGTCACGCACACGGTGTTGCGCGGGCGGGTGACGTTTGGTCCGGATTCGGGTGAAGATTCCGCGCCACACCCTAAAGAAGCATAGAATACAGAGAAATGAATAATTTACAGTCTGAAAGGCCTGACGTGACTGATTCCCGCACACCCGCCGTCCTCGTGCTCGGCGACGGCACCATCTTCAAAGGATTTGGCTTCGGAGCAACCGGGTCCACCCTCGGCGAGGCCGTGTTTAGCACCGCGATGACCGGGTACCAAGAGTCCATGACCGACCCGTCCTTCCACCGACAACTACTGGTGATGGCTACCCCGCAGATCGGCAACACCGGCTGGAATGACGAGGACAATGAGTCCCGCGACGGCAAGATCTGGGTAGCTGGCTTGGTCGTCCGCGACCTAGCCAAGCGCGTGAGCAACTGGCGCGCGCAGCGATCGCTTGCCGACGAGATGGCCGCCCAAAACGTGATCGGCATTGAAGGGGTGGATACCCGCACTCTGGTGCGGCACATCCGCAACCATGGTTCCATCGCGGCTGGCATCTTCTCTGGTGAGGAAGCGCTGGAAGAGGTCGAGGTGCTCGTCGATAAGGTCAATGCGCAACCGGAGATGAAGGGTGCCGACCTGACCGTTGAGGTGACCACCGACCAGCCGTACACCATTCCTGCCGAGGGCGCCGCGAAGTACACCGTGGTGGCTTATGACCTGGGTATCAAGTCCGCGACACCGGTGCAGTTTGCGGCGCGTGGCATCGAGACGATTGTGGTGCCTGCGAACACTCCGGTGGAGGAGATCAAGAAGCACAACCCGGACGGCGTCTTCCTGTCCAACGGGCCAGGGGACCCGGCCACTGCGGATGAGATGGTGGAGATCACCAAACAGATCATCCGCGACGGCGTGCCGCTGTTTGGAATCTGCTTCGGTAACCAGATTCTGGGCCGCGCGCTGGGCCTGAACACCTACAAAATGACGTTCGGGCATCGTGGCATCAACGTTCCGGTGAAAAATCACCTGACCGGAAAGATCGACATCACCTCCCAGAACCACGGTTTCGCGCTGGAAGGGGAGGCAGGCGACACGTTCGACACCGAGTTCGGCCCAGCGCAGGTGACCCACACTTGCCTCAACGACGGCACTGTGGAGGGCGTGGCCCTAGAAAACGGGCGCGCCTACTCCGTGCAGTACCACCCGGAATCCGCGGCCGGTCCGCACGATGCGAACCCACTGTTTGATCAGTTCATCTCCTTGATGGACCAGTACTCGCCGAACAAGAAGTAACCAGGAAGGAAACAAGAAACTATGCCTAAGCGCTCTGATATTAACCACGTCCTGGTTATTGGCTCTGGCCCGATCGTGATCGGTCAGGCCTGTGAGTTTGACTACTCCGGTACCCAGGCGTGTCGCGTACTGAAGGAAGAGGGCCTGCGCGTCACTCTGATTAACTCCAACCCGGCGACCATCATGACCGACCCCGAGTTCGCCGACCACACCTATGTGGAGCCGATTGAGCCGGCCTATATCGACAAGATCCTGACTAAGGAGGCCGAACAAGGCCACAAGGTCGACGCGATCCTGGCGACCCTGGGCGGACAGACCGCGCTGAATGCGGCGATCCAGATGGACCGCATGGGGTTGCTGGCCAAGCATGGGGTGGAACTGATCGGCGCGGACATCGACGCCATCGAACGCGGTGAGGACCGCCAGAAGTTTAAGGACATCGTCGAAAAGATCGGTGGCGAATCCGCACGCTCGCGGGTGTGCTACACGATGGACGAGGTCCACGACACGGTCGCTGAGCTCGGTCTGCCCGTCGTCGTTAGGCCGTCGTTCACGATGGGCGGGCTGGGCTCTGGCCTGGCGTTCACCATGGAAGACTTGGACCGGATTGCTGGCGGCGGCCTCGAGGCCTCGCCGGAGGCCAACGTGCTGATCGAGGAATCCATCCTGGGCTGGAAGGAATTCGAGCTCGAGCTGATGCGCGATGGCGACGACAACGTCATGGTCATCGCCTCGATTGAAAACGTCGATGCGCTCGGCGTGCACACGGGCGATTCCGTCACCGTGGCTCCGGCGCTGACCCTGACCGACCGCGAGTTCCAAACCATGCGTGACCAGGGTATCGCGATCATTCGCGAGGTCGGCGTGGCCACCGGCGGCTGTAATATCCAGTTCGCGGTGAACCCGAAGGACGGGCGCATCATCACCATTGAGATGAACCCGCGCGTGTCGCGTTCCTCTGCGCTGGCGTCCAAGGCGACGGGATTCCCGATCGCGAAGATCGCCTCCAAGCTGGCCATTGGCTACACGCTGGACGAGATCACCAATGACATCACCGGTGTCACCCCGGCTTCCTTCGAACCAACGCTGGACTACGTGATCGTCAAGGCTCCACGCTTTGCATTCGAGAAGTTCGTCGGCTCCGACGACACCCTGGGCACCTCCATGAAGGCTGTCGGCGAATCCATGGGCATTGGCCGCAACTACATCCAGGGCCTGAACAAGGTGCTGCGCTCCCTGGAGACGAAGCCTGCCGGTTTCTGGACGCAGCCCGACGAGTACTTCGCCGGCGACCGCGCAACCGACGTGGATGCCGTGCTGGAAGACTTGAAGCGCCCCACCGACGGTCGCCTCTACGATGTGGAGCTGGCCATGCGTCTCGGTGCAAGCGATGAGCAGATCCACGAGGCATCCGGTATTGATCCGTGGTTCCTCGCCGAATTGCGCGCGCTCGTCGATTTCCGTGCGACTTTGGAAAATGCGCCGGTGCTGGGTGAGGAGTTGCTGCGCGAAGCGAAGGTCTTCGGGCTTTCCGACGTGCAGATCGCCGCGCTGCGCCCAGAGTTGGCTGGCGAAGATGGCGTGCGTTCCCTGCGGTGGTCTTTGGGCGTGCGCCCGGTGTACAAGACCGTGGATACCTGCGGCGGTGAATTCGAGGCGCAGACGCCTTATTACTACTCCGCTTACGAATACTCCCCAGATGCTGAGTCCGAGGTTGGGCCAGCGCCAGAGGGATCGAAGGGCAAGGTCATCATTTTGGGCTCCGGCCCGAACCGCATTGGCCAGGGCATCGAGTTCGATTACTCCTGCGTCCACGCAGCCCTTGAGCTGTCGGAAAAGGGCTATGAGACCGTAATGGTCAACAACAACCCGGAGACCGTGTCCACGGACTATGACACCGCCGATCGCCTCTACTTCGAGCCTTTGACCTTCGAAGATGTCATGGAGGTCTATCACGCAGAGTCCGAGTCCGGCCCTGTCGCTGGCGTGATCGTCCAGCTTGGTGGGCAGACACCGCTGGGACTGGCGCAGCGCCTGGCGGATGCGGGTGTCCCGATCGTCGGCACGAGCCCCGAGGCCATCGATTTGGCCGAAGACCGCGGTGAGTTCGGCAAGGTGCTGGCTGAAGCTGATCTGCCTGCTCCGGCGTTCGGTACCGCGACCACCTTCGCGGAGGCCAAGGCTGTGGCCGCAGGTATCGGCTACCCCGTGCTGGTGCGCCCTTCGTACGTGCTGGGCGGGCGCGGCATGGAGATCGTGTACGACGAGAAGTCGCTGGAAGACTATATCGATCGCGCCACCGAACTCTCCCCAGACCATCCGGTGCTGGTCGACCGTTTCTTGGACTCTGCGATCGAGATCGACGTGGACGCGCTGTGCGACGGCGAGAACGTGTACCTGGGTGGTGTCATGGAGCACATCGAGGAGGCGGGCGTGCACTCCGGCGACTCCTCGTGCGCTCTACCGCCGATGACGTTAGGGCCTGAGGACATCGATAAGGTGCGCCGTTCCACTGAGGCGCTGGCGCACGGCATCGGCGTGAAGGGCCTGATGAATGTCCAGTTCGCACTGAAGGACGACATTCTGTACGTCATCGAGGCCAACCCGCGCGCCTCGCGCACCGTGCCGTTTTCCTCCAAGGCAACCGGTGTGCACTTGGCCAAGGCAGCGGCGCGCGTGATGATGGGCGCGACGATTCCGCAGCTTATCGACGAAGGCCTGCTGCCGGACTCCTACGATGGTGGAACCCTGCCGCTCGATCATCCGATCGCGGTGAAGGAAGCAGTGCTGCCATTCAACCGGTTCCGCCGGGCAGATGGCACCATGCTGGATACCATTCTGGGCCCAGAGATGAAGTCCACCGGCGAGGTCATGGGCTTAGCCGATAACTTCGGCGTGGCCTACGCGAAGGCTGAGGCCGCAGCATTCGGCGAACTGCCGACCGAAGGAACCGTGTTCGTCTCGGTGGCGAACCGGGACAAGCGCACCCTGATCTTCCCGATCCAGCGCCTAGCGACCATGGGATTCAAGATCCTGTCTACCTCGGGTACAGCGCAGATGCTGAAGCGCAACGGTATCGACTGTGAGGTTGTCCTCAAGGCTTCCGAGGTCCGCGAAGGCGCAGAGGGTGCCTCGATCGTCGACCGGATCAAGGACGGCGAGATCGACATGATCTTGAACACCCCAGCCGGATCCTCAGGTGCGCGCCACGACGGCTACGAAATCCGTGCCGCTGCCGTAGCGAACAACGTGCCACTGATGACCACCGTGCAGGGCGTGACCGCCGCAGTGCAAGGCATTGAGGCGATCAAGGCTAATGAGGTAACGGTGCAGTCGCTGCAGGAGCTTGACCACACACCTAACGGTGGCATGCGATGAGCGTGACCTTTGGCGAGCGCCTGGTCGCTGCAGGTAGTGACCACGGGCGGCTGTGCGTGGGCATCGACCCGCACGCGTCTTTGTTGCGGGACTGGGGCCTCGGCGACACCGTGGAAGGCCTACGTGAGTTTGCCGCACGCTGCGTTGAAGCCTTTGCTGGCCACGTCGCCTTGGTCAAGCCCCAGGTGGCCTTTTTCGAACGCTTCGGCGCGCAAGGCTACGTCGTATTGGAAGAGACGATTCAGAGCCTGCGTGAGGCTGGGACCCTCGTGGTCGCGGACGCCAAACGCGGCGACATCGGCTCCACCATGGACGGCTACGCCGAGGCCTGGCTGGGTGACAGCCCCCTGCAATCGGATGCGGTGACCGTCTCTCCTTACTTGGGCGTGTGTGCCTTAGCGCCTGCGATCAAGCGCGGGGGAGTGTTCGTTCTGGCCGCGACATCCAATCCGGAGGCGGTTGCATTCCAGTCGCAGACGATTGCCGATGGACGCACCATCGCCCAGTTCATGGTCGACGAGTGCGCGGAGTTGAATGCTGGGACCAGCGTGGGGTCGGTCGGAGTCGTCGTTGGTGCAACACTAGCGGAGCCGCCGCGTCTCGACGATCTCAATGGCCCAGTGCTAATGCCGGGTGTGGGTGCCCAGGGAGGCACCGCGGAAGATGTGGCGCGGATCGCAGGGAAGAACTCTCACTTTGTTTTCCCTAGTGTGTCGCGTTCCGTCCTGGCCGCGGGGCCTGAAGTCTCTGAACTGCGAAAACATGTAATTGACCAGGCAAAACTGTATTAGACGTGTGTCTACATTTTGTGTGGGCAAAAAGCCTGGTAGTTTAGTACCGGCAACGCGATGACGTGGAGAAACACCGGATCAGTTATCGTGTTTGTCGGTACCCGGTGCTAGACTGGGCCGAAGTCAGTGAGTAACACGGATGAAATTTCGGTTATCATCTGCCTGTCACTGGGGTGCTCGCGCACCTCGGAAAGAAAATTTACTACTACGAAAGCATGGAGGAACCCCGTGGCCCTTCCCAAGTTGACTGACGAGCAGCGCAAGGCGGCACTCGAAAAGGCAGCAGAGGCACGTAAGAAGCGTGCCGAGCTGAAGGCATCCCTGAAGCGCGGCGACACCAACCTGAAGGAAGTCCTGGATAAGGCTCAGACCGATGAGATCATCGGTAAGACCAAGGTCTCGGCTCTTCTTGAAGCCCTGCCAAAGGTGGGCAAGGTCAAGGCTCGCGAGATCATGGAAGAGCTCGAGATCGCTCAGACCCGTCGCCTGCGTGGCCTGGGTGATCGTCAGCGCCGTGCGCTGCTGGAGCGCTTCGGCTTCTCTGAGGACTAAATCCGTGGCCGTAGACAACCCGAAAGGTCGCCTCGTCGTATTGGCGGGGCCGTCGGCCGTTGGGAAGTCGACGGTTGTTCACCGCCTCCGCGAAGACCTTCAGGACCTGTACTTTTCAGTATCGATGACCACGCGGGCACCGCGCCCTGGGGAAGTCGATGGTCAAGACTACTTCTTCGTCACCCCTGAGCTGTTTCAAGAGCGTATTGACGCAGGCGAAATGCTGGAGTGGGCCGAGATCCACGGCGGCCTTCAGCGCTCGGGGACTCCTGCCAAGCCGGTGCGCGACGCACTCGAGTCTGGCAAGCCTGTTCTCGTTGAGGTCGACCTCGCGGGAGCACGCGCTGTCAAGCAGATCATGCCTGAGGCGATCACAGTATTTCTGGCGCCACCATCATGGGACGTGCTTGTCGACCGCTTGACCGGTCGCGGTACCGAAACCCAGGACGTGATCGACCGACGGCTGGAAACAGCACGCGCCGAACTTGCCGCTCAAGGGGAGTTCGATGACGTGGTCGTGAACAATGACGTCGATGCAGCCGTGGCAGAAATCAGTGCTATCCTGCGGGATGGCAATCGAAACGACCCAACAAAGAGCGAGTAGGTATAAGTGAGCAACGTGACCAACGAATTGGGTGCGCCGGAAGACTTGGTGTACGACACACCAGAAGGTATTACGGCACCACCCATCGACGAACTGTTGACCAAGGTGTCTTCGAAGTACGCCCTGGTGATCTTCGCAGCAAAGCGCGCGCGACAGATCAACAGTTACTACCAGGAGCATGATGAGGGCGTGTTCGAATTCATCGGACCGCTTGTGACTCCCGAACCGGGAGAAAAGCCCCTGTCGATTGCGCTGCGCGAGATCCAGGCTGGTCTGCTCGAGCATGAGGAAGGCCAGTAAGAGGCATCCGCGCTGTAATGCTACACCCACCCGCACCCATTGGTGCCGGTGGGTGTTCGTCGTTTCTGGACTTTTCGTCGGCTACAGTCGGGTGCACACACTACCCACGTAACGGAGGAAGCTTTGTCCATGGCTATGCGCAAGATCGTCGTTGGAGTATCGGGCGGAATCGCCGCCTATAAGGCCTGCATGTTAGTCCGCGAATTCAAGGAACGTGGCGACGATGTCCGCGTCGTTCCCACGCCCAACGCCCTCAATTTTGTCGGCGCGGCCACCTTCGAGGCGCTTTCTGGCAATCCCGTTTCCACCGAGGTTTTTGACGCCGTTGATGAGGTACAGCACGTGCGTGTTGGCCAGGAAGCAGACGCGATCGTCATTGCTCCGGCTACCGCCGACTTGATGGCGCGACTCGTCGCCGGGCGTGCCGACGACCTGTTGACCGCAACGGTGCTCGTCGCAACGTGTCCCGTGATCGTGGCGCCTGCGATGCACACCGAAATGTGGAATAACCCCGCGACCCAGGCCAATGTCGCGACCCTGCGCGAGCGGGGAGTGGTCGTGCTTGAGCCCGCCCACGGGCGCCTGACCGGTAAAGATACCGGGGCCGGCCGCATGCTAGAGCCAGCGCAAATCGCCGAGTTGTCCCGCGCGGTCCTCGACGGGGCAGACTTCACCCACGACTGGAAGGGCAAGAAGGTTGTGGTTAGTGCCGGCGGCACGCAGGAAAATATTGACCCGGTCCGCTTCATTGGCAACCGCTCCTCCGGAAAGCAGGGATTCGCGCTTGCCGACGTGGCCGCCCACCGTGGCGCCGATGTCACCATTGTTGCCGGCGATACCGACGAGCTGGACACACCGGCGGGTGCTACGATCATCCGCGTTCGTTCCACGCGTGACATGGAACAAGCCATGAATGATGTGGCCAAGGATGCGGACGTGGTCATCATGGCCGCCGCCGTCTCAGATTTCCGTCCCGCTGCAGAAGCGGACTCCAAGCTCAAAAAGGGCAGCGAGGACGAAGATGCCCTCAGCACCGTCCACCTGGTCGAGAACCCGGATATTCTGGCGGGCCTCGTCGATAAGCGCGAGCGCGGGGAGCTGAAAGACGGTATGCGCATCGTTGGGTTTGCAGCGGAGACTGGAGACGCGTCGTCGACCGGTTTGGAGTATGGACGGGCGAAACTGGAGCGCAAGGGTTGCGATTACCTCATGGTTAATGAGGTGACGGGCGGCAAGGTATTCGGTGAACCGACCAACCGAGGTTGGCTTTTGGGGGCGGATGGCTCGGAGGTAACCATTCCGGACGGATCGAAACACCTGGTGGCGGCATCGATTTTGGCAAAGATTGACTTAAAGTAGGGTCAATTATTGCCGGATTAGACAGCTTGGTCTAAATTGGTGTGATATCCGACGCGCGACTCGCGCGGGTGTTTCATAATTTTGATTTGAGAGAAGGAAACCACACGATCGTGACTTCCCCTGAGACTTTTTACCGCTTATTCACCAGCGAATCGGTCACCGAAGGCCATCCCGACAAGATCTGTGATGCGATCTCGGACACCATCCTCGACGACCTGTTGCGCCAGGACCCCTCGAGCCGCGTGGCAGTGGAGACCCTGGTGACCACCGGCATGGTGCACGTCGTGGGCGAGGTGTCGACGCAGGCGTACTCCAACATCGCGAAGCTTGTCCGCGACAAACTGGTGGAGATCGGATTCACCTCCTCGGACGTTGGTTTTGATGGAAACACCTGTGGTGTGGCTATCTCGATCGGCGAGCAGTCGCAGGAAATCTCCGACGGCGTGACTAATTCGCAGGAGGTCCGCGAGCAGAACTCGACCGTGGCTGACGATCAGTCCGGCGCCGGCGACCAGGGCTTGATGTTCGGTTACGCAACCAATGAAACCCCGGAATACATGCCGTTGCCGATCTCGACGGCCCACCGCCTGGCCCGCCGGCTGACGCAGGTGCGCAAGGACGGTATCGTCGACGGCCTGCGCCCCGATGGCAAGACCCAGGTCACCTTCGCATACGACGGCGAGAAGCCCGTCTACCTCGACACCGTGGTGATCTCCACGCAGCACGACCCAGACTTCACCGGCAAGGAGCTCGAGGTAGCCCTTCGTGAGCACGTGCTCAATTGGGTAGTGAAGGACGCAGGCCTAGAGCAATTCGTCACCGATGATCTGAAGCTGCTGATCAACCCGTCCGGTTCTTTCGTCGTCGGTGGGCCGATGGGCGATGCGGGGCTAACCGGTCGCAAGATCATCGTCGATACGTACGGTGGCATGGCCCGCCACGGCGGTGGCGCGTTCTCCGGTAAGGACCCGTCGAAGGTGGACCGCTCCGGTGCGTACGCGATGCGCTGGGTGGCGAAGAATATCGTGGCGGCGGGGCTTGCGGACCGCGCAGAGGTCCAGGTGGCCTACGCCATCGGCCGCGCTGCACCAGTGGGCCTCTACGTAGAGACCTTCGGCACCGCGAAGGATGGACTGACGGACTCCGCAATCCAACAGGCGGTGCAGGAGGTCTTCGATCTGCGGCCGACGGCGATCATCCGCGAGCTGGATTTGCTGCGCCCGATTTACGCAGAGACGGCGGCTTATGGTCACTTCGGCCGCACCGATGTGGACCTGCCATGGGAGCAGGTTAATAAGGTCGAGGAGCTGAAGGCCGCGATTAGCGGCTAGACTCTTGAGGCTATGACTGATACCCGCGCCACCACACAGACACCTGTGGCGCGGGTATTGCCTCTTTTAGGGCTGCCGCACCTTGATCGCACATTCGACTACCTGATTAAAGACAAGGACCTTGAGGCAGCGCAGCCGGGCGTGCGTGTCCGCATCCGCTTCGGCGGCAGGCTTGTCGACGCCTTCGTCATCGAGCGCGCCGCCACCAGCGAGCACGACGGGGCACTGCGCTATATCGAACGCGTCGTCGCCGATGACGTCGTCTACCCGCCGCGCATTAGTGCGCTTGTCGACGCGCTGGCCGAACGCTATGCGGGCGTGCGCTCCGATATCGTGCGCGCCGCGATCCCTCCGCGGCACACGAAGGCGGAAGAGAAAGATACGGACACCCCGTGGGAGAAGCTGGGGAGTGTGACGGAGCCGGATCTCTCGGCGTGGAGCGCTTATGTCAATGGGCCGTCCTTTGTCGATGCTGTCGTAGCTGGCAAATTGGCGCGCGCCGCGTGGCAGGTGGCACCCGGGGCGGACTGGGCGGACACGGTGGCAGCTCTGGTCACCAAAGTGGCGATCGATGGTGGCGGGGCGCTGGTCGTCGTTCCCGATCAACGTGATGTGGACGCCGTCGAGGCGGCGCTGCGGGAGCGGATGGGCCCACGGCAGATCACGGTGCTGACAGCAGCCCAGGGCCCCCAGGCGCGATATTCCCGCTACCTCTCGGTGCTTCACGGGCAGGGCAGGGTGGTCGTCGGCACGCGCTCCGCGGCTTTTGCCCCGGTGAATGATCTGCGCCTGATGGTGCTGATGCACGATGGCGACGATAATCTCGTTGATCCGCGCGCCCCGTACGTGCATGCCCGGGAGGTGATGACCACGCGCTCGGCGATTGAGAAAGCATCGCTGGTGATTGGCGGGCACTCACGCACTGCGGAGACGCAGCTGTTGGTCGAGTCTGGGTGGGCCCATGACCTGGTGGCGCCACGCGAGATTGTGCGCGCGCAGATGCCGTATATTCACGCTGCGGGCGATACGAACTTCGAGTTGGCGCGCGACCCGCGGGCCCGGACCGCACGGTTGCCTTCGGTAGCCTTTGAGGCTGCCCGGCGCGCGATGGCCCGCAATCGCCCGGTGCTGTTCCAGGTGCCGCGGGCGGGTTATGTGCAGTCGATTTTGTGTCAGCGGTGCCGCACCCCGGCGCGCTGTAGGTGGTGCAATGGGCCGTTGGGGCGGCAGTCGCATCGCGACGAGGCGTTGACGTGCCGGTGGTGTGGCCGGATGGATGGGCATTATTCGTGCCCGGAGTGTGGTTCGACGCAGTTGCGTGACGGCGTGAAGGGGACTGATCGTACGGCGGAGGAGTTGGGACGGGCGTTCCCGCAGGTGCGGGTGGTGTCGTCGTGGGGTGAGCGGATTCACCAGGCTATCGACGAGGGCCCGACCATCGTGGTGGCCACGCCGGGGGCGGAGCCTGCGGTCGTCGGCACGAACAAGACCTACGGGGCGGTGGTGCTGCTGGATACGTGGGCGCTGATGGGCCGGGCGGATCTGCGTGCGATGGAGGACACGATGGCGAAGTGGGCGGCGGCGGCTACGTTGGTGGAGCCGCACGCGGATGGGGGTGAGGTGATCGTCGTGGCGGCCCCGAATGCGCCTGTGGTGCAGCATTTGATTCGGTGGGATATGCCTGGCCATGCGGCGGCCGAGTTGGAGGCGCGGCGTGAGGTTGGTTTTCCTCCTGCGGTGCATATGGCGGCGGTGGATGCGCCGGCGGCGACGCTGGAGCAGTTCTTGTCGCTGGTGGAGTTGCCGGCTGATGCGGATGTGTTGGGCCCGGTGGATCTGCCCGCGGGTGTGGAGTTGCCAGGGACGTGGAAGCGGGATGAGTTGGGTCCGGCGCAGCGCGTGTTGATTCGGATCCCGCTGCGGGGCCGCAATGATGTGGGGCATGCTTTGCGGGTGGCGGCGATTAACCGCGCTTTGCTTAAGGATGATGCGCCGTTGCGGATTCAGGTGGATCCGATCCACGTGGGTTAGCGGAAGCGGTCTGGTGGTCTGGACCGAGTAGACTAAGTGGCCGTATCGTTGATCAGTTTTGGGAAAGGTGCACCACACAGGATGACTATCCGCGAGATCCGGTTTTTCGGGGACCCCGTGCTTACTTCGCGCGCCGGTGAGATCACCGAGTTTGATGCGTCTTTGGGCGCGCTTGTCGACGACATGTTGGACACCATGGACGCTGCAGGCGGGGTGGGGCTGGCCGCCAATCAGATTGGTGTGTTGAAGCGTGTGTTTGTGTTTGATTGTTCTCACGTGGAATCGGGTTTGCGCGGGGCGATCATTAATCCGGTGTGGGAGCCTGTGGGCGATGTGATGCAGTTGGGCCCGGAGGGGTGCTTGTCCATCCCTGATATTTCTGCTGAGACGCAGCGTTACAACACGGTGGTGGTGCGCGGGCAGGACGTGCATGGCCGCCCGCTGTTGGTGGAGGCTTCGGGGTTGATGGCGCGGTGTATTCAGCATGAGACGGATCACCTGGACGGCGTGCTGTTTTTGAAGCGGCTTGAGCCGGATGTGCGTAAGGAAGCGATGGGGCAGATCCGTGCTGCCGATTGGTTTAAGGAGGACTAACGACGATGAAACTTGTTTTTGCCGGAACCCCGGAACCTGCGGTGGTGGCCTTGGAGAGGCTGCTGGCGTCTGATCATGAGGTGGTGGCGGTGATCACGCGCCCTGATGCCCGCCGTGGCCGGGGCCGGACGTTGCATCCTTCGCCGGTGAAGGCGCTGGCGGCCGAGCATGGCATCGAGGTGCTCACCCCAACAACGCTGAAGGCTGGCACGGAAGACGGCGAGGCCGTGCGCGCCCGCCTGCAAGAGCTTGCCCCTGAGGCGATCCCGGTGGTGGCCTACGGCAACCTTGTGCCGAAGGATCTGCTGGATGTGCCGACGCACGGTTGGGTGAATCTGCACTTTTCGCTGCTTCCGGCGTGGCGTGGTGCCGCTCCGGTGCAGGCAGCGATTCGCGCTGGCGATGAGATCACAGGTGCTACGACGTTCCGCATCGACGAGGGCCTGGACACCGGCGATATTTTGGGCACCGTCACCGAGGAGATTCGGGACACCGATACCGCCGATGACCTCTTGACCCGCCTGGCGTACTCGGGCGCGGATTTGCTGACAGCCACGATGGATCTGCTCGCCTCCGGCCAGGCGGACCCGCAGCCGCAGCGCGGGGAAGCCACCCATGCAGCGAAGATCACCACGGAGGACGCCCGCATTTCCTGGGACACCCCGGCCTTCGCGATTGATCGGCACATCCGGGCGCATACGCCTGGGCCTGGGGCATGGACCACGCTTAACGACGAGCGCTTCAAACTTGGACCCGTCACATTGAGCGAGGAGGACACTCTGGTGCCAGGACATGTGCGCGCAGAAAAGAATGCTGTCTATGTGGGCACCGCAACCACTGATGTGGTGTTGGGCACTGCCCAGCCGCCAGGGAAGAAGATGATGGATGCTGCCGCGTGGGCGCGTGGCTATAACAGTGAAGGTGAAGTGGTGTTCCAGTGAGTGGTGGATTTCGGTCACGTACGTCTGGTCGTCGACAAGCTGCCAAGCCTGAACGGGCGCAACAGAAGCAGAAACAGAAACCCCAACGGCGAAATACTGCGGGTGTGGACGAGCCACGCCGCGCAGCCTTCGACGTGCTGCAGCGCGTGAGCGGGGATGGCGCCTATGCCAACCTCACGCT
The DNA here is from genome assembly GCF_043426755.1 of Corynebacterium sp. Taxonomy (GTDB): domain Bacteria; phylum Actinomycetota; class Actinomycetes; order Mycobacteriales; family Mycobacteriaceae; genus Corynebacterium. The sequence continues at coordinate 43,849 of NZ_JBHWRP010000091.1, read as the reverse complement.
GCCGAACCTGCTGCGGGAACGCAAGATCACAGGCCGCGATGCCGCCTTCGCCACGGAGCTGACCTATGGCACGTTGCGCAACCAGGGCGTGGTGGACGCAGTGATTGGGAAATGTTCGTCGAGAAGCCTTGACCAGGTCGCCCCGGAGGTGCTGGATGCGCTGCGCCTCGGCGCTTATCAGCTGTTGTACACGCGCGTTGAGCCACATGCGGCGGTGGATACGTCCGTGCGCTTGGTGGAAGAAGCCGGGCACGACAAGGCCAAGGGCTTTACCAACGGGATTCTGCGCTCGATCAGCCGCACAGAACCGCAAGAATGGATTGAGCAACTGACGCCGAAAGAGGAGCTTGCGGCGGTCGCCTTTCGCACTGCGCACCCGGAGTGGATCGCGCGGTCCTTTGCGCGTGTGCTCGGTCAGGACGAGTTGGAAGAGGCGCTGCGTGCCGATTCTGATCGCCCAGTCGTACACCTAGTGGCGCGCCCCGGGGAGATTTCTGCCGAGGAGCTCGCGCTGATCACCGGCGGCGAAGAGGGAACCTACTCGCCTTATGCCGTCTACCTGGAGCAGGGCGATCCGGGCCAACTGCAGCCGGTGCGCGATGGCATGGCAGCCGTCCAGGACGAGGGTTCGCAGCTGATCGCCCGTGCGGTCACCGAGGTGCCCGTTGAGGACGACCAGGGCCGCTGGCTCGACCTGTGCGCGGGCCCTGGCGGCAAGGCGGCGCTGATGGCATCGCTAGCCGCGATCGATGGGGCGCACGTGGACGCGGTGGAGGTCTCCTCCCACCGGGCCGACCTGATCCGCAAGACGGTTGCCGGTCAGCCTGTCACCGTGCACGTCGCCGACGGCCGCAGCCCCGGCCTGGAACCCGGCTTCGACCGAGTGCTTGTCGACGCCCCCTGCTCCGGCCTCGGCGCTTTGAGGCGTCGGCCGGAGGCGCGCTGGAGGAAACAGGAATCAGACATCGCTGAGCTGACTGTCCTGCAGGAGGAGCTGCTGCGCAGTGCGGTGGACCTTGTGAAACCGGGTGGAGTGGTGGTCTACTCCACTTGCTCGCCTGATCTGCGCGAGACCCGGGGCGTCGTCGATAAGCTGCTTGCCGCTGGTGAGGTCACTGAGGAAGACGCGCACGGCTACACCGGCGGGATGGATAAAACTGGTGACAACTTGAGTGTCCAGATGTGGCCGCACCGCCACGGAACCGATGCGATGTTCTTTGCAGTGCTGCGGAAGAAGGGGGAGTAGGATCAGGGGTATGTCTGCACCATATATTGCCCCATCCATCCTTGCCGCCGATTACGCCAACCTGGGCGCCGACGTGTTGAAGGTCCCGAACGCGGACTGGATCCACGTGGATATCATGGACGGCCATTTCGTTCCGAACCTCTCTTTCGGCCCAGACGTGACCGCGGCCGTCGATGGGGTGACGGATCAGTTCATGGACGTGCACGTGATGATCGAGGAGCCGGAGAAGTGGTTCGATACCTATATCAAGGCCGGCGCTGACCGCATCATTTTCCACGTGGAGGCGACCGACGACCACGTGGCCGCCGCGAAGCTGTTGAAGGAGAAGGGCTGCCAGGCAGGTTTCGCCATCAAGCCCGATACCCCGATCGAGCCCTACTTGGATGATCTGGAGCACTTCGACGAAGTGATCGTCATGACTGTCGAACCTGGGTTCGGCGGGCAGAAGTTTATGCCCGAGATGATGGACAAGGTCCGCGCCCTGCGTGCAGCTATCGACGAGCGCGGCTTGGACTGCATCATCGAGCTCGATGGCGGGATCAACGCCGATACCATCGCCGAGGGTGCGGCAGCCGGCGCTGATGCTTTCGTCGCCGGCTCCGCCGTCTTCGGCAAGGAGGATCCAGGGGCTGCAGTGGAGGAGCTGCGCAAGCTTGCGTCCTAAAGTTTCGGACGCCGTCGCCGCAGGACGTGACGTACGCGGCACAACAAGCCCCAATCCGCCTGTCGGGTGCGCGCTTTACGACGAGCACGGCGCACTGATCACCACCGGTGGAACCGAGCCGGCCGGCGGCGCGCACGCGGAAGTGGTCGCCCTGCGCAAAGCCGGCGAACGCGCGCGTGGGGCCACCGCCGTGGTGACCTTGGAGCCGTGCAACCACACGGGCCGGACCGGGCCCTGTTCGCATGCGCTGGCCGATGCCGGGATCGCCCGAGTCATCTACCTCACCCCCGACCCGAATCCGCAGGCCAGTGGGGGAGCCGAGTACCTTCGTTCGCGTGGCGTTGAGGTGCTCTATCACCGCCATGTGGTCGCGGATTTGATCCCGTGGCTGACCAGCATGCGCCTGGTCCGCCCGGCGGTGACCATCAAGTTCGCGGCCAGCGTCGACGGTTTCACGGCCGCCCCCGATGGCACCAGCCAGTGGATCACCGGCCCGGCTGCCCGCGAGCATGTGCATGGTGACCGCGCTCGTCGTGACGCGATCGTCGTGGGTACCGGCACGGTGCTTGCCGACGATCCCTCCCTGACCGCCCGCCATCCCGATGGGTCCCTGCGCGACCATCAGCCGCGCAGGGTGGTCGTCGGCGCGCGCGATGTGCCCGAAGGAAACCTGACGCGGTTGGGCTTTGAGCAATTTCCGACGATCGATGCCGCACTGAGCGCGCTTTACGACGAGGGCGTGCGCGACCTACTCGTCGAGGGCGGGGCGGGGTTGGCCACTAGCTTTGTCGAGGCGGGGTATGTCGACTGTGTCCAGGCTTATGTCGCGCCGATGCTCATGGGGGCCGGGCGTGGTGTGCTGGCGCGCGGGTTGGGTGGAACATTAACGGAGATGCCGCGGTTTGATGTAGTAGATACGGATTGTTTCGCAGGCGATGTGCTCATAGAGATGGTAAAGGATTTGGATGTTTACTGGACTCGTTGAAGAAATCGGTACTGTCACGCGTCTTGAGGATTTGGGTGATTCGCGACGCATCGCTATCGACGCGCCGCTGGTGACCTCGGATGCTGCGCTGGGAGATTCCATCGCAGTCAACGGTGTCTGCTTGACCGTGACCGCGATTGACGAAGGCGTATTCAGCGCGGACGTGATGCAGGAGTCGCTGGATCGCTCCGGTCTGGGCGCCCTGGCTCCTGGGGCGAAGGTGAACCTGGAGCGCGCCATGCAGGCCGGCGCACGCTTCGGCGGCCACATCGTGCAGGGGCACGTCGACGGTGTCGCGGAGCTGATGAGCCGCGAGGCCTCCGAACACTGGGAGGTGTTCCGCTTTTCGCTGCCGGAACAATTGGCGCGGTACGTCGTCGAAAAGGGCTCGATAACTGTCAACGGAACGTCGCTCACTGTGTCTGCCGTGGGCGAGGACTATTTCGAGGTGTCGCTAATTCCCACCACCTTGGCGGAGACCACCGCAGGGGACTTGGCTGCCGGTGATGTGGTGAACATTGAAGTCGATATTGTGGCCAAGTACGTTGAGAAAATGGTGACCAAGTAAGGTCTATTTTCATGACCGAGAGCTCCATTCGCCTAGATTCCGTCGAGGAGGCCGTTGCCGCGATCGCCCGTGGCGAGGCCGTGGTTGTCGTGGACGACGAGGGGCGTGAAAACGAGGGAGACCTCATTTTCGCCGCAGCGCAATCCACCCCGGATTTAGTCGCATTTATGGTGCGCTATACCTCCGGCTATATTTGCGTGGCCATGGAGGATGACCGGGCCGATGCGCTGAACCTGCCGCCGATGGTGGCCCGCAACGAGGACGCCCGCTCCACGGCCTACACCGTGACCGTTGACGCGGCCACCGGCACCACAGGTATTTCGGCCGCCTCTCGATCAGAGACCATCACGCGTCTGGCGGACCCGGCCCGCGGGGTGGAGGATTTCACCCGCCCCGGCCACGTGGTGCCCTTGCGTGCACGGCGTGGTGGGGTGCTCAAGCGCGACGGGCACACCGAAGCCGCGGTGGATTTGGCGCGGATGGCGGGGCTTGAGCCCGTGGGTGCTTTGTGCGAGGTCGTGTCCGAAGATGACCCGACCGACATGGCGCGCGCTCCTGAGCTGCGCCGCTTCGCCGACGAACATGGGCTGAAGATGATCTCCATCGAGCAGCTCATCGCCTACCGCAAGCACGCCGAAACCCACATCGAGCGCGTCACGACGGCGCAGCTGCCCACAGAGTTTGGCCGGTTCACTGCGTACGGCTACCAGCACGTGATCGACGGCACCGAACACGTGGCGCTGGTCGTCGGGGATGTCTCTGGCGCCACCGATGTGTTGGTACGCGTCCACTCTGAGTGCCTGACCGGCGACGTTTTTGCTTCCACCCGGTGCGATTGTGGCCAGCAGCTCCATGAGTCGATGCGACGCGTCCAGGAGGCAGGAGTGGGCGTGATCGTCTATGTCCGTGGCCACGAGGGGCGCGGCATCGGCCTGATGAACAAGCTGCAGGCCTATAAGCTCCAGGACGAGGGTCTCGACACCGTCGACGCAAACCTTGAGCAAGGGCTGCCGGCCGACGCGCGGGAGTATTCCGTGGCCGGGCAGATTCTCGCGGACCTGGGGGTGGAGTCCTTTCAGCTAATGACGAACAATCCCCTGAAGACTGAGGCGCTTGCGGGCTTTGGCCCCCAGGTCGCGGGTCGCGTGCGTATCGACGTCGTCCCGACCTGCGAAAATATCCGCTATCTGCGCACCAAGCGTGACCGGATGGGTCACGATCTTCCCGCCGTCGAACAATGGGATGCCGATCCCGCCCACCACTAACAAGGAGTCACATGGCTACCACAGGACGTCCAGAACCAGCACCCGTCAAGGCAGAAGGCATGCGCGTGGCCGTGATCACCACGCAGTGGAACGCCGACATCGTTGACCCGATGCGTGAGCGCGCCCTCGCCGCAGCAAAGGACGCTGGGGCGCGTGCCGACGAATACACCGTCGCCGGTGCCATGGAATTGCCGGTGGTCGCCCAAGCGTGTGCTCGACGCTACGATGCCGTCGTGGCACTGGGCTGCGTGATCCGTGGGGATACACCACACTTTGATTATGTGTGCGACTCCGTCACCGCCGGGCTGACCAGGATTGCCCTCGACGAACACACTCCCGTGGGCAACGGCGTGCTCACCGTGAACACCCATGAGCAGGCCGTAGCGCGTGCAGGTGGGGACGGCGCCATCGAGGATAAGGGTGCCGAGGCGATGCGTGCGGCCCTCGGGGCAGCGGTCGAACTAGAGAAGGTCCGCGCCATTCCAGCCGATTAGTCGGCACGCGCGGAGCGGACTAGGATCAGGTAACGATCAATCAAGCGTGGAAATGGTGACGAAACTAAGTGGACGAGAACACACCAAACACTAAGAACTCCTCGGGTGGGCTCACAGACCGCGAAATCGCGATCATGAACGCGGCCGACCCATTCGCGGCCACCACCGATAAGCCTTGGGAGTTTGAGGCGACCTCGAATTTCCTGCGCAAGGTAGCGATCGGCTGGGTGATCGTCGTCATACTGATCCATATCTTCATGGGTGTCGTGGTGGACATCGAATTCACCGGCGCAACCATTACCCCCATTGACAAGTGGGCCTACCCGCTGATCGGTGTCATCATCGCCATTCTGTCGTGGATCGCGTTGAACCGCCCACGCGTGCGCGCCAACGCGGACGGTGTTGAGGTCCGCAACATGATCGGCACCCGTTTTTATAGCTGGGTCGTCATTTACGGTCTCAGCTTCCCGCAGGGCTCGCGAATGGCGCGCTTGGAACTGCCGGAGTTCGAGTATGTCCCGCTGTGGGCGATCCAGTCAGCTGACGGGGAGAAGGCATTGGAGTATGTGCGCCAGTTCCGCGTCCTAGAGTCGAAGTACATGCCGGAAGATTAGTCTGTGGCACATCCGGATACTTACCGCCCGGCCCCCGGAACTATTCCGACGGATCCGGGCGTGTACAAATTTCGCGACGAATCAGGGCGCGTCGTGTACGTTGGCAAGGCCAAGAATCTCCGCGCTCGGCTGTCGAACTACTTTCAGGACCCCGCCCAGCTGCACCCACGCACGAAGCAGATGGTGTTCACCGCCTCGCAGGTGGAGTGGACCGTGGTGGCCAGCGAGGTGGAAGCACTACAGCTGGAGTACACGTGGATTAAGCGCTTCGACCCGTGGTTCAACGTCATGTACCGCGACGACAAAACCTACCCCATGTTGGCGGTCAGCGTGGGCGAGAAGTTTCCGCGCGCGTTTTTCTATCGTGGACCGAAGCGTAAGGGCGTGCGCTATTTCGGCCCCTACTCCCACGCGTGGGCCGTGCGTGAGACTCTCGATCTGCTCACCCGCGTCTTCCCGGTGCGCACGTGCTCCAAGGGGGTATTTAACAGGCACGAATCTTTGGGCAGGCCTTGCTTGCTGGGCTACATCGACAAGTGTGCGGCCCCGTGTGTGGGGCGTGTCGACGAGGCGCAGCACGACGAGATCGTCTCTGGTTTTATGGGCTTTCTGTCGGGACGCACGGAACCGGTGACGAAGGAACTCACGCGCCGCATGATGGAGGCCAGCGAAAACCTCGAGTTCGAGAAGGCCGCCAAACTGCGCGATGACCTTGACGCTATTAAAAAGGTGACGGAGCGCCAGACTGTGGTACTCAGTACCGACACGGATGCAGATGTTATCGCCTTTTCCACCGATGAGCTGGAAGCAGCCGTGCAGGTGTTCAATGTGCGTGACGGAAGGATCCGTGCTCAGCGCGGGTGGGTCGTCGAAAAGACCGGCGATGAGCCAGGCAGCATGGAGCGTCGCGACGACGCCGAGCCCGATCCGGCAATCCCGGTGCTGATGCAAAACTTCCTTGTCCAGTACTACTCGGACGCCGTAGAGCGTGCTGAAGCTGAAGCCGAAGAAGACAAGAAGATCGAGCAAAACAAGATTCGCCGCAGGGGGGTGGACCAGGAGTCGCACGCCCCGGTGCGTGTCTACAACCCAGTGCCCCGCGAGATCCTCGTGGAGGTCATGCCTGACGAGGCGGAGGAAGTCCAAGTGCTGCTCAGCGAACTGCGTGGCTCCCAGGTAGACCTGCGCGTGCCGCAGCGTGGTGATAAGGCCGCCTTGATGGAGACGGTGCACCGTAACGCGGTGGAAGCGCTGCACCAGCACAAGTTGAAGCGCGTGGGTGATCTCACGGCGCGCTCGCAAGCGCTGCAGGACATCCAGGATGCGCTGGGGCTGGATCAAGCTCCGCTGCGCATTGAGTGCACTGATATCTCGCATATCCAAGGCACGGATGTGGTGGCATCGCTAGTGGTATTTGAGGACGGACTGCCGAAGAAGAATGACTACCGGCGTTACCGCATCAAGGAGGCCGCCGGCGATGGGCGCAGCGACGATGTGGGCTCGATTGCAGAGGTCACTCGTCGTCGTTTTAAGCGCTACAACGCCGATAAGCTGGCGAACCCGGAGGAGCTCGATGTCGACGAGACGGTCTTCGCGGACGAAATCACTGAGGTAGAGACCACGGATGCTACCGCTGTGTCTGCCGCGACCGCGGCGGCGGAAGGGCGTAAGTTTGCCTACCCGCCGAATCTGTTCATCGTCGATGGTGGAAAGCCCCAGGTCAATGCCGCCCAGGCCGTGTTTGATGAACTCGGTGTCGTAGACGTCACGCTGATCGGTCTAGCCAAGCGCCTCGAGGAAGTATGGGTGCCTGACGACGACGAACCGGTGATTCTGCCACGCAACTCTCAGGGAATGTACCTTCTCCAGCAAGTTCGTGATGAGGCGCACCGTTTTGCCATCAACTACCACCGACAGAAGCGGTCGAAACGAATGCGCGCCTCCGCTCTTGACGGGGTGCCGGGGTTGGGGCCGACGCGGAAGAGCGATTTGGTGAAGCACTTCGGCAGCGTGAAAAAGATTCGGGAGGCTTCTGTTGACGCGATAGCGGAGGCTCCGGGGATTGGACCGAAGCTAGCGGCAACTGTTTATGAACATTTGCACATCGAACAATAGCGATTCGATACCATGGGTGCCATGACAAACGACATTGCACTGGATGGTCCTATCCCGCCGGTGATTATTACCGGGTTGTCCGGAGGCGGCCTGTCTTCCGCCGCGAAGGTTTTCGAGGATAAGGGATTTTTCGTCCCCCAAAATCTCCCTCCGCAGTTGATTGAAGAGATGGTAGAGCTGGCTACCGCGGATGACTCACCGGTCGATCGCATCGCGATTGTCACCGACGTCCGCGCCCGCATGTTTAATGGCTCGCTCTTGGGCACGATTCACAACTTGCGGGAGAAGGGCTATGACCCGACGGTGCTCTTCCTAGAAGCGCGTGACGACGTGCTGATCCGGCGTTTCGACGGGGTGCGCCGCACCCACCCGTTGCAGGGTGATGATCCGCTAAGTGCCGGTATCCAGCGCGAACGCGATTCTATTGCGCCGGTGCGTGATCAGGCTGACATCATTATCGATACGTCGAATTTGTCGATCCATGATCTGCGCCGTGCGATCGAGGCCTCTTTCGGCGATGTTGCGAAGAAGAAGCAGCACATCACCATCCAGTCTTTCGGGTTCAAACACGGTGCCCCACGAGATGCCGATTTCATGTTCGATGTGCGCTTCTTGCCGAACCCGTACTGGATTCCGGAGCTCCGGGCTTATCGTGGCACGGATCAGCAGGTCTCTGATTATGTGTTGGCGCAAGACGATGCGCCCGCCTTCGTCGATGGCGTAGTCGAGCTAATCGGGTCTATTTTGCCTGGGTATCGCCACGAGGGGAAGAACTTTATTACGGTAAGTATTGGCTGCACGGGCGGTCACCATCGTTCCGTTGCGATCTCGGAGGAGATCGGTCGTCGTTTGAGCGAGGACGATTCGGTCGACGTGGCAGTGATGCACCGCGACCTCGATAAGAGCTAGCGCAGGGCTGGGTAGAAAGTTTTTCCATGAAGAAATATTCGGGAGATCTGGCCTGCCTAGGTGGGGGCCACGGTCTTTATCAAACATTGCTAGCGGCGCAGTCGCTGACGACGGGTAAAGTCAACGCGGTTGTCACAGTGGCAGACGATGGCGGGTCGTCGGGACGCATCCGGCGTGAGCTTGGCATGATCCCGCCAGGGGATTTGCGGATGGCGTTGGCCGCGCTTGCGCATGACGACGACGCAGGCGCGCTGTCACGCAATCTCTTACAGCATCGCTTCGGTGGCCATGGTGCACTGGCTGGCCACGCTGTGGGCAATCTCATCCTGGCCGGGCTTGCCGAGGAGCTTGGCGACATGCAGCAAGCTTTGGACACTGTGGCGCAATGGACACGGTCGGCAGGGCGCGTGATTCCCCTGTGCAACGAGCCGCTGGATTTAGAAGCCGATGTCGCGGGGCTTGACGACGACCCTCGGGTGATGCGTCCGGTGCGTGGCCAAGTGGCGGTGGCGACCACGCCAGGCCAGGTGCGGCGCGTGCGGGTGATTCCGGAAGCTCCGGCGGCCAACGACAATGCAGTCCAAGCAATTATGGACGCCAGCGTGGTCACACTAGGCCCGGGATCGTGGTTTTCTTCGGTGATTCCGCATGTCCTGGTGCCTGATATCGTCGCTGCGCTCAATGAAACCCCGGCGCTTGTCGTCGTCATCTTGAACCTGTCGCCGGAAGCCGGGGAAACTCATGGTTTTACGACGGAGCGCCACATCCACGTTCTCAGTCAACACGCCCCTGAACTGCGAGTTGATGCTTTTTTGGCCGACAATTACATCAGCCCAACAAAAGGAGAGCGAGGCCACTTGCAGCGGGCTGCGGCCAGCCTCGGTGGGGAGATTGCGTACTATGATGTCCACGTCGCCGATGAGGCTGGGGCGAGCGTGAACAAGCATGACCCGGCCAAGTTGGCAATGGCGCTGCGCGATCTTTACGAAAAGCGCCAGTAGTTCCGGGGACCGTTCTGAAGATCCCATGCGAAGTGAGGTAGAAAGGCAGGCCGATCGTGGCACTGACTGCGAAAGTCAAGGATGAATTATTGCAGGTGTCTCTTGGGGCCCGGGATGACCGGATCGCTGAGGCGACTGCCATGATTCGTTACGCAGGCGAGATTGAGCAGGGCGTGCACGGTCTGACCATCGTCGCCGATTTCGATTCGCGCCCTGTCGCTGATCACTTGGCCGAGCTGATCCGAGAGCTGTGCCCGGCGACAGTGAAGGTGACGACAATTTCTCCAGGTGCCACGACGCGTGAAACCCGCCACGAAGTCACCATCACCGATGGATGCGACGAAGTGATTCGCCGGCTGCATCTGGTGACGGCCTCGGGCCACCCTGTGGTGGGCTTGCCCCGCCAAGTCATTTCGGGCACGGTCAGCCAGGTTGAGGCCGCGTGGCGTGGTGCCTTTCTCGCTCGTGGTGTGTTGTCGGAGCCAGGGCGCTCGTCGACACTGGAAGTGATCTGCCCACGCCAAGAGGCTGCTCTGGCACTTGTCGGCCTTGCACGAAGGCTAAGTGTGTCAGCGAAGACAAAAGAGTCGCGTGGCGTGGAGCGCGTGGTGGTGCGTGACGGCGAAGCGATCGGCATTTTGCTGACCCGGATCGGAGCAACCAGGACGCGGTTGGAGTGGGACGAGAAGCGTAAGAAGCGCATCGTGAAGACGAACGCGAGCCGCCTAGCGAATTTCGACGATGCCAACCTGCGACGTTCCGCTCAGGCAGCTGCAGCGGCGGCTGCGCGGGTGGAACGAGCGATGGAGATTTTGGGCGACGATGTGCCTGAGCACTTAGCGGAGGCCGGGTTCTTGCGCGTACAGCACCGACACGCTTCCTTGGAGGAGCTGGGCCGGTTGGCTGATCCGCAGATGACGAAGGATGCCGTGGCCGGGCGAATCCGGCGTCTGTTGTCGATGGCAGACAAACGTGCGGCTGAACTCGGTATCCCAGATACGCATTCCGCTATTACTAACGATGGCGGCGGCGACTAGATTTCCACATGGCTAGTGGACCGCGATTAACACACCGCTATCTGTTGTGACAAACATCACTGGACAGGATTGGTGATTCGTCACCATCGGAGGAGGAGCGATTGGGGGTAGTCTTCGCGCTCGCACTCGCCTGCTTGTCATGCACTTTGTTGGCTAAAGGCACATTCCGACGATCGCGAATGTGGCAGTTTCGGACAGAATCGGGCAACCTCCCAACGTGGGAAGAAAACAGCGTAAATGCCTTCTGCGAGAAGAGTAGAACCGCGCTAAACTGGTGATTGTCGGACAAAGACCGCTGCTAGATGGCTTTTTTAGTGAGGTTTGTCCGGAAATATTCCCGACTTTAGAGGAGATAGATTAGTGACTACACGCATTGGTATCAACGGTTTCGGACGTATCGGCCGCAACTTCTTCCGCGCAGTTGTCCAGGGCAACTCTGACCTCGAGGTCGTTGCAGTCAACGACCTGACCGACAACAAGACCCTGTCGACCCTGCTGAAGTATGACTCCATCATGGGCCAGCTGGGCAAGGATGTTGAGTTTGACGACGAGTCCATCACCGTCGACGGCAACCGCATCGCTGTCTACGCAGAGCGCGATCCAAAGAACCTGGACTGGGCGAAGCACGATGTTGACATCGTGATCGAGTCCACCGGTTTCTTCACTGACGCTGAGGCGGCAAAGGCGCACATCGACGCTGGTGCGAAGAAGGTTATCATCTCCGCTCCTGCAAAGAACGAGGACGCAACCTTCGTTTACGGTGTGAACCACGAGGATTACGATCCAGAGAACCACAACATCATCTCCGGCGCATCCTGCACCACCAACTGCCTGGCCCCAATGGCAAAGGTCCTGAACGACGAGCTCGGCATCGTCAAGGGCCTGATGACCACCATTCACGCTTACACGGGTGACCAGCGCCTGCACGACGCTCCTCACAAGGACCTGCGTCGCGCACGTGCAGCTGCACAGAACATCGTGCCTACCTCCACTGGTGCGGCTAAGGCCGTAGCCTTGGTTCTGCCAGAGCTCAAGGGCAAGCTGGATGGCTACGCACTGCGCGTCCCAGTCATCACCGGTTCCGCAACCGACCTGACCTTCGAGGCAGGCCGCGAGACCACCGTCGAGGAAGTTAACGAGATCATCAAGAAGGCTTCCACCGGCGACTTCGCAGACACCCTCGGTTACACCGAGGAACCACTGGTGTCCACCGATATCATCGGCGACTCCCACGGTTCGCTGTTCGACGCTGGCCTGACCAAGGTCAACGGCAACCAGGTCAAGGTTGTTTCCTGGTACGACAACGAGTGGGGCTACACCTCTCAGCTGCTGCGTCTGACCGAGCTGGTCGCGTCCAAGCTTTAAGGACACCGCGCCCCAAGCTGCCAGCGTTAAGTCGCGTGCCCTCGCCGGCATGCGCCCGCTGTCGTAGCGCGTAACCTCATGGCGGCCCGGGGTGTGTAAACACACACTTCGGGCCGTTAGTTTTACCCATTAGCAACAAAATTACCTAGGAGCTTGAACTAATGACTGTAAAGAATCTCCAAGACCTGCTCGACGAGGGCGTCGACGGCCGTCACATCCTCGTCCGCTCTGACTTCAACGTGCCACTCAACGATGCCGGCGAGATCACCGACCCAGGCCGCATCGACGCCTCGCTGCCGACCCTCAAGGCCCTGCTCGAAGGTGGCGCAAAGGTCATCGTCATGGCGCACTTGGGCCGCCCTAAGGGCGAACCAGACCCGAAGTACTCCCTGGCACCAGTGGCGGAAGCCCTGTCGGAGCGTCTCGACCAGTATGTTGCGCTGGCTCAGGACGTCTCCGGTGAAGATGCGCACGAGCGCGCCAACGGACTGACCGAGGGCGAGATCCTCTTGCTTGAGAACGTGCGTTTCGACCCGCGTGAGACCTCCAAGGATGAGGCAGAGCGTGGGGAATTCGCCGACGAGCTGGTGGCCCTGGCCGCAGACAACGGTGCGTTCGTATCCGACGGTTTCGGTGTGGTGCACCGCGCGCAGACCTCCGTCTACGATGTCGCGAAGCGATTGCCATCCTATGCCGGCAAGCTAGTGGACAACGAGGTCAGCACCCTGGCAGCGGTGAAGGACAACCCAGAGTCCCCTTATGTCGTCGTTCTCGGCGGCTCCAAGGTCTCTGACAAGCTCGGCGTGATTGAGGCGCTGGCAACCAAGGCGGACCACGTCATCATCGGTGGCGGCATGTGCTACACCTTCCTGACCGCCCAGGGCCACAACACCCAGAAGTCCCTTCTGCAAGAAGAGATGATCGACACGTGCAAGGACCTGCTGGAGCGTTTCGGCGACAAGATCGTTCTGCCCGTCGACTTGGTCGTCGCATCCGAGTTCTCGAACGACGCAGACCGAAAGGTCGTTGATCTTGACGGCACCCCAGAAGGCTGGATGTCCCTCGACATCGGCCCAGAGACCGCGAAGAAGTACGCGGATATCATCAAGGACTCCAAGACTGTGTTCTGGAACGGCCCAATGGGTGTGTTCGAGTTGTCCAACTTCGCTGATGGCACCCGCGCTGTGGCAGAGTCCATGATCGACGCAACCAAGAACAACGGCTCTTTCACTGTTGTCGGTGGTGGCGATTCCGCAGCGTCGGTACGCACCCTCGGTCTCGACGAGGAGGGCTTCTCGCACATCTCCACCGGCGGCGGCGCATCGCTGGAGTTCCTTGAAGGCAAGGATCTGCCAGGCGTTTCCGTCCTGAATTCCTAAACACACTTTTTCACTGAAAGGACACTGTCACTTATGGCACGTAAGCCACTCATCGCCGGCAACTGGAAGATGAACCACGATCACCTGCAGGCCATCGCGGATGTGCAGAAGCTCGCTTTCGCACTGCCAAAGGAAGATTACGAAAAGGTCGACGTTGCGCTGACTGTATCGTTTACCAACATTCGTTCCCTGCAGACCCTCGTAGAGGGCGATGACCTGAAGATCACCTACGGCGCGCAGGACATCTCTCAGCATGACTCTGGCGCCTACACCGGCGAGGTGTCCGGCGAGATGCTGTCCAAGCTGGGCTGCGCCTGGGCAGTTGTGGGCCACTCGGAGCGCCGCCAGTACCACCATGAGACCGACGAGATCGTCGCTGCCAAGGCAAAGGCGGCTCTGAAGTGGGGGATTAGCCCCATCGTGTGTGTTGGCGAGCCCCTGGAAATCCGCGAGGCAGGCACCCACGTCGACTACGTGGTGGAGCAGACCCGCAACTCGCTTGCTGGCCTGAGCACCGAGGAGCTGTCCAAGACCGTCATCGCATACGAGCCTGTGTGGGCAATCGGCACCGGTAAGGTTGCCTCCGCCGCAGACGCACAGGAGGTCAATGCTGCAATCCGCAAGGCAGTCGCAGAGCTTGCCGACGACGACGTCGCCGCCAACATGCGCATCCTCTACGGTGGCTCCGTCAAGACGGAAACGATTGCGGAGATCATTTCCCAGCCGGATGTCGACGGCGGCCTCGTTGGTGGTGCTTCGCTCGACGGCTACGATTTCGCGAAGCTGTGCGCAGCCGCAGCAGACGCAACCAACTAAGAAGGGGTTCACACTCCCGCTAGCCCCGAAGAACCCGCTTTCTTCGGGGCTTCTCCGTACTATCTCAATTAGGGAACACTGTTTGATGTCTACGCACGACCATCTCCAAGAGGACATTCGCTACCTAGGCCGGATCCTCGGACAAATCATCGCCGATCAAGAAGGCGAGGACGTGTTTAACCGCGTCGAGTCCGCACGTCAGGCCGCTTTCGAGATCGCCAAGGGCGAAGCTGAACTTTCAGTACTGACTGACATGTTCGACAATATCGCGCCCGACGACGCCACCCCCGTCATCCGCGCATTCAGCCACTTCGCACTCATGGCCAACCTGGCCGAAGACCTTCACGACGAGTGGAAGCGTGAAAAAGCAGCCGACAACGGTGAAGCCCCGAAGGACTCCACCCTCGAGGCAACCTGGGAGAAGCTGGCGGCATCCGAGGTGACGGAAGCGGAGGTCGCTTCGTCGTTAAGCGACGGCCTTGTCGCCCCAGTGCTCACTGCTCACCCCACCGAAACCCGCCGCCGCACCGTCTTTGATGCGCAGAAGCACATCACGCGTCTGATGATGGAGCGTCATCGCATTCTCGAGGTTCCCGAAACGGCGCGTACGCAGCAGAAACTTGAGGCAGTCGAAAGCGATATCCGGCGCCGGATGACCCTGCTGTGGCAAACCGCTCTGATTCGCGTCGCTCGTCCGCGCATCGAGGATGAGGTCGAGGTGGGACTGCGCTACTACAAGCTCAGCTTGCTGGAGGAGATTCCGCGTATCAACCGCGACGTGTTCACGGCTCTTGGGGAAAGCTACGGGCCAGAGGCGGTCACGGGCGCGATCGTGCGTCCTGGTTCCTGGGTCGGCGGCGACCATGACGGCAACCCTTATGTCACGGCCGACACGCTCGACTACGCAACCCGCCGCGCAGCCCAGGTCGTGCTGCAGCACTATGAGACCCAACTGCATGCGCTTGAGCACGAGTTGAGCTTGTCGGACCGCATGACCGATGTTACGGTCGAGCTGATCGCACTGGCATCCGAAGGCCACAACAACGTCCCTTCGCGTATCGACGAACCCTACCGCCGCGCCATCCACGGCATCCGGGGACGGATTCGTCGCACACACGAACACCTCCTGGGCCCTGGATCTTTGGAAGGCAATTGGCACGAAGTCTTTGAACCATACGAGCTGGCGACCGATTTCTTGGCGGACCTAGACGTGATCGATGCGTCGTTACGCGCCTCCAACGACGCGATCATCGCCGACGACCGCCTGCTAAACCTGCGCTCCGCGGTAGCGACGTTCGGATTCCACCTGTATTCGATCGACCTACGCCAGAATTCCGAGAGCTTCGAGGACGTGATCAGCGAGCTGTTCGCCGTGGCGCGTGTCGACGAAGACTACCGGGCGCTGAGCGAAGACGAAAAGGTTGCGCTGCTGACTGCTGAACTGCAGACCCCCCGGCCGCTCATGCCGAGCTCATCGCACCAGTACAGCGAAGCCACTGCCCGTGAAATGAGCCTGTTGCGTCAGGCTAAGCATGCCGTGGATGCGTTCGGTGCGGACATGGTGCCGCACCAGATCATCTCGATGGCCCAGTCTGTGTCCGACATTTTGGAGCCCATGGTCCTGCTCAAGGAGGTGGGCTTAATCCGGGCCGATGGCAACCAGCCGACCGGGGAGATCGACATTATCCCGCTGTTCGAAACCATCGAAGACCTCGAAGCCGGCGCCGGCATTTTGCGCGACCTGTGGGACCTGCCGCTCTACCGCGCTTACTTGCGCCAGCGCGGGGACCTGCAGGAAGTGATGCTGGGCTACTCCGACTCCAACAAGGACGGCGGATTCTTCGCTGCCAGCTGGGCGCTGTACGACGCCGAAATCAGACTGGTTGAGCTTGGCAAAGACGAAGGAGTGCGCCTGCGCCTATTCCACGGCCGCGGTGGCACTGTCGGCCGTGGTGGCGGCCCGTCCTACGACGCGATCCTGGCCCAGCCCGAGGGTGCTGTTGACGGTAGCGTCCGTGTCACTGAGCAAGGCGAGATCATTTCCGCCAAGTACGGCAACCCGGCCACCGCCCGACGTAACCTGGAAGCACTCGTTTCCGCGACGATTGAGGCCAGCCTGCTGCCGGTCGGCAAGATCGACGACCATGAGCGCGCCTGCGAAATCATGGGGGAGATCTCCGCGTTGTCCCAAAAGAAGTACAGCGGGCTTGTCCACGAGGACCCCGGCTTCATCCAGTACTTCACGCAGTCCACGCCTGTCGACGAAATCGGCGAGCTCAACATCGGTTCCCGCCCGTCTTCGCGCAAGCAGACCCAGGACGTTTCGGATCTTCGCGCCATTCCGTGGGTGCTGGCCTGGTCCCAGTCGCGTGCAGCGATCCCGGGCTGGTTCGGCGTTGGCTCCGCACTGTCCTGGTGGGTCGGTGAAGGAGAGGACGCCGACAACCGCCTCAACGAACTGCGCGACCTCTACGAACACTGGCCATGGTTCAACTCGACCTTGTCCAACATGGCGCAGGTCATGGCCAAGGCAGAGATGCGCCTGGTGGAGCGGTACTCGCGCCTGGTGTCCGACAAGGAGGTCGCCGAGCGCATCTGCCGGGTGATCAAGGAGGAATTCGAGCTCACCTTGACGATGCTGTCACGCATCACGGGTTCCAACGATCTACTCGCCGACAACCCGGCATTGGCCCGCTCGGTGCGTTCGCGCTTCCCTTACTTGCTGCCGCTGAACGTCATTCAGCTGGAGCTGCTGCGCCGCCACCGCGCCGGTGATCACCGCACTGGTGTGTCGCGAGGCATCCAGCTGACGATGAATGGTCTTGCTACCGCGCTGCGTAACTCAGGCTAGGCGGCTACACGGCATTTGATCGCTGTGGTGTAGACTTGATCAAGTTCCACGATCCAGACGAAAGAGGACACGACCTACCATGACGTTGGCATTGCAGATCATCCTGGTTATCGCTGCAATTTTGATGACCATCTTCGTGCTGCTGCACAAGGGCAAGGGTGGCGGCCTGTCCAGCCTCTTCGGCGGCGGTGTGCAGTCGAACCTATCCGGCTCCACCGTGGTGGAGAAGAACCTCGACCGCATCACTATCTTGATGGCGATTATCTGGATCGCGTGCATCGTCGGATTGAACTTGATTCAGGCCTACGTCTAACACACGCTTAACGACGAAAATCCTCCTCACCGCTGTTTGGTGAGGAGGATTTCTCGTGTCGTTTATAGGTGTGCTGCCGCGTTCTCGGCGACAAACAGCACCGTTTCCTGTCGGCCCTGTGCACCGGCGGCTGGCCAATCGTCGGCAGGCGAGCGCCGTGCGACATGACCGGCTGCCTCGGCCTTGTCCTCGCCGGCAATGAGGAACCAGACACGTTCTGCGCGTGCCACTGCAGGAAGCGTCAGCGTGGTGCGCTCCGGTGGGGGCTTCGGCGAGTCTGTCACGGCAATGACGAGGCGTTCAGTTTCGCGCACCGCGTCAGTATGGGGGAACAGCGAGTTGATGTGGCCTTCGTAGCCCATCCCAAGCAGGTGGATATCGAAACCCTGCGGTGAGGTGGTCGTGATCACTTGCTCATACTCACGCGCAGAAGACTCCATGTCTACCTCACCCAGGCCATAGCCGTGGATGCGGTCGGCGGGAATATCGACCTTGTTCAGCAGCGCGTCGCGGGCCTGGCCCTCGTTAGAGTCGGGGTGGTCGACGGGGACGTTGCGCTCGTCGCCAAAGTAGACATGGACCTTAGCCCAGTCAATCCCTTCGATGGAGGCCAACTTTTCAAGGGTGGCGATTCCCGCAGTGCCCCCAGTCAGGACGACGTGAGCGACACCATCGCGGTTCACACCGCTATCAGCGCTTGCCTGGATTTCTTTCAGGACGTCAGCGAAGTGCTGGGCGGCTGTGGTCGTCAGCTCGTCAAGATCAGAAACTTGATTAATTGTTACCATATGTACTCCTTTCGGTAGTGATCGACTTAGTAGTTGACCTGAACGTGCGCCAAGCCTTCTAGTGCCTGCGCGTAAGCCACATCGGGGTCAAGGTGGCGCAGCTCCTCGGCAAGGCATTCCGTGTCGGTGCGGATATTGGCCGCCACGAGTGAATCGGGCTGGTTGGGAAAAGCGAGGCGCATGGTGCGTTCGTCGAGAACCTCTACGACGAGCGGGCCAGACGCGCGGTGCAGCGTGACCGAGCGGATGGAGAACAGCGTCTGCTTATCCTCTTCATCAGGACGGAACGAGTTACGTGTGACCGGTACTCGCAGGCGGTCCGCCAACCACCCTGCAGCAATGTCCACGCTTGGGTTATCGGCAGGTCCGACAATCTCGGCGGACTCGACTGGTTCGTGCGGGTAACGGTCCAGGGCGGAGGCCACGATGCCACGCCACGGGGTGATGCGTGACCACATCATGTCCGAATCTCCCGGCGTGTAGCCGTTGGACAGGCGCAGCAGCGCGTTGCCAGAGACATTGTGGCGGGCGTTGGTGATCCGTCGTTGCGCAATCTTGCCCAGGGGGTGCTCCGCAGGACGCGCGGGGGCCGTGGTAGGCCACCACGCCACGATTGGGGTATCGGGCAACAGTAGTGGCGTGACGATCGATGCGATCTCCTCAGTGAGTGCACCGTAGAGATTCATGACCACCATTTCGGAAGCACCAGCATCCGCGGCGAGGATCGCCTTTGCGTCCATCTTGGTTTCCGCGTGGCGGTCATGCGAGATCAGCACGAGTACGCGCGATGGATGCTCGTGGGATGCATCACGCACCGTGTCGAGCAGTTCGTCGAGTTTATCGTCGGCACGCGCCACGACGATTAACGTGAGCACACGCCCGGTCGCGAGCGAAAAGTTATCTTGGGCCTCCAGCAGCGTCTTCGAGATCTCTCGTATGCTGGTATCAGGCAAGTTCAAAATCATGAAAAGGTTCCTTTCAACCAGGTGCCCGGTTAAGGGCGACGCCAGGTGTGTCCGTTACGTGCCAACATGTCATCTGCCGATTGCGGGCCCCACGTGCCCGCCTCATACTCATCGGGGCGGCCGCCGGTGTGCCAGTGTTCGATGATCGGGTCGAGGATCTCCCAGCTACGCTCCACCTCATCGTTGGTGGGGAAGAGGGAGGAATCTTCTAACAAAGCATCGAGGATCAGGCGCTCGTAGGCCTCCGGGGATTCCTCGGTGAATGCTTCCGAGTAGGAGAAGTCCATATTCACATCGCGGACCTCCATGGTGTAGCCCGGTACCTTGGAGCCGAAGCGCATGAGCACGCCCTCGTCGGGCTGCACGCGGATGACCACGGCATTGTTGCCCAGGGATCCGGTCTTTTCCTCGTCGAATGGCTGGTGCGGTGCCTCCTTGAAGACCAGGGCGATCTCGGTGACGCGGCGGCCGAGGCGCTTACCGGTACGCAGGTAAAACGGCACGCCCGCCCATCGACGAGAATTGATCTCTAGGGTGCAGGCAGCGTAGGTTTCGGTGGTTGACTCCGGATCAAAACCTTCTTCGTCGCGCAGGCCTGGCACGTGCTGTGAGCCCTGCCAACCCTCGGTGTACTGGCCGCGCGCTGTGGTCTCGTCGAGAGGCAACACTGGCGTGGTCGCGCGCAGCACCTTCAGCTTTTCGGCGCGCAATGACTTCGGCGAAAAGTTCAGTGGCTCCTCCATCGCCACCAGCGCTAGGAGCTGGAGCAGGTGGTTCTGGATCACGTCGCGCGCAGCACCGATGCCGTCGTAGTAGCCAGCACGCCCGCCCAAGCCGATGTCTTCGGCCATGGTGATCTGGACGTGGTCGATATGGTGCGCGTTCCACAGTGGCTCGAACAGCTGGTTAGCAAAACGTAAAGCCAGGATGTTCTGCACGGTTTCCTTACCAAGGTAGTGGTCGATGCGGAAAACCGACTGCTCCGGGAACACGTTGTTGACGATCGCGTTCAGTTCCTTCGCGGACTCCAAGTCATCGCCGAAGGGCTTCTCGATGATCACACGACGCCAGGAATCCTCACCCGCCTGGGCCATGCCGGCACGGTCGAGCTGATACACCACATCGGCGAAAGCGGATGGTGGAATAGATAGGTAAAAGGCCCAGTTGCCGCCGGTTCCGCGGGTAGAGTCCATCTCCGCCAACGTGTCTGCCAGGTTATCGAAGGCTTGATCGTCGTTAAATGCACCGGAGACGAACTGCATGCCCTCGGCCAAACGTGTCCACACGTGCTCTTCGAACTTGGTTCGCGCCCCTGCCTCGACGGAACCCCGGACATAATCCTCGAAGTCCTGCTTCGACCAATCGCGCCGCCCGAAGCCGACGAGGGTAAACCCGGCCGGCAACAGACCACGACTAGCGAGGTCATAGACAGCGGGGAGCAGCTTTTTGTATGCAAGGTCACCGGTAACACCGAAGATGACCATTCCCGACGGGCCTGCGATACGTGGCAGTCGCTTGTCGCGTGGATTGCGTAAGGGGTTGACCCACTGGGTAGCGCTATCAGTCACGAGAAACCTTTCGCTGAAGAAATAATTCTATAGATAAAAATACCAAGTCCCGGCTACCGCCAGAATAGTCGGTCGCCGGGACTTTGGGGCAGAAGTGCTTACTTCAGCTGAGTCTCCATGGAGTCGAGGAGCTCTTGCCAGGAGTCGACGAACTTCTCGACGCCCTCACGCTCAAGAACCTTGACCACATCGTCGAGGTCAATGCCGACCTCTTCAAGCTGCTGGAAGATCTTCTGAGCAGACGAGGTGAAACCAGTCAGGGTGTCACCGTGGAGCTTCTCCGTGTCCAAAGCGGCGTCAATGGTTGCCTCGGGCATGGTGTTGACGGTGTCCGGACCAGCCAACTCGGTCACATACAGGGTTGGAGAGTAGTCCGGGTTCTTCACACCGGTGGACGCCCACAGTGGACGCTGCTTGTTCGCACCGGCAGGAAGATCGTCGTTAGCGAACTCGTCCAGGAACAGGCGGTAGGCAAGTCGAGCATTAGCGACACCGGCCCGGCCCTTCAGATCCTTCGCCTCCTTAGTGCCGATCTCGTCGAGACGCTGATCAACTTCGGTGTCCATGCGGGAGACAAAGAAGGATGCAACCGAGAAGATCTTGGAGACGTCCTTGCCGGCCTCAGCCGCGCGCTTGATGCCGTCCTTGTATGCCTCGATGACCTGCTTGTAGCGCTCAACGCTGAAGATCAGCGTGACGTTAACGGAGATGCCCTCTGCGAGGGCATCAGAGACAGCGCGCAGGGACTCGTCGGTAGCTGGGATCTTGATCATGACGTTCTCACGATCAACCTTCTCCCACAGCTCCTTGGCCTGCTTCAGCGTGCCTTCCTCATCAGCGGAGATACGAGGGTCAACCTCGATGGAGACGCGGCCGTCCTCGCCATTGGTGGCCTTGTAGACATCGGCAAAGATATCGCAGGCATCCTGCACATCCTTGATGGACATGGCGTAGACCGCGGTGTCCACGTCTGCGCCCTGTTCCTTCAGCTCGGCGATCTGCTCGTCGTAAGCATTGCCGGTGGACATCGCCTTAGCAAAGATCGCTGGGTTGGTAGTCACACCGACGATGGACTTCGAGTCCTTGACCTCTTGCAGGTTGCCGGACTTAATGCGATCGCGAGACAGGTCGTCGAGCCATGTCGACGTACCGATATCCGCTAGCTTGTCGATTGTGTTCATAAAGTTCATTCCTTTCAGTGGTGAATCTTTAAGCAGTAATTGATTATTTAACGTGTTCCCTCATGAGCTCGAGGGATTCCTTTGCGGCCTTCACAACGTTGTCCGTGGTGAAGCCGAAACGCTCGAACAGCTCTGCACCCGGTGCGGAAGCACCGAAGTGCTCGATCGAAACGTTACGGCCGAACGTACCAGTGAACTGATGCCACGGCATGGCAATTCCTGCTTCAACAGAAACGCGCGCGCCGACCTCTGGAGGCAGTGCCTCGTTGCGGTAGGACTCGTCCTGCTCCAGGAACCAATCGATCGACGGCACAGACAGGACGCGCGTAGCAACACCCTCGTCCTCGAGCTTCTGAGCGGCCTCAACTGCGTACTGAACCTCGGAGCCGGAAGCCATCAGGATGACATCTGGGGTCTCCTTGGACGCCTCGACAAGTACGTACGCGCCACGCTTGACGCCCTCGCGAGCCTTCTCCTTGGTGCCTTCCAAGACCGGCAGGTTCTGGCGCGACAATGCCAGCGCCTTCGGCTGCTCCTTGCCCTCTAGGGCTGCGGCCCATGCGGCGGTGGTCTCGTTGGCGTCTGCTGGGCGCAGGACCGCGAGGTCCGGAATAGCGCGCAGAGCAGCCAGCGTCTCGACCGGCTGGTGGGTTGGGCCGTCTTCGCCGAGACCAATCGAGTCGTGAGTGAACACGTAGTAGCCGTCGATGCCGGAGAGTGCGCCGACGCGGATGGCGGGGTAGAGGTACTCCGAGAAGATCAGGAAGGTACCGCCGTAGACGCGGGTTGGGCCGTGGAGTGCGATGCCGTTCATGATCGCGCCCATGGCGTGCTCGCGAATACCGAAGTGCAGGTTACGGCCGTATGGGTTCGCCTGGAACATGTCGGTGGAAATTGCCTCCGGACCGAACGACGGGTCAGCCTTGATGATGGTGTTGTTCGAACCAGCCAGGTCGGCGGAGCCACCCCATAGTTCAGGCAGGGTCTTGCCCAGCTCCTGGAGAACGGCCTCGGAGGCCTTACGGGTAGCTACTCCCTTCGGATCAGCGTCCCAGATGGGTAGTTCTGCATCCCAGCCCTCAGGCAGCTCGCGCGCGGTCGTGCGATCCAGCAGAGCCTTGCGCTCAGGGTTCTTCTCTGCCCATGCGTCGAACTTCTTTTGCCACTCGGCATGCTTCTCAGCGCCGCGCTCGACGAGCTTGCGGGTGTGGTTGATCACGTCATCTTCGACTGGGAAGGAGACCTCAGGATCAAAGCCGAGCCCCTTCTTGGTCGCTGCAACTTCTTCTTCGCCCAGTGCGGCGCCGTGGATGGCACCGGTGTTCATCATGGTCGGTGCTGGGTAGCCGATGACGGTCTTGACGCGGATGATGGTTGGGCGAGTGGTCTCCGCCTTCGCCTCTTCGACAGCATCAAGGATTGCGGCGACGTCTTCGCCGGACCCGACCTCGAGGGTCTGCCAGCCGTAGGCCTCGTAGCGCTTCATCACGTCTTCGGTGAACGCGATCTGGGTGTCGTCCTCAATCGAGATCCGGTTGTCATCCCAGAACAGGATCAGGTTGCCCAACTTCTGGGTGCCGGCCAGCGACGATGCCTCAGAGGTGACGCCCTCTTGGAGGCAGCCGTCGCCTGCAACGGCGTAGATGTAGTGATCGAAGGGGGACTCGCCGGCCGGTGCCTCAGGGTCAAACAGGCCACGCTCACGACGAGCAGCCATTGCCATGCCGACAGCGGAAGCCAAACCCTGGCCGAGTGGTCCCGTGGTGATTTCCACGTGATCGGTGTGGTTGTACTCAGGGTGACCCGGGGTCTTGGAGCCCCAGGTGCGCAGCGCCTTCAAGTCATCCAGCTCAAGGCCGAAACCGCCAAGGTAGAGCTGAATGTACTGCGTAAGGGAAGAGTGGCCCGCGGAGAGGACGAAGCGGTCGCGACCGATCCAGTCCTTATCATTTGGATCCACGTTCATGACGCGTTGGTAAAGGGTGTACGCCAGGGGAGCCAGCGACATCGCGGTACCTGGGTGGCCAGAACCAACATTCTGCACGGCATCTGCGGCGAGTACGCGAACCGTATCGATCGCTCGGGTGTCGTTGTCGGTCCAGTCGTTTGGGTAACGACGTTCGGTCATCGCCTTAAGTTCAGGGGACAGAGTCACAATTTCCTCGCTTTATGTAGAAAATCCGCATCCTGTGGTCCAGTGCGTTAGACACCGCACCACTGGTGCAGGAGAGTGTTGGATCACTTCCCCTCCTACTGTACTGGTAAAAGCACTCTCATTGGTACTATGAGCAAAAAGATTTCTCTATGCGGGTCGTCTCACCACCGAATTCATTCGACTCCCAATGAATCCTCTTCAAATAATCCACTACCTTTATAAAACAGTGGTGTCGGATTACTCTTCTCCCGCCTTGTGGATGTACCATCGTCCGAAGGAATGACAGGCGCTTTACGACGATAAAACCGTCGGGAACTTTCCAGCGGAGGCATCCGACTAGTTCCGTAGACAAGTCCGCAAAGTGCAGTGGCGAGAGAACCGGCCACTGCCCCGACGGATGGGCGCGAATGGAATGAGGAGTAATTCTTGGAGACGATCAAGGCCTATATAGCACTGACAAAGCCTCGGGTCATTGAACTCCTCTTAGTCGCAGCAATCCCTGCGATGCTGCAGGCGAACCGCGGTGTACCCACGCTGACTGAGGTCTGGCTGATCCTCGCCACGCTCTTTGGGGGCTGGATGGGTGCGGGTGCCGCCAACACCTTCAACATGGTCGCCGATTATGACATCGACCAGAAGATGGGCCGGACCCGCGCCCGTCCGCTGGTCCGGGCGAAGATCACCAAGGGAAAGGCAACAGTCTTCGCTTGGGTTCTGCTGATCGCCAGTGTGCTGTGGCTGTGGCTGGTCTGTAACTCCTGGCTGGCCGCGGTCTTCATCCTGCTGACCAACTGGTTCTACATCTACGTCTACACCAAGTGGCTGAAGCGTCGCACCTGGCAAAACGTCATCTGGGGTGGCGCAGCCGGTTGTATGCCTGTCCTTGTCGGTTGGGCCGTGATCCGGGACAACGTTAACGACGGCACCCCAGACCAGTGGTGGCAGGCCGTAGTTCTGTTCATGATCATCTTCTTCTGGACACCACCGCACACATGGGCGCTGGCTATGAAGTATCGCGATGATTATGCCAAGGCTGAGGTACCCATGCTGCCGGTGATCGCCTCTCCGGTAAAAACCACCCAGCAGATCCTGATATATTCCTGGCTGACGGTGATCACCTCACTCCTCATCATCCCGGCGACTTCCTGGATCTACCTTGTAGTCTCGCTTGCGACTGGTGCCGTGTTCCTCATCATGGCCACTAGCTTGCATAACGGAGTCAAGGCTGGCGAAAACGTTAAGCCGCTAAAGCTGTTCATTCTGTCGAATAACTACTTGGCCATTTTGTTTATCGGCCTGTCTATTGATGCAGTCCTCGGCTGGACCACGATCGCCGAGGTACTGGGAATCAATCTGACCCTGTTCTAATGGGAGAGCCTTAAGACTCTCGCACTCGCAAGACCACAGAACCGGTGGTCTTTCTGCTTTGCAGGTCCTCGTGGGCGAGGCGAGCGTCGGAAAGCGGATAACTGTGTCCAATGCGGAACTTCAGCACGCCGTCCTCGATTCCCCGAACGACGGCCTGTGCGCGCATGCGGAACTCGTCGTCGGTGGCGGTATATGCGCCGAGGGAGGGGCGAGTGAGGAAGATTGAGCCGTGAGAATTGAGGATCTGCGGGTCGATCGGGTCGACAGGACCGGAGGCCGCACCGAACAGGCACACCAAGCCGCGGGGCTTCACGGCCTCAAGTGACTCGTGGAAGGTGTCTTTGCCCACGCCGTCGAGAACGACCTCCACGCCGCGTCCACCGTTGCGGCGGCGGACAACCTCCGCAAGATTATCGCTATAGCGGAACACTTCGGTCGCGCCAGCGTCGTAGGCAAGCTCTTCCTTCTCGTCTGAAGAGACAACCGAGTACACGTTTGCGCCCGCGGCTCGGGCGAACTGGGTGGCGAGCAGGCCGACTCCGCCCGCGCCTGCTGTGAGCAATATGGAATCATCGGTCTGAGTGTCATGTACCCCGTGGATGAGGTAGTGGGCAGTCATGCCTTGCAGCAGCATGGAGGCCGCAACTTCGTGGTCGAAACTCTCCGGCACGGCGACGAGCCGGTTGCGCGGGACGATGGCGCGTTCGGCATAAGAGCCCGGCGCATCACACCACGCGACAACCGTGCCCTCAGCTATTTCGCCGCGGGGGTCAGAGATGACGCGGCCGCAGCCCTCGGATCCGGGAATATAGGGCAGTTGTGAGTGGTAGATGCCCTCGCGGAAGTAGGTGTCAATGTAATTGATGCCGGCCACGATGACCTCAACGAGGACGTGGTCGGCATCAGGGGTTGGCTCGGCCACATCGGTGTAGGTAAGAACCTCGGGCCCGCCGTGGTCGGTAATCTGGATGGCTTTCATACCACCCAGGCTACAGAAAGAAGAAGTGTCTGAAACTGTTTTTAGGCAGATACGTGCTGCATCGCAGGAGTATCGTCGATACGCTCGCCGTACTGACGACGACGGCCGTGCGCATAAAGGAAAGCGCTAAACGCCACGACGACCGACGACAAGCCGATGTGAACGGGCACCGTCCAGCGTGGGACACCCAAATAGAACTGGGCCACGCCGACAGCCCACTGCGCCACGATCATCGCGATGAGAACCAACGCGGTGCGCTTCGCGTCCTGCGGGGCGTTCTGACGCCACAGGAGGAACACGACGACCAGAGTTGCAGCCAGATACAGGTACATGCAGCCTGCGTGGACGTAGGCCAGCATCTCGGTGTCGAGCTCCAGGCGGCCCTCCATGCCAACGCCTGCGTCACCTGAGTGCGGGCCGGAACCGGTCACCATCGTGCCCGTAAACAGCACCACGGAAAGAGCGATGGCTGCAACGACCGTCCAGATGCGGGTGGCGTTGCTAAAGCGCTGCACGTGCGGGGCGTCGTCAGGCTCGGCAATGCGCATATATAGCAGCGCAGCGATCCAGACCAAGACCATCGATGGGAGGAAGTGGATGGCCACCGACCACCACTGCAGATCAAGCAAGACAGAAATGCCGCCCAAGATCGCCTGAACGATGATGCCAAGACCGGAGACGAACGACAGCACGAGAATCTCTCGGCGACGCTTCGCGCGCAGGACAGCGATGAATACGACAAGCGCAATCGCGGCTAGTACGAAGGTGAGCAGGCGGTTGCCGAACTCGATGGCTTGGTGAATCCACGGCGCTGCGCCGGCGACCGGGACCAAAGAGCCTTCGTGACACAGCGGCCACGTGTCGCAGCCGAGGCCGGAGCCTGTCACGCGGACGAGCGAACCGGTGACGGTGATGCCACCTTG
Source organism: Corynebacterium sp. (assembly GCF_043426755.1). Classification (GTDB taxonomy): domain Bacteria; phylum Actinomycetota; class Actinomycetes; order Mycobacteriales; family Mycobacteriaceae; genus Corynebacterium. The sequence continues at coordinate 16,300 of NZ_JBHWRP010000091.1, read as the reverse complement.
GGCAATCAGCAGGATGAGCGCGGCGATGCGCTGAAAACGCACGCTGCGCCCTACGCCGTTGTAGGCGGGGTGGGTATCAGGTGCAGTATGAGTTGAGACAGACATCTCAATGTCCTTCTTCATGGTTAATCAATCTTTGGTATGAACGTCAGCATATCGGAGAAAGGGCCCAAAATAGTAGCTGACTAGCCGTCAAAGCGGAACCACTTCACAGCAGCGAGCGTGCCGACGAGCGCCCATGCCAACAACACCAGCCACCCGACGAGGTGAATGCCACCCTGAAAGGCAGCGTCGATCACTGTAGTCAGGGCAACCGTCGGTACCAGAACCCACAGGCCAGGATTGGCAATCGCTCCGATATAGACGACGAAACCGACGATGCCGATCAGGATCATCCAAATCAGGTTAGCCAGGCCGAGCACCAGCTCCGAGCGCAGGGAACCACCCATCAGCAAACCCAAAGACGTGAAACAAATCACGCCAATGAACAGGGCGATCGCACCCATGATGCCTCCGAGCAGTGACACGCGCCAGCCGACGATGATCGCTACCGCACTGATGATGATCAGCTGTACCGCGGTCATGGTGAGCACGCCAATAATTTTTCCGGCGATGATCGTCCACCGTGGCACGCCAGAGGCACCGGTGCGTTTCAAGGCGCCATAACGACGATCAAACGCCAGAGAAATCGCCTGGCCAGTAAAACCTGCACTGGTCGCTGCCATGGCAAACACCATCGGGACGATATCGTTGACGGTTGCGTCGCCTAGGAGAGGCAGGTTGGCTGCGGCAATCAGCACCACCACGGGGATGATGATGTTCAGCAAGATCTGCTCGCCGTGCTGGAGCATGAGCTTGGATTCGATGCGCCCTTGGGCCAGAGCCATCTTCCATGGGGAGGCGCGGCGCGGAGCCGGCGTAAAGGTTCCAGGGGCAATGGAATTGGTAGGCATGTCCTAGCTCCTCAGCTCTCGTCCGGTGATATCCAAAAAGACTTCTTCCAGGTTGCGATGACGAACCCCGAGGCTGCGAATCAACACACCTTGGCGCGCAGCCTCCGCGGCGACCGATGCGATGAGTTCCGGTGACGCAGGGTGGTCGAGGTGATAGTGCAGTGGCCGGTCGGAGCGCACGGTTACTCCCGCGGCCTCGGCTGCGGCGAGATCGAAAGGCGATTCCGTTTCAAAGGTGAGGTAATCCGCTGTGTTGTCGGCCGTGAGATCGCTCGGGGTGCCTTCGGCCACGATCTGGCCGTGGTCCACGATTACGACGTGGTCGGCCAAGGATTCAGCTTCGTCCATCAGGTGAGTGGTGAGGATCACCGTTGTTCCGTCGTTACGCATGGCGTTGACGATGTCCCATACTGCGAGGCGCGACTGCGCATCCATGCCCGCGGTGGGCTCGTCGAGAAAAATCATTTCGGGCCGGCCGATCATCGCCAAGGCGAGCGATAGTCGCTGCTTTTGCCCTCCGGACAGTCGCTTGTAGGTGGTCTTCGCCACGCCTTCTAACCCCAACAGTTCCATGAGCCACTGGGGATCATGGGGGTCCTCGTTATAGCTGGCTGAAAGCCGTAACATGTCGCGAACCGTGATGCTGTTGTAGGACCCACCACCTTGGAGCATGATGCCGATGCGGGCCCGCACCTGCTCACCTTGAGTGGTCGGGTCGAGGCCCAGCACCGAGATCGAGCCCGAGGTAGGGGACTGGAATCCCTCACACATCTCGATGGTGGTGGTCTTGCCGGCGCCATTTGGGCCCAGCAGAGCGAGAATCTCACCACGGCGGGCGGCAAAACTTAGCCCATCGACAGCTGTCTTCGACCCAAAACGCTTCACCACGTTGTCAACGCGCAGCGCGGGTCCGTCAAAAGTCGTAGTCACTCGTCCTACAGTAGCCTACGCAGGCGCTGCGACCGAAGCCAGATCCAGGCGAGCAACGCCAGCAGTAGGCAGCTCACCAGCGCACTAATGTAAATCGATGCCACCGTCCCCGGAGGCAGCGATAGACCACGTGGCAGCACGATGAAGCTGAAAAAGGCCGAGTAGATCACGACTGCGCCGCGGAAAAAGGTGCGATTAGCCCACGCAGCTAGCGGCACAATAGCCCACAGCATGTACCAGGGATGGACCACGGGGAATAAGAGGACAAGGACGAATGTCGCCACGCCCAACCCTCCGACTGGGTGAATCGAGCCACGGTAGGTGCCCAGCAGCATGCGCAGCATAAACAGGCCTGCTATGAGGATGCCGATCCCGCGGGTAAGCAAAAGCATCGCTTCGGCGTGATCACCAAGGCCAAGCAGCATCCCCAAGAAGCCGAAGACGACACCGATATTGGTGCTCATCGACAACCAGCTTCGAATCGTGGCAGCCCCACCTTGTCCGGTGACCCACCCAAAACCAATGCCGGTTATCCACGCCACCAACAAGGCTGTGCCAACCAGCAGAACTACCTGGACGACGACCGCCTTGACTATGCCGGACCATCCGCCCCACGCTCGTGCCAGCGCCATCCCGACGAAACCCAGTGCCATAAAGCCTGTGACTTTCACCATTCCGGCACAGGTGATCAGGGCGCCGGACGCAATGATTAATGTCCAGGCGCGGGAGGGGTGATCGTCGATAAGCGAAATGCCCTGCAAGCCGACTTCCACTCCGACCAGCATGAAGCCCAGTAGAAGGGACTCGTTGTGAATACCTCCGACGAGGTGGAGGATGGTGAGCGGATTGAGGATCCCCAGCCACAGGGCGGTGGCTGGGGCGACATGGCAGCGACGGGCTAATCGGGTGATCGCCCACGCAGCTCCGAGTAATCCGAGGAGGGAGACGGCGCGGTGCGTGAGTACGCCGAGCAAGATCGAATCGTTGGTGAGGCGGGAGATCAGCGCCGCGATCCCCAGCGCTACGGGGCCATAGGGGCTGGGGGATTCTGCCCAAATAAAGGGCACGGAGCGCGCGAGATGATGCTCGCGCCCCAGCAGTTCCACGGGGCCGGCGGCATAGGGATCCATACCCTGCGCGACGATTGATCCTTGGGCCAAATAAGAATAAATGTCTTGGGTGAAAATCGGGGCAGTGAACAGGAGCGGAATGGTCCAGGCAACGAACGTCCGCATGATCATGCCGGGACTTATCGACGAGGCGTGGTTGCGACCGGTTAAAAACGGTCCCATCAGTACCCAGGCGACAACTAGCATGGCCACACCGATCAGCACGATCACTGAGGATGCTTGGAGCATGCGCGCCATGATCGCGCCACCTGGAAGATTATTGAAGGGGTTGCCGACCACGGGCAGAGCCCCCGCGCCGAGGGCGCCGATGCCGATCAGTAGCGCTCCGACTGTGCCGAGGATGCGCAACACCATGAACCGGTTGAGCTCGCGCGGTGGGGCATACTGTGACTTCTCAGCGTCCGTGGCCGTGTCGGGGCCCTGATTCAGCCGTGCGGAGCGGGAACCAGCGGAGCCTAAACGCGGCAGCTCGTCGGCGATACTGCCGAGTCCGCGCCGACGTTGAGGTTCCTTCATAAAAAGTCATTCTACAAAGTGAGCCACAGGTAGCGTGAACCCGCGCGCACATGTGATGGCATTTGCGCTGGCTTAAAGCCTCGGGTGGACACTGGGAATGAATTTAGGCACACTAGTGTTGTCTAAAGATAGCTGCTTGATTTGCAAGCGGCGGAGACGGAACACGCAACAACTCGGAGGTGACCACATGGCAAGCAAGGCGCGCTCCACCGATGGAGAAACCCGCAAAAACGTCATGCTGCTCCTGTTGAAGCTTGGGCCTTCCAACGCGGGCGAATTAGGAGAGCATCTCGGCTTATCAGCCGCTGGTGTCCGCCGACACCTAGACATTTTGGTGGAAGAACACCTTGCCGAAAACTGCGAAGCACCCGGAATCAGCGGCCAAACCCAATCTCGGGGGCGGCCTGCCAAGACGTATCGGTTGACGGAGCAGGGCAGGGCGCAGTTCGGACACAGCTATGACACCCTCGCTTTACTAGCACTCGATCAACTTCGAGAGGCTGGGGGAGACGAGGCGGTGCGCGCACTGGCACGTGGGCGTATCGAACAGATCCTGGACGACATTGAACCGGCAGGAGATGACGATGTCTCTGTAGAAGAGACCACGCGTGAGGTAGCGGAGGCGTTTGACCGCAACGGCTACGCCGCCACGGTGACCCGGGCAGGAACCGGAATCCAGATTTGCCAACACCACTGTCCTGTTGCGGCAGTGGCAGCCGAGCACCCAGAACTGTGCGAAGCGGAGCATTCGGCAATTTCGGAGATCACCGGCGTTCACGTGCAACCACTGGCATCCATTGCTGGTGGCCACGGTGTGTGCACCACCAATATTCCCCTCGCAATCAAAGCGAGGACTCAGACGGAAAGGAGCGACTCTTGACCAAAGCTAACCCAGCACCAGGTCTTGAAGCCCCGATGAGCGATGACGAAATCATCGATTCCATCGGCGCATATAACTACGGCTGGCATGACTCCGACGAGGCAGGCGCGTCCGCGCGCCGCGGCCTCAGCGAAGAAGTCGTGCGCGATATTTCAGCCAAGAAGGAAGAGTCCGAGTGGATGCTGAACCAGCGTCTCAAGGCACTCGACATCTTCGAAAAGAAGCCTATGCCCAAGTGGGGCGCGGACCTTTCGGAGATCGACTTCGACAACATCAAGTACTACGTCCGCTCGACCGAAGGTCAGGCGCAGACGTGGGAAGATCTCCCGGAAGACATTAAGAACACTTACGACAAGCTTGGCATCCCCGAGGCTGAGAAACAGCGCCTCGTTGCGGGTGTTGCAGCACAGTACGAATCCGAGGTCGTTTACCACCAGATCCGCGAGGACCTCGAGGAAAAGGGTGTCATCTTCCTGGATACTGACACCGCCCTGAAGGAGCACCCTGAGCTTTTCAAGGAGTACTTCGGTTCCGTCATCCCAGCCGGCGACAATAAGTTCTCCGCGCTGAATAGCGCTGTGTGGTCCGGTGGCTCGTTCATCTACGTCCCACCTGGCGTGCACGTGGACATCCCACTGCAGGCCTACTTCCGTATCAACACGGAGAACATGGGCCAGTTCGAGCGCACCCTGATTATTGTCGACGAAGATGCTTACGTGCACTACGTCGAGGGTTGCACTGCACCGATTTACAAGTCTGACTCCCTGCACTCCGCAGTGGTGGAGATCATCGTGAAGAAGGGCGGCCGCTGCCGCTACACCACCATCCAGAACTGGTCGAACAACGTCTACAACCTAGTGACCAAGCGTGCCAAGGCTGAAGAGGGCGCGACCATGGAGTGGGTCGACGGCAACATCGGTTCCAAGGTGACCATGAAGTACCCAGCTGTCTGGATGACCGGTCCACACGCCAAGGGCGAGGTGCTCTCCGTAGCATTCGCCGGTGAGGGCCAGTTCCAGGACACCGGCGCGAAGATGACGCACATGGCTCCGCACACTTCGTCGAATATCGTGTCCAAGTCTGTGGCACGTGGCGGCGGACGCGCAGCCTACCGTGGCCTGATTCAGGTCAACGCTAACGCGCACCATTCTTACTCCAACGTGGAGTGTGACGCGCTGCTGGTCGACAACATCTCGCGTTCGGACACCTACCCATACAACGACATCCGTAACGATCACGTCACGCTGGGCCACGAGGCAACCGTCTCGCAGGTCTCCGAGGAGCAGCTGTTCTACCTGATGAGCCGCGGCATCCCTGAGGAAGAAGCAATGGCAATGATCGTTCGTGGCTTCGTCGAGCCCATCGCAAAGGAACTCCCGATGGAGTACGCGCTTGAGCTCAACCGCCTGATTGAACTACAGATGGAAGGATCGGTGGGCTAAAACCCATGGCAGATACAGTTGTACAGTCTGGTGGCGCTAACCAGACCAAGGGTGACCTGTTCTCTTCCTTCAACGTGGAAGACTTCGAGGTACCAGGTGGCCGTGACGAGGTGTGGCGTTTCGTCGCGCTGCGCCGGATGCGCGGATTGCACAATGGCGAATTCGCGCCAGCGACCAAGGCCAACATTGAGGTCAAGGGGTCCGAGGCAGTCACTGTCGAGACCGTTACGCCTAACGACGAGCGCCTCAAGATTGCCGGCGGCGCCGTTGATCGCGTTGCTGCACAGGCCTGGACCTCTGCAGAAGACGCGACGATCGTCACCATCCCAGCCAACGAAGCTATCGATGAGCCGATCATCATCACCATCACCGGTGCTGGTGAGGACGTGACGTCGTTTGGCGCTGTTCTGGTTCAGACCGAGACCGGATCGGATGCCACCGTCGTCGTTCAGTACCAAGGCTCCGGCACCCACGCAGACAACGTCAACTTCGTGCTTGGCGATAATTCACGCCTCGACGTTGTTGTCGATGCCAACTGGGAACAGGATGCAGTCCACCTGGGACAGCAGAATGTCGTCGTTGGCCGTGACGCAACCCTGCGCCACACCGTGGCAACATTCGGCGGCGAAATCGTCCGCATCGTGCCACGTGTGAAGTTCACCGCCCCAGGCGGCGATGCCGAACTGCTGGGCGTGTACTTTGCCGACGATGGTCAGTACATCGAGAACCGTCTGCTCGTTGACCACGCCGTGCCAAACTGCCGCTCCAACGTGATGTACAAGGGCGCGCTCCAGGCTGATAAGCAGTCCAAGCTGCCAGAGGCTCGGACCTGCTGGGTGGGCGACGTGCTCATCCGCTCCGGCGCACAGGGCACCGACACCTACGAGGTCAACCGCAACCTCGTGCTCACCGAGGGCGCTCGCGCTGACTCGATTCCGAACCTGGAGATCGAAACCGGTGAAATCGTCGGCGCAGGCCACGCGGCTACCGTCGGACGTTTCGACGATGAGCAGGTCTTCTACCTGCGCAGCCGTGGTATCCCGGAGGATCAGGCTCGCCGTCTGATCATCCGTGGCTTCTTCGACGAAGTCATCCGCCAGGTCCCTGTTGAGTCTGTTCGCGAGGCACTGGCAGAGCGCGTCGAGGACGAGCTGGGCCAGATCAACCTCTAAGCCCGCACCTGACAAACATCACGAATAAGAAAGAAAAGAGCTTTAATGTCTACTCTTGAAATCAAGAATCTCCACGCTCAGGTGCTGCCGAGCGAGGAAGGCCAGGAACCGACCCCGATCCTGAAGGGCGTCAACCTGACCATTAAGTCCGGCGAGACCCACGCGATCATGGGCCCTAACGGCTCCGGCAAGTCCACCCTTGCTTACGCGTTGGCTGGCCACCCACGTTATGAGGTCACCGAAGGCGAAGTCCTCATGGACGGCCAGAACCTGCTCGACCTCGAGGTTGATGAGCGCGCACGCGCCGGCCTTTTCTTGGCCATGCAGTACCCAACCGAGGTACCGGGTGTGTCCTCCTCCAACTTCATGCGCTCTGCCGTGACGGCTGTGCGCGGTGAGGCACCGAAGCTGCGCGAATGGGTCCAGGAACTCAACGGTCAGCGTGAAGCGCTGCAGATCGATAAGTCCTTCGGCGAGCGCTCCATCAACGAGGGCTTCTCCGGCGGCGAGAAGAAGCGCCACGAGGTGCTGCAGCTCGGTCTGCTGAAGCCGAAGTTCGCTGTCATGGACGAGACTGACTCCGGCCTGGACGTTGACGCACTGCGCATCGTCTCGGATGGAATCAACGCGTTCCAGGAGGAGACCAACGGCGGCATCCTCATGATCACCCACTACAAGCGCATCCTGAACTACGTGAAGCCGGATTACGTTCACGTGTTCGCGGACGGCAAGGTCGTCAAGACCGGTGGCGCTGAGCTGGCTGACCAGCTTGAGGCCGACGGTTACGATCAGTTCCTGAAGTAATAGAAGGAACTTAGGAAAGGATACGACGAGGAACACATGACTTTTACACACGCAGACGGAACGCTGAACGTCGACGCTATCCGCGCCGAATTTCCCATCCTCGGCCGCACTGTGCGCGACGACAAGCCCCTAATCTATTTGGATTCGGGCGCTACCTCGCAGCGTCCGGCGCGGGTGTGGAAGACTGAAGAGCACTTCGTCATGAACAATTTCGCCCCCGTTCACCGTGGCGCCTACGCCATGGCAGAGGAGGCGACCGACGCTTACGAAACCGCACGCGAGAATATCGCACGGTTCGTGGGCGCGTCCGGCGAGGAAATCGCCTTTACGAAAAACGCGACAGAGGGCTTGAACCTCGTTGCATATGTGCTTGGCGACGAGCGCGCCGGCGATCTGCAAGTCACCGAAAACGATACGATCGTCATCACCGAGCTGGAACACCATGCGAACCTGGTTCCGTGGCAGGAGCTGGCACAGCGCACTGGTGCAACGCTGAAGTGGTACAAATCCACCGAGGATGGCCGCATCGACCTGGATTCTCTGGAACTCGACGATTCAGTCAAGGTTGTTGCGTTTACCCACCAATCAAATGTGACCGGTGCGGTGGCAGATGTGGCAGAGATCGTGCGCCGCGCGCAGGCCGTCGGCGCGTTGACGGTGCTGGATGCATGCCAGTCAGTGCCGCACATGCCGGTGAATTTCCATGATTTGGACGTCGACTTTGCCGCTTTCTCCGGCCACAAGATGCTCGGCCCTTCCGGCGTGGGTGTCGTGTACGGCAAGGCGGAGCACCTAGAGAAGCTGCCCCCATTCTTGACTGGTGGCTCGATGATCGAGGTCGTCACTATGGAGAAGACCACCTTCGCCGATATCCCGCAGCGCTTCGAGGCCGGCACGCAGATGAATAGCCAAGTCGTTGGCTTAGGTGCTGCCGTTGAGTTCCTCGACGAGGTAGGCATGGAGGCCATCCAGGCCCATGAGCACAAGCTCACCGCCTACGCGTTGGAGCAGCTCCAAGCCATTGATGGTTTGACGATTTACGGCCCAACCACCGCCGAAAACCGTGGCGGGGCAGTAGCCTTCGGCGTGGACGGCGTTCACCCGCATGACTTGGGCCAAGTGCTCGATTCTGAGGGCGTGTGCATCCGAGTCGGTCACCACTGCGCGTGGCCGGCACACCGGGCGCTGTCGGCGCAGTCCACTGCGCGCGCTAGCTTCTATCTGTACAACACTGAATCTGAAATTGATGCGCTGGCAGCCGGTATCCGCAAGGCGCAAGAATTCTTTGGGGTGAACTAGATGAACCTTGAATCGATGTACCAGGAAGTCATCCTGGACCACTACAAGAACCCGAGGCATGCAGGTCTGCGCGATCCTTTCGACACTGAGGTTCACCACGTCAACCCCTCCTGCGGGGACGAACAGACCGTCCGGGTGAAGCTTTCCGACGATGGAAGCGTGGTCGAAGACGTCTCCTATGACGCCGAGGGATGCTCCATTTCGCAGGCGTCGACCAGTGTCATGACCGAGGAGATCATCGGCTTGCCTGTCGACGAAGCGATGAAGAAACTTGACGCATTCGACGAGATGATCACCTCGCGCGGCACCAAAGAGGGCGACCCTGAACTCATTGGCGATGGAGTTGCATTTTCGGGTGTCGCGAAATTCCCCGCACGTGTGAAATGCGCGCTGCTGGGCTGGAAAGCATTTCAGGCAGCAACCGCTGAAGCATTAGAAGAAAAGGAAAAGAAGTGACTGAGCCGAACAACACCACTGAACCAACCGACGAGAAGCAGACCTCTGAGTCCCGCTTCGAGGGTGCCGGTGTGCGCCCACCGCAGACTGAGGAACACCAGTCCCTAGCATTCGACGCTGAAGAGTACATGCGTGACGTGATTGACCCAGAGCTGGGCATCAACGTCGTGGATCTAGGCCTAGTTTATGAAATCTTTTTCGTCGACCATGAGGGCGAGGATCGCGAGTGTGTCATCAACATGACGTTGACTTCACCTGCGTGTCCTTTGACCGATGTGATGGAAGACCAGGCTGAACAGGCGATCGTCGGAAATGGCATCGCTGACCGCCTCACCCTGAACTGGGTGTGGATGCCACCATGGGGCCCGCACATGATTACTGAGGAAGGCCGCGAGCAGCTCCGCGCGCTCGGCTTCGCTGTCTAAACCTAAGCTAGGAAAATACGCCTGACACACGTCAGGCGTATTTTTTATCCATACCAGGGAGAAATAAGTCCGATCTCCGCGGCGAGCACGATAAGGAACATAAATATAAAGGGTATGGCTTTCATGACGAGCCTTATTACCTCGTCGTCCACCGATATATTCCAAGATCGCGCCCGTGTTGCGTCCGACCGAGAGCCACTGACGCTGGCTAGTGAGCTTTTCGGCGACGCACCTTTGTGTTCCCCTCCTGTGTCAAGAGGCTGGATTGAAATCGACGTTGCCATGTCTGGAGCAATGCCGTACGCGGCAAGATGCCTGCGAGCATCCGCCTCCTTGGGCTCGGAATCAAACCGAGCCACCAGAGATCCGTGCTGATATTCGCTCAGAGAGTACTTGATCAGGTACTCTCCGCCCCCGAGTGAGTGTGTCGTCATTTGCCTAGGACATCGTCCAGCCACCATCGACAGGGATGGTGGCGCCGGTGACGTAGGACGCGTAATCGGAGGCCAGGAAGAGTGCTGCGCCCGCAACATCCTGTGGCTGGCCTAGACGGTGCATGGGGATGGGGGAGACGAAAGCATCGTAGACGTTTTCGTCCTTCAGCAAGTCCTCGGTCATGCCGGTTACACCGGTACCTGGAGCGATGGCGTTTGCGCGGACGCCGTCGTCGGCATAGTCCACGGCGATCGCGCGAGTAGCGGAAATGACGCCGCCCTTCGTGGTGGCATAGCCAAACGCGTCGGGGAAGCCGATCACACCACCGGCCGACGCGGTGTTGATGATCGAGCCCTTAGTCTTCTTCAGGTGCGGCATGGCGTACTTGCAGCCTAGGTACACGCCGGTGAGGTTGACGTTGAGGGAGGCCAGCCAGCCGTCCATCTCGGTTTCCTCGACGTTGCCGGGTACGTACACACCCGCGTTGCTGAACAGGACGTCGATCTTGCCGAAGTGCTTGATCGCCTGGTCGATGAAGTTCTTAACGTCGTCTTCTTTGGTCACGTCCGCGGTGACGGCGATGGCGCGGCGTTCGTCGGCCTGGATTTCGCCGGCGACAGCTTGAGCGGCTTCTGTGTTCATATCGACGACGACTACTGCGGCGCCCTTTTCGGCGAAGAGTTTGGCGGTGGCTTTGCCGAAGCCAGAGCCGGCGCCGGTGATGATTGCTACTTTGTCCTTCAACATTTTTTCCATGGCTTTAATTCTAATAGGATGATCTACCGTTTCGCAGGTGAAGCGGGGTGCGGGGTACACTGTGCCCTTGTGATTGTCACCAATGATCTTGAAGTCCGAGTCGGCGCGCGCACCCTGCTGGAGGCCCCTGGCCAGCACCTACGTGTGCAGCCTGGTGATCGGATCGGGCTGGTGGGTCGCAACGGCGCGGGAAAGACGACGACGATGCGCATCCTTTCGGGGGAGACCGAGCCCTATGGTGGCTCGGTGACGCGCTCCGGCGAGGTCGGCTATCTGCCGCAAGATTCCCGCGAAGGCAATATAGATCAGTCGGCGCGTGACCGCGTTCTTTCGGCGCGGGGACTGGACCGGATCCGGGCGGCGATGGACAAGCAGCAGGAGATCATGGAGATCGCCGAGGGCTCCAAGCGCGATACGGCCATCAATAAGTATTCCCGCCTGGAGGAGCAGTACCACGCGCTCGGCGGCTATGAGGCAAACGCGGAGGCGGCCCAGATTTGTGACAACCTGGGCCTGCCCGAGCGAATCCTTGATCAGCCTTTGAAGACGTTGTCGGGCGGGCAGCGCCGCCGCGTGGAGTTGGCACAGATCCTGTTCGCGGCGAACAACGGCTCCGGCAAGTCGACGACCACGTTGCTTCTCGACGAGCCCACCAACCACTTGGACGCGGATTCGATCGGGTGGCTGCGCGGATTCCTCGCCAAGCACGAAGGCGGCCTGATCTTGATTTCGCACGACGTCGAACTCCTCGATGCGGTCTGCAACAAAGTCTGGTTCCTCGATGCTGTGCGCGCTGAAGCCGACGTGTACAACATGGGCTTTTCCAAGTACAAGGACGCTCGCGCGCAGGATGAGGCGCGGCGTCGTCGTGAACGCGCCAATGCAGAGAAGAAGGCTGACGCACTGCAGAAGCAGGCCGCGAAGCTGGGCGCGAAGGCGACGAAGGCCGCCGCGTCGAAGCAGATGTTGGCACGTGCGGAGCGCATGATGAGCGAGCTTGACGACGTCCGCGTTGCCGACAGGGTAGCCCACATTTCCTTCCCCGAGCCCGCGCCCTGTGGCAAGACTCCGCTGCACGCCAAGGGACTGACCAAAATGTATGGCTCCCTAGAAGTCTTCGCCGGTGTTGATTTGGCCGTGGATAAGGGTTCGCGCGTGGTTGTGCTGGGGACTAACGGTGCGGGTAAGACCACCTTGCTCAAGCTGCTCGCGGGCGTGGAGCGTACCGATGGGGAAGGGGGCATCGTCTCCGGCCACGGCCTAAAGATTGGCTATTTTGCCCAGGAACACGACACCATCGACCCCGACAAGACCGTCTGGGAGAACACCATCGAGGCCTGCCCCGATGCCGGCCAGCAGGACCTTCGCGGCCTGTTGGGCGCATTCATGTTTTCCGGCGACAAACTAGAGCAGCCCGCGGGCACCCTATCCGGTGGCGAGAAGACGCGCTTGGCGTTGGCTACCCTGGTGTCCTCGCGGGCAAACGTATTGCTCCTCGACGAGCCCACCAACAACCTGGATCCGCAGTCCCGCGAGCAGGTGCTGGATGCACTGCGCACCTACACCGGCGCGGTGGTGCTGGTCACCCACGACCCGGGCGCCGTGCGCGCTCTCGAGCCGGAGCGCGTGATCATCATGCCGGAGGGCGACGAGGACCTGTGGAGCGACGAATACATGGAGATCGTCGAACTTGCTTAACGACGAATGGCCTTGTCCACCTCAACCGCAGCAAACACGATAAGGCCGACGATCAGCGGTACGATCCACGTATCCAGCGCGACTGGTGTGGTGTCGAAGGCCATCTGCATAAACGGCGTGTAGACGAAGATCAGCTGCAGCACCAGCATGATTCCAACGCACAACCAAGAGATCGGATTTGTGGTGAACAATTCTTTTCGCAGTGCGCTGACCTTACTGAAACGGGCAGTGAATAGGTAGAAGATCTGGGCGATAACGAGCGTGTTTACCGCGACGGTGCGGGCTTGATCAACACCGACGCCAGTGGACATCTGCCAAGCAAATACACCGATGGTGGCCCCACCAATCAACAAGGACACGTATGCGATGCGGATAATCGCCTCAGAGTTGAGGAATGCCTCGCTCGGGTCCCGTGGCTTGCGCTGCATGATGCCTGGCTCCGGTGGCTCAAAGGACAGTGCCAGGGACAAAGTCACCGCGGTGATCAGGTTGACCCACAGCACCTGCAGGGGAGTGATCGGCAAGGTCATGCCGACGAGCATCGCGACGAAGATGACCAGACCTTGCGCACCGTTGGTGGGCAGCATGAAGACGATGGCCTTCTTCAAGTTGTCATAGATGGTGCGGCCCATCTTGACGGCGTGGGCGATGGTGGCAAAGTTATCGTCGGCAAGCACCACGTCGGCGGCATCCTTCGTCGCCTCGGTGCCCTTGATGCCCATGGCGACGCCCACGTCGGCCTGCTTCAGGCTGGGCGCGTCATTGACCCCGTCGCCGGTCATGGAAACTACTTCGCCGTTGGCTTGCAGTGCCTGGACGAGGCGGAGTTTGTGCTCGGGGGAGGTGCGCGCGAACACTACGGTGTCCTTGACCATTTCGCGCAGTTCTTCGTCGTTCGCTTCTTCCAGCTCCGCGCCGGTCAGCGTGTGAGAGTGGGCGCCGGCGATGCCGATTTCGCGGGCGATAGCCGTGGCAGTAGAAGCGTGGTCGCCGGTGATCATGCGGACCTTGATGCCCGCCTTCTGCACTGTGTCGACCGCCTTGATCGCTTCCTCGCGTGGCGGGTCGATGATGCCGTAGAGGCCGAGGAAGATCAGGCCACCGCTGTCGATGCGTTCGGTGGTCAGCTCGCTGTCTTCCTCCGTAGCTGGGCGGTAGGCGGCGGCGAGGACACGCTCACCTGTGGCACCAAGCTGCTCGACCCGCTCCTCCCAGGCCGCGACGTCAATGGGCTCGGGGTTTCCTTCGGCGTCAAGCTGGTACTCGCTGCGCTCCAGGAGCCTGTCGGGAGCACCTTTGACGTGCACACGCGGTTCATCGTCGCCGACGCGGTCCAGGGTGGCCATGTACTTGAAATCGGAGTCGAATGGAACAGCGCTTAGTCGGACATCATCGTCAGGCTCATCAAAACCCGCCTTCAGGGCGAAGGTGCGGATGCCTCCGTCTGTCGGCTCGCCGTTGAGGGTCCAGGATCCGTCTTCCTGTTGGACCACCGAGGAATCATTAGTCAACGCCGCCACGCGGGCGATGCGCAGCAAGTCTGGGTGGTCGGAGGCGTGTGCGGGTTGATCGTCGATAAGCACCTGTCCTTCGGGGGCGTAGCCGGTGCCGGTGACCTCGTAGGTGTTGCTGTTCGTGACCACTTGGCGCACGGTCATTTCGTTGCGCGTCAGGGTGCCTGTCTTATCGGAACAGATAGTGGTGACAGACCCGAGAGTCTCCACGGAATTCATGCGGCGGGTGATCGAATTGCGTTGCGCCATCCGTTGCACGCCGAGCGCCAGAGTAATCGCCATGACGGCGGGAAGGCCCTCGGGAATCGCGGCGACGGCGAAACCGATCGCGGACATGATTAGCTCAATGAAGGTGTAGTCGTAGAAAATCCAGGCGACCACGATCATTGCGATGGCGAGAACCACCGCAACTACCGCCAGCAAGGAGGAGAGCTTGCCCATGGATTTGGTCAGCGGAGTCTCGACCTGCTCGACGTCTTCCAGCATCGTCGTAATGTGGCCGATCTGGGTGTCGGACCCGGTGGAGGTGACAACAGCCACGCCGCTACCCGCGGCAACCGTGGTGCCGGAGAACGCCATGGAGTGCTGGTCGCCGAGGTCAGAGGCTTCGTCGACAGGCGCCGTGGACTTGTCTGCGGGCACGGATTCGCCGGTCAGCGCCGATTCCTCGATGCGGAGGCTGGCGGATTCCACCACGCGGGCGTCAGCGGGCACTTTGTCGCCGGCGCGCAGCTTGATCAGGTCTCCGGGTACCACGTCCTCGGCATCAATGGTCGACCATGTACCGTCGCGCTTAACCTCGGATTCCGGGGAGAGCATCGTGCGGATGGACTCCAACGCGTCAGCAGCTTTCCCCTCTTGGAAGAAGCCGACGAGCGCATTGATCAGGACTACAGCCGCGATGACGATCGTGTCGACGACCTGCCCCAAGACCGCGGTGAGGATACCCGCGGCGATGAGGACATAGATCATCGGGTCATTGAACTGCCGCAACAGGCGCTGCAGAGCGGTCTCTTGCTCCGCGCGTGGCAGTGCGTTCGGCCCGAACTGCTCAAGGCGCGTCTCTGCGACATCGCCACTGAGCCCGCCCGGGGAACTCTCCACCTCCTCATACACCGCATCAATCGTTTGTGCATGGGGGGAGCTGGGTAATGCCAAGGGCGCGCTCATATTCATCGCTTCCTAGGTTGGTAATCTTTATAACCCTAGGCTAATGAAAAACCCGCGCGCCGGTTGTGAGCTTAGTTACGGAAACCGTGCACCGGGGCCGGAATATAGCCGCCACGCTCGATGAACGCGGAGTTGCCAACTTCGTTGACGGGGATCACAGGTGCGTAGCCCAACAGGCCGCCGAAGTTCACTTCGTCGCCAGGAACGGTGCCAGGCACCGGGATAAGGCGAGCAGCTGTGGTCTTATGGTTCATCACGCCGATGGCGGCCTCGTCGGCAATCATGCCCGCGATGGAGGTGGCAGGGGTGTCACCGGGGATGGCGATCATGTCGAAGCCCACCGAGCAGATCGATGTCATCGCTTCCAGCTTGTCCATCGTGATGGAGCCGGAGCGCACGGCGTCGATCATGCCCTTGTCCTCGGAGACAGGGATGAAGGAACCGGACAGTCCGCCCACACGCGAACATGCCATCATTCCGCCCTTCTTCACCGCGTCGTTCAGCAGCGCAAGCGCTGCGGTGGTGCCGTGGGTGCCCACCTGGTCCAAGCCCATGTGTTCCAGGATGTGCGCGACGGAATCGCCCATCTCTGCGGTAGGTGCCAGGGACAGATCGACGATGCCGAAAGGCACGCCAAGGCGTTCTGCCGCCATCGTTCCCACCAGCTGGCCCGTGCGAGTGATCTTGAACGCGGCCTTCTTAATCTCCTCCGCGACATCG
>NZ_JBHWRP010000090.1:0-4355 GCF_043426755.1 Corynebacterium sp. | reverse complement strand
TACCGCGACTCTAAAGAGGCACCCGCTGAGCCCGGCACCACCGCGCGGGTGGATATTGACACCGAGACCGGTGATGTCGCCGTCATCGTCAGCGAACTTGACGACGAAGGCGCTGTGATCTCCGAATATGATGACACTCCGGTGAACTTCGCCCGCATTGGCGCATCCGCCGTGCGCGAGGCCATTGTGAAGCGACTGCGCAGCTCTGAAGCTGAGCGAGCCTACGACGAGTACGCGACCTTCGAAGGCCAGATTGTTTCCGGTGTGGTGCAGCAAGACGTACGCGCTAATGAGCGCGGCATGATCATCGTGCAGATCGGTACCGAGGCCGAACCACAAGACGGCATCCTACTGCCCGCCGAACAAATTCCGGGCGAGAAGCTGAAGCACGGCGACCGCGTCAAAGCGTATGTGGTGGGCGTCAACCGTGGCGAACGCGCAATCCAGGTCAACCTGTCGCGCACCCACCCGGAGTTGGTGCGTGGCCTCTTTGCACTCGAGGTGCCAGAAGTTGCCGACGGTGCGGTTGAGATCGTATCGATTGCCCGTGAGGCAGGGCACCGCTCCAAGGTGGCCGTGCGCGGTGTCGCGAAGGGCATTAACTCCAAGGGGGCCTGCATCGGCCCGAAGGGGGCGCGCGTGTCCAACATTATGGAGGCGCTTGGTGGAGAAAAGATCGACATCATCGACTACTCGGAAGATCCTGCTGTGTACGTCGGCAATGCGCTTGCGCCTTCGAAGGTGGTGCGCGTGGACGTCATCGATGCCGAAGCGCAAACCGCGAAGGTCGTCGTGCCGGACTACCAGCTATCCCTGGCAATCGGTAAGGAAGGCCAAAACGCACGCCTGGCTGCACGCCTGACTGGATGGAAGATTGACATCCACTCTGACGTAGAAGCCTAGGGAAGCTTAGCGCCGCGCGGGTAGATCAGAGCGGGTAAGTTCAAATTCTCGTAACTTTAGCGTAGGCTGGACGATGGCCCATTTGAGCGCTCCCTGTTTTCAGAAGCAATCGCGCGGGCAGTTGACGTGGACATGACTAGTGAGGAGCCCTTTGAGCATTAGGCACCGCACCTGCATTGCATTGAGGCAGGTTTTGCCTGACACTCAGCTTCTGCGTTGTGTCATCGACCCCACTGATTCGGCACGAGTGATTGCGGACCCAGCTAGGCGGCTGCCTGGCAGGGGAGCGTGGATTAGCCCAACATGGGAAGCATTTGAGCTTGCGGAGAAAAGGCGCGCTTTTGGGCGTGCGCTCCGTGTGTCCACACCTGTGGACGTTAGCCATGTACGCGAGTACATCGCAGAACATGCAGATAAACATGCAGATGGACCCAAGATTGTAAGGAAGACCGAACACTGATGAGCGCAACACGATGAAGCATCAGCGATGAAAGTCAATATAAGCGACTAGAGGGTGGCCCATTTTCCGTGGCCGCTTCTCTAGCTGAACTAAGAGGAGACAAGTGCCCGGAAAGCTACGTGTACACGAGCTCGCAAAACGACTCGGCGTAACAAGCAAGGAACTACTCGCTGCACTCAAAGAGCAGGGGGAGTTCGTGAAGACCGCATCGAGCACCATCGAACCACCGGTGGTCAAGAAGATGACGGCTCTCTACGAGCAGAATCACCCGTCCGACAAGGGCGGCGAGGCCACCGAGTCAAAGGGTTCGAAGGCCCCGAAGGCGTCGCAGGAATCGAAGGCGCCGAAGCCTGGGGCCAAGCCCAGTGCTGCTAAGCCTGGTCCAGCCAAGCCCGGCCCTGCGAAGCCTGGTCCTGCGAAGCCTGGTCCTGCGAAGACGCAGGCCACACCGCAGGCAGCCAAGCCCGCAAAGAAGGCTGAGGCCCCGGCTGAAAAGAAGCCCGCAGCAACGGCGCCGAAGCCCGGTGCAGGCAAACCTGCGCGCACTATGCCGAAGCCTGGTGAAACCGCAAAGAAGCTTGCAGAATCCCGCGAGGAGGAAACAGCAGCGAAGCCAGGCGCAATGCCACGCCCACGCCCGAAGCCAGGCGGGGCACCACGTGTGGCCAATAACCCATTTTCCACTGGCGGTTCCGGTGGCGGCCGACCAGGCCCACGCCCCGGCGGACGCGGTGGACAGCAGAACCGTCGCGGTGGGCAGGGCCAAGGTGGCCCGAAGCCAGGCGGTAACCGTGGGGGCCAGCAGCGTCAAAATGATCGCCAGGCACCGCGCCCAGGAGGTTCTGGAGGCGGTCGTCGTCCGGCGCCAACACCTGCGGATATGGCAGCAGCTGCACCAACTCCAGGTGTAATGCCACAAAAGACCAACAACCGCAGCGGTCGCCGCGGCGGCCAAGGCGGTCAGGGTGGCCCTGGCGGCCGTCCTGGTGGTGGCGGCGGTTTCCGTGGACGCGGCGGACGCCGTGGCGGAACCGCTGGTGCATTCGGACGTCCAGGTGGCGCACCGCGTCGTGGACGTAAGTCGAAGCGTCAGAAGCGCAGCGAGTACGAGGAGCAGCAGGCACCAAACGTCATCGGTGGCGTACGCCTGCCAGACGGCGGCGGCAAGACCGTACGTTTGCGCCAGGGTGCAACCCTTTCGGACTTCGCGGAGAAGATCGGTACCGAGGCATCGAACCTGGTCCAAGCACTGTTCAACTTGGGCGAGATGGTCACCGCAACCCAGTCCGTGCCGGAGGAAACCCTCCAGCTGCTGGCTGCGGAGATCAACTATGAAGTCAAGATCGTCTCACCAGAAGACGAGGACCGAGAGCTGCTCGAATCCTTCGACCTGCAGTTCGGTGAGGACGAGGGCGACGAGGAAGCTCTGGAACAGCGCCCACCAGTGGTGTCTGTCATGGGCCACGTCGACCACGGTAAGACCCGCCTGCTGGATACCATCCGCCAGGCCAACGTGGGCTCCGGCGAGGCCGGTGGCATCACCCAGGGCATCGGCGCTTACCAGGTCAATGTTGAGGTTGAAGACGAAGAGCGTACTTTGACCTTCCTGGATACCCCAGGCCACGAAGCCTTCACGGCGATGCGTGCCCGCGGTGCCCAGTCCACTGACTTGGCTGTTCTGGTTGTCGCAGCGGATGACGGCGTGATGCCTCAGACCGTTGAGGCGATCAACCACGCGAAGGCAGCAGACCTGCCAATCGTCGTGGCAGTGAACAAGGTGGATAAGGAAGAAGCACAGCCGGAGAAGATCCGCGGCCAGCTCACCGAGTATGGCCTCGTGCCGGAAGAGTACGGCGGCGACACCATGTTCATCGACATCTCTGCGAAGCAGGGCACGGGTATCGACGATCTGCTCGAGGCCATCACCTTGACCGCAGATGCAGCACTTGAGCTGACCGCGAACCCAGACATGGACGCGCAGGGTCTGGCCATTGAGGCACACCTTGACCGCGGCCGTGGCCCTGTCGCGACCATCCTGGTGCAGCGCGGCACCTTGAACGTCGGCGAGTCCATCGTCGTTGGTTCAACCTTCGGCCGTGTGCGTCGCATGTCGGACGAGTGGGGCAATGACGTCGAGTCAGCTGGTCCATCGTGCCCAGTACAGGTTCAGGGTCTGAACGGTGTTCCCGGCCCCGGCGATAACCTGCTGGTGGTGGAGGATGACCGCGTAGCCCGCCAGATCGCGGCGCAGCGTGATGCTCGTCAGCGTTCTGCGATGCAGGCGCGTCGTCAGAAGCGTGTGTCCCTGGAGAACCTGGATCAGGTGCTCAAGGAGACCAACCAGCTCAACCTCATCCTCAAGGGCGACAATGCTGGTTCCGTCGAGGCGCTGGAAGATGCGTTGCTCAAGATTGAGGTCGACGACGAGGTCGAGGTGAACATCATCGACCGTGGTGTTGGCGCCGTTACCCAGACCAACGTGACGCTGGCTGCGGCCTCCGACGCCGTGATCCTCGCGTTCAACGTTCGTTCCGAGGGCAAGGCCACGGAAGAAGCCAACGACGAGGGCGTGGACATTCGTTACTACTCGGTCATCTACCAAGCGATCGATGACGTCGAGAATGCACTCAAGGGCATGCTCAAGCCGATTTACGAAGAGCGTGAGGTCGGTTCTGCCGAGATTCGCCAGCTCTTCAAGGCATCTGCTGTTGGTCTCATCGCAGGTTGTATGGTCACCGACGGCAAGGTCGTGCGCAACGGCAAGGCCCGCTTGGTGCGCGACGGTACGGTTGTCACCGAAGACGCAACTATTACCTCGCTACGCCGCGAGAAGGATGACGTCACTGAGGTGGAGAAGGGCTATGAGTGCGGTATGGTGCTCAGCTACCCGAACATCGAAGTTGATGACATCGTCCAGGTGTACGAGATGGTGGAAGTTCCCCGCGATTAATCTCGCTTAACGACGAGCGCCCCTCCGTGGATTCTGCAGCTG
>NZ_JBHWRP010000089.1:0-4761 GCF_043426755.1 Corynebacterium sp. | reverse complement strand
TCCGTGATGGTCTTCGCATTCGACGGGCCCACACCAATATTGATCATGGAAATGCCGGTGCGGCCCTCCGCCACCAGGTCGTAGCGCGGCATCTGGAAGTTGGAATCCAGGGAGAGGTCCTCCACCGCAATATCTCCCGCGTGCTCGCGGGTGATCTTCCTCCCGTCCGGCAGGATCAGCGCGGTGTAGCGCGATCCTTCGCGTGCCAGCTCGCCCAGCCCGAAGCGCACGAACTCGCTGGTGTGCATGTCATAGTTAGTGAACAGGATGTACTTCTGAATCGTGTCCACTTCGATGCCGGTGTAGTGCTCAATGCGCGCGCACGCAATATCGAAGCGCTGCGGCCCAAAGTGGAACAGGGGCTTTTCCTCGCCGTGGAAGGCGTCCCACTCACCATCGATGATCGCGTCGTGGACCTCATCCAGCGTCGGGCGTGGGATCGCGGCAGCATCCTTTCCGGATCGCCGCGCTTCCGAGATCCCCTCCATGCCACGGATATATTCGGGCGGGATGCACGTGTCCGAGTATCCCACTGAGATCTCGCTGGGATAATTGTCCGTCAATCGCGTGAGCTGGTGACGCAAATAATCGCCCATCAGGTCCGGCCGCGACACGGTGGCCGAATAGGCCCCTTCCTCGTCCACATAACCAAATGGTTCTGTGCGGTCAATTGGCGCCCAGTCCATGATGTCTACTCGGACCTTCGGGTAGCGGACTTCGTCGTAACGCGCGTAATCGCCCTGTTCGATGATTTCGCGCGCCTTCTGGCACGACGCCTGATACATCTCAATCAGCGCGTCGACGGCTTGGTCAACTGTCTGTACGTGCTCCATAATCCCACCCTAGCTATTCCTTTCGCCCCACGCTGCGCACCGATCGCGTTATACTTTCTGTGTAACGGGGACCGCACACAACGACCTATAAAACCACCTCTCACGGATCATGGATTCAGCACAATTTAGAGAACAGATCGCAAAGTTTTGGCGGGTCAACGCCTCCGACCTACCCGAGGAATTGGTGCGTCACGCGAAAAACGTGCCGGTGGACCACCTCGACGAGGACACCGCCGGAAGCATCGCGGCGTTGGACGTGTACTCCTCTTCCGACGAGGACCTCCCCTTCGTACCCAAAGTGCGTGGCCGGCGCTACTTCGAGGATGATTTTCGCCCCGCGGAGCAGCCCTGGCCAGTGGTGTTGATCCACGGCACCGGCGCGGACCGTGACTACTGGCAGCCGTTGGCGGACAACCTTCGCGCGGATGGCTGGGGTGTGTACGCCCCGAACTTTGGCAACCATGGCACCCGCCTCATCGAAGACTCCGCTGCGGAGGTGGACGCCTTTATCCGTGCTGTGCTCGCCCACACCGGGGCGGAGCAGGTGATCCTGGTGGGCCATTCGCAGGGCGGGTTGCTGGCCCGCTACTGGATGCGCCACCTGGACGGCGCCCGCCGCACGAAGCACCTCATCTGCTTGAGTTCGCCGAACCACGGCACCACGCTCGGCGGGATCGCCAGTCCACTGGTGACCACCAAGCTGGCGGAGAAAGCGATGCGCTCCCTCATCGAACGCGCGCTTGGCCCGGCCGCGTTCCAGCAGATCGCCGGTTCCGATTTCTTGGACAAGACCAATGAGGGCGGCGACGTGGAGGAAGACGTGACGTACACGTGCATCGCCACGCGTTTCGACGCCATCGTCCAGCCCCCGGAGTCCTGCTTCCTCTATTCGCCTTCGCGCACCCAGGTGCGCAATATTTGGGTGCAGGATGTGGCGCGGGGTGTGCAGGTGCTTCACGACGACATGCCCCACGACACACGCGTGATCCGTCTGGTGCGCGCGGCGCTACATAGTCTTGCGCCAGAGCAAGACTGAGCACCAATCTTTGGGTACTCTACTCTCATGGGTTTATCAGACATCGTCCGCGCCGTGGAGCGTGGCATTAACCATCGCGGCGTGCGCCGTAAGTCGAAGAACGGCTGGGTTCCGGAGGTTACTGGTTTCACCGGCTATGGCACTACCCACCGCGCCCACGTGCTAGCCCGCGTTGTGATGGGCGACCAGGAAGAACCCGACCTGGAAGTGGTACGTGGCTACCGCCAGTTCTTCACCACCCAGGTGCCGCACATCGGCGTGACGGTGCGCCTGGGTGACCGGGAGGTGCGTTCTGAAACCAATGACAACGGCTATGTCGATGTCCTGATTGCCGACCATGGCCTGGACGCCGGCTGGCACGAAGCCGAAATCACCGCAGACGGCGGCACCACCGCGAAGGCCCCGGTCCAGATCGTTTCGCACGATGCCCGCATCGGCCTGATCAGCGATATCGACGACACAGTCATGGTCACCATGCTGCCCCGCGCCCTACTGGCCGCCTGGAATTCCTGGGTGAAGAAAACCAATACCCGCCAGCCCGTCGAGGGCATGGGCGAATTCTATAAAGAGATGCTTGCCGACGATCCGCACGCCCCCGTCTTCTACCTGTCCACCGGCGCGTGGAACACCTACGAAACCCTGGTGAACTTCCTCGAAAAGCACGATTTGCCCAAAGGCCCGCTGCTGCTGACGGACTGGGGCTCCACCCCGACCGGCTTGTTCCGCTCCGGCAAGGAGCACAAGAAGGTGCAACTGCGCAACCTGTTCATCGAGTTTCCGGAGATTTCCTGGATCCTCGTCGGCGATGACGGCCAGCACGACCCCTTAATTTACGGCGACGCCATTTTCGAACACCCCGACCGCGTGAAACAGGTGGCCATCCGCCAGCTGAGCCCACAAGAGCACGTGTTGTCCCACGGTACGACGACCGCTTTGGCCCAGCCAGCACATTATCCGGATACCCCCACTGTCTGCGGGCACAACGGCTATGAGATGTTGCGCCAGTGGCGCGACCAGCACAACGAGGCGGTTGATCGTCGATAAGCGACGAACGTGGACGCGCGGACCGATGACCGTGCATTATGCCCCGCGGGGTGCCATACTTCATTCGTGCATAAAATAGTGATCCGGTTGCTCGCTCTCGCCACCGGCGCGAGCGTGCTTGCGGCATGCGCCCAACCCCAAGGCTCCGACGACGACAGTACTGCGGCCTCGCAATCGCCAAGTACCAGCAGCGCTGCCCTGCGCCCGACCGCCAGCGGGCTCATTTCCATGCGCGAACTAGAAAACGCGATCCGCAGAATCCAGAACGATACCGACACCGAAATGTCCGTCGCACTCTACAACGGAGACACGCTGACCACCGCCGGCAGCCTGGGCACCCTGCCGTCCTGGTCAACAGTGAAGGTGCCGATCGCATTCGCCGCCCTCGAGCACTGCTCCTACAGCGAGAAGTACCTGGAACAGCTGATCACAGCCTCGATCGAGTGGTCCGATAACGCCAGCGCCCACACCCTGTATTCGTGCTTGTGGCAGGAGGGCACGCCGATGGAACTGACGGCGGACGCGATCGCACCGTCAGGCACGCGGCCCGCGGTCGATCCGGCCTGGGGGATCACGAAGTGGTCAGCACCGTCGCAGGCGCAGTACGGCTATTACTTATCGACGATCGACCAAGACAATGTCGTGATCGAAGCCATGAAAAACATCGCTGAGGACCAATCCTACGGCCTCGGCGTAATAAAAAATTCAGCCTTCAAGGGCGGGTGGTCCGATCACACAGATGGGTCCTGGCACACCCGCCAGTTCGGCTTCTTCACACACAACGGCTCCGCCTACGGGGTGGCCATCGTCGCGCGTTCAGAAAATGGTTCCTACGCCGACGGCCAGGCGGCCCTGACCGCCATCGCCGAAGTACTTATCGACGATTAAGCACCGCGTGGTCAACGGCCGATAGACCATCGTTGACCTGGTACTTTACAGCAGAGATATTGGTGATCCCGAAGCCTCCAAGACGGGCGGAATGCTTCTCAATATAGGTATCGGCCGCCTCCTCGGAGGTGAAGAGGTAGATGCCGCCTGCGACTTCGCGGGAGGGATCTTCCGTCCACACCTTCCACACCAGGTCCTTTTCCGTGGCGATATCCTTCGCCAGATCCGCGTAGGCTTCTTCTGCTTCCTTGCCAAAGGGGCCGGTGGATGGGAATTCAAATACTACGATTGTGTTCATGCGACCAGCCTAGCGAAGTTGCCCGGTTGCTAGTCTGGGTGCATGTCTTCGGATCACACTTCGGTACAGGAACTCAACGAATCCACCATCACGCTGTTGCGCGACATGATCCGCAACGCCTGCGTCAACGATCTCACCGCGGACTCTGGGGCCGAAGCCCGCAACGCCGACACCCTGGAGGCGTTCTTCGCCGAGGAGATCGCCAGCGGCGCGGTGCGAGTAGAGCGCTTTGAACCCCACCCGGGGAGGGTCTCCATCGCCTTTACCGTCGAGGGCACCGACCCAGACGCCGAACCACTGACCTTCCTTGGCCACACCGACGTAGTGCCTGTCGACGAGCCGAAGTGGACCCAGGACCCCTTCGGCGCAGAGATCGTCGACGGCAAGATCTACGGCCGTGGCGCCACCGACATGCTGTTCATCACCGCAGCCATGGCCGCAACTACTCGCGCGATCGCCCGCCAACCACAGGCGCCACGTGGCACCCTCACTTTTGTTGGGCTTGCCGACGAAGAGGCCCGCGGCGGGCTCGGCGCCGGCTGGCTCTCCCAGCACAAGCCCGAGGCGTTCTCCTGGAAGAACTGTGTCAGCGAAACCGGCGGCTCCCACCTCCCAGTGCGCGACGGCTCGGACGCACTGGTCGTCGTCGTTGGCGAAAAAGG
>NZ_JBHWRP010000088.1:0-29363 GCF_043426755.1 Corynebacterium sp. | reverse complement strand
GTGTGGAAGAAGTTCGGCCCGGATGTGATGCCGATGGAGAAAGCGAAGAGCACCAAGCCCAAGGTGGAAATGTCGTGGGACAGTTGCAGCTCCACGCCCTGGGTGGAGGCATAGGCGGTAAGAATCAGAGAAACGAAGAGGACCGCGGCGGCACCCAGCGAGATCCCTTTGATGCGAAACCGTGCGACCAACATGCCCAACCCCACCAGGAGAGCTAGTAGAAGGATCTGGTTGTCGGCGAGGGCCTGCAGCACGGACTCTTGTCTTTCTCTTCAGTTGATACGCGCTATACGCGGTGTGTCATAGGATTTACTTAACTACGTATAACTGTAGTACCAGTTGCGCGATCGTGCATACCGCGCCCGTCGGTGTCCACCATGGCCGCTGGCAGCACGAATGCGGTCAACAGAGTGCGGACCGCCGCGCGCCACAGCCCCACTTGGGCCCCGGGAACGTCGATACGCGCAACGCCCATACCTAGGATCGCCATTCCGGGCGTGCGTGCGAAGAGCCAGCCGCAGAGGACCCCCATAATGAACCACACTAAAAGGGGGGTGCCAGCGCGCCCAATGTGCAACGAGGTGAAGGAGACCAAGAAGTTGGCGATGATGGACGCCACAACCCAGTCGATCATCACGGCGCCCGCGCGACGAGCCACGGAGGCTTGGGCGCCGGAACCAGTCTCAGGCAGCCCGATCCTTTCGCCGGGCCACTTACCAGGTGCGTGGGGGTCGTCGTGCTCGCCCGCGATCTGGGGGCCGTCGAGCCAGCTGCGCTTTTCTTGTGCCATGCGTGTAAGCCTAGTCGGGACGCTTAGTGTGTTGAAAACCATATCTAGCGGCCAAAATTTTTGTGACGTGGCGGCGGTTGGTTTGTAGAATCGGGAAACAGTATATCTGTACCCTTTCCGCAAGCCCCAGGAGAATGTAATGACGTTTCAGTCCGCGCGCGACGTGATCCAGTTTATGAAGGACGAAGACGTCGAATTTATCGACGTGCGCTTCACCGATGTCCCCGGCATCGAGCAGCACTTCTCCTTGCCCGCCAGCGAATTCGACGAGGAGGCAGCCGAAGAGGGCCTGGCGTTCGATGGTTCGTCGATACGCGGCTTTACGACGATCGACGAGTCCGACATGATCCTGCTGCCGGATCCAGCAACCGCCAAAATCGATCCGTTCCGCTCTACCAAGACGCTGAACATGAAGTTCTTCGTCAACGATCCTTTCACCCGCGAGCCGTTCTCCCGCGACCCGCGCAACGTGGCGCTGAAGGCTGAAGAGTACCTGCAGTCCACCGGCATCGCGGACAGCTGTTCCATGGGCGCGGAGGCAGAGTTCTTCATCTTCGACAAGGTGAAATACTTCACGGACACCAACAAATCCTTCTATGAGGTGGATTCCGACGAAGGCTGGTGGAACCGCGGCAACGACACCACCCTGGCCGGAACCCCGAACCTAGGAAACCAGACCCGCGTGAAGGGCGGCTACTTCCCGGTCCCGCCGTACGACCAGACGCTGGAACTGCGCGACGCCATGGCAAAGAATTTGCGCGACAATGGCTTCCACCTGGAACGTTTCCACCACGAGGTGGGTACCGCTGGGCAGAATGAGATCAACTACCGCTTCAACACCCTGCTGGCGGCGGCGGACGATCTGCAGTCCTTCAAGTACGTGATCAAGCAGACCGCAGCGCAGTACGGCAAGGTGGCTACCTTCATGCCGAAGCCGCTGGCCAACGATAATGGCTCTGGCATGCACGTCCACCAGTCACTGTGGAAGGACGGCGAGCCGCTGTTCTACGACGAGTCCGGTTACGCCGGTTTGAGCGATATCGCCCGCTGGTACATCGGCGGTATCCTAGCGCACGCAGGTGCTGTGCTGGCGTTCACCAACCCCACCCTGAACTCCTACCACCGCCTGGTCAAGGGCTACGAGGCCCCGATCAACCTGGTGTACTCCCAGCGCAACCGCTCCGCGGCCGTGCGTATCCCGATCACCGGCAACAACCCGAAGGCGAAGCGCATCGAATTCCGCGCGCCAGACCCATCGGGCAACCCCTACCTGGGCTTTGCTGCCATGCTGATGGCTGGCCTAGACGGCATCAAGAACCGCATCGAACCACACGAACCAGTGGACAAGGACCTCTACGAGCTGCCGCCCGAGGAAGCGAAGTCCATCCCGCAGGCGCCGACCTCCCTAGAGGCATCGCTGGCCGCACTGCAGGAAGACAACGAGTTCCTGACCGAAGGCGATGTGTTCACCCAGGATCTGATCGAAACGTACATCAACATGAAGTACGAAAACGAGATCCAGCCGGCACGCGTGCGGCCTACTCCGCTGGAGTTTGAGCTGTACTTCGACTGCTAGGTTTAAGGGGTGTCGGATAACCGCGCTCTCCTTTTCGGATAACCCCCGCGCCTGCGAAAACGCAATAAGATACCGGCATTTGAGAGAAAAATTCCCCTTGATTCTTAGCCTACTTGGCTAAGTCTCAAGGGGATCTTGCGCACTCAATAATATCTAGCTCCCATACACTGATAATGAGCCTTTTAATAGATTTCCAACTGCGCCTATTTGGTGAAGCATGTCAATAATAGGTGCAAGGCTGGCGCTGAAAGAAAAACGAAAACATACTTTACATGACTGAATCGTTCCGATCTTCATAATTTTCTTTGATTACTCGTGGGTATTGAAAACCACATTGATTGACGTAGTCGGTGGCAACATCATAGACATAAGCATCTAGATTCGCGGGCGGGGAAAGCACATTGAAAGAAGCCATTATCGGTTGAAATTCTTTTAGACCTATGGGGTCCGGTACAAAGAGATCTCTTGGAGAGCCATAGTAGGAGAGAAACTTCTGCTCTTCGTCGCTCCACACTAAACCAAACATGAAGTCGTAATCCCCTACGCCTGTATGAAACGCCTGTTGTTGAGCGGCCAAAACGGTATCGATAATGGACCACTCTGCCCAAACGGCAGGAACTTCATTAGGCTCAGCTCGCTCATGGCGTACATCCCCGAGAGTCTGCACCGCCCCATTGTCGGAAGGCCCAAATAATAACCCAGTTCTGAGGTATTCGGTCGATTACTTGAAAACTGCCATTTCCGTAATCCTCTCCTGGCCGCTTTTAGTGCTGCCGAAAGCGGTGAGGATGCGCCGTCATATCCATATTTTCGACGCCCCTCCCGAGCCTTGTATGCAATTGTTGAAACCTCGTTCTCAGTAGGGGCAGGCCGCAACGATTTATACCTTGGAATTCCGACTCCCACACACCACACGCCGTTGTCATCACCCTGATTGACCGTATCTGCAAAGAGCTCTTCTATATGACGCTGGGAATCACTCGCAGCTGAAAAACGATCACGATACATTCTGGCGATTTCGGGCTCTGTTTGAAAACGTGTAGATGCTCCAACCCGAACGGGGACCGCGAAATATCTTCGACCTTTTTCTTCAACTGACTCAACTAGATGCGGAATGTCTCTGCTTTCAGGTACCTCAACGACTAAAGCCCGTCCATCGTCATTACCCACAAAGTAAGGTTCAATTCCGAATACTGGCGGAAAGATCCGATCGGTGGTTGCTTGGAGATAAGATCGCGCGTAAGTGTCCTCATTCCCTACGACATCAGTTACTGAAATTCGCTTCGTGGGATAGCCTTCCCCGTTCTCTGCTACTCCGTAAATGATAACCCCTCCGCCGGTGTTAGCCATAGCAGCTACATCCTTTGCCACATCTCCCTTCTTGATGTTTTTAGGATCATCCGGTTTCGCCTTATAATCGAGTCCTCGTGCCTCTCCTACCCCGTGATCAATAGCCTTGTCGATCAAGTCGCTTGTAATACGCCCCGGACTCGCGCCAAGAGAGCGATGTAATACGGTATACATAGCTTCAGATCTTACGAGAATTTCTGTAGTTGAGACGAACTCGAGCGCAGTTGAATCTAGCTGCGTGGCTACCACGTAATAGTGAAGAAAACTGTGGTGGTTAAACCGGCTGCACTGCAGCAGTATTTCTATCTGAAACCGTGTCTTCACTTTCTATATGACGGCTTCTCGGAGAGAAATGTAAGTATCAACTAGCAGTCCCCCGCCCCCAATGCCCCGCCCCCTCCAGGACGCGGGGCATCGTCGATAAGTAGCGTTTTAGTAGCGCTCTGGTTCCTCGCCAAGCTGGAACTCACGGCCAGAGATGGTGCGCGGGGTGATCTCCACGAAGTTGTACTTCTGGGTGGGGATCCATGGCTTCACGCCGTACTCCTCGGCCTCGAGGATCTCGTCGGCCTTGGTCAGAATGCGCGAAGGACCGCGGACGATGACGGACCACGCCTCCCCTGCCTCATGGTCAACATTGTCTGCCTCTAGGATGAGATCAGCGTCGCGGGCGGCACCGAACAGCTTCGTGCCTTCGGCAGTGCGAAAATAGAACTTGCCTTCGTGGATTGCGAAGTTTACTGGGAAGATCTCCACGTCATCCTTGAGCTGCACAACTAGGCGACCAAAGGTCTGGCTAGCCATGCGTTCAAGGGACTCGTCGTCGGACAGGACTGTGATTGGTTCTTCATTAGTAGCCATAGGTCTATTGTGTCACTTGCGGGGCACCATTGGGGACAATCGCCAATTTCTACCCCTATATTTGTTAAGCGCTGAGTTCGACAGATCGCCGGCAGGATCTCACCTATACTCCCCTGAAAGCACGTAACGACGAAAGGTGTCCCCGTGAACCCGGCCAGATTGAGAAACACGGCAGTAGCACTCACTCTTGCTTCCCAGGTTGTCGTCGCTCCAGCTCAGGCAGTCGAAATTCAGGCTTCACCGGGTATTCCCAAGGTGCCGCGGTAGTGGGCGATGTCGCCGCAATGATTGCCGACGGTGAGGTCCGTGGCACGTCAGCAGAGGATGTCGCCGCCGTCGTACTGTTTGCGGATCCCGGGCGGGCGCGTGTCGACGAGCACTCCACCGAACCTGCAGTCTCACACCTCTATGGCCCCGTCCCGCCTGGCGTGGTGGGACGGAACGGAGAGATCATTAACGGCGGCGGAACCGGCGTGCTCAATGAGCGGGAAGGAATGGCGGGTCCGCGCGAACGTGATTTCGCCGGCCTTGAGGGCAAAGTGTTCTCCCTGTGCAACTCGGGCGACCTGTCATGCTCCTCGCCACACGACTCTCTAATCCAGGCGGTGGCGGGCTACGCTTCGCGCATTGAGGTGGAAGGCCCTGGCGATATGCAGTCGGGCCCCATTCTGAAGGATTTTCTGGACCAAGTCCTCAGCGGCGTGGAGGTAGAAGAGGCCATCGACGCTTCCGGAATGGGCCCGGCTCAGATCCCGGCGATCGCCGCGATCATCGTGGAGGTCGCCAATTACGGCGACATCGCCTACACGCATTCCGGCAACGGGCTCACCCCTGCCGAATTTTTCGGCCTGATCACCATCTCCACGCTGCCCAACCTCATACACGAGGCTGTGACTGCCGAATATTTAGGCGAAATCCTTGACGCAGTCGCAGGAATATTTGAGGATACCGCCCCCGATGCAGCCGCATGGATCCGAGTGATCGTCGATACGCTCTATGCCCTCGACGCCGCCGAAACCCTCTACAAAGACGTCGCCTACGCAGGCCACCTCCCACGGATGACCACGCCTACCGAAGCCCGCCAGTACGCCGCGCGTGAGGCAACGTCCGCCCTGATGGAGGCGGTGGCCACGACCACGGGATTGGACGCTGCGCTTGCGGACCCCGCGCACGCCAACACGGTGGTCACCGCGCAGCTCGCGGGCGATTTCGGCCCGAAACACATGAGTTATTACAAGGGCGGCTACCTCATCGAGGACCTCCGCGGGCAGCACTACGTGCAACGCTGGCTGGAGGACGTCACCCACGGGGTGCTTCACGACGAGTAACCGCGCCTTTTACATGTCTGCGACCTTGAAGCAAACTGCACACTCAGAATCCCCGGCCGGACGCGTGACGGACTCCAGCACTTCCTGAGGGCTCGGATGGTCAGGCAGGTCCGCGAGGTATTCCTTGTGGGCCGCCAGGGAGGCAACACCTTTGTCGAAGGACTCGCCTTCAACATCGACATAGTGGGTGGGATCTGCGCCCCCGCCGATCAAAAACTTCTTGGCCGCGTGTGGGGCACCGAGGTCGTCGAAAAGCCACTTGTTGCCGGCGTCGCGAATGGCGTCTGCGGTGGCTTCGCCGGTCACGCGGTGGTCGGCGTGGTTGATGCCCCACGGTACCTCGAGGTCGAAATTAGAGGTGACTACCCAATCGGGCTTAAGCTCGCGGATCACTTCGGCGATCGCGCGGCGCACGGGGATACCGTATTCCATCAGCCCGTCGGGGAAATCGAGGATGCGCAGCTCATTGGCACCCACGATGTCGCAGGCCTCACGCTGCTCCTGGGCGCGCAGCGGGCCAACGACCTCTGGCGGGCGCTGCATTCCGGCCTCGCCGGCGGTGAGCAGCAGGTAGTCCACTGTAATGCCGGCATTGGTCCACGCAGCGACGGCCGCGGAGATGCCGTATTCCAAGTCATCCGGGTGGGCGACCACGCACAGGATGCGGTCCACGCCGGTGGTGTCTAATGGGGTGAGAGTTTCTGGTGAATTTGTTGTCATAAACCCATTGTAGCGGCGCTAATTGCGCTTAGTGAAGCCCATCCGCGGACGAAACGCCTGCGGATGCTTCCGCTGCGCCGCCGCATCAGCAATGATCAAACGGAACTGCGGATCTTTCACCGGCATATGCGCGATGGAAAACCAGCCCACCTCGACAGATTCATCATCGCCCACCGCCGGCTCCGCTGCCGGATCCTCCGGCTCCAAACGGATAGCAATCGACTGGTAACTGGCCTGATCACCATTTTCATGCACCACAGGCCCAATCGCGCCCACCCCCAACAGGGCGGCTGGGGTCGCCTCGATGCGGGTTTCCTCCTCTACTTCGCGGGCGGCTGTCACGTGGGCCTCTTCCCCCGGGTCGCAGATTCCGGTCACGGGCGTCCACGCATCGTTGTCCGCGCGCCGCACCAGCAGCACCTCCGGGGTGGCCCACGGCGAATCGTCGGTGGAATCGCGCAGCACGACAGCAGTCACGGCGG
Organism: Corynebacterium sp.; assembly: GCF_043426755.1. Lineage (GTDB taxonomy): Bacteria > Actinomycetota > Actinomycetes > Mycobacteriales > Mycobacteriaceae > Corynebacterium. The sequence continues at coordinate 22,256 of NZ_JBHWRP010000088.1, read as the reverse complement.
GGATCCACATCGGATCGTGCCCAATTTTCTTTCGCGTTTCGACGATGAACTCTGGAATCGGCATAGACCTACACGGAAACCTTTCTGCGGTTCTTGGCGGGGTGGGTGTTTCAGACGCACACCAGTCTAGTTGAGGCCCGGCATTGCCAGGGCAGCGCAGTTCTTGCGCTAAACTTCCACCTAATATGAGCACCGCACCGCAGCCCCCGCAACGTCGCCGAATTCCCACGGCGGCGTTCGTGCTGGGCTACGGCGTCCTGGTAATCCTCGCGATCATCCTGATCATCGCACTTGTCAACCACGAGGCCTCCAGCAGAACCACACCCACCCCCAAAGAAGAGGAAGCGGCCCCCGCCCCAGAATTCCCCACGGACGCGCAGGCCACACTGGGAATAGTGAACACGGTGCTTATCGACGATGCCGCCGCAGCGTCAACCGACCAGGGACTCCTCGTCGAAGGTGTCCTCACGGAGACCGCTGCTGCTAATCCGCAAGCACTTGCGTTCCACATTGACCAGTTGCTCACCAGCACCTGCTTAACCAACCTCGCCTTAGAGACCCCGGACAATATGCAGTTGGACTTCTGGGGGTTCTGTTTCAGTTCTTTGCCACCGGAACAAATCGCCGAAATGATCACCGACGCCATCGAAACCGATGCGGACTCCTTGAGGATCCTCGACTACCCCGGCAGCAACCACGACAAGCACGTGTTTTACTCCTGGTTCGCCGACACCCCAGCCGAAGAGGCCTCCATCGAAAACAAGTGGACCGCCATCACGGGCCACAAGGACATCGAACTAGTCTCTTTGAACCTCTACGGCCCCGAGTCCGTCCAGGTCATCACCTTTGAAAACGGTGGCAAGCCACAGCGCGAGGAATCACCCGCCAACGAGGCCTTCGATCGCCGCTGGGACAAGTAACCCCGCCCCACCTCGCAAACCGATATAGTCCTCGCCACATAGTGCGGGCCACTTATTGAAAACTTACTGGCATCACGCAGTATGGGCCGAGTACTATATCGGTTTACAAATGTGGGAGCTCTGCGCGGTGAGAAGGTGCGCGGCAGAGGAACTAAACAGGTGGAAATCTAGAGGAGAGGGTCTACCAGGGCTGTTCCACCCAGGCGGCGTCGGGGACTACGCGGTTGATCACGTCGAAGGTGGCATCCATATTGGTATACGCCATGATCATGGACTGGCCTTCTTCACTAGCGCAATCATCCACGTTGAGGCCCGCCTCGGTCCCAGAAACGACCCCAATGATCGCGGCGCGCCCGTTGACCTCGGTAAACACGGGACCACCAGAGTCCCCCTTGGCGGCGCAGACGGTCGCCAAATCTCCGGTGGTTTCAGTGGTGGATCCATCGTCGTTAGTAACGATCTGGACCCCGTCGGGATGGTCGAACCGTCCACACGTGTACCCAGTAGTTCCGCCGGTTTTGCAGACATCGACTAGTTCGGTGTGGAGTTCGTGGACGAGGCCGGTGGGGATCGGGTCGCCGACAACATCCATGAAGCGTTCCGTGTCGGTGATCTCAATGATTCCGATGTCTACCTTGTACCCATTGTGCAAGTCATCGGAGTACATGCCTGAGTAAATATAGGTGCCCACTTCCACCCGGTAGTCCCTGGCAGTAGACGCGTTCGTCGGCCAGACCAAGTCACCCACGTTGCCGCAGTGTCCCGCCGTCACGGCATAGGCACGGCCATCTTCGCCGGTGAAGCTGAAAGCCGTGGTGCAGGACTGGGCTGTGAAAGGTTCGCCCGGTTCTGGATAGAAACTGGTGGATTGAATCAGGGTGCCGGGTGCCCACGGGGCCACTACTGGGCTCAGCACGGTGGACTGGGGAATGACGTCCGGGTCCACCGGCGGCGGAGTCTGCGCCGACTGCAATGCAGCGGCTTCCTCGGCTGAAGGGGTGGTCATATCGTGGGTGTTTATCCCCCACCACACGACGATGGCCACGACAAATGCGACCACCACGGCCAAGGCTGTCCATAATGTCAGCCTTCCGCCGGACTGGTCACCCGCTGCTCGATGTCCTGCGGCAGACACTATTTCCCTTGCTCTTCAGCCTTCTGCTCTCTATCCTTCTGCTCTTCTTCGGCCTGGATCTTCAGGTCGCGCACGAACTTCTCCGGGTCAAACTCGGTGAAGTATTCGGGTCCAGCAAACTGTTCTTGTGCCATGGGACTGCTTCCTTTCTATAACAGGACTGTTTATTCTACGTCCGAGTTCGCGATGGAATCCGCGATGAATTCCTTTACCGTCTCGGCATCGTTGGGCAGATCGGTGACGAAGCGGTCCGCATCCATGACGTCGGCAAAGCGTTCCGGGGTCTCGGGCTCCTGGCCGGTGGCCTCCACGATGGTCTCAGAGAACTTCACGGGAAGTGCGGTCTCTAAGGCGACGATCGGGGTATCCGTGTCATCCTGCCAATCGCGAGCAACCTTTACAGCGTCAGCGGTGTGGGGGTCGATCATGATGTCGAAACGCTCGAAGGTGTCCTTGATGGTGGCCACGCGGTCAGAGTGGGTGGACTTCCCGGAGTAGAACCCGAATTCCTCACGCACCTTGGTCCTGGTTGCATCATCTTCCAGGGAGAACCCTCCCGTATTCACGGCTGTGCCAAAGAGTTCGTCGATACGCGCCGCGTCCCGATCCAGCAGGTCATACACGAAGCGCTCGAAGTTGGACGCCTTGGAAATGTCCATCGACGGCGAAGACGTCGCCAGCGTCTCCGCGGCGGAACGCGGAATGTACTTGCCGGTGGTGAAAAAGTCATTCAGCACGTCATTTTCGTTGGTGGCCACGATCAGGCGGTCGATCGGCAGGTCCATTTGGCGTGCGATATGGCCGGCGCACACGTCGCCGAAGTTACCGGTGGGCACGCTGAAGGAGACCTTCTGATCATTCGACTCGGTCACGCGCAGCCACGTGGAAATGTAGTACACGGTCTGCGCCAGAAGACGCGCCCAGTTAATCGAGTTCACAGCACCAATGCGGTACTTCTTCTTAAACTCTGCGTCAGCGTTAACAGCCTTGACCACATCCTGACAGTCATCAAATACGCCATCCAGGGCGATGTTGAAGATATTCGGATCATCCAGGCCGAACATCTGCGCCTGCTGGAACGGCGTCATCCGCCCGGCCGGGGTCAGCATGAACACGCGGATGCCGGTGCGCCCGCGCATCGCGTACTCTGCGGAGGAACCAGTATCACCGGAGGTCGCGCCCAAAATATTGATGGTCTCGCCGCGGCGCCCCAGCTCATATTCAAACAGTTCGCCCAGCAGCTGCATCGCCATGTCCTTGAAAGCGGCCGTCGGCCCATCAGACAGGTGCGCGATGAACAGGTGCTCGTCGACACGCGTAACCGGCACGATCTCCTCGGTAGCGAAATTCGGGGTGCGATAAGCGCGCGCGGTGATCGCCTCGATGTCCTCGTGCGGGATGTCGTCGATAAATAGTTTCAGCACCTCAGCAGCCAACGCCGCGTAGCCCTTCTCCTCCAGCAGCGCGCGCCACTGGGTCAGGGTGTCGTCGTTAAGCTTCGGGTAACTCACCGGCATGTACAGGCCACCATCAGGGGCGAGGCCGCCGAGGAGGATGTCGGTGAACTTGAATGGGGTGCGGGAAGAATCGCGAGTTGAAATATAATCCACGGTGACTAGCTTACGTGGCCTCCCGCCCGCGCGGGGCACCTGGCTGGCGTAATTGCGGGACGGGACTAGGGTTGCACGATATGTCATCTTCCTCGTCAGCATCTGGTTCGCGCCCGGACCCGCGCGAAGTCGTCACCACGAAAGCCCTTACGGTGTGGTTGGCGGCGCTGGCCGTGTACATCGTGGCGATTTTGGGCCGCACGTCCTTCGGCGTGGCGGGCGTGGACGCCATCGAAAGATTCGACGTGGACGCGTCCCGCATCGCCGTGTTTACCGCTGTGCAGATCGGCGTGTACGCGTTGGCACAGATCCCGATGGGCCTGCTCATCGACCGTTTCGGGCCCCGGAAGATGCTGGTCGTCGGCGCGCTGATCATGGCTGCCGGACAGACGATCTTGGGCTTAACGACGAGCTACTGGGTCGCTATCGGTGCCCGCGTCCTGATCGGGCTTGGCGACGCCACCGGTTTTCTCTCCGTCATGCGGATCCTGCCCTACTGGTTCCCCATGAAGAAAACGCCACTGTTTACCCAGCTCACCTCTGCTGCTGGTCAGATCGGCCAGTTCCTATCCGCGGTCCCCTTCCTGTGGCTGCTGAACACCTCCGGTTGGACCGTGGCGTTTTTGAGCCTGGGCGGGGTGGGCGTGCTGGTCTGCTTGGCTGCCATCGTTGCCGTGTCGGATGCGCCTGAGGGCTCGCCTGGCGAGACCATGGAGAACTCCGCTCGCCAACGCGCAGAACGCATGAGCCTGTCCAGCTCCTTGAAGACGGTGTTCAGCTCCGCGGTGTGCTGGCAGGCCTTCTTCCTGCACTGGGTGTCCATGGTCTACATGCTGGTCTTTTCCCTGCTGTGGGGCGTACCTTTGATGACGCTGGGCATGGGCCTTTCTGAGGCCGTCGCCGGCATAGTCCTTGTGGTCAACACCGCCGTGACTATTCTGGCCGGCCCGCTGATGGGCATGGTGTCTTCGCGCGCGGGGCAACGCCGCGAGCTTGCCGGCATCTTCTTTTCGCTGGTGCACACCGTCGGATGGGTTGCGTTCTTCTGGTCGCCGACCCCGCGCACCCTGGCGGCTGTGATCGTGATGCAGCTATTCATCGGCATTCTCACCCCCGCCGCGAACTATGGTTTCGATTCCGTGCGTGAGAAACTGCCCCGCTCCGTGGTCGCCACCGGCACCGGAATGGCCAACATGGGTGGCTTCATCGCAGGGATGCTCGCCGCCCAGCTGATGGGCCTGCTGCTGGACCACTCCTCCCACGGGCTGGAGTACCAGTGGGCCGATTTCCGTTTCGCCTGGCTTGCCGTGTTCGTCGTGTGGGGTATCGGCATGATCGGCCTGATCACATCACGGGTGATTCTCAAGCGCGGCGAGGCGGCCCGCGCGTCGTCTGGCCCCGTGGTCATCGTCGATGAGCAGGAACCGCGTCACGACGATTAACCCACCCACCGGAAGTTAGTTGTGGCGCGGTGGTTCCTGCTTGCCCGTCAAAATATCGATCACGCTGCGGATCGCCGCATCCCCCAACTGCCCCACCGAATCCGGTTGCGTGTTAGCGCCCTGGCTTGGGGGCTGGTCCGCGCCCAAGCGCGTGACACCGGGCGTGGTCACGGTGATCGATAGCGTGGAGTCCTCCAGCTTCAGCGGTGCCAGCTTGTCCACGCCTGCCACCTCCGCAGCCTGCACGAGGGCCACCAGGTCAGAAAAAGTTGCGTCTTCGAGGTTGATTGTCATATTTACAGCCATGCCCCCATGCTAGGCACGCTTTGAGCTCCGCGCACTCCCCTACTCCTCGAATTCGAACGTCGGTTCCTCACCCCAGAAGACTTCCTCCACCACGCGGTGGGCACGCCGCGTGGTTCGCAGGTAATCCTCTAGAAACTCCTGGTTATTGTGCGGATCATAACCCACCGCACCAGCGACTTGGGCCAACTGCGGCCCGGGGCTAGGCAACTGATCAGTACGCTTACCGCGCACCAGCACCAGGGCGTTGCGGGCATCCGTGGCCAGCAGCCAAGCAGCTTTCAAGGATTCCACCTGCTCCGCGTCGATGATCTCCGCCGCCTCCTCAGAGGCCAAGAAATCGAGCACTTCCAAGGTGGAGGTGTTGTGGAGCTGGGGGTACTCGTCGGCATGCATCATGGTGAGCAGCTGGACGGTCCACTCCACGTCGGTCAGCCCACCGCGGCCCAGCTTGGTGTGGGTGTTGCGGTCAGCGCCACGCGGGAGGCGTTCATTGTCCACCCGGGCTTTGATGCGGCGCACCTCGCGGATATCGGCCTCGCTGGCCCCGCCTGAGGGGTAACGAAACTTATCGATGGTCTGCAGGAACCGCGTCGACAATTCTTCATCACCGGCCACGTGGGTGGCGCGTTGCAGCGCCTGCTTCTCCCACACGCCACCCCACTCCTTGTAGTAGCGCTCATAGGACGCGACGGTGCGCGCCACTGGCCCCGACCTTCCCTCCGGCCGCAGCCCCAGGTCCACCTCCAAGGCGGGATCCCCAGAGGGCTTCGCCAGGCGCCGGCGCAGCTGGTCGACGATCTTCGTGGTCCAGTTCAGCGCCTCCGGCTCGTCGACCCCCTCGGCAGGTTCGGCCACGATCATCACGTCCGCGTCAGAACCGTAGCCCAGCTCGTTGCCGCCCAGGCGCCCCATCCCGATCACCGCGATCCGCGCCAGCGGCTCCTCCGCCCCACGTTCAACCAGGTCAGCGCGGACCTCCGCAAGAAGTGCGGCCTGCAGCACGGCACGCCACACCCAGGTCAGTTCGTCGCATACCTCGCGCACATCGATCAGCCCCAGCAGATCAGCAGACGCAATGCGCGCCAGCTCTGATCGTCGTAAAGCACGCGCCACATCGACCGCCTTATCCGGGTCTTGGTGGCGTTTCGACGAAGAAATGATCGCCTTGTACACCTGATCCGGGGCGGCGTCCAGAAGCTTGGGCTGCTTCGCACCGTCGCCAAGCAGCTTTACGACGTCCGGCGCGCGAATGATCAGGTCCGCAGTAAAGGGCGAGGTACCCAGAATAGTCATAAGGCGCTTGCCGACGATCGTCTCATCACGAAGCATGCGCAAAAACCAAGTGCGATCGAAAGCGGCATCGGACAACTTGCGGTAATTGAGCAGGCCGGCGTCCGGGTCCGCAGTCTCGGCGAGCCACTCCATGAGCGTGGGCAACAAAATGGCCTGCAGTTTTGCCTTGCGGCTGGCACCTTTGGCCAGGGCGTTGAGGTGCTCCAGCGCACGGTCCGGGTGCTTGTAGCCCAGTGCACCGAGCTGCAGCTTCGCGGAATCGGGGCTCAAGGAGGCCTCGCCGGCGCTGAGCTGCGCCACAGAGTTCAGCAGTGGGCGGTAGAAGAGCTTCGCGTGCAGGTTGGACACCCTGCGGCGGACCTCCCGCAGGTGCTTCTCCATCTCCTCCACGGCACTTCTGGTCACCGTGGCCGTGAACCCGGCGGTGGTGGCCAACCATTTGCGGGCGGCGACGTCATCTTCTGCGGGCAGCGCGTGGGTGCGGCGGAAACGGTGCAGCTGCAGGCGGTGTTCGAGAAGGCGCAAGAACTCGTAGGCCTCGATCAAACTGGCGGCGTCGTCACGCCCGATATAGCCACCACCCGACAGCGCCTGCAGCGCCTTCACCGTATTGAGCACGCGCAGGGACTCGTCGAAACGCCCATGCACAAGCTGGAGCAATTGGACGGCGAACTCTACGTCACGCAGGCCACCGTTGCCCAGTTTGAGCTCGCGGTCGCGCATGTCCGGCGGCACGTTGTCCAACACGCGGCGGCGCATGGCTTGCACGTCGTCGACGAAACTGTCGCGGGTGGAGGCCTCCCACACCATCGGGTCGATGGCCTGCTTGTATTCGTGGGCAAGTTCCATGTCACCCGTCATGGGGCGTGCCTTGAGCAACGCCTGGAACTCCCAGGTTTCGGCCCAGCGCTTGTAGTAGGCCACGTGCGATTCAATCGTGCGAACCAAAGCGCCGGACTTGCCCTCGGGGCGAAGGTTGGCGTCCACCTCGAAGAAACAGGTGGAGCCAATGCGGTTGAACTCGCTGGCCAAGCGGATGGCCTTGGTAGTGGCGGGTTCGGCAACGAAGATGACATCCACGTCAGAGATATAGTTCAGCTCCTGCGCACCACACTTTCCCATGGCGATCACGCCCAGGCGGGTATCTGGTTCCTCATCGCCGTAGACGGTGCGCACCGCCACAGCCAGGGCGGCGGTCAGTGCTGCGTCGGCGATATCGGTGAGCAGCTGGGTCAGCTCGGTGAACTCGATGCGCGGCGCATCGGCCCCATAACCTTTGCGAGCGGCAAAGGTGCCGGCCAAGTCAGCGGCGGCCACGCGCATCATCAGCGTGCGATAGGCCATCCGCAGCGCGTTCTTGGCGTCCTTGCCCTCACACCCGGCGCGGTAGGTGCCCGGCCCGGTTCCTTCCACGCCGACAGAACCGAGCATGGCCTGGAAGATTTCTTCACGGGTGGGACGAGGGCGTTGCAGCTCCCGCCACAGTTCGGGGTGCGCCGCCAGGTGATCGCCCAGTGCGGTGGATCCGCCGAGCAGTGCCATGAAACGGGTGCGTAAGGTGTCGTCGTCGTGAAGCGCCTGCAAGAGCTCCCCGTAGCCTTCGCCGAGGTTTTCGTGCAGGCGGCGAGCATTGTTTAAGGCGAGATCAGGGTCGCCGCTGCCGGCGAGTGTCCATAAGATGGCGGCGCTGTCCCAGTCCAATGCCTCAAGGTCGGCGGTGGCGTGCTCGCTGGACAGGCCCAGCACGGCCGGGGATGGTTGGTTGCTGCGTGCCACAGCGATCGCTCCTTTAGATATTGAAGTTGGTGGCTAGTTCCCACTCGGTGATCTGGTCGGTGTACTCGCGCCACTCGCGCCACTTTGAGCGCAGGAAGTATTCGAAGACCTGCTCGCCGAGCACTTCCGCCATGAACTCGGACTTTTCAAGGTGGCGCAGTGCCTCATCCAGGCTGCCGGGCAGGTCGCGGTAACCCAGGGCGCGGCGTTCCCTGCGGGTCAGCGCGAAGACGTCGTCTTCGGCAGGTTCGGCCAGCGTATATTCCTCACGGATCCCCTTCAGCCCCGCGGCCAGGATGGCAGCGTAGGCCAAGTAGGGGTTAGCCCCAGAATCTGGGGAGCGCACTTCCACTCGTCGTGAAGCGGGCTTGTTCAGGCGGTACGTTGGCACGCGCACCAGCGCCGAGCGGTTGGATACGCCCCAGGTCACGGCGGTCGGTGCCTCCGCGCCGAACTCGAGGCGCTTATAGGAGTTCACGAACTGGTTGGTCACCGCGGAGATCTCATGCGCGTGCACCAAGATGCCGGCGATGAAACGGCGGCCCGTAATCGACAGCGAAATCTCATCATCCGGGTCGTGGAAGGCGTTGGCGTTGCCCTCGAAGAGGGAGAAGTGGGAGTGCATCGCAGATCCCGCGTGTTTCTGGAAGGGCTTGGGCATGAAGGTTGCGCGCACACCGGAATTCGCCGCGACCGTCTTGATCAGGTAGCGGAAACTGACCACGTTGTCCGCCATCGTCAATATGTCCGCGTGCCGCAGGTCGATCTCCTGCTGTCCGGGCGAGGTTTCGTGGTGAGAAAACTCCGTGGTGATGCCCATGGATTCCAGCGCGTGGATCGCTTCACGACGAAACTTCGGCGCCCGGTTATAGGCTGACTGATCAAAATAGCCGCCGTCGTCGACAGGTTCCTCCTTGTCCTCGCGGCTGACCAGGTAGAACTCTATTTCTGGGCCCACGTTGCAGGTGAAGCCTTCGTCGGCAGCCTTGTCCACCTGGCGGCGCAGCACGTGACGCGGATCAGAAAAAGATGGGTTGCCGTCCGGCATGGAAATGTCGCAGAACATGCGCGCGGAGATCATGTCCGGCTCGTCGGCGTCGAAAGGCAGGATCTGGAATGTGGAGGGGTCCGGCAGCAGCAGCGTGTCGGATTCGCTGATGCGGGAAAAGCCTTCGATGGAGGAACCGTCAAAACCCACGCCCTCCTCGAATGCGCCTTCCAGTTCGCTGGGGCTCATCATGACAGACTTCAGGGAGCCGGAGATGTCAGTAAACCAGAGGCGAATGAATCGGATGCCACGTTCTTCAACCGTGCTGAGGACATATTCCTGTTGGCTATTCATACCTCCGACTGTAGCGTTTCGCGCCGACTAGCATTATGGGAAAAGCACCCCGAAAGGCAGGATCCCATGACACACGGATTTTTGGAAGTTGAGGCGAAGTTCGCCGTCGACGACACCACCCCTACCCCCGACCTGACCGCCTTGGACGCCGTCGCCACCGAGGGCGAGGTGTCCGAGCAGCACCTGTCCGCCATCTACTACGACACCCGTGACCTGCGCTTGACCCGCGCCAAGATCACTTTGCGACGACGCACCGGCGGAAAAGATGACGGCTGGCACATCAAGATGCCGGCCAGCCAGGGCCGGTTGGAGCTGGGGGCGGAACTGACCGACCCGGCGAAGATCCCGCCTGAAATCCTTTCCCAGGTGCGCGCAATTGTGCGCGACCTGCCGCTGGAGCCGATCGCCCAGGTGGACAATAACCGCCGCGAGGTCACGCTTCTCGACGATGCCGGCGCCCCAGTTGCAGAGTTCTGCGATGATCGGGTGACCGCTTGGTCCCTGCTGCCTGGTGGCCAGAAGCAGACGTGGCGCGAATGGGAAGTAGAGCTGGCCGGTGAGATGCCCGGCACCAAGGAGGGCACTGAGCTAATCCGCAACGCCACCACCCATTTGATCTCTGCCGGTGCGCGGGTCTCTGCCAGCCCATCGAAGCTGGTGGCTGCATTGGGTGACACGGTGGACTCCGCTCCCCTACCCCCGCACCTGGCTGGCGAGCCCCTGGATGAAGAGGACCCCGCCTACGCCGTGGTGGAAGCTATCAAGGCGAACCGTAACTCCTTGATCGAATGGGACCCGAAGGTGCGGCGCGACGAGTGGGATTCTGTGCATCAGATGCGCGTGGCCACCCGCGAGCTGCGCAGCCAGTTGGAAACTTTTGAGGGCGTGCTTGAGCATGAGCAGATGCGCCACATCGAGAATGAGTTGAAGGAACTGGCGCGCGTGCTCGGTGTGGCGCGCGACGCGGAAGTAGTGGAGGAACGCTTCCACGACCTGCTCGATTCCGACCCGACCGGGCTGATCGACAACACCGCCCGCGCCCACATCCACGATGACATGCGCAAGGAGTACGAGGCCGCGCACGCCGATATCGTCCGCGCTCTAGATTCGGACCGGTACCTGGCCTTGCTGGATTCCATCGACCACCTGATCGCCCATGCTGCGTCGGTGCGGGTGGACGCGGCAGCGGCTGGCGCAGCGGCTGCCGCCGCTGGCAAAGCCGACGCCGCCGACGCAGCCGGCACCGCCGAGGTGCTCTACTCCTCACTCGCGGAAGCCTACAAAAAGCTGATGAAGCGCCACCGCCACGTGCAGGAAAACTACGACAACCCAGAACTTCCCCTGCATGAGCGCGAAAACTACGTCCACGACACCCGCAAGACCGCCAAGAAACTACGCTACGCCGCAGAGGCCGTGGGTGAAGCGTCGACGTTGAAGACGGGCAAGCTAGCCAAGGCGTGCAAAACTCTGCAGTCCCAACTGGGCGATTTCCAAGACGCAGTCACCGCCCGCGACCGCCTGCATGACCTGGCACAGGACGCCGCCGAACGTGGCGAGGACACCTTCGCCTACGGCATGCTCTACCAGGTAGAAATGACAAACGCCGCCGCAGCCTTGGACGGCTACAGCGACGTCATCGCCGAAATCAAGCGGGCATTCGACCGCATCAAGAACAAGAAAAAGAAGAAGCGCTAGCCACTAACGGGCCGGCGCCACAGGTTCTAGTTCTTTTCCCAGGAGGCCGGCTCGCCCCAGTCGTCGTCGGCCTCGTCCTTGCGGTCGGCGGCCTTGGTCCGTTCGTTTGCGATCTTCATCGCGTTTTCAGCCTCTTCGCGGGTGTCGTAGGGGCCCATGCGGTCATCCCAGTTGGTTTCCTTACCTTGGGTGACCTCGCCGGTCTTGGTGTCGTAATAAAACTTTTCTGCCATAGTTCCTCCTTTATTTTTGCCCACCACTGTACCCGCCCGCGTTGGTAGTGTGGGGCCAGTACACGTCCGAAGAAAGGTAGCTGTTTATTATGCCGTTGTGGTCCGTCCCTGACACCACCCCCGCTGACCGCGTTATTGCCACCCACCAGGAACTCACCGGAACCGCACCGACACACACCGCCGACGCCCCCGCCACCTGGGTATTGACCGGCGAAAACGTCGACCACTACGGTGGCGTGACCATCGTCGGATTGTCGGACCTCCGCGCCGCCGTCGCTTTCTCCGAGCGTGACGACGACGCCCTCCACGTCACTTTCCGCACCGCCAATGGCACGGAACTTAACGACGACACCACCTTGTCCGCCATCGCTGAACGGGCGACCGCCCGCCACTCCGATCCAGACGCCGAACCGGAGCCCGTGCTGGAAGAGTTGGGAATCGCCACCCGCTTCGGCGGGATCATTAACACGCTGATGAGCCGCCAGATGCTCACCCGCGACACCCCGGGCCTCAACATCACCGTGGAATCCGACATTCCTCTGGGCGCCGGCCTCGGGGCGATGTACGCCGCCGACGTCGCACTCGCCCTCGCTTTGCTGGCCGACAATGACGATCTCGACGAGGCACCCCTGCGCAGCCGCATCGCCGAAGTCTGCACCCAAGCCGTGGACCAGTACTCTTCCATGCCGGTGCTGCGCGCCCGCCACACCACCGCACTGCGTGGCAAGGGTGAGACCGTCTCCGTCATCGACTACGCCGATGGCTCCGTCACCCAGGCGCCCCACCCAGAGCGCGCCGGCGTCGACGTGTTCGCCGTGGCCAAGGACCTAGGCAAGGCTGACGATTCGCAAGCCAAGCTGATCGCCGATCGTCGCACCTTCATCACCAAGGCCTGCCAGAACTTCGGAACTGACTCGTTGCGCTCCATCCCGGATGCCACCCCGCGCACCGTGGAATGGCTCGAGGCCGTCCGCCAGGTCAAGGGCACTGAAGGCATGCCCACTGTTGATGAGGCGAAGGCCTGGCTGGAATTCAGCGAGAACGAAACGCTGCGCGCACTCGCCGTGGCCAAGGCGCTACGCTCCCGCAACACCAATGACCTCTTCCACCTGCTGGACACCCCGTACCACACCCACGGGCTGGAAACACCGGACGAGCTGGTACAGCTGATGTCACTACGCGGGGCAGTCGCGGCACGTCCAGCGGCCGCCGGCATGAGCCAGGCAGTCATCGCCTTTACACCCATTCAGAAGTCCAAGAACTTCGCCGCCGATCTTGCCGACGACGGCTTCCACGTCTTCCCGATTGCTCGCGGACAGGTGGCTGGCCTCGTCGAAAAGCACTAGTCTGCTGGCCAGGCGAACCTGACCTCACGGTCCTCAACATCGGCCCTGATCAGCGAGAACTTCGTCTCAGTGCCCTCGGCGGGGTGCCCCAATGACTCGCCGAGCACCGGCGGGTCATTGACGAAGATGCGACACGTGGAGCGGGCTTCGTCGGAAAGCAAGACCACCCCATCGAAGTTGTGCCCCACCCACGGCTGCAACACGGTGGCCTCGGTGAGGTTGAGGCAGGCGCGATCCACCGCGTTGGCCAGCTGGGAGGTCCGCCCCATCGTCTTCGCCACCTGTGCTGCATCCGCGGTGACCCACTCTGGGATCTCGGAGCCACCGGAAATGGCCAGGCAAACCTCGGTAGCGTAACGATCGATGAGCCGCCGCAGCGGCGCGGTGACGTGACTGTAATAGCCGCCGATGCCCGCATGCACCTCCGGATCCTTATCCGCCAACCACACGTAGCCGGAACCTCGCAGCAGCTTCTGCGCCTCACGCATCGCGGCCATCCCGCGCGGGGTGTCGGCATCGATGCGGCTCAAGAACTCTCCGATCGGCGTGTCCCCCAGCTCAAAGCCGAGGGCCCGCACCTCAGCGCGGAACGTGGCCTCCGACTCAGCGTTCGCTGGGCGCAGCGTCCGCAGAAAACCGACGCCCGCCCGCTGCATCATCTGGCCCGCCGCCATGCCCGTGAGCAGGGAAATCTCCGAATTGTAGTCCATGATCGGGTGCCGCGGCTCAATCTGCAGCTCGTAGCGGCCATCCTCCAGTTGGTCCACGCGCACCGACGGCAGGCGCAAGTTGATCGCTTCACGACGAAGACTGCTCACCTGCCGTAGCCGCCCCACCTCGGGCAGGTACTCAATCGAGGGGTGGATGCGGCCCTGATCCAGATCCTCCTGCACCCCGTCATAATCAAGGCGCGCGACCGAATGGATCATGGCGCGTTCCACAGACACGTCGTCCACATCGCCGCTGGTATCCAGGTGGAAGGTCCACAACACCGCAGGCCTATCTACGTCCGGCAGCAAACTTGCCGAGCCTTCCGACAGTTCCTCCGGATGCAACCGCGCCGGCTCATCCGGCAGGTAGATCGTCTGTCCCCGCTTCAGAGACTCCTCCCGCAGCGGCGAATCCGGACCGATGAACGCTGCCACATCCGCCATCGCGTACTGCACCGTGAAACCCGTTGCGTGCTTCTCGATGTACACCGCCTGATCCAGGTCCTTCGAGCCGACCGGATCAATTGTCACGAATGGGATATGGCGCGCATCCTTGCGTTGTTCCGCGAACCTGTCAGTTGCCGATGCCGCCGCTTCGTGCAGCTCCGGGGTGAATTCTGTGGGCACCTCAAATTCGCGGGCGATGGAGCGGAAGTTGAGTGGCGCAGCATAGAGCTTCATAGAACACCAGTATGGCAGAAACTTCGGGCGCTGGTCTGGATGCCTCCGTGCCCTCCCGCAAACCGATATAGTCCTCGCTACATAGTGCGACTAACTTGTTGAAACCTTATTGACAACCTTGACTATGGGCAGAGGACTATATCGGTTTGTGAGTGCCCCCTACCCGGCTCGCCCACCCAACTCCTTCTCACGCGACAACGCGGCACGCACTTCGGCAACAACCTTCTCAGGACTATCAACGATCTCCTTCGGCCGGAACCGCAGCAGCCGCATCCCCGCGTTCTGGATCTTCTTCTCCCGCGCACGCTCCTGGGTGATCACCAGCTCGGGCGGGCTGCCGAAGGTCTCGTCGTACTTTTCATCCCCATCCACCTCAACCCCATTGAGCAGCGTCAACCCGATATCCACATGGAACCCCGCAATTTCATATTGCGCACCGAGGATCGGGATGTCTTCCCGAACAATGGCCGCGCGCAGCAGACTCTCATAGGGCGACTGCGAATTCGGCACCGCCGCCTCAATCACTTTCCGCACAATCCCCTTATTTTTCACCGGCCCCAGCCGCCCCAATTCGCGCCGCATTTCTTCCTTGGTCCCTCCCTGTTTCAAAAACCAATCGGCGGCCACCACCCCATCGTCGAACCCATGCCACCGGGCGATATCGATAACGGTGCGAGCCTTCGTCGTCACGCGCACATGGTCGCCTTGAATCAGTTCCTCCTCACTGAGAGCGCTTCGACGATACAGAGTGTTGGGCAGCTGCTGGCGCGGAGGCAGTACTCCCCCGCCCGGCAGCGCCAGCTCGGTCGGTTCCTCAGCGCGGGCGATTCCCCACATCGTGTGCACGCGGGCTGCAGACTTTCCGACGACCACCGCCGATGTCGACGACCGACCACACGCGATACCGCGCAACCAGCGCTTTTCATAGAACGGCAAAGCTTCGTAGGCTTCTTTGGGCACCGCAAAAAGTGGTGCCAGTTTGAGCATCTCCCCCGATTCAAGTTTGCGCAGCAATGAACGTTCGTTCGTTGACACGGTTCTTAGGTAGCGGCATTCCGCCAAGATTTCTTTTCGACGCTGAATGATCTTCTCAGTTGGTGTCTCCCCCATGTGGTTAATCATGGCGCGACTTCTGGGTTCCCGCATCCGATGGTTTGAAAACCTGTGGATAACTCCCGTGGAGCGAGTTGCCTGTGGATAACTCTGGCTTGATGCCGGCTCGGCCCCCGGCCGCTCCAGCGCCGCCCCATGCCCGCCCCAACCGCAAACCGATATAGTCCTCTGACCATAGTGCGGGTTGTCAATAAGGTTTCAACAAGTTAGTCGCACTATGTAGCGAGGACTATATCGGTTTGCGAAAAAGGAGGAGAAAAACGGGAGAAAGGAGCCGAAAACGGGCTAAAAAGAGAAGAAAATGGGCGAATGAGCCAGCCTATAAGCCGGATTCTGTCCCCGCACCGCACAAAACCGCACGGCGCGGGTGGCGATCATCCATCTGGACCAACCATCGCTGGCGGCCTCAAGCAGCTACCTTCGGACTCAGCGGGCCGCCTCACCATCCGAACCACCACGCCCAAAAGCGCGGTGTATTGCCTTGCTCCCAGTGGGGTTTACCTGGCCACGCGTGTCACCACGCATGCCGGTGCGCTCTTAACGCACCCTTTCACCCTTACCCAGTACGTGCTGGGCGGTCTGCTTTCTGTTGCACTTTCCCGCGGGTTGCCCCGGGTTGCTGTTAGCAACCACCGTGCCCTGTGGAGTCCGGACTTTCCTCGACCCCCGCTTGTGCCACATTCGTGCAGCTAGTTCGGGGTGCCGCGATCACCCGGCCGGCTCATTCGCAAGCATTTACTCTACGCGCCGGCACCTCGATTGTCCCAATCTGCCCGCAGGTGTGCGGTGTCGTTGACATGCCGCACCACCGCGGTATCGGGATAAAACTCCACCACGGAGATCGATGCGAGGTCCAGGAACATCCGCGCAAACAGGTCCCCGCTGGCGTTGAGCCCTTGGCGGATCATCGATTTGATCGGCGTGACGTGCGTGACGACGAGCACCGTTGTCCCCTCGCACTTTTCTTGGAGGTTCTTGCGTGCACTGGTGATGCGGCGGTGCATCGCTGCGATCGATTCCCCGTTGGGCGGAGCCACGCTTATCGACGATTCCCACGCCGGCAATTCCTCCGGGTACTGTTCCAGAGCTTCTGCACGGGTGAGGTTCTCGAAGGCGCCGAAGTCCATCTCGCGCCACTTGTCTTCCACCTGGTACTCAAGATCTAGTTTCTCGGCGACGATCGCCGCTGTCTCCTGGGTACGTCGCAGCGGCGAGGAGACGATGGCACTGATCTTCCCGATGTCCTCGGTGGCAGCAATCCAATTAGCAGCCCGGCGCGCCTGGTCAACACCTACGTCGGTGAGGTGCGGATCGGAGGAACCGGAAAAGACCTTGGCCGCCGACTGCTCGGTTTGGCCGTGGCGCAGCAGGATGAAGCGGGTTGGGGTGTCCTCAAGTCCGTTCCAGTGGGCGTGGGTGGCCACCTCGTGCTCCGGTTCCGCCTCCGGCTCCGCCTGCTGTGGGGCCTGCCCGACGATGCCGGGTTCCGTGCCGCGGGCGGCGGCGTCCATGGCGTCGTTGGACAGTTTGTCGGCGACCTTGTTCTTGTCACGTGGCACCCACTGATAGGTGACAGAATCAAAACCACGCGCCAGCTTCTGCCCGGCCAGCGCCAGTTTCTGCATGTCGGGATGTTTGATCTTCCAGCGCCCGCTCATTTGCTCGACGACGAGTTTGGAGTCCATGAACACGTCCACCTCGGTGGCACCGAGTTCGGCGGCAGCTTCCAAGCCGCGCAGCAGGCCGTGGTATTCGGCAACATTATTGGAGGCCTTCTGCCCGACAACGTAGACGATCTTGCGAAGAATGTCGCCGTCTTCGTCGTAAAGCACCGTGCCCGAACCCGCCACACCGGGGTTGCCTCGGGAGCCGCCGTCGGCGTAAATGGTGATTTTCACGCTTAGCTCCCCGTGGCGCTGCGCACCAGGTAGGTGCCGCAGTTGGGGCAGGTGGGAACCTCGTCGGCGGGCACAGCGTTGATCTCTTCGCGCTCGGCTGGTGGCAGCTGGAGGAAGCAGCCTCCGCAGGTGCGGCCGTGGGTGAAGGGGGCGGCGCCGGCATCGTCGTAGTTCTCAAGCACGTCGGCGGGCAGCTGGGCGCGAATCTCTGCAGGATCCGCGGCAGCCTTAGGCTCGGGCGCATTTTCGGCGGCGCGGCGTGCTACCTCAATCTTGGCGTCCAGGTCCGAGAGCTTGGCGCCGTGCACGTCGCGGTTATTGCGCAGCGCGGCGATCTCGTTGTGGGCTTCTTTCAGCTCAGACAGCAGGTCCATGATGCGCGATTTCGTGGCGTAAGTATCGTGCTCTAGGTCCTTGCGGCGCTCCGGGTCTGTCTCCGCGCCGAGCTGCTTCTTGTTGTCCAGTTCGCGGCGCTTCAGCTTGCGCTCATCTTCCTGGATGCGCAGGATCTCCAGCTCCATGTCGTCGACAGCAAGCTGTGCAGAGCCAGTGGCGTCGGCCATGCGTGCGCGCTCTTTGGTTAGTTTGTCTAGTTCTTCCTGCTCCGGGCTAATTTTTGGGGGTTGGCCGGCGGAGCGTTCTGCGTCGGCAAGCTCAAGCAGCAGGGGCTGTTTGTCAGCGGCTAGTTTCATCGATAATTCTCCTTGTGGCTATTTCGCGTTCTGTGGGTGCGCGGATACTGTCCACGGGTCGGTGCGCGTGGGAATGATGTGGGTGTCCACCCCAAGATCTGCCACGATACCCGCTGCCTGCGTGGTCCACGGATACTCGCTGGCCCAGTGCGCGGTATCGATCACGGCGGGCCCGCCGGCGCGCAGGTGCTCGTCGACGGGGTGGTGGCGCAGGTCGCTGGTCACGTACACATCGACTCCCAGCGCCGCCACGTCCGACAAGAAGCTGTCGCCCGACCCGGAGCTGACGGCGACCTTCTGCACCATCTGCTCCGGATCACCCGCTGCGCGCACGCCCCACGCGGTTTCAGGCAGCGCGTTGGCTACCTGCTGGGTGAATTCGCGCAGCGTCATCGGCTCCGGCAGTTCGCCAATACGCCCCAAGCCCGTAGCGGTCTCAAGGTCCACGTCCTGCTCCATGGCAGTGATGTCAAAGGCCGGTTCTTCATAGGGGTGGACGCGGCGCAGCTCGTCGATAAGCGTGCGCCGGATCCGGGCATCGGCGACGAATTCCACGCGCGTTTCGGCATCAGCATAGTGCTTGCCGACGACCCCATCGGTCGGGTCCGCGCCCTCCAAGGGGGTGAATCCGCCACGGCCTTCGATCTGGAAAGCGCACTCAGCGTAGTTGCCGATGCGGCCGGCGCCGGCGTCGAAAAGCGCTGCCATCACCGTGTCCACGTTTGCGGCCGGAATGTGCACGCCCCACTTATCGCGGGCGCGCGGGTCCACCACCTTGATGGGGCGGCCAGGTGTGATGCCCACCAGCTCAGCGAGCTTGTCGTTCACGCCGGGGCGCGCCGAGTCCGCGTTCGTGTGCGCTGTATAGAGGGCACATCCGCCCTTCAGCAGGGTGTGGATGACCTTGCCCTTCGGGGTGTTCGCGGCCACCGATTCCACCCCGCGCAGCAGCAACGGGTGGTGCACGACCAGCAGCTGGGCGCCTGCCTCCACGGCGGCCTCGGCCACCTCCTGGGTGCAGTCGAGTGCGAATGCGACGCGGGTCACCTCGTCGTCAGGATCGCCGCAGACCATCCCCACGGCGTCCCACGATTCAGCCAGGTGGGGCGGGTAAGCAGCGTCGAGGGTGCGGACAACGTCACCAACGGTCAAACCTGTTTCAGTCATGTGCCCCATCCTAGAGCAGCGGGCGGACATGACCCGAGTGTGGTTTGCTGGAGGGCGTGACTACGGTACTTCTTGACGTCGACGGCACCCTCATCGATTCCTTCCCCGGGATCCGTGCCGGCTTCCTCCACGCCCTGGACCAGGTGGGGTGGCCTACCCCGTCCGAGGAGCGGATCAGCCGCATCGCCGGCCCGCCCATGGAGGAAACGATGGCAAGCCTGGGCATGGACCAGCCCACGGTGGATCGCGCCTTCGACGCCTACATGGACTACACGCGAGGCGGCGGATGGGCCGAGGCGAAGGCCTATCCCGGGGTCAAAGAGCTGCTGGAGCAGTGGCGCGCAGACGGGTTCCGCTTGATCACGGCGACGTCGAAAGGCGAAGGCTTTGCCCGCGCTATCCTTGAGCGCGAAGGAATGCTGGACCTCTTTGAATTCATCGGCGCGGCCGAGGAATATGGCACCCGTCGCGGGAAGAAACAGGTGATCCAGTACGTCAAGGATAATGTCGACCTAGAAGGCGAGCCGGTCCTGATGGTGGGTGATCGTTCCCACGACATCGAAGGGGCGGCCGCATTTGGCGTCGATACGTGCGCCGTGACCTGGGGCTATGGCACTGCCGACGAGTGGGCGCGGGCGAAGTACGTCGCAACCACCACCGAAGAACTCGATCAGATTATAAGGAAGTTTCATGCTGCATATTGATTTCGTTTGCACGGGTAATATTTGCCGCTCCCCGATGGCCGAGGTGATCGTCCGCGACGCTCTCGAGCGCGAAGGACTTGCCGACCAGGTCAAGGTCACCTCCTCCGGCATCGGCGGATGGCACGTGGGCAACCCTGCCGACGAGCGCGCCGTGCAGGAGCTGCGCGATCACGGTTATGACGGCTCGAAGCACCGCGCCAGCCAGTTCGGCGGCGATCGTTTCGACGCAGACCTCCTCATCGCCTTGGATACCGGGCACGTCTCCGAACTGGTGGCCCGCGGTGTTCCGGAAGAGCGGGTGCGCCTGCTGCGCTCCTTCGATCCTGAGTCCCCCGACCAGGCGAGCGTGGCCGACCCGTACTACGGCGGCCCGGAAGGTTTCACCACCACCCGTACCCAAATTGAGGCGGCCACCCCAGGCATTGTGTCGTGGGTTCGGGAACAGCTAGAAGCCTAGGTACAGTAGGTATTTGTGAGCACTACCGCGAGAAGGACGAACAGTTCGGCACAGCCGGCCAACTCAGCCTGGTGGAAAAAATTCCTAACCCCCGGCTGGGTGATCACGGCTGTCCTGATCATCATTTTCTCCTATTTCGCATTCAGTTTCCTCGCCCCCTGGCAGTTGGGGAAGGACGACGCGATCGTCGAACGCAATGAGCGCATCGCCCAGGCCTTCGAGGTAGATCCGGTGCCGGTGACGGACATCGTGGCACCTGATGGCTCGTGGGACCGCGACAACGAATGGACCCGCGTCACCCTCACCGGGCAGTATCAGCCCGACGACGAGGTCCTCCTGCGCCTGCGCCCTGTGGATTCGATTCCAGCCTTCCACGGCATGGTCCCCTTCGAACTCGACAACGGGCAGACCATCTTGGTTAACCGCGGCTGGGTCGAAGCCATCGACGGCACCCAAGTCCCTGATTTCGAACCCGCACCATCCACGCCCGTCACCATCACCGGTTTGATCCGAGTCGACGAAGGCGTCCACCACAGCCCTCCGCTTGAGGATCAGGGGTACACGCAGGTGTACTCAATCAACACGGAGCAGATCTCTTCGCTTATCGACGAAGACCTCGCCGCACCGTGGATCCAGCTGCTCCCAGACGAAGCCGGCCTGTTGAATGCTCAACCACTCCCCCAGCTTGACCGCGGCAACCACCTGTCCTACGGCCTGCAGTGGATCGCTTTCGGGGTGATGGCGCCCTTGGGTCTGCTGTACTTCATCCGCGCGGAGTTCAAGGAGCGTCGTCGCGTTAAGGAAGAGGAAGCAGAACTAGCTGGGATCGATGCCGCGCCGAGTGCCGGCCCGGATCCCCATCCAGAAAACGATGAGGCCCCTGCACAGGACAAGGCGATGGCTGATAATGGATCCAGGCAGGCGCAGCGCATGCGCAACCGCTACGGAGATTCGCGCCGCAATCACTGGGCGCGCAACACGCAGCGAGACGAAGAACGATTCTAAGGAATAGGCGACACAATGAGCTTTCTCAAGCGTTTGTTCAACGGAAACGAAGACGAGAATGAAAACCACCCACCTAACCAACCGGAGCTAGACCCAGAGCTGAAAAAGCCGGTTGTCAAGCCTGAACACGAAGCCGCCTTGGTTGAGCCGCAGGCGGGCCCTGCCATTGCCGGCGAGGACCTGGATGAGCAATCGCAGCCTGAGGATTCCGCGGAACCACTGGCACGGATCGACAATGTGGGCGCCGACAAGCTGACTGCAGCTGACACGCGCCTAGCTGGCTCTTCCATGCTGTTCTTGGACAAGGTGGGTATCGCTACGCGCGAGGGCGTGGAGCCGGAGGACATTGAGGACGCGCTTAGCGACGATGTCGAGCTCTTTCGCCGCCGCCCTTTGGTGAGCCTCTTAGCCTCCCGTGACCCAGCCGGCGAGCTGATGTTTAACCGCGTTTTCGCAGATGACGATCAGGTGCTGCGCTGTACCAAAGATGACCTTCTAGACTTCCTCGAGGAAGCCGCCACGGCTGCGGGCAGCGATGCGTACATCTCCGATGTGGTGTTCTTCGAAGATGCCGACGACCCCACCCGGGGCTCCATGCGCTTCCAAATCGGCGAGTGGAACGTCCGCGATATCGAATATCACCTCGACCCTGACTTCGGCGCCGTCGATGCCGAGTCTGACCTGCTCGAGGCCGTGGCAATGGACGGGCAGATAGCCACAACCTTCGAGGG
>NZ_JBHWRP010000087.1:0-79279 GCF_043426755.1 Corynebacterium sp. | reverse complement strand
GAGGAAAATATTGGCGCAGTGGACTTCCGTCTCACGCGCGAGGAGATGGACCTCTTGTCGCGCATTGAGGGGGAGCGACTCTCAAATGATCCACGTACTTTCCCCGGTGATGTGTAACACATGTAAATGATGTGTTGTGCGCCACATCCTCCTTTGCAAACTTCGCAAAGGGGGCTTTTTGGTGCCCGTGGGGGGAATGTATCACCTATCTAAACTGCTGGTGGGAGACTTTTGCGGGGGTGGCAAATTTAGTTAATCCGCTCTTCGCCACTGAATTCGATCGACCTTGCAATGTGAGCCATGTAACTTTCCTCTGTAGTGAAGTTAGAGATTTCACATGATGTAAGGAGTCGACTGTGACAAATCCACCCGCAGCAGGTGTGACCCGAAGGGAACCCACCTCTGAAGAATTCATCGCCATGCAAAAGAGCCCGCAGTTCCAAGAACTGCGTAGCACCTACCGGAAGTTCACCTTCCCGGTATCCGTGCTCTTCTTTGTGTGGTTTGTTTTTTACGTGCTCGTCGCCACGTACTTCCCTGACGCGATGGCGCAGCCGTTCCTCGGCCTCAACGTAGGCCTGTGGCTGGGCTTGGCCCAGTTTTTCACCACCTTCCTGATCACCTGGATCTACGTGGTGTACGCCAACAAGAACATCGAGCCGAAGGCGGCCGCAATTCGTGAAGAAATGGAGGGCTAAACAATGAGCACTCTTAATACCGTGAACCTGGTTCACTTGGCACAGGAAGCCGACGCTGCAGCCGTCGGAAATCCCTGGCTCAATATTGGCGTTTTCGCCGTATTCATCATCGTCACCCTCGCCGTGGTGTCTCGCGCAGGTAAGACCACCAAGGAAGCGTCTGACTTCTACACCGGTGGCGCAACCTTCAGCGGTACCCAGAATGGTCTGGCCATCGCGGGTGACTACTTGTCTGCCGCATCCTTCCTGGGTATTGTCGGCGCGATCGCACTGAGCGGTTACGACGGCTTCCTGTACTCCATTGGCTTCTTCGTCGCGTGGCTGGTGGCCCTGCTCCTAGTGGCTGAGCCACTGCGTAACGTGGGTCGTTTCACCATGGCGGACGTGCTGTCTTTCCGCCTTCGCCAGAAGCCCGTGCGCGTAGCCGCAGCCTTCGGCACCCTCTTTGTCTCCCTGTTCTACTTGATTGCTCAGATGGCTGGCGCTGGTTCGCTGGTCTCCGTGCTGCTGAACCTTCACAGCTTCCCTGCCCAGGCCATCTGTGTGGCGATCGTCGGCGTCATCATGATCGCCTACGTGTTGATCGGCGGCATGAAGGGCACCACCTATGTCCAGATGATCAAGGCCGTTCTGCTGGTCGGTGGTGTAGGCATCATGACCGTGATGGTGTTCATCGCTGTGCGCGGCGGCTTCGGCGCCCTGTTCGAGTCCGCGATCAACACCCACGCCGCCTCCGACTACATCAAGGCTCAGGGCTATGCAGCGGCTGACATTCTCAAGCCGGGCCTGAAGTACGGTGGCTCCGCTGTGCAGCAGCTGGACTTTATCTCCCTAGGCTTGTCCCTGGTGCTGGGTACCGCGGGCCTGCCTCACGTGCTGATGCGCTTCTACACCGTTCCAACCGCAACGGAAGCCCGCAAGTCTGTGACCTGGGCGATCGTCCTGATCGGCGCGTTCTACCTGATGACCCTTGTGCTCGGCTACGCAGCTGGCGGACTGGTTGGTCCTGACCGTATCCTGGCGGCCCCCGGCGGGGCGAACTCGGCGGCACCGCTGCTGGCATTCGAGCTCGGCGGATCAATTTTCATGGCCCTGATCTCCGCGGTGGCCTTCGCTACAGTGCTCGCCGTGGTGGCAGGCCTGGCGATTACCGCGTCTGCCTCTGTCGCGCACGATATCTACGACGCGGTGCTGCGCGATGGCCAGTCCTCGGAAGCGGAGCAGGTTCGCGTTTCACGAATCACCGTGGTCGTCATTGGTGTTGTAGCGATTGTGTTGGGCATCCTGGCGATGTCGCAGAACGTGGCCTTCCTTGTCTCCCTGGCCTTCGCTATCGCGGCCTCCGCCAACCTTCCGACCATCCTCTTCTCCCTCTACTGGAGGAGGTTCAACACCACCGGCGCTGTGGCCTCCATGTACACCGGCCTGATCTCCGCCCTGGTGCTGATCTTCCTGTCGCCGGCAGTCTCCGGCGCAGAGACCGCAATGTTCCCAGGCGCTGACTGGTCCATCTTCCCGCTGACCAGCCCAGGTCTCGTCTCCATCCCGTTGGGCTTCTTGGCCGGCATCATCGGTACTTTCGTCGGCAAGCCAGACAACCTGGATCACCTCGCCTCCGAAATGGAAGTGCGTTCGCTGACAGGTGTTGGTGTGGAGAAGCCAGTCGACCACTAAGCTTGGACCACTCGACTCCGGTTCAAGAGAAGCGCCCGGTCACTCCGAAAGGAGTAACCGGGCGTTTTTCTACTGCCTGCTAGTTCTTAAGGTAAGAACTTACGCGCGCTATCGATGGCGCGCTGAATATCCTCCGCGGGTACCTGGCTTGCAATCTGCGAGGACAGGTTCGCGGCATCGCTTATCGACGATCCTTCTGTCGGAGCGTTCGGCAGGACCGGTGGCTGTCCCGGGGTCCACTGGCCCCAGTCGGAAGCGTAGACGTTGTTGATGTCCACCTGCACGCCATCGATATAGGCTTGCCACTTTGCCTTCTGATGGATTGTGGTGCGCGGGTGAATTTTGCCGCCGGAACCCCAATCATGCTGCCAGAAGAAGGCGCCGATACCGTCGCGTATGCACCACTCGATGACATTCCAGTTGCCGTACACGCCGGTCTGGTAACCGGCCGCGGTCAGGGCTGCCTGGAAGGCCCGTAGGTAGGGGCGGATTTGGTTGGTGTACTGCGCCCAAGTGGGGTTGTCGTCGATCGCAATATAGATTGGACGACCGGTCGGCCCACCGGCTGCCTGGTGCAGGTTGATGGCCTGGGGCGCGTGGGTGGCGGCACCGGCTGCGCCCTGCAGCCAGTCGGCATTGTTGGCGCGACCAAACTGATAGACGGAGGCCGTAGCCAGGCCGTTAGCCGCGAAATCGCGGGTTTCGGTGAGGCTGACTGGCTTGCCCTTCATCCAGGAAATGGCATCGGGGCGGGCCTGGGAAACATAGCGGACTGCGCCCATGTGGCCAGCAGCCTTCACCGAGCTGCCGGTGGGGACACCGGCGGAATAGTCGACGACGGTGCCAAGGATACGGCCTTGGGCGGATGCGGATGGGGTAGCAGCAACGGCGGCGGAGCCTACGGCACCTGCGGCCACTGCGATGGAGGCGGCCTTCATGAAGCCGCGTCGGGAATAGTGGTTCATGAAGTTATTCTCGGATTTAGACACAACTGTCACGGTAGCAACAATTGTCACAAGCTGCTAGCGGTGTTTGGTGGCTCAACAAGTTTGGCTATCCCGCATGGTTTTCCTGAAACCTCCACGGGTATCAGGCTGACATGGCAGACTCAGAACGGACAACTGTATGAATATTAAGGAGTTTTGCCGTGTCTAAAGTGAAGTTCTTCCGTGGGCAGCAGTTGCCGTTGGAGATGCATAAGGTCCGAATCATTCAGAAGCTCACGCTTCTGCCCGTGGAAGAACGCATGGCGGCCATGGATGAAGCAGGCTACAACACCTTCCTGCTGCAGAACAAGGACGTGTTCCTAGACATGCTCACTGACTCCGGAGTCAACGCCATGAGCCAGGACCAGCAGGCAGCCATGCTCAACGCCGACGATGCCTACGCGGGCTCCGCCACCTACACGCGTCTGGAAAACAAGGTGCGCGAACTCTTCGGCATGGACTACTTCCTGCCAGCGCACCAAGGCCGCGCGTGCGAAAATATCATCGCCGAAGTACTGGTCCGCCCAGGCACGACGGTGCCGATGAACTACCACTTCACTACCACCAAGCAGCACATCACCCACCGCGGGGGAGAGGTCATCGAGCTGATTGAAGAAGCTGGCCTTGAAGTGACATCGACCAACAACTTCAAGGGCAATATTGACGTGGAGAAGCTGCGCGAGACCGTTGCGGCAGACCCGTCCAAGGTGGCCTTCGTCCGCATGGAGGCCGGCACTAACCTGATCGGTGGCCAGCCGTTCTCGCTGCAGAACCTGCGCGATGCCTACGCTGTGTGCCAGGAATTTGATCTGCCGATGGTGCTCGACGCCTCCTTGCTAGCCGATAACCTGCACTTCATCAAGACACGGGAAGAGCAGTACAAGGATTCGTCGATACGCGAGATCACTGCGGAAATGTCCAAGTGCGCCGACGTGATTTACTTCTCCGCGCGCAAGCTCGGATTCGGTCGTGGTGGCGGTATCTGCATCCGCGATGAAGAGATGTACAAGCGGATGCGCGGATACGTGCCGATGTACGAGGGATTCCTGACCTATGGGGGCATGTCCGTGCGCGAGATGGAAGCAATCACCGTCGGCTTGGATGAGACGATGGATGAGGACATGATCAACCAGGGTCCGCAGTTTATCGAATACATGGTGGGCGAGCTTGATCGCCGCAATATCCCGGTGATTACGCCTGCCGGCGGGCTGGGGGCGCACGTGGATGCGATGCGTTTCGTGGACCACATCCCGCAGAACGAATACCCTGCGGGCGCGCTGGCCGCTGCCCTGTATATTGCCTCGGGCGTGCGTGGCATGGAGCGTGGCACGATGAGCGAGCAGCGTGACGACGAGGGCGTGGAGCCATTGGCCGACATGGAGCTTGTCCGCTTGGCCATGCCGCGGCGCGTATTCACGTTGTCCCAGGTGAATTACACCATTGACCGGATTGATTGGCTGTACCAAAATCGTCACCTGATCGGCGGGTTGGAGTGGGCGGAAGAGCCGGAGATCCTGCGCTTCTTCTACGGCCGCCTGGCACCGAAGGGCACGTGGGCTCAGGATCTGGTGGCGAAGTTCCGGGAAGATTTCGGCGATTCCCTTTAAATATCATCTGTCGTGGCTGATACGGTTCTCTGGCGAGAGCGGGTGTTGAGAGATCAGTAACAGCAGGGCGGGATGGCCCGGGAAGAAGCTCAACGTGAAGAAGAGATACGGGTGCGCACTTCTCGTGGCCGCCAGTATGGTGGTGGCGATTCCTGCTGCTATCGATTTCGGAGATTCTATGTCCAACACCTCGACCACGTTCTCTTCTAACTTTGGGCTGGAGACTCTTGACTGGGAGGGTCACACGTGGTCGATCCGCGGGACAAACGACGGGGTGGTCACCTGGGGCGGGCCACAGGCTACACACCCAGAGACCGGAGAAAGTTACTGGGTAGATGGCGCTACCTTAAACGACCAAGGTGACTTGGTGCTGCAGTCCCAGGGGATTGACGGCGGGGTGGAGCTTACCTCTGATCAAGCGATGGGCTATGGCACTTATACTCTGCGCTACTCCGGTGACTTTGAGGCCTATGACCCCAACACTGTGCTGGGGATCTTCACCTATGACTGGGCCGATCGCGTCTTGCCAGATTACACGGCACAAGGCGGGTTTACAGAGATAGATTTCAATGAGATTTCCCGCTGGGGTGACGCCGATCGCGACCAGATTCAGGGCAGCGCGACCATGTACGCGGATGCCGACGGCCAGCGCTTCACTCTCGACGAGTTTGACGTGCCGTCGGGCACCGTGGAGCTGATCACCACCGCAACGTGGCAGCCGGGGCGTCTCCATGTGGAGACAACGCTTGCCGACGGCACCGTGCTCTCCGACGTTACCGCCACGGACCATGTGCCCGCGTCTCACGCCCAGCAGCTCCATCTCAATTTGTGGACCACCTCTGCTGGTGAGGGCTTCGGCGAAGCAAGTGGTGACACCGTCGTCTTTCACGAGTTTAACTTCAAACCAGCCTCCAAGTTCATGAGTTGTCTCCAAGCCACAATCCGAGACGTGCGCTGCTGACGGTGCTGGTGTGAAGCGACAGCCCGAGGTTGATCGGGCTAATCTTCGATAAACGAACTACAAGAAGTTCTGCGCACGGGAGCCAAGAAGGCCCATCGTAGAAATGTTTGCCATGAGGATGCCGATCACGGCCGCGGGTCCTGCGCGCCCTATCTTTGGCGACCCAAGCGCATACTGTTGGACCTGAAATGTTGGAACAGGGGCCCGCGGGGCCTTTTCTCGGCAGAAATCGCCCAGTTCCAACAGTTCAGCTTCGACAGTTTGGGTGGGGAGGCGGAGTGAGCGCCTCCGGAAGCGCCCCAGAGAGGAATCGAACCTCCGACACCGGCTTTAGGAGAGCCGTGCTCTATCCACTGAGCTACTGGGGCAGTAACGCCGTTGCCTTAAGAACCTGGTGACTGAACTCCGGCGGAGAGGCCGGAGACAGGGGCACCCGAGGCAACGAAAACTAAGGCTACCGCACAAAGCGAAAGCAACATAAATTAGGCTGGACGTACTGTTTTCTAGCTGAAAAGCAAAACCTAGTTCAGGACCGAAAGGAATCTTCGAGGACTATGCCACAAACCCAACCAAGTTTCACCGATATCCAGCGCCGCAAGATCGATGTGGAGATCGTCAGCAAAGACGGGATCCCCGCCCTATCTGTGGATAAGGAGCTGCCGGGGGGATCGTCGAAACGCGTCCTCCTGCTAAACCCACACGACGCGCGCCGGCTAAAAACCGCCATCGAGAACTACCTCAACGAGGTATCGGCGCGCGAACTAAATGGGCATACAGCGTCCCTGTCGCCGCAGGACATGCTGGACCTGTTCGGCGCGGACGACGACGAGGACTAAGTCAGAGGGTTATTCTTCGCCAGTGAGCTCGCGCAGCTTCGCCCGTACGGCAGAGGCGCGCGGGTTCGTCATATGCGAATCATCCGAGTAGCGGATGGTCGGCACGACCTGGTTGCCGTCGTTGACGGATTCCACCCACGATGCAGCGTCTTCGTTGCCCTCTGCCTCGATATCGATGGTGGCATAAGGGGTTTCGGTGCGGTCCAAGTGCTTGCGCAGCTTCGCGCAGTGAGGGCACCAGGTGGTCATGTACATGGTGACGTGATCAGTCGGGTTAGACATGGTCTTTAGCAACCTTTCTTTCGTAACGGAGGAACCGGTAGCGCAACGGTTCCGGGGAATGGTCCGCGGGCGCACCGGGAATAACGAGGCGACCTTTTTCTGAGGTCATCCACTCAGTATCCAACATCAGGGCGAACATGTGCTCAGGCACCTGCGGGGCCAGTACTGCGCGCTGGCCGTAGAAGTCGGCGACGTGGGCGTCGATAAGCGTGATCTCAATGACGTCAAGCGAATCCATATAGGACTCCCACAGCCGCGGACCGCCAAGGATCCACGCCTCGGTGTCCAGCTCGGGGACCTCGGGGACGACGAACGCACCATCGGACCACTCGCCGGCCTCGCGCGAGGAGACAACGAAGTTCTCGCGGCCGGGAAGTGGCTTCTTCGGCAGGGACTCCCAAGTGCGGCGTCCCATTACCACGGGGAAGCCCAGTGTGGTTTCTTTGAAATGGCGCAGGTCCTCGGGCAGGTGCCACGGCATGGTGGCGCCGTCGCCGATCACGCCATCGAGGGACTGGGCCCAGATCGCGCCGATCATACCGACACCGGGGCGGAAATCTTCGGGTGCGGATCATAACCCTCGACGGAGATGTCGTCGAAGGTGTAATCAAACATGCTGGCAGCCTTGTTCAACTTCAGCTGCGGGTAGGGGCGAGCCTCGCGGCTGAGCTGCTCGCGGACCTGGTCGACGTGGTTGTTGTAGATATGGCAATCGCCACCCGTCCAGATGAACTCGCCGACCTCCAGGCCAGCCTGCTGGGCAAACATGTGGGTCAGCAGGGAATAGGACGCAATATTAAACGGCACGCCAAGGAACATGTCCGCGGAGCGCTGATAGACCTGCATGGACAGCGTCCCGTCCACCACGTACAGCTGGAAAAGCAAGTGGCAGGGCAGCAGCGCCATCTTGTCCAACTCCGCAACGTTCCAGGCGGAGACGATATTGCGGCGCGAATCCGGATTATTGCGCAGGGTGTCCAGCGCACCCTGAATCTGGTCAATGTGCTGGCCGTCTGGGGTGGGCCAGCTGCGCCACTGCACGCCGTAGACGGGGCCGAGCTCGCCGTCTTCGCCGGCCCATTCATTCCAGATCTTGATGTTGTTGTCCTGCAGCCACTTCACATTGGAGTCACCCTGCAAAAACCACAACAGCTCGCCGACCACACCTCTGAAGAACACCTTCTTGGTGGTCAGCAGGGGGAAAGAGTCGGCAAGATTATAGCGGATCTGGCGACCAAAAACGCTTCGCGTACCGGTTCCGGTGCGGTCGCCTTTGGCCTGGCCATTGTCCAGGATGTCGCGCAGAAGATCCTCATAGGGAGTAGGCACAATCATACCGGCCACCTTAGAACAAATCACGCGAACGTGGAAAGCCTAGGCCTCGAAGCTGCCGTGCTCGTCGAGGAAGGAGGTGGTCAGTTCCAGGATCTGGTCTGCCAACTCTGGGCGGCAAATCAGCAGGTCTGGAATGTAAGTATCCGCATTGTTGTAGCGCAGCGGCTCACCGTTGAGACGGGAGGCGTGCAGGCCCGCGGCCAACGCAACACCGACCGGTGCCGCCTGATCCCACTCATACTGGCCACCGGCGTGAACATACGCATCGTGGTCGCCGAGCAGCACGTGCATCGCCTTCGCGCCGGCAGAGCCCAGCCCGTCGACCTCAAAACCTAAGCCGTCAGCCACGTGCTGTGCAATCTTGGGCGGGCGGTTGCGCGAAATAGCAATCTTGCCGGCAAACGGGCCGGAGACATGGCGCACGTCTGAGGACTTGAACACCACGCCCAAGTCAGGCAGACCCACGGCGGCGTGCTCAGGAACACCATTGATGACCAGGGCGATGTGCACGGCCCAGTCTTGGCGTCCCGTCGCGAACTCCTTCGTGCCGTCGAGCGGGTCGATGATCCACACGCGGTCCTTGTCCAGGCGGGTTGGGTTATCGGCAGCTTCCTCAGAGAGGAAACCATCATCGGGGCGGTGCTGGCGCAGCACGCGCGCGATCCAGTTCTGCGCTAGATCATCACCCGCCTCGCCGAGCTCACGCCCACGAAGCGTGCCCACACCGCGGATCCCCTTCAGGATCTCGCCGGTGCCCTGGGCGATAAGGTTTGTCAGCCGAGAATCAGAATACTGAGCGGTCATGCCTCCCAGACTACAGTGCAATGGCGCATCGCGGGAAGTAACAATGCAGAACAATAACGCTAA
This sequence comes from Corynebacterium sp., assembly GCF_043426755.1. Lineage (GTDB taxonomy): Bacteria > Actinomycetota > Actinomycetes > Mycobacteriales > Mycobacteriaceae > Corynebacterium. The sequence goes on along the minus strand of NZ_JBHWRP010000087.1, from coordinate 70,033 downwards.
AGTAGGCCCATGACCGAAAACATCCTGGACCGCTTTCACCCACAGGTGGCCACTTGGTTTTCGGAAGTCTTCGCCGCCCCCACACCAGCCCAGGCCCAGGCGTGGGAAGCCATCTCCGCAGGAGAAAACTCGCTGGTCGTAGCCCCCACGGGCTCCGGTAAGACTCTGGCTGCGTTCCTGTGGTCGCTCAACTCACTGGTGGAACGAGACGGCCAACAAGTCCTCCCGGTCGGCCAAGCGACGGGCGCAGAGACCCGCGGCGTAAAAGTGCTCTATATCTCCCCGCTCAAGGCTTTGGGCGTCGACGTGGAGAATAACCTGCGGGCACCGCTGAACGGCATCGCGCGGATCGCGCAACGCATGGACCGGCCCATGCCGGACATTTCAGTCGGCGTGCGCAGCGGCGACACACCACAGTCAGAGCGCGCCCGCCAGGTACGAAAACCGCCGGACATCCTGATCACCACGCCCGAGTCCGCCTACCTGATGCTCACCTCTAAGGCCGCCGCGACCTTAAAAGACGTGGACACCGTCATCATCGACGAAATCCACGCGCTTGCCGGGATCAAACGCGGCGTCCACCTCACACTAACCCTGGAACGCCTGCGCCGAATCGCCGGCAACTTCCAGCGCATCGGTCTCTCCGCCACCGTCCGGCCCCTCGACGCGGTAGCGAACTTCCTGGGTGAGAACACCACCATCATCGACCCCTCTTCGAAGAAGGAGTGGGAACTCAACGTTCGCGTCCCCGTCGACGACATGAGCGACCTGCCCGTGCCCGAAGACGCCTCCACCATCGGCGACGCCATCATCGACGACGACCTAGGCCTCGACCAGGGCCTCGACCGAGGAATCGACGACACACCCGCCGCCCCGAAGTCCATCTGGCCACACATCGAGGCACAGCTTTACGACGAGATCATGGCCCACCGCTCCACACTCGTCTTCGTTAACTCCAGGCGCACAGCAGAAAGACTCACCTCGCAGCTCAACGAGCGATGGGCGAAAGAACACGACCCGTCGTCGTTAAGCGCGCCCGAGCGCCGCACCCCAGCCCAACTGATGAAATACACCGACACCGCAGGGCACGCCGCGCCGGTGATCGCGCGCGCCCACCACGGCAGCGTTAGCAAGGATGAACGCGCCACCACCGAAAGGATGCTGAAAGAAGGCACCCTGAAGGCCGTGGTGGCCACTAGTTCGCTGGAACTAGGCATCGACATGGGGGCCGTGGAGCTGGTGGTGCAGGTGGAATCCCCGCCGTCGGTCGCCTCCGGCCTGCAGCGCGTGGGCCGCGCCGGGCACCAAGTTGGAGCGGTCAGCCATGGCTCTTTCTACCCGAAACACCGCTCTGACCTGGTGCAAACGGCGGTGACAGTGCCGCGGATGCGCGAGGGGTTGATCGAGGAGCTGCACACCCCGCGCAACCCGCTGGACGTGCTCGCCCAGCAGACCGTGGCCGCGGTGGCCGTGGAAGACATTGAGGTGGATGATTGGTATGAGACCGTCCGCCGCGCCTGGCCCTACCGCGACCTGGCCCGCGAGGTTTTTGACTCGGTGATCGACCTGGTCACCGGCGTGTACCCTTCCACCGACTTTTCGGACCTGCGCCCGCGCGCCATCCTCGACGGCACGGTGCTGCGGGCTCGCCCCGGCGCTCAGCGCGTCGCGGTGACTAATGCCGGCACCATCCCGGACCGCGGTATGTTCGGGGTCTTCCTGGTCGGCTCCGAAGCGGAGGGGAAGGGGCCCCGGCGCGTCGGTGAGCTGGATGAGGAGATGGTCTATGAATCGCGTGTGGGCGACGTTTTTACCCTAGGTGCGTCGAGCTGGCGCATTGAGAACATCACGCGTGACCAGGTACAGGTGTCGCCCGCCCCGGGGCACACCGGCCGGCTGCCGTTTTGGACCGGCGATGCGCAGGGCAGGCCCTATGAGTTGGGGAAGGCGCTGGGTGCTTATCGACGAGAGGCCCACTCGGATCTGGGGATCGTCGATAAGAGCCTGGATGACAAGGCGCGGGCCAACCTTGCGAACTACTTGGCAGAGCAGACTGAGGCCACAGGGGTGATCCCGGATGATACGACGCTGGTGCTGGAACGGTTCACGGATGAGCTGGGGGACTGGCGGGTGGTGCTGCATACGCCTTTTGGTAAAGGGGTGAATGCGGCGTGGGCGTTGGCCACTGGTTGGCGGATTGCGCAAGAGACCGGGATGGATGCGCAGGCGGTGGCGGGCGATGACGGGATTGTGTTGCGCCTGCCGCAGATGGATAACGAACCGGATGGTTCGCTATTTGTTTTTGATACTGATGAGATCGCGGAGATCGTGACGGATCAGGTGGGTAATTCGGCGCTGTTCGCTTCCCGGTTTAGGGAGTGCGCGGCCCGCGCCTTGTTGTTGCCGCGGCGGAACCCTGGCAAGCGCGCGCCTTTGTGGCAGCAGCGCCAACGCGCCGAGCAGCTGCTGGATGTGGCGCGGAAGTATCCTTCCTTCCCGATCATTTTGGAGACTGTGCGTGAGTGTCTGCAGGATGTGTATGACCTGCCGGCGCTGGAAACGGTGATGGGGGATCTGAATACGCGCCGGGTGCGGATCGCGGAGGTGACCACCGAGCAGCCCAGTCCGTTCGCCTCGTCGCTGTTGTTCAACTACACCGGTGCCTTCATGTATGAGGGGGACACCCCGCTGGCGGAGAAGCGGGCGTCGGCACTGGCGCTTGATCCTTCGTTGCTGGCCAAACTGTTGGGCACGGTTGAGCTGCGCGAACTCTTGGACGCGGAGATTATCGCTGAGGTGGATGCGTCGCTGCGGCGCGTGGGTAAGGCCGCGACCTCGGAGCAGTTTGCTGACACGTTGCGGATGACGGGCCCGGTGCGTATCGACGAGCTGGAGACCTATACTTCTGTGCCGTTGCACGCGCTGGAGCAATCCTTGGCTGGGCGGATCATGCGGGTGCGCATCGGCGGGCACGAGCACGTGGCCCAGACCTTTGATGCGCCGCTGCTGCGCGACGGCTTGGGCGTGCCTGTCCCGCCCGGGGTGGCCGCGCAGGTCGATACCGTGGAAGATGCTTTGCAGCAGCTGGTGAGCCGGTGGGCCCGCACCCGCGGGCCGTTTACCCTGCGCGATCTGGCAGGTGCTTTCGGGCTGGCGGTCGGTGCGGCCTACTCCGCGTTGCAGCCTTTAGTCGATCCGGACAAAGTGATCGAGGGGCGCTACCGCCAGGGTGTGGAGGAGCAGGAGTATGTGGCCGCAGAGGTACTGCGGATTATTCGTTCGCGCTCGCTGGCAGCGGCACGCGCTCAGACTAGGCCCGTGACGCAGTCGGCCCTCGCACGTTTTAGCGTGGACTGGGCCAACGTGGCGCCCCAGGGAGTGCGCGCCCCGCTGCGGGGTGCCGATGGGGTGTTCACCGTGATTGAACAGCTGGCCGGGGTGCGTTTGCCCGCCAGCGCGTGGGAGTCTTTGGTGCTTCCGTCGCGTGTCGGCGATTATTCGCCGCTGATGCTCGATGAGCTGACACTGTCGGGCGAGGTCCTCATCGTTGGCGCCGGCAAGGCAGGCGCGCGTGACCCGTGGATCATGCTGTTGCCCGCAGACTATGCCGAGCAACTCATCCCGCAGTCCGAAGCGCCGGTGCTCAGCCTGACCCAGCAGCAGATCATGGACCGCATGCGCGGCGGCGGCGGTTTCCTCTTCTCGGACTTTGTGGAAGGCACCACCACCGAAGAACTTCGCGAGGCGATGTGGGACCTAGTGGAGGCCGGCCAGATCGCGCCCGATTCCTTTGCCCCGATCCGCGCCCGGCTATCCGGGGGAAAGACGGCACACAAGGTCAAGCGCCGTCCGTCGCGATCACGTGTGCGCATGGGGCGCAGTACATTTGCCCCGACCACGCCACCGGATATGACGGGGCGCTGGGCGGCCACGCCGGCACCGGATCCCGATGCCACCTCCCGTTCCGTGGCATTGGGCGAGGCCTGGCTGGATCGCTACGGGGTGGTCACCCGCGGATCAGTGGTCTCCGAGGACGTGATTGGTGGCTTTGCGCTGGCCTACAAGGTGCTCAGCGGTTTTGAAGAATCCGGCAAAGCCATGCGCGGATACCTGGTGGAAGGTTTGGGCGCCGCGCAGTTTTCTACCCCGGCCGTGATCGACAGGCTTCGCGGCCACCAGGACACCGACGATGTAATCGGTTGGCCCTCCGGCACCCGAGAACCCAAAGTGCACGTGCTCGCCACCACGGATCCCGCCAACCCCTATGGTGCGGCACTACCGTGGCCCGCGCAGGGGCCCACCCGCAGCGCAGGCGCCCTTGTTGTGCTGATCGACGGACTCCTTGCCGCCCACATCACCCGCGGCGGAAAGACCATGACCACCTTCTTCGACAGCTTCCCCGACGGGGTGGGCGACCCCATGGGCATGGTTGTCAGCGCGCTTATCGACGAAGTGGGCCACGGTCGCATCAGGCCCTTAAACGTGGAGAAACTCAACGGCGAGAGCGCCTATGTGCTGCGCGAATACGGGGCGGCAGTCACCCCTCGTGGTGCGAAGATTGGTGGGCGCGGGGGCTCGTCGACAAGCAAGAAGCGTGGCCGCACGGTGGCCGAAGCGATCGAAGAGCTGAATTTCGACGACTAGCCGGTACAGGCTAGTCTTCAGGGCATGCCTGAGGGTGATTCCGTCTATCAACTAGCCAAGCGCCTGAACTTCATGGAAGGGCGGGCGGTGACGCGCTGTTCGCTCCGCTGGCCTAGTGCTGCAACCGTCGATTTCACCGGGCTGACCTGCACGCGCGTGTGGCCCTACGGCAAGCACCTGTTCATGCAGTTCGGCAACAACATTCTGCACACGCACCTGAAAATGGAGGGCACATGGGCCATCCACCGTTCAGGCACGAGGTGGCGCAAGCCCGGGCATTCGGCGCGTGTTGTGCTTGAGCTTGACGACGATCATCCCCGCAATATTGAGGTGGTCGGGCACTGGCTGGGGCTGGTCGAGGTCTTTCCGGCAGCCGAATATTCGCAGCGCATGAGCTATCTTGGCCCCGACATCCTGGAAGGGGAATGGGACATCGACGAAGCGGTGCGCCGGATCGAAGCACAACCCGCCAGGGAGATTGGGCGTGCCCTCCTGGATCAGAAAAATGTGGCGGGGATCGGCAACGAATACCGCGCGGAGGTGTGCTTCATCGCCGGCGTCCACCCCGCGGTACCTGTGGGAGAGGTCGACGTGCGAAGCATTCTTGAGATCTCGCGACGGCTGATGTGGGCCAATAAAGATTCCCCGGTCCGCGTCACCACTGGGGTGAAACGGGCCGGGGAAACAAGTTATGTCTTCGGGCGAAATAACAAACCCTGCAGGCGGTGCGGCACCCTGATCACCAAAGATTTTCTTGGCGGGGAAGGGGACCTAGAACGCGTGATGTGGTGGTGTCCGCGCTGCCAGCCGGAGCCTTAGGAAGAGGACTTTTCAGATTCTTCAGTCTTTTCGGAGTCTCCAGACTCCCCAGACTCCCCAGACTTCTTGCGCTTGTTGTTGCGCACGATGAGGTAGACGACCAGGGCGACAATGGCGACCGCGATGATGATGTAAATGACAGTCGAGTACTGATCAATCACGTCGGCCACCTTGGTGTACTGGTCGCCCAGCACATAGCCCAGGTAGATCAGCAGTGCGTTCCACACGCCCGAGCCGGCTAGGGTCCACAGTCCGAACTTGAGCAGGTTCATCCGGTCAATACCGGCAGGGATGGAGATCAACGAACGCACACCTGGGATCAGGCGGCCAAAGAACACAGAGGGGGCGCCGTACTTCTCAAACCAGTTCAGGGCCTTGTCAACGTCGTTCGCGTCAACCAGCCACATCTTGTCGGCGATGCGGCGCAGGCGGTCCGCACCCAGCCACGCGCCCAAGCCGTAGAGCAGGTAGGCGCCAACGACAGAGCCTGCCGTCGCCCAGATGAAGGTGCTCAGCATGTTTAGCGAGCCCTGCGACACCGTGAAACCGGCGAGGGGGAGGATCACCTCAGACGGAATTGGCGGGAAAATGTTTTCCAGCAAAATGCCGATACCAACACCGGGGGCCCCAAGGACCTCCATCAGGTTGACTACCCAATCAATGATTGCCTGCACTACGCCTTCTTTCTACAAACTCATCAATAATAAAATGGTTATCCCATTCTGCCTTAGTTGTCCCTCACGACGAAACCAATAGAGCAAGTTCCCAGCGATCGGCACACTTTCACACACCGTACTCCGATAACCTTGGAAGCATGAACCTCATCCTCAATATCATCTGGCTCATCTTCGCAGGTCTACCATTGGCGATCGGCTACTTCCTCTTCGGCATTATCGCCTGCATTTTTATCATCACCATCCCTGCGGGCGTGGCGTCATTTCGCATGGCAAAGTTTGCGTTGTGGCCTTTCGGCCGCTCCGTCGTACAACCTGTCCAGGGCACCGGCGCTTTCTCGACGATTAGCAACGTCATCTGGTTCGTAATCGCCGGCCTCTGGCTGACTATCGGTCACATCACAACAGCAGCGGCGCAGGCCATCACCATCATCGGCATCCCGCTGGCTATCGCCAACCTCCGCATGATCCCCGTGACCTGTTTCCCCTTCGGACGACGCATCGTCGACAGCGACCACATCCCCGTCGGCTGGGAACCAATGATCAAGATGTAGGAATCTCCCAGGTGTGCACCGGCCGGCCCGTCGCCTGATTCTCCAGGTAGAGCTCCAGCATCCGGGCCATTGCTTGACGACGATCCTCCGAATCCGGGGCAGAGCCACGGCCAAAAACTTTGGCAACACCAAGTTGCCAGGCGGCACCATTTTGCCGCGTAGTGGCGCGACCCTCGATGATGCCCAGGTACTCGTCGATAAGTTCCTGTTCAACCTCCAGTGCCACCAAACCCTCGCGCGCCTGAGGAAGTAGGTGCTCCGCGACCAGCTCGGCGGCACTGGTCCTGCCCAGGGTCGGCCAGACCTGGCGCGAGTAGAGGCTATTGCGTGCGGCGGAGAAAAAGTTATCGCGCGCATCGTCGAAGGTCAACCGTGACCAGACGGGACGGTTTTGCTCCGCAAGGAATTTCACCAGACCGTAGTAGAAGGCTGCGTCGGCGACGATGTCCGCCACGGTGGGGCCGGCCGGCAGCAGGCGGTTTTCCACGCGGATATGAGAGAGGTCCAGGCTGGAATCATAAATCGGGCGGTTCCAACGCCATACCGTGCCATTGTGCAGGTTGAGGTAGTGCAGCGCCGGCGAATCACCATCCATGATCGGTGTCGAACGGCCCTCCGGCAGGATGGGGGAGAAGTAGCGCACGTTCTCCTCAAAAAGATCAAAGACGCTGGTGATCCACCGTTCCCCGAACCACACACGCGGCCGCACGCCCTGCGTCACCAGCTCGGGCGTGCGCGTATCGATCGACTGCTCGAACACCGGGATCCGCGACTCGTGCCACAAGCGGTGTCCCATAAACAGTGGAGAATTAGCACTCAGCGCCACTTGGACACCCGCAATCGCCTGGGAGGCGTTCCACACATCGGCGAATCGGTTCGGGGCGACCTGTAAATGCAGCTGCATCGACGTACACGTTGATTCCGGGGCGATGTCCTCGAATTCGTGGGCGTAATCCTCGGGTCCGGAAATATCCAGCCGCATCAGCTCCCCGCGCGAGGTAATAATCGCGTTGTTCAGCGCCTGGTAGCGGTTTTCCTTGGTCATCCAGGCAGGATCTTCGAGAAACTCAGTGGTCATCGTCGGCAACGTGCCGATCATCGCCACCTGCGCGCCGGCCTTTGATGCCGCAGCGCGAACAGCAGTCAGTCGCTCATCCAGGCCCGCATGCAAACGGCGCAGTCCGTCGCCCTCCAAAGACAATGGGGGATGGTTCAGCTCCACGTTGTAGGCACCGATCTCCGACTGGTACTCGTCGTTAAGCTCCGCCAGAACCTGCTGATTGCGCGTGGTTGGCTGCATGTGCTCATCGACGAGATTCAGCTCCAGCTCTAAGCCGATCGTGCCGTGGTCAATGAACTCGGCTTTCTGGAGGTGCGCATCGAAGACCTCGAGGTCGCTCATCAAACGCCTGCGGTAATCGGTGTGCTGGCGCGGGGAGAAAGTGTCTGAAGAAACGGCGTCGCCCATACCCATAAGCTTAGACAAATACGGGTATGGGCGTGAGCTAAATTACACCGAAACTAGGCGTTAGTTCTGCTCGCGGTACCATCCGATCAACGCATCGGTGGAGGAATCGCCGGTGTCAGCCTTCTCTTCGCCGGACACAGCCGCTGCCAGCTGGTTCGCCTGCTGCTTGCCCAGCTCCACGCCCCACTGGTCAAAGGAGTTAATGTCCCAAATGACACCCTCGGTGAACGTGATGTGCTCGTACAAAGCGATCAGAGAACCCAGCACATACGGGGTGAGCTCCTGCGCCAAGATGGTGGTGGTCGGGCGGTTACCCGGCATCACCTTGTGAGGCGCAACGTCGGCTGCCACGCCCTCGTCGAGGATCTCCTGCTCTGTCTTACCGAAGGCGAGCACCTTGGTCTGGGCGAAGAAGTTGCCCATCAGCAGGTCGTGCATGGAGCCTTCGCCCGACGCCGTCGGCAGGTCTTCCTTCGGGTTTGCGAAACCGATGAAGTCCGCAGGGATCATCGTCGTGCCCTGGTGAATTAGCTGGTAGAAGGCGTGCTGGCCGTTGGTGCCCGGTTCGCCCCAGAACACTTCGCCGGTGTCATAGGTAACCGTGGTGCCGTCGTGGCGGACCGACTTACCGTTCGACTCCATGGTGAGCTGCTGCAAATAAGCAGGGAAACGCCCCAGATCCTCCGAGTAGGGCAGCACCGCGTGGGACTGTGCGCCGTAGAAGTTGCGGTACCACACGTTGATCAGCCCCATCAGCGCCGGGATATTCTCGCGCAGTGGTGCGGTGCGGAAGTGCTCATCCATCGCGTTGAAGCCCTCGAGGAAACGCATGAAGTCCTGCGGGCCAATCACAGCCATCAGCGACAGGCCGATGGCCGAGTCCACCGAGTAGCGGCCGCCGACCCAGTCCCAGAAGGGGAACATGTTGTTGGTATCGATGCCAAACTCCGCGACCTTCTCCGCGTTGGTGGATACCGCAACGAAGTGCTTCGCGATCGCCGACTCATCGCCGTCAAACTTCTCCAGCAGCCAACGCTTCGCGGCATGCGCATTCGACAGCGTCTCTTGGGTGGTGAAGGTCTTGGAGGCGACGATGAACAGAGTCGACTCTGGGTCGACCTCCGAGAGCACACGGGTCATGTCTGCCGGGTCGACGTTGGACACAAACTCCGCATTGATGCCGGCAGTCGCGTAGGTGCGCAGCGCCTTCGTCGCCATCGCAGGGCCCAAGTCCGAGCCGCCGATGCCGATATTGACCACAGTCTTGATGGTGCGGCCGGTATGGCCCAACCAGTCCCCAGAACGTAGCGACGAGGCGAAATCGCGCATCCGTCCAAGCACCTCGTGTACATCGGCGGCGACATCTTGGCCGTCGACTTCTAGGTCCTTGTCGACGGGGAGACGCAAAGCCGTGTGGAGCACGGCGCGGTCCTCGGTGTTATTGATGTGTGCGCCGGTGAACATCTTTTCCCGGGCGCCGGTGACATCGGCTTCGTCGGCAAGGGCAACTAGGGCTTCGACGATGTCCTCATCGATGAGGTTCTTGGACAGATCCACGTGAAGGCCAGCAGCATCGAGGGTGTACTTCGCTGCGCGATCAGACTCTTCGAACAGTTCACGCAGCGTGGTGTTCTTCTTGGACTGGTAAAGCTCCTCGAGCTTCTTCCAGGCAGCAGTGGTTGTGATGTCAGACATAGGTCCTCCTGATTGGTGGTTTCTATAACATCAAACTTAGTCGGAATTGCGCCTTCGTGCTGAGGACTGGGAAAAAGGGCATACTGGTGCTCATGAGCATTGTAAAAATTAACGCACTGACCGTTCCTGCTGAATCTGCGGAGACCCTCGAGGAGCGATTCGCAGCACGCAAGCACGCCGTCGATTCCGCACCAGGGTTCGAAGGCTTCCAGCTGCTTCGCCCAGTCAAGGGCGAGGACCGCTACTTCGTAGTCACCCAGTGGGCGGACGAAGAGTCCTATGCTGCGTGGCGCGATGGCGATGCCCGCACGGCGCACGCACAGCCTGCAGGTGGCGACGGCGAGCAGCCTCGCAAGCCGGCAGCAACCAAGGCTGAGCTTCTCGAGTTCGACGTGGTTCTGGATTCCACCAAGAATTAGCCCAACTTGCCTCGCCCTAGGCGCAGCAGGACCCCAGCTAAAACGGGGCCTTCTTCACCCAGCTCCTCGCGGAACTGGTTGATGATGGCAACCTCGCGAGTATGCACCAAGCGGGTTCCTCCGGAGCCCATGCGGGTCTTGCCGATCGCCTGGGCCACCTCAGTGCGGCGCTTCACGGCATCGAGGATAACGCGGTTGAGCCGGTCGATTTCCTTGCGATATTCCTGGATCTCTGCATCGGAGAGCGGATCGTCCGTACCAGACGGCATGCGGATCTCAAGATTGTCATCACGGGAATCACTCATGAGAGATATTGTGCCACGTGAGGGCCGTAAAATCAGCAATGTCCTGACCACCTAGTAGGTTAGAGTCATTATGACTACAGACCTGACTTTAGGACTTAATCCGCAGCAGACTGCGGCCGTGGAGCATTCCGGCAGCCCTTTGCTGATCGTCGCGGGCGCCGGTTCTGGTAAGACCGCGGTGCTTACCCGTCGCATCGCGTATTTGCTGACACAGCGGGGCGTCGCGCCGTGGCAGATCCTGGCCATTACATTTACCAACAAAGCCGCCGCTGAGATGAAAGAGCGCGTGAGCAGCCTGATCGGCCCGCAGGCGGAACGCATGTGGGTGGCCACTTTCCACTCGGTGTGCGTGCGTATTCTGCGGCAGCAGGCGCAGCTGGTGCCGGGTCTGAACACCAATTTCACTATTTATGACTCGGACGATTCGCGCCGTTTGCTCACGATGATCGCCAAGGACATGAACCTGGACCTGAAAAAGTTCAGCGCGCGCACCCTGGCTAACGCGATTTCGAACCTGAAAAATGAGCTGATCGACCCAGATCAGGCTAACGCTAGCGCGCAGACCACGAAAAACCCCTTCGAGACCACCGTCGCGGATGTCTACGTCGAATACCAGAAGCGCCTGCGCGAATCCAACGCGCTAGATTTCGATGACCTGATCGGCGAAGTCGTCCGAATTTTCAAGCAGCACCCACAAGTCACGGACTATTACAGGCGCCGGTTCAGGCACGTGCTTGTCGACGAGTACCAAGACACGAACCATGCGCAGTACGAACTCGTGCACACCTTGGTGGGTGAGGGCCCGGACGCGCCGGAACTGGCTGTCGTGGGCGACTCAGACCAGTCGATTTATGCTTTTCGTGGCGCCACGATTCGCAATATCGAAGAATTCGAACGCGATTATCCGGCGGCGAAGACTATTTTGCTGGAGCAGAATTACCGTTCCACCCAAAATATCTTGGAAGCAGCGAACGCCGTCATCAGCCAGAACGAGGGCCGGCGCCCAAAGAACCTGTGGACCGACCACGGCTCGGGCGACAAGATCGTCGGGTACGTCGCCGATAATGAGCACGACGAAGCACGATTCATCGCCAACGAAGTTGATAGCTTGGCCGACCAGGGTGTCAATTATTCCGATATCGCGGTGATGTACCGCACCAACAACGCCTCGCGCGCAGTAGAAGACATCTTCATTCGCTCCGGTATCCCATACAAGGTCGTCGGCGGTACCCGCTTCTATGAGCGCAAAGAAATCCGCGACATCGTCGCTTACCTGCGTGTGATCGACAACCCTGACGATACGGTTAGCCTGCGCCGCATCGTCAACGTACCGAAGCGCGCAATCGGGGATAAAGCGCAGGCGATGGTGGCACTGCATGCCGACAACAATGACATCAGCTTCGGCAAGGCGCTGATCGACGCCTCCGAAGGCCGCGTGGACATGCTGGCGACGAGGGCAAAAAATGCGATCACAGGCTTCGTCGACATGATGGATACTCTGCGTGATGAACTGCCGGGGATGACCAACGAAGTTACCGGAATGCCGGATCTTGGGCAGCTGGTCGCCCGTATCCTCGACATTACCGGGTACAAAGCAGAGCTAGAGGCTTCAAACGATCCGCAAGACGGCGCACGCCTAGACAACCTCAATGAGTTAGTCTCCGTGGCACGTGAGTTCTCTTCAGAAGCGGCAAACCAGATGGCGTACCAGGCCGACGCCGACGCCGATCTCGCAGGCTCGGTCGGCGAAGGGGAAGTAGACCTCATAAGTTCGGTCGGCGAAGGCGGAGCGGACATCGCGGGAGTCGACGATGGGGAGCCCGAACCGGGCAGCCTGCAAGCCTTCCTCGAACGAGTATCCCTCGTCGCCGATGCTGACCAGATCCCAGACAACGAGCAGGGCGTGGTCACGCTCATGACGCTGCACACCGCAAAGGGCCTAGAGTTTCCCGTGGTCTTTGTTACAGGATGGGAGGACGGTCAATTCCCCCACCTGCGCGCGCTGGGGGACCCTGCCGAGCTCGCTGAGGAGCGTCGCTTGGCCTACGTGGGAATCACACGTGCCCGCGAGAAGCTGTACCTCTCATGGGCAATGCTGCGTTCCTCTTGGGGTAACTCGGTGACCAACCCAGCCAGTCGCTTCCTCGCAGAGATCCCAGAAGATCTCATCGACTGGCGCAGGGAAGAGCCCACCTACGGCCATTCCGCAAGTGCTTGGGGCAGTGGTTCGTCGTCACGCCCTTCCCAGCCCTCGCGCTTCGGCTCTAGGACCAGCGGCCGGCTTCAGAAGTCCGCCGTGAAGGTGAATAAGGACCTTGATCTATCCACGGGTGACAAAGTCAACCATGCCAAGTACGGCCTAGGTACTGTGACCGCCGTTGACGGCGTGGGTGCACGCGAGACGGTGACGATCGATTTCGGTTCCTCCGGCACCGTCCGCCTGATGCTTATCGGCGGGGTGCCAATGGAGAAGCTCTAAACCGCGCCCCAAGTAGGCCTGGCTAGGAAATGGAGATCCCGCGTGCTGCAAACCAGGGGACAGGGTCGACGGGGGTCACACCGTCCGGCTTGATCTCAAAGTGGAGGTGCGGGCCGGTGGAGCGGCCTTCCGAGCCGACGGAAGCGATTACCTGACCGGCCGACACCTCCTGACCTACCGAGACGTTATAAGACTGCATGTGTCCGTACACGGAGCGCTCACCGTTGGAGTGCTCCAGCACAACCCAGTTACCGAAGCCTTGTGCCGGACCAGCGTTCACGACGGTACCGTCCATGACCGCGCGAATTGGAGTGCCGTAGGGCGCACCGATATCGATACCCTGGTGCATCGCGCCCCAGCGGGCCCCATAGCCGGATGTAAACGTGCCTTCAGAAGGCAGAACCACGCGGCGGCCTTGGGCGTCAGAACCCTCCTGGTGGGACAGCGTGTACCGAGTCGTCGTTGCTTCATCCTCAGCCTCGTCGTAGTCCGGAAGAGTACGTGGGTCGTAGACCACGGAATACCCGCCGGCGGAGACCGTCGCTCCCGCTGTGGTGATCGACTCAGCAACCTTGACCAAAGAATCAAGAGCGGCACCGTAATCGGTAATTTCCGCGCCATCGAGGTTCACGGTCAGCGCGTTGGCGTGGGCGGTCGGGGAGAGCGCAACCACACACGCGGTGGCAACGGCAAGCAAGCGACGTTTCATTGAGTAGTCCTTATTCACAAAGCATCGAGTTGTTCACTAAACGTATTCAACATAGTCGCGGAAAGAGGGCCTAGCAATGCCCTATCACGCCCTTGACGTGCAGATATGGCGAATATCTGTGTAAAAATCTTTTCATAAAGCCAGCTCACCCCATCGAAACGCAAGGTGTCAGTGGGGCGAATGTTATTTATATGACATAAGGGGTGGCAGGGGTGAAGCGGGGGTACGTTACTGCCGGTGCTGGATCTCCATCTGCCTATCACGGTGGAACAGAGTCGCCACCGCGTACGCCAACACCGGGGTAAGTAGCAGGAGAATACCGAGAAGGTCCCAGTGCACTTCGAGAAAACTACGTGTTCCGGTGTGCAGCAGATTTCCGGCCGCATCAACATGGTCGGGGGAAGCGGTGACCCACGCAGAGATCAGGCCTGCTAGGGTGCCGGCAACCGTGCCAAGCAGCACTAGGACGGACGCGAAGACCCCGGTGATTCTGTGCGGCATGGCGGGGTCGGCCCCGACCGCGCGCAGAAGCGCGAACTGACGGTTCGTACTGTTTGTGGACAGTGCCAGGGTCAACGCAATCATGATGAGGATGAGCATCATGACCGCAGCCCCCGCGCTCGCAGGTAGGTAATCCGGCTGCCCGCTACGGTGCGCGGCGGTGAAGCTATACGCGTTGGCGGGGTCGGAGAAGTAATCCGAAAGGGCAGTGGCCTGCTTGTCGTTCAGTGGTTCTTGCGCTTCAAATAGCAGGGGTCCGGGTTCTGTCTCAAGGCCCAATTGCTCCGCAAGCGCGGTGGTGACCAGGGGCTGGCCCATGTGGGCGGGGAGCACGTCAAGGAATGTCAGATTGCTCCTTTCTCCTCCTGTGTTGTCACTTTTGGGCGCCATCCACACAGCACCGGTACCTTGGGGCGCTGTGCCCTCGGCGACCAAGACCGCCGGTTCCTCCAGCGCGTCAAGTGCACGGCGTTCCGCTTCTGGGGTGGCAAAGTAGAAGGCGCGTAGCGCGTTTTTGTCCGCTACCAATGTTTGGTGCCACGGCAGACTAACGAAGTCCACCTTGTGCCGTGGGTAACACTGGCGTGCTGTTGCGGGATTTTCGTCGTCACGCGAATCGGGGCCGCACGTCGCGTCAGCGACTGCGTTCAGGTCGGTGGTGACCTGGGTGAGCTGATAGCGCGAGGTCGGGCCAGCAACCTGCTCTACGGTCGCGATCGCTGGGCCGTGCCCGTCGTCGGGACGAGCATCGCTGGAGCGGTCGAAGAGAAACATTGTCCTGGAGTTGAAGGTGGCATTGTTAAGGTCTGCGGAACGTGCGCTACTTGCCATAGCCCCTGTGATTGCCGAGACCGTAATGAACGTGGTCACCAGGACCAGAGCCACGACCGGGATCGAGCGCAGGGATTGGCGTGCCACATCGCGCATGGCAAGACGAGGGACAGTACTTAACGACGATCCCACCTGCGATACCAGCCACACGAGCAAAGGGACACAACCGGCTAGCCCAACCACCACCAAGGGCCATGACAAGGTGCGTGCGATAAGGACAAGAAGAATAACCGGCCGGGATCGCGTTTCGAGTTCGCTAAAATGCAAGGCAGTTCCATCAACGTTTGTCAGCAGAGACAGGCCGATACCGACTGCGAGAATTACCAGCCCCGCGAGCATCCACGGCCTGAACCGCAACATCTTATCGGGCGCGCCACCTGCAATCGCTGCGGCCAAGGGCATGCGGCTAGAAATTATCGCGGGGATAAACGCTGCCACCAGAGCGCCGATTACCGCTCCCAGCCAGATGACACCCGTGGTCGTCGCATCGATCGCGAGTGGCCACTTGGGGAAACGCACCAACCAGTACGCGCTGGCGGCCCCGATGCCCAGCAGCACGCCTGCAGTGGCGCCGATCAGGCCAGTGAATAATCCGTAGGCGACAACTGACTGCCGAAGATGTCCTTGCGTTGCACCTTGCGACCGCATCAGGGCATAAGTTCGGGCCTGTTTTCCCGCAGCAAGGGAGAACACAGGAGTGATGAAGAGGAACAGGAAGATCATCGCCACCATCAGGGTGGCCCATGCGAGAACATCGAAGAAGATCTGGTCATTTGGCGCCGAATGTTGATGAAGATCCTCCGACTCCACGATAAAGCCCTGCGCGTTGAGGAGCTGCACATCCTCCCACGTCATGGGCTCCGGACCGACCGCGTGCCAGGTGACAAACACACCCGCCTCGTCCAGTGCATCGTCGGTAGTAACTGTTGCCGGGTCGAGCAGCGTCGGTGCGGCTACGACAGCCTGGTAGGTCGCTGCACGCCCCGAAACGGTCCACGTGCCATGGTCCTTGGCGGTCACTGTGTCGCCGATCTCCAGTCCGAGGCGTTGCATAATCTCGGTCGGGAGATACACCTCGCCGGGACCAGGCAGAGTCGCGGCCGGGGAGTGGTTGACCTGCAAAATATTGAGCGACGCGGTGAGGTTACCTGCAGATAGCTCGACCGTCGAGTCTACCGTGGACGCGATCTTAAAATCTGGCAGTGCCGCTTCCAAAGTGCGCTGGACCGGCAACTGTGGGTTGGGGCCTGTGCATGCCGGCCCGCGTTCCTCTGCCGTTTGCGTGCACTCTTCCGAACCACTGACAAAGATAGTGTTTCGCTGCTCGCGCAAAGCATTTTGGGCCTGCGTGGATTCATCCACCATGTGTAGGCCAGTCAGCAGTGCGACTGGCACCAGGATCATGAGGAAAGCAGCAAGCGTGCGCCACGGGTGGCGGCGCATATCGCGCCGGGTGGGGCGGGTTAAGGCGGTGAAAGTGCTCATGGCTAACTTACCCGCCCATCACGCATCAAGATGGTGCGATCGGCCCAGCCCGCAAATCGCGGTTCGTGAGTAACCAGCAGCCCTGCAGCCCCGGCGTCGACGCGTGCACGCAAAACGTTCATCACATCATCGCTGGTAGCAGTGTCGAGAGCGCCGGTGGGTTCGTCGGCAAGCAACAATGTTCGCTGGCCGATCAAGGCGCGGGCTATCGCCACACGCTGGGCCTGCCCGCCGGAGATCTCATCAGGGTAGGCGCCGTCCAGGCCGGCAAGACCCACCTCGTCCAGGGCGTGGGTTGCGGCATCCCGGCAGTCCGCAGGACGCATTCCGTCGAGCTCGAGCGGGAGCGAGGCATTTTCACCGACAGTCAGTGTCGGTGCCAGGTTGTAGTGTTGGAAGACTACACCGACCTTCCTGCGCCTTAACTCCGCGGCCTTCTGTGCGGACATGCTGGAGGCTTCGACCCCGTCGAGCAGGACGCGGCCGCTGGTGGCTGGCTGCAGGAGCCCCGCGACGTTGAGCAAGGTCGATTTTCCGGATCCAGAGGGACCCATCACGGCGACTAGTTCGCCAGGTTGCACCGTCAGGTTTACGCTGTCCAACGCGGTGACTGTGCGGCTCCCGTCGCCGAAAACGCACGTCACGTCAATCATTTCGAGTGGGTAGGTCATGGCTTGGGTCCTTTTCGGGAGGAGTTATTCATCATGGCCTCGACGCGGTCGAGGAAGCGGGCATCGGATTCGAGGTCGAAGATGCGGCGTTCGGCGGCAAGTCGCTGTGCGCTTAACGACGAATCTGTCTGACGTAGTTGCTTGTTGACCTCTTGGATTTGGGCGAGCACTGCGCGGCGCTGAGTGTCTAAAACTTCGAGAAACTCAACATCTGGCCGATCGACTGCGAGGGATACTTTGATGACAAGTTCGTCGCGCTCCGTGGCGGGGCGCAGTACTGGGTCGGTCCACCATGCTGCGATTTCTGCACGGCCTTCGTCGGTAAGCGCATAACTGACAGCCTCGTGCCCGGTAGGGGTCAGAGTGGTTCCCACAGGGGTGATGCACCCATCGCGCTCAAGCCGGGTCAGAGTTTGGGTGACCTGCCCCATGTTGAGGGTCCAGAGGTTGTCGGTGGCTTCGTGGAAGGAATGGCGGAGTTCGGCCGGGGTCCGTGGCTGCTCTGTGAGCAAGGCCAAGAGGGAGTGTCTGATTGACATAGGCGGAGTCCTTGGTCTGGATATCGAGCTTGGTTACTCGGTAACCATAAAGTTACTGGGTAACCTTCGCGTGGTCAATAGGCAACGAAAAACCCGCCCCGCAGCAACGCTGCGAAGCGGGTGATTCGACAGAAAAAGTTAGAGGCTGATGCCACGCTGTGCCAGCCACGGCTGAGGATCAATCGGGCCCTGGCCTGCTGGGTGGATCTCGAAGTGGAGGTGGGAGCCGGTGGAGAAGCCGCGGTTGCCCATGCCGGCAATCTTCTGGCCTGCGATGACGGCCTCGCCCACGGCAACGTCCAAGGTCTCCATGTGCCCGTAGACGGAGATGGAGCCGTCGTCGTGCTGGATGCGGATCCACTGGCCGTAGCCCTGAGCCGGACCGGAGTCGATCACGGTGCCGTCCATGACTGCCAGGATGGGGGTGCCCACCAGGTTGGCGATGTCAATGCCGTTATGCATGGTGCCCCAGCGTGGGCCGAACCCGGAGGTGAATGCGCCTTCAGCAGGCTTGACCACTGCCGGGCCACGCATTGCCTGGTCTGCCTCAGCGAGTTCGGTGGAGTACTGAACAGCCTTCCCCAGCTGCTCATCCAGGTTCGCGGTGGGCTTGTATTCGGAGATTGCGAGGATCTGTGGAGCCTCTTCGACTGTAGTGTCAGTCTGCTCGATCACGTCGCTGTCATTGGCCAGCGTGTAATCAACGTTAGCCTCTCGAGGAGTGCTCTGGTGTGATGCCTGCAAGTTGGCGGCAGCTGCGCCGCCGGCGCCAGCAGTGGAGATCGCGCCAGTTGCTACTGCAACGAGTGCTACGCGGCCCTTGTTAGGGGTTTGCTTACGGTGCTTTCCACCGGTGCGTCCCGCGCGGGTAGTCGTGTTAAGCATGAATCCTCTTTTTCCAAAACTGTTTACGATCCGTTCTGTATCGAGATCGTAACCATCTTGTTATCTGCCGAGTGATAACAATAGCGAGTCGGCGGGGGACCGGCAACCCATTTTCGCGAAAAGAATTAATTGTGTCGAATTAAGCCGGCGTTACATTCGTTATCAAATCGTGTCCTAGGGTGATCGCTCCGTGTCTTTCGGCTCTGTCTCGAAGCGTTCATGGAACACTGGGACAGGATGAGTAACAAGTCTAGTCCTCGGTCCAGGCCCTCCCGCAAGGCGCCGACTTCGGTTCGCTCCGGCGTGCGTCGTCCCCGCGCAAATGTTGCGTCGCCGACCCCGCCTCAGGATCCCGAAAACGTGACTGCGCAGCAGCGCCTCCGACGGTTTCTCACCGTCATCGGAATCCCTAACTTGGTGCTGGTCCTTGCGGTAATCGTGGTGGCATTCGCCTGCGTCCTTTTCGCCGGAGAAACTTTCGCCGCCTTGCCAGCTGCAATCGCTGAAGTATGGTTTGTCGCCCATCTGGTGCCGGTGAGTTTCCAAGGTGTGACACTCGGTGTCTTGCCGCTAGTTCCGGCGCTCGGCGTGATCGCTCTGATCGCTTCGAGTGTGAATCGGGCTGTCAAAAATAAGGTGAGCATTCTTGACCTCGCCACCATCCTCGGGGCCATAATTGTGATTCCTCTCACATTGTCTGGGATTGCCTGGTTTATGGTCTGGGATGCGGCAAAAGTTTTCCCCCTCGAGGCGCCCTCAGTTGGCCTAACAATCCTGCACCCCGTTGCCATCCATCTCATCGGCTTGATCATCGGTATGGGCCCATCCCTATGGAAGGCGCTCGCCCGCCGATTCGGTTTTGCTGAAGTGCTTGTCGACGGCGCCACCCGCGCCCATCAACTCATGCTCCGGCTTTCTGCGACAGCCCTCATCGTGTACCTCGCTGTGTTCATCGCCGGGCATGAACGACTCGGTGAGCTCGCGGCCGCCTACCCGGTCTTGTCTGGTCTCGGCGTGGTGGGACTGGTCGTCGTGTGCCTGCTTTATCTTCCGAACGCGATCGTCGGAACGCTTGCTGTACTCTTCGGCGGACAGGTGTCGATCGGGGCAGGCAGCGTGAGCCTGTTTGCTATCGATCTGGTCCCTCTTCCGGTGTTCCCACTATTCGCGGCGATCCCCGGAACAGTGGAAGCCTGGGCGCCGGTGCTGCTGTTGATCCCATTTGCAGTAGTCGTTCATTACGTAATCACCCGCGCATGGGATGGCCAGATGGTTGCTGCAACCGCTGTCTTTGCAGGGATGTGGGCGCTTGTCGCGGTCTATTTCGCCTCGGGGCAACTCGGTGGGTACGGCTATAGCGGCCCTGTCCACTGGCTCATTGCGGTTCTGGCAACCGCATGGGTTGGCCTGATTGCTGGAGTCGCATGGGGGATTGCGGTGCTGCGCAATCGCAGCGTCGAGGAAGGCGTTGAGGAAAGTGTCGAGGAGGTCGCACCAGAGGATCACACCCCAGCCGAAGAAGAAACTGTAGAAGCAGACGTAGTTGAGGATCCGGAGCCTGCGGAGCAGGATTCAGAGGATGAGAGGCTAGAAGACTCTGAAGTCGATGAAGACGCTGAAGAGTCTGAAGAATCAGATGAATCTGAAGACTCAGGCGAGCCGGAGGAGGTCGTCGATAAGCCTGAACCGGAAGATTCCGCGGAGACTGAAACAAAGGACTAATGTTGGGCGCGTGACTAATCCGCAGCCTTATTCTGTTGCCGTCTTGGTGTCAGGGAGTGGGACCTTATTGCAGGCCATCCTTGACAATCAAGATTCGTCGTATCGCATAGTCCTTGTCGTTGCAGACAAGGACTGTCCCGCGCTGGAGCGCGCGGAGGCCGCGGGTATAGCCACTCGCTGCGTGCCCATGCTTCCGGATCGCGCACAGTGGAATCAGCAGCTGGCGGACACCGTCAGCGAGGCGCACCCGGACGCGGTGGTCTCTGCCGGATTCATGAAGATCCTGGGTGCCGAATTCCTGGCTCGGTTTGAAGGACGCACAATTAATACGCACCCGGCGCTGCTGCCGTCATTCCCGGGCGCTCATGCGGTCCGCGACGCGTTGGCCTATGGCGTGAAGGTCACCGGTTCCACAGTGCATTTCGTCGATAGTGGCGTGGATACCGGCCAAATCATCGCGCAGCGGCCCGTGGAGGTTCTGCCAGGTGATGATGAGGCGAGCTTGCATGAGCGGATCAAGGTGGTTGAGCGTGCACTGATTGTTGAGGTGCTACGCTCAATGTCGATTTCTACTCCAGATGGAAAGTTGAGTTTCTAGTTTCATGGCTAACAACTGCACCCCAATCAAGCGCGCGCTGATCAGCGTGTACGACAAAACCGGACTTGAAGAGCTAGCGCAGGCGCTGGGGGAAGCTGGTGTGGAAATCGTTTCCACTGGTTCGACCGCAGCCCGCATCGCTGACGCAGGCGTGAAGGTCACCCAGGTGGAGGAGCTCACCGGCTTCCCAGAGTGCCTTGAGGGGCGTGTGAAGACTTTGCACCCGCGCGTCCACGCTGGAATTCTGGCCGATACACGCAAACAGGATCACCTCGATCAGCTTGCTGATCTTGAGGTAGAGCCATTTCAGCTGGTCGTCGTCAACCTGTATCCGTTTGCGGAGACGGTGGCCTCCGGCGCGAGCTATGACGAGTGCGTTGAGCAGATCGACATCGGCGGCCCTTCCATGGTGCGTGCGGCGGCAAAGAACCACCCGTCCGTGGCTGTGGTGACCTCGCCGAAGCGTTACGACGATGTCATCTCCGCAGTCAAGGGTGGCGGATTCGATCTTGAGCAGCGGAAGCATTTGGCACTCGAGGCCTTCCGTCACACGGCAAGCTACGACGTCGCGGTCTCCGCATGGTTGGGCGAGCAGCTTGACGACGATAACTTCTTCGGTGCTACCTACGAGGACGCAACCCCATTGCGTTATGGAGAGAACCCGCACCAGGAGGCGAAGCTCTACTCCGAGGGCACTGGCCTGGCTGGTGCTACCCAGCACAATGGCAAGGAGATGAGCTACAACAACTACCAGGATGCTGATGCTGCGTGGCGCGCAGCCTGGGACCATGAGCGTGCGTGTGTGGCCATCATCAAGCACGCTAACCCATGTGGAATCGGTGTCTCAAATGAGTCGATCGCAGAGGCGCACAAGAAGGCGCACGCGTGTGACCCGATGAGCGCGTACGGTGGCGTGGTCGCGTCGAACCGTGAGGTGACCGTAGAGTTCGCCGAGCAGATCAAGCCAATCTTCACTGAGGTCATCATCGCCCCAAGTTATGAGCCGGGTGCTTTGGAGATCCTGCAGGAGAAGAAGAACCTGCGCGTGCTGGAGGCCGAGGCGCCTTCGCGCACTGGCAATGAGTTCAAGCAGATCTCCGGTGGGCTGTTGGTCCAGGAACGGGACTTCCTCCAGGCTGAGGGTGATGATGCTGCGAACTGGGAGCTCGTTTCAGGCGAGGCTGCCTCTGAGGAGATCTTGGCAGACCTGCAGTTCGCGTGGAATGCAATCCGCTGCGTTAAGTCCAACGCCATCCTCATTGCTCGCGACGGCGCCACGATGGGCGTGGGCATGGGGCAGGTCAACCGCGTCGATTCGGCAAAGCTTGCGGTAGAACGTGCGAATACTCTCGACGAGGGACGTAACCGGACCAACGGTGCTGTCGCCGCGTCGGATGCGTTCTTCCCGTTCGCCGATGGTTTCCAGGTGCTTGCCGACGCAGGAATCACCGCCGTGGTGCAGCCAGGTGGCTCCATTCGTGATGAAGAAGTCATTGCTGCCGCCAAGGAGGCGGGCGTGACCATGTATCTCACCGGTACTCGCCACTTCGCGCACTAAATATTAGTGAGATCGCCAGCTTCGTCGGGCCGCACGAGACGATCGCCATGCTAGAGTAAATCCCTAACTTGATACGTAAATCTAGGGGATGAGGCATGACGTACCGCGGTTCCGATGGGGATACCAACCCAGGTCAAGACAAACCGAAGCAGCATTTCCCGCAGCAGCAGGGAAGCTATAACTGGGGGGGGGAGAGCCCGAATAGCTGGCAGAATTCCTCTGAGTACGGTGGGCCGCCACCGCAGCACCCGATGTACGACCAAGCATCTGCTGCGCAGTCAGGCTCCCGCAATACCGGCCTGATCGTGGGGTTGGTCGTTGCGATCGTGCTCCTCCTGCTTGCCGTTGCTGGTCTTGCCGCCTGGAGCTTCGGGCTTTTTGGTGGGCGCTCCGCTTCGGGCCCAGAAACGACTGTGCAATTGGTCACCGAAACCTCTTCGGAGTCTTCGTCGGAAAGCAGTAGTGAACGGGATTCAGAAACCCGCGAGTCCAGTAGCGAGCGCCAGGAGCCGACCACGACGTTTTCTCGTTCGCAGCGCAGCCCAGAGCCGGACCGGCCGCGGGGTTCGGACTACCCCACGCAATACGCGGCTACTGCGGAAACAAGTGACCCATTTGCCCGCTCTGTGGGCGATGCTTTCCGGGAACATGTTGACCGCACAGGCAGGACCAGCGGAACAATTTCAGCCTATAGTCCGGTCACCGGCGTGACATATACGATGTCCTGCGCTGACTACGGTTCGTACGTTGCCTGCGCGGGCGGTAACAACGCACTCGTCCATATTTCGCGATGAACCTCAAGCCTGGTCGGCCACTACTGACATCCACTGGCCTCGTTCTCGTCCTCGCGCTGGGATCAGCGTGCACGATCGGTGATGTCGATGCGCCCAAAGACTCGGCCGGTGGTGACGCCGGCCCAGGTGGGCCACTGGACGGAACGGTAACGCTGACGTCCACGACCACAGTCCCACCTGAGCCTTCACCGCCTCCTGCTGCAGAGCCCGCTTCACTCCCACTACAAAACATCGTCGACGAGGTGATCGCCCGCTACGGTGGCAACGCTTCTGTCGCGGTGTCTGATGGCACGAATGAACTGATCGGGGGAGACGATGCAGCCTTGCCAGCGTGGTCAACGATCAAGGTACCGATCGCCATCGCGGCCCTGCGCCAGGATCCATCCCTCGCGCCCACCGCGGCTGCAGCTATTCAATCCTCTGACAATGCAGCGGCGGAGGTGTTGTGGAATTCTGTGACCCCGCCGCTAGTGGAGGCAGTGTTGGCAGAGGCGGAAGCCCCAATCTCAGTCAATGCGGTTCCAACCCGCCCCGGGGTGTCGACTTTCGGTCAGACATCGTGGTCGCCTAGCCAGCAGGCGCGATTTGCAGCGAACCTGGCCTGTGTCGATGGTGCGCAGCCGGTGTTGGATTTGATGGGCCAGGTCGTGGCCGAGCAGTCCTACGGGATTGGCCAGCTGCCGGGGGCGCGCTTCAAGGGCGGTTGGGGCCCTGATACCTCTGGGCTGTACGATATCCGCCAGTTCGGCCGCTTTTCCACCCCTCAGGGGGATGTTGCTATCGCGTTGACGGCTTCACCATCTGACGGCTCCTATGCCACCGCACAGGCGATGGCAAATGAGTTAGCACATGGCGTATCGACGATTGCCCATGAGCTACCGTTGGCGGCGTGCCAGTAGGGAACTGGTTCTAGGAATGTGAAAAGCGCCCGTCCACATTGTGTGGGCGGGCGCTTTCTCGAACTCTATGCTGCTATCGTCCGAACAACCGTGCTTAGCGGCTGGTGAACGGCAGGAGAGCCATTTCGCGGGCGTTCTTCACAGCGGTAGCGACCTGGCGCTGCTGCTGTGGCGTCAGGCCGGTGACGCGACGCGAGCGGATCTTGTGACGATCGGAGATGAACAGACGAAGGGTCTTGATGTCCTTGTAGTCCACCTTCTCGATGCCCTCAGCCTTGAGCGGGTTCTTCTTTGGGCGACGGGACTGCTCAACCCGTGGCTTGCGATTATTACGCTTCATGTAGAGACACTCTCCCTTTTACCACGAGGACTTACGAACGCCTGGCAGCTCACCGCGGTGAGCCATGCCACGCATACGGACACGAGACAAACCGAACTTACGCAGGTAACCGCGTGGACGGCCGTCACGGGAGTCACGGTTGCGAACACGGACTGGGGAGGCGTCGCGTGGCTGCTTGTTCAGTTCGAACTGTGCATCCAAGCGGTCCTCATCAGAGGTGTTGGGGTTCTTGATGATTGCCTTGAGCTCAGCGCGACGCTCAGCGTAACGAGCGACGATCTCCTTGCGCTTCTCATTCTTAGCGATCATAGACTTCTTAGCCATAAATTATCGCTCCTCGCGGAATTCGACGTGCTTCTTCGCTACTGGATCGTACTTCTTCAAAGTGATGCGATCCGGATTGTTGCGCTTGTTCTTACGGGTTACGTAGGTGTAACCGGTGCCCGCAGTGCTCTTCAGCTTGATGATCGGGCGGATATCATTACGTGCCATCTGTTAGATCTTCTCCCCACGGGCGCGGATCGCGGCCACGACAGACTCAATGCCGTCGCGGTCGATGATCTTCAGACCCTTAGTAGAAACGTTCAAAGTGATGGTACGGCCCTCGGAGGGCAGGTAAAACCGCTTACGCTGCACGTTGGGGTTCCAACGGCGCGAGTGGCGGCGGTGCGAGTGCGAGACGGTCTTGCCGAACTGCGGCTTCCGTCCCGTGACCTGGCAAATAGCCGACATGGGTGTGCTTCTTTCTCCTTGCCGCCCACGACATGGCCTCCCCTTTGATGTAACACCGCGCTTGGACAAGTGAGGATAGGCCGGAAAGTGAGGTTGGCCTGGGCCCAAGGGCGTCACGGGGTGCCGGTTGACGGGGCGTAAACGTGTACTTCGACAACAGCGAGACACAACACTACCCGTTTGCTCCCATAATTCCTAATCGCCAGGTTGCTTCCAAAAATAGATGAAAACAATGGGCATAGGGCGGCGGCGGCAAAATTGATGCGTGATGATTTCAGAAAAGTGGCCTTGACCTGTAAGATGAGTCGAGTTGTCCGCAAGGAATCGTCGTTAAGCGTCGATCCGTGCAGGATAAGAGTACATTTTCGCACCCAACTCGGGCACGATCCTCGGCCTTTTTAGTGCCGGCGAACCGACCCGTAGTCTCAAACCTGAGGGAAACGAATCAAGATGAAGAAGGATATCCACCCGGATTACCACCCGGTAGTGTTCCAGGACGCAGGTACTGGCTTCCAGTTCCTGACTCGCTCCACCGCTACCTCCGACCGCACCGTTGAATATGAAGGCGCAGAGTACCCACTGATCGTCGTAGACGTGACCAGTGAGTCTCACCCATTCTGGACCGGCGCACAGCGTGTCATGGACACTGCTGGCCGTGTTGAGAAGTTCAACAAGCGTTTCGGCGGCATGGCTCGTCGCAAGAAGAAGTCCGCAGAGTAGGGCGACGTCGTCGCCGATTAATAGGTCGAAGGAGGAAAGCACACAATGGCAACCCCAAAGTTTAAGATGTCGCGCGCGAACACCCGCATGCGTCGCTCCCAGTGGAAAGCTGACAAGGTCGAGCTGCAGGAAGTGAAGATCGACGGCCAGACCGTTCGTATCCCACGCCGCCTGGTCAAGGCAGCGCAGCAGGGCCTGATCGACGTCGAGCAGTTCTAAAGAGCGCTAGGACGTGAAGCCAGGCGCTTCTGTGCTAGGCTTTCAACAACTTTTAGGCGACCCCCGGCACAGTCGGGGGTCGCCTTATTCCTTTAGGTCGAATTAAATGCACACGACGAGAGAACAGGCCCCCGTCTAACTTCTTAGAGAACTGCAGGATAGAGTGACTGTGGAGTTGAAACGGAAACTGACTCCACGCAGATTCCAACTTTTGTCAGATCGGTAGGTCATAATAGAGTCATGAAAGTTTTAGTAGTCGACGACGAGCATGCCGTCCGCGAATCATTGCGGCGGTCCCTACGTTTTAATGGCTATGATGTCAGCCTTGCAGAGGATGGGGAAGAGGCACTCGTTGCGATCAAACGGGAGGAACCCGACCTCATCGTGCTCGACGTGATGATGCCGAAACTCGATGGACTCGGTGTCTGTCGCACCCTGCGCTCGTCGGGCTATGACCTGCCAATCCTGATCCTGACCGCGCGTGACGGCGTATCTGACCGCGTTGCTGGCCTAGACGCAGGTGCCGACGATTACCTACCGAAACCCTTCGCGCTGGAGGAGTTGCTGGCCCGCGTGCGCTCCCTGCTGCGTCGTACAGTGGCCGATTCCAACAATAACGGTAAAGGTGAAGGGGAGCTGGTGTTCGAGGACCTCTCCCTGAACCCAGAGACCCGCGACGTGCGCCGAGGTGACCGCTCCATTTCGCTGACGCGAACCGAGTTTGCGCTGCTGCAGCTGCTAATGCAGAACCCACGCCGCGTGCTATCGCGCCAGACAATTCTGGAAGAGGTGTGGGGTTATGACTTCCCGACGTCGGGTAATGCGCTCGAGGTTTATATTGGCTATCTTCGCCGCAAAACGGAGGCTGGCGACGAATCCCGGCTGATTCACACTGTGCGCGGCGTTGGATACGTTCTGCGGGATACCGCTCCGTGATCCTGCGACAGCCTGCCGGGGGCGAGGACTACCGCGTAGGTAGTCCTACCGACCTCGGTAGTCTCACCCTTTTTGGCAAAGGTACCTCACTGCGGTGGCAGCTTGCGCTGATGACCGCGGTGATGGTGGCCATTGCCGTGGGTGCTATGACCACCGTGACCTACTGGACAATGTCCGAATCCTTGACGGCCTCGGTGGACCAAGACCTTGATGACAAAGCTTCCTCGCTAATCACGCGCACCTTTGATCCGCTCTATCAAAATAATCTTCGCCACGAGGTTGACCGGTTCAAGACGTACAACCCAGATATCCGCATCTCGGTGTCTCCTCCGGCGTGGCAGCTTTTTGTCGGCGATACCATTCCGGTCGGCGGCGACTTTAGTAGCTCCGGTAACGGTGAGGAAACCTCCGTTCGCACCGTAGGCAATGAGCGCATCCTGACCAAGCGCAACGCGGCTGGCGCGACCGTCGTGCTCGCCCAAGATATGGAGCCGACGCAGGACTTGATCGGTGCGCTAGGGGCCGTCCTTCTGGTCATCGCTGGCTTGGGCATCTTGCTGGCAATCGCCGTGGGCATGGTGGTAGCGACCGCTGGCTTGCGCCCGTTGACAAGGTTACAGCGTGCGGTGAATTACGTGACGCGTACCGACGATCTCAAGCCCATTGAGGTGGCAGGCAACGACGAGTTGGCGCAGCTGACCGAATCCTTCAATGAGATGCTGGGGGCTTTGCAGGAATCTCGTGTGCGTCAAGCGCGGCTGGTCGCCGACGCGGGCCACGAGTTGAAGACTCCGTTGACCTCAATGCGCACCAATATTGAGCTGCTGATGATGCTCTACCGCAGTGGCCAGCAGGATCAGATTTCAGAGGAGGACCGCCGGGACCTCGAGCGCGACGTGCTGGCTCAGATGGAAGAAATGTCCACGCTGATCGGCGACTTGGTTGACTTAGCCCGGGAGGAGTCGCCTGACAACGCTTTCGAACCAGTCGAGTTAGACGACGTGCTGGAGAACTCGCTGGAGCGCGTGCGCCGCCGCCGTATGGATGTGGACTTCCAATTTCACGCCGATCCCTGGATCATCGAAGGCGACAGCCACGCCTTGTCGCGGGCAACGCTCAACCTTATGGATAACGCGGGAAAATGGTCTCCGAAAGGAGGCACCGTACGTATTTCCCTGAAGGCTGGGAGACGCAATGCCGTGTTGCTGATCGACGATTCCGGCCCGGGAATCCCGGAGGAGGAGCGGGAGAAAGTGTTCGAGCGCTTCTACCGGTCTGCTGAGTCCCGAGCAATGCCGGGCTCTGGGCTTGGACTGTCGATTAGTAAGCAGGTTTTTGATCGCCACGGTGCCAACATCGACGTCGAAGAATCCGACGACGGGGGTGCGCGCTTCCGCGTAGTATTCCCAGGCAAGCCGGGTGGATAACCCAGCTCAGGGCAAACAGGGAACATTCAGTTAGTGCTACGCGTTGTATTTGTACAGAACAAGTAATTCCACAGTGCGAAGGTGCATAATTACCGCTTATGAACAACCCTGATAATCGAGACCCGCAGTTCGGACAGTTTGGACAAAACTCCGGAAGCGGTGAAACTCCCCAGCCACAGCCTTCTGGGACCCCGCACTATCCCTATGGAGCGCCGAACTCCGGCAGCGGTAATCAGGGCACACAAAGTTATTCTCAGAGCCAGGGCTTTGGTTCCCCTCAAGGATCGGGAGCCTACACACAGCCCGTCCCACAAGCAGACCAGCAGCCAGCGATGCAGAAGAAGGGGCTGGGGGTTGGTACCGCAATCGCTTTGGCGTCGATCATCTCTCTTCTCGTCGGTGGTGGCGCTGGCTACGTGGGCGGTAAACTGGGCAACTCTGGCAGCGCTGAAACATATAACAGCCTGCAAAATCCCAGCGTTTCTTCGCCTGATCCAGCCCCAGAAGGGTCTGTCGAGCAGGTAGCAGAGCAAGTACTTCCTGCTGTGGTGTCGATTCAAGTGGCGTCAGAGATTGGCGTGGCCGACGGATCAGGCTCCATCATTTCCTCGGATGGATACGTGCTGACCAACCACCATGTCGTGTCGGTCCCGGAGGGGCGCGACAGCGCAATCCAAGTCACTCTGAACAACGGTGAAAAGCATCCGGCCGACTACGTCGCTTCGGACGTTAACACCGATATTGCGGTGATCAAGATCCGCGGCGTCGAGGGGCTGCCGGTGCTGCAGTTCGGCGATTCAGATGAGTTATCAGTTGGCCAAGAGGTGGTCGCTGTCGGTTCGCCGCTCGGATTGTCGGCCACGGTGACCAGCGGTATTGTGTCCGCCCTGAATCGACCAGTACGTGCCGCTCAGGGTGGTGGTGAAAGCTCGCTGATCGACGCGATTCAGACGGACGCTGCCATTAACCCGGGTAATTCCGGCGGACCGCTGGTGGATATGAATGGCAATCTGATCGGGATGAACTCGGTCATCGCCTCCCTGGCCACTGGTTCGGATTCAGCAGGATCAATCGGTTTGGGCTTTGCTATCCCGTCGAACTTTGCGAAGCGAGTGGCAGACCAGCTAATGCAGGAGGGGGAGGTAACCCACCCAATGTTGGGTGTGCAGGTTGATAGTCGTAACCCGGTGGACGGCGCACTCGTCGTCGGTGTCCCCGAGGGCAGTCCCGCGGCCGAGGCAGGTATCCAGGAAGGCGACGTGATCGTGCAGATGAATGACCGCCAAATCGATACTGCGGATGCCTTAATCGCAGCGACGCGCTCGGAGGGCTTTGGTGATACCGTTACCCTCCTGGTCCACCCCCGAGACTCGGATGAGACCCGAGAGGTAGAGGTAACTCTTAGTTCCGAGTAAATTACCAGTAGACCTTAAATAAGAGTCTGCCTATAAACCTTTTGCTAAAGGAGAAGCCGTGAGTAAGACCCTCGATGCGCTGGAGTTTGTGGAGCCGGATGATGCCTACTTGAGGGCCGCCGACCTCGAAGATGATTTGCCCCGCGTCCGCCGCGCTCTGGTCGTGTTGATTTCGGACCACAAGTACGACGAAGGCGATGATGGGACAGGCGACCTCGTCTTCGGGTTGCTCACCGAAGCGGGATTCCAGGTCGATGGTGTTGTCAACGTGAGGTCGAAGAAGTCGGATATCCGCAAGTCCATTGAAACCGCCGTCGTCGGAGGAGTGGACTTGGTGCTCACCGTCGGTGGCACAGGCGTCGGCCCGCGCGACAAGGCACCGGAGGCAACTCGCAGCGTTATCGACCAGTTGGTGCCAGGTGTCGGCCAAGCGGTGCGTAACTCAGGCCAATTAGTCGGTGCGGTGGACGCAACTACCTCGCGCGGAATCTGTGGAGTGTCCGGCAGTACCGTAGTGCTGAACCTCGCGGCCTCGCGTAAGGCTGTCCGTGATGGCATCGCCACCGCGACTCCGCTGGTGTTGCATCTCCTCAGCGAATTGAACAAGTACAGCGTCCAGTAGCCTGCGCGCTGAAAGCAAAAGTAGGGAAGTGCAGTGACTGAATCGTCCGATTCTTCTGGGACACTAGGTCCGCGTAAGCGGGGGCGGCGGGTCGTCAAGAAGTCACCCGCAGGTGATTACGACCGGTCTATGGATGCCCCCGGCACCCAAGTGGCGTCGAGTAGCGATGAAGTTCGTACCGTGGAGCTTGACGACGAATCCAGCTCTGACACATTGCTGGGTGAAGAATTCTATCGAAATGAGCGCCCTCCCCATCACGGCGGTTGAGGTGCCAGTGAAAAGAGCCGGCCCGAAGCAGGAAAATGCTTCGGGCCGGCTCTATCGCCTTCGTGCTCGCTTTAGCGAGTGCCTAACTAGACGGTATCGGTCGGACGAGTGCTCGTGCTGCCGGTGCTGCTGGTGGCGTCCGTGGTGCCGTTCTGTGCCTGCAGCAGATCGCGGATCTCGGTGAGCAGCTCAACATCGGTTGGTGCTGGCTCATCTTCTTCGATGCCCTTGCGGCGTGCCTGTGCCTCATTCAACTTGTTCATCGGTGCGACGATGACGAAGTAGACGACAGCGGCGATCAGCAAGAAGTTGATCGCTGCGGTGATCACGGCGCCGAAGTCCAAGAAGGTGGCCTCGTTATTTGGGATAACGTGGAAGCCTAGGCCGGAGAAATCTGCGCCGCCGAGCGCGGCGATCAGCGGGTTGATCAGGTTGTCCGAGAACGCGGTGACGATACCGGTGAACGCGGCACCGATGACCACGCCGACAGCCAACTCGACGACGTTGCCACGCATGATAAATTCTTTGAAGCCTTGCAGCATGATGCTCTCCTTGCTATTGCGCCAGTGATGGCGTAGTAAAAATCATTCTGGTGTATCAGTTACCGGTAGCACTTTACAACCGTGGCGTAGCCCAAGCTATTCGCGCATCGCTCGCTCACCTGTCAAGACTACTGTGAGAGGAAGGTTGAGAGACGCAGAGGCGACCGCGTGTGCATCGGTTTCTTTCATTAAGATCAGTACCGAGTCTGTCGCGGAACCATCAGATGCGCCGGCAAGAATGACCCTCCCACCTGCCGCGATGACCTTTGGCTGGGGTCCATCGTCCGCTGCCGATATGACGCTGACTTCGTCCCCAGGGTGCAGTAGCGGGATGATATCAGGTTCCGCAAGCTGTACCGGAACCATGGTCATCGTCACACTTTCACCCTCTAATGTGTCTACCCCCACATAGGCTGCCGTGAGTTCCTCACCGAGGAGCTGATTGAGAGCTACCGGTTGTCCAGGCGAGCCGTGTGCCGCCGCCACCTTTCCGACGACATCATCTAGATCAGTCGTGGATTGAGCAGGAACCGCGCTGGCGGGCAGGTGGGTCAGCTGCAGGTGCTCGTCGGCAAGCACCGTTCCGGCCGGAACATTGGCGCTAAACGTAACGATCGCCGGGTCCGTCGCGCGTAACGACGACACCCCGCTGATCAAGGCGGCACCGCACAACGCTGCCGCAACGAGACGGCGCAGTGTGTGGGCGCGGCGGTAACCAGGTGTTGTAAGGGCTGAGCGGGTCTGGGAAAAGCGGCTAAGAATGTCATCCATACTCTTTTAGACTGCGTATGCGCCGTCGCGGTTCCCGCACATTGAGAAAAGGGTGTTAGCGGTGAAGCTCTTTCACGCCGGAAGGTGTGATGACCAGGTCGACGGGAACGTCGAGGTCATTAAAGGGCATCTCGTCGATCAGCTCGTGATCGTAGACCAAGGCGATCAGCGGCACGTGCCCCGCGATAGCGGTGAGTGCGCGGTCATAATAACCTGCGCCTTTGCCGAGGCGGTTACCCGCGGTGTCGATGGCCAGGGCGGGGAGGAAAACAGCATCACACGAAGCTAAGGCCTCGTTTCCGAAGCGTGGACCGGTGGGCTGCCAGATGCCCAGGGCCCCCGATTCGAGGTCCGATTGGCCACGGTAAGTTGCCCACTCCAACTCGCCGTTGTCCAGAGAAATCGGCAGCAAGATGGATGCGGCTTGTGATGCTAGGGCGGTGAGGAGGAAATCGTTGCCGGGCTCGTCGGGAAGCGGCGAGTAGGCGGCGACGCGCGGATGGGGATTCTTCAACGCGCGGACATAGGCGGCCGCATAGGCCACGATGGAGGCGTCAGCGCGCCTTTTTTCTTGACGCGTAGCGATCATCGCGCTGCGGGCAGCGCGCAAGCGAGCGCGAATCTCGTCTTTCCGCTTCTGAATCTCAGGCATAACACAACCATAGAGGGGTGGTCTCCGGTTTTGGTAGAGAGGCGGGGTAGACTTGGCCGTTATGCGGAAGCCGAACGACAAACTCTCCCAAGGAGTGAAAACCGTAGTTGTGCCAGCAGCAGGCATGGGCACGCGGTTCCTCCCTGCCACAAAGACGGTGCCTAAAGAACTTTTGCCGGTCGTCGATACGCCAGGTATCGAATTGATCGCTGAAGAGGCCGCGGAGCTGGGCGCACAGCGACTCGCAGTCATTACCGCACCGGCAAAGAGCGAGGTCATGCGCCACTTCGCGCCATTCGAGGAGCTTTGCTCCACCTTGTCCGGCCGCGGTAAAGATGAGCAGGTGAAGAAGGTTGCGCGAGCTCATTCCCTGATCAACGCCGTTGCGGTTACCCAGGACAAGCCTTTGGGCTTGGGGCACGCGGTGGGTTTGGCGGAGTCGGTGCTTGACGACGACGAGGATGTTGTTGCCGTCATGCTGCCCGACGATATTGTGCTCCCAACTGATGTGATGGGCAAGATGGCACAGGTGCGCGCGGAGCTGGGCGGCAGCGTCCTGTGCGCGTTCAACGTCTCGCGCGAGGAAGTGTTCAACTACGGCGTTTTTGACGTCGAAGAGATTGATGGAGATTCTTCGCTGCCGGCCGCGCGCGTGAAATCTGTACGCGGCATGGTGGAAAAGCCGGACCCTGCGGATGCGCCATCGACGCTGGTCGCGGCGGGGCGTTACCTGCTCGACCGTGGGATTTTCGATGCATTGCGACGAATTACCCCTGGCAAGGGTGGCGAGCTACAGCTGACCGACGCCATTGAGCTGATGATCCAAGAAGGTCATCCCGTACACATCGTGATCCATGAGGGTAAGCGCCACGACTTGGGCGACCCGGCTGGTTATATCCCGGCAAATGTTGATTTCGGTATTCGCCATCCCGAGTATGGGCCGGCGATTTACAGGGCGGTTAAGCAGATTATGGCCGATTTTGAGGCGGAAAATCGCTAGGAATCGCTAGTCTGGTGCACGGAAGGGAGGAGTTGTTGTGCGCAGTGTCGACGATCAACTAGCAATGGTGGTGGATGCCGCCCCGACTCCTGAGCCCGTCCGGATCGGTATCACTGATGCCCTCGGGCTGATGTGCGCCGAAGAGGTCGTAGCCACCCGTACGGTGCCGGGCTTTGCCCAGGCTGCGGTGGACGGCTATGCGGTCCGCTCCGTAGATGTCGGCGGCACACGGGGCCTCGGCAGCAGCCAAAAAGGGGAGCGCGACGACACTCCTTTAGCTGAGCGCTCTTTCCCTGTAGTCGGGGAGGTCGCCGCGGGATCACAAAAACCTTTGCGTTTGCAGCCCCGCCAAGCGGTGCGTGTTGCCACCGGTGCCCCAATCCCTACTCTGGCAGATGCCGTGTTGCCGCTGGAGTGGTCGGATCGTGGACGCAAACGCATGACTGCACATCACCCCGTGAGCTCGGGCGATTTCATTCGGAAGGAAGGCGCCGACATTCAGCCTGGTGATGTCGCAGTGTCCTCCGGTGTGGTGCTTGGCCCGGCGCAGATCGGGTTGCTCGCCGCAGCTGGGCGCGACAAGGTGCTGGTATATCCGCGTCCACGCGTGACCATCATGTCCTTTGGCCTAGAGCTCGTCGATATCGACCGTGACCCAGGCCTTGGCCAAGTCTTCGACATCAACTCTTACTCGCTGGCTGCCGCGGCAAAGGAAGCGGGGGCGGATGTGCACCGCGTGGGTATCGCCAACGCAGAGCCGCGGCGTCTCCGTGAGCTGATCGCCAACGAAGTCTCGCGCAGCGAGTTCGTCGTGATCGCAGGCGCGGTTGGTGGCTCGGGTGCCGAGGCCGTCCAGGAAGTCTTGGCGGAGCTTGGGGAGATTGACACCACGCGCGTGGCCATGCACCCCGGATCAACTCAAGGTTTCGGGCTGTTGGGTGAAGACCGCGTTCCGGTTTTCCTGCTGCCCTCAAACCCGGTGAGCTCCCTTGTCGTCTTCGATGTGATCGTGCGGCCTGCGATTCGCACCTCGTTGGGAAAGCGAGTCCCACAGCGACGTTCCGTGCAGGCCCGCGCCTTGGGCCATATTTCTTCTGTGCGTGGACGGCGTGGTTATGTTCGTGCACGGTTGATGCGCGACGCGGAAACTCGCGACTACTTGGTCGAGGGGCTCGTCGGCACGCGGGGTGGTGGGGAGCACCTGCTGGCCGGGCTTGCTGAATCGAACGCCATGATCCGCATTCCAGAAGATGTCACAGAGGTTCGTCCCGGGGATGTCGTTGACGTGCTGTTCATGCAACAGCGGTCCTAACTGGTGAGTCTGCGACAGCATGTTTGATTTTTTCGGCTTTGCGTCCCGACGTTTCGTGACCCCCGCGACCGGGTCGCGCCATCCCATTCATCCGGGGTGGCCAGAAGCGACCCGCGTAGTTCGGCTTCCCAGCGGTGCGCGTCTTCGGCTGCGCCCGTTGCTGTCCTCGGATGGGGCTGTGTGGAGCCAGCTGCGCATTCTCGACGAGCAATGGCTCCGTCCCGTTGAGCCGACGGTGGCCGGCCGGTGGGATACCGCGCATAATGCGGAGGCGTGGCGAACCAATTTCAGTAACTTGCGCGGGTGGGCAACCAAGGGTGTGGTGGTTCCGTTCGTGATCGAACTGAATGGCGAGTTCGCCGGCCAGGTCACCATCGGTAATATTCAGCACGGCTCGATCGGAGAGGCGTGGATCGGTTACTGGGTGGCCTCACCGCACATGGGGCAGGGGGTGGCCACCGCGGCCTGTGCGCTAGGCACGGATCATGGTTTTTCGCGGGTGGGCCTGCATCGGTTGACGGCAACCTTTTTGCCGGATAACCCGGCTTCCGGCCGAGTGCTGGAGTTGGTCGGCTACCGTTCCGAGGGGTTTTTGAAGGGAAATCTACACATTGACGGACGCTGGCAGGATCACCATTTCGTGGCGCAGAATGTTGATGACCATCCCGAATCTGCCATTGCCCGGCTCATCGAAGCAGGCAGAGTTTTGCCGGATTCTTAAGGTGATTCCTAGTTTTTTGTTCGGCGTGGCACGTGGCTCGATTAGTTTCTGCGGATAGCCTGAAATCTTGAGAAAGTGTTTTCAAATGGGAAGGTGGCGCGATCATGTCCGGCAGTCTGATGATCGTCCTCATCGTCGTCGTGTGGTTGTTTGTGCTTGCACCGTTGGTTTTCGGCGGAAATAGCAAGCCGATCCGTCGTTCCGGTGAGGCTTATGATGAGACTCGTGTGCTGCACCAAGGCGGGACCGAGCCAGTGCAGCCGCGCCGTCGCCCGAAGCTCACTCGCGCTGACGTGCGTTACGACGACGAGGATGACACTCGTGATCTTGAAATCGTCGATGCGGAGCACGAGGACGAGGCTTCCGGTTCAACCGTGCTTATCGACGACCTAGCGAGCAAGCCGGACACCGTCGACGGAGAAGTAGTAGTCGATGGCGACGCTGTCGCCGGAGACAACGAAGATGAAGACATCGCTGACGACGAGGTCGCCGACGAAAGCGAAGGCGTCTCTTACAGCATGAACCTCCTCCTCGAGAACGGTGAAGGCACCGACGAGGAAGAGGACACCTACGAAACGCACGAATCCTACCTCAGTCCGGAGGACCTAGGCTACGAAGCTTCCAAGAGCTACGAGCAGTCGGGATCGACCGTTATTTCGATGGTCGATGAGGCCGCCGATGAGCCTGAGGACAGCTCCGAGCCAGCGGCTGACGAAACCTATGACGACCATGAAGAAGACGACGTCGAGCTGACCGAAGAAGAAATCGAGTTTGCCGCGTCGCGCCGTGGCCGTGGCAGCTGGGACCCGGTGGCCGATAAAACTCACAGTGTGACTCGCTACCAGCGTCGCCAGCGGACCTTTATTGGGCTGTGCGCCGCGCTGATCGTCGGTGTTGTTTTCGCCCTCATCGTCGGCGGATGGGCGTGGACAGCACCAGTGGTTGTCGCAGCGTTGATCGCTTGGTACTTGGTCGCTCTGCGGAACCTGGTGCGTCAGGAGCAGGAGTTGCGGGCCCGCAGGGTGCGTCAGCTGCGTCGTGCCCGGATGGGTGTGCGTTCCTCTGATAAGGAGGCCCCGGTGCCGCCGGAGCTGCGCCGGCCTGGTGCGATCATCGTCGAGATGGATGATGATTCTCCCGACTTCGATCACCTACCAGTGACATACGCTCGGGCGCAGCAGGATGATGACGATTCCCCGTCGCCCGCGCCCCAGCCCCCACAGCGCCGTGTGAGCTAGCTTCCGGAAGCTAGTCCTCCCACACTCCGGAAGAGCCACGCCGCCACGAACCGATCAGGTGCGTGTCGACGATTCCCAGCGCCTCCATGAGCGCAAAGCACGTGGTGGGGCCAACGAACTTGAAGCCTTTCTTTTTCAGCGCTTTTGCCATGGCGTGGGATTCCTCGGACTGGGTGGGCACCTCATCAATGGTTCGTGGCCGCGGGGTCGTGGCGGGCTGGAAAGACCAGATGAAGTCCGCCAAGTCTCCGTCTACCTCTGGATCATCGCGCAGCGCGATGGTCGCCCGAGCATTCGTGATCACCGCGCTGAGTTTGAGCCGGTTACGGATCAGGCGTTCGTCGTTAAGCGCCGGCTCGATGCTATCCATCTCTGCAACTTGGTCCGGATCGAAACCATGGAAGTACTCGCGCAGCGCGTCGCGTTTGCGCAAGACCAGCTGCCAGGAAAGGCCGGCTTGGAAACCTTCGAGGCATAGGCGTTCATACACGCCCTGTTCGTCGCGTACGGGCATGCCCCATTCGGTGTCGTAGTAGGTGCGTAACAACTCATTTGTGGTGGCCCACTGTGGTCGTGCTTTTCCGTCGGCGCCGATGACTAAATCTGTGTTTGTTTCGTTCATACCCTCTTAGACTCCTCCGGACGGCGAAAGGTTCCGTTCGTGCGTCAAAAGCCACGCTTTCGCCTCGTGCCCGCCACGGTAGTTCCCCATCGTGCCGTCGGCGCGCACCACCCGGTGACACGGCAGAACAAGGGGAAGGGGATTAGTGGCGCAGGCTGTACCCGCGGCGCGCACCGCGTTGGGGGAGCCGGCCGCGGCAGCCAGCCAGAGGTAGCTGCGCGTTTCACCCGCAGGGATTGTGGCAAGCGCCCATTGGGCACGCTGGGTAAAGGTGTCGTCGTTAAGGTCAAGCGGAAAAGTCACAGGCAAGATGGCCCCGTCGAAGTAGGCCTCCAGCCAGGAACAGGCCGCGCCCAACACCTCGCTGGTGGCACCCGTTGCCGTGCTGGGCGCGGGCGGGTCGTCCGAAGCGAACGCCACGCGAGCCAAACCGCGGTCGGTCGCCCCCAACGAGAGCGGGCCGATGGGGGAGTCGAAGGAATGCCAGATCAACACAACCGTGTCCTTGTGAATGAGGATGGGACGGGGAACAGGTAGTCTAACAAGCATGAATGGGCCCGTGCTTCGTGACATCACACTCCTTTTGGTGCGCATCGCACTGGGAGTGGTCTTTGTTGCGCGCGGTTATCAACACTGGTTTATCGAAGGCATGGGCGCGGTCGCAGCAGATTTTGCGCGCCGGGGGATCCCACAGCCGAAACTGTCGGCGTATCTGACGGGCTCTGTCGAATTGATTGCTGGGGCGCTGCTGTTGATTGGGCTGCTGACCACGCTCATGGCAGGAATTTTGGCCTTGCTTGTGGCTGCTGCGGCCTACTTTGTCCATTTGGACCAAGGGTTTTTCGTCCATGATGGCGGTGTGGAGTATCCGCTGGTATTGGTGGTGACTTTGCTGGTGATCGTCGTGTTTGGTGCTGGACGCATCAGCTTGGACGAGGTGCTGAACCGTGGTTGATCACGTACAGATCCAGCAGGCGCTGTCGGCGCGTATCGACGGCGAACCCACCGGTCTCGACGATGCGGTGATCGACGCACACCTGGCAAGCTGCGAGGACTGCAAGGCCTACTGGGATAAAGCATTGTCGCTGTCCCGCACTCTTGCGTTTGTAGATGTTGATGGGGGAATGGCCCCTCCGAAAGACCTCAGCGACTCCATACTGGCAGGGGTGGAACCGGAGTGGCGTCGGTTTGCGCGCCGCCGGCAGGTGATGTTGTCGATCGGTCGGATCGGGCTGGTCGTCATGGGCGCGCTATTCCTGGTGTGGGCGATGTTGACCGTGGCACAATCGGGCCCGCTGCTGGGAACGACTAGCGCCGATGTGGCTTTGGACGTGGGCGCA
This sequence comes from Corynebacterium sp., assembly GCF_043426755.1. Lineage (GTDB taxonomy): Bacteria > Actinomycetota > Actinomycetes > Mycobacteriales > Mycobacteriaceae > Corynebacterium. The sequence continues at coordinate 30,908 of NZ_JBHWRP010000087.1, read as the reverse complement.
GACCCGCAAACTGGGGCACTGTTGCTTCAAGCTGCCAGTGCGCGTTTCGGCTTTGCGTTGGCGCTGTTCCTGTGCGCGTGGAAGCCTTCACAAATCCCGGGGGTCACCATGATCGCCGGAACTGTCTTCGCTTTCACGCTGGGTTTCGCGGTGCGCGACTACCTCGTGTTGGGCACCGCCGAGAACTGGGGCGAAATGGGCTCCCTATTTATCAGTTGTGTGCTGCTCGGTGCCACGTGGTTCGCGGACCGTGGCAACGAGTTCAGGCGCATGTGGCACAGTTTGAACGCCCAACCGACATAAACGTTGGCCAACGTGCCGTACCCGGGACGTTACTGCCAGCTCGGCAACCACATGATCTGCTGGTAGATGGATTCGGGGATCATGTAGCCGTACAGGATGGGGGAGAAGTAGAGGAACATTCCCGCCACCACGGCGAGATATGTGACCACCGCGAGGTGCCCCCACCTCAACGGCATTCCAGCGATCTGTCGGACCCAGGGCAGCTGGATGACCTTGCCGCGCCGCGTCATGTAGCCCAACGCCATAGCGATCAGCACGATCGTGAACGGCACAAGCCCGGTGGCGTAGAAGAAGTACATCTGGCGATCGAAAGCGATCAGCCACGGAACGAAACCTGCAGCAAACGCAACCAGTGGCAGGATCACGCGCAGTTCGCGGCGGATCACCCACACCCAGACTGCCCAGAGCAACACGGGGACGGTGAGCCACCAAATGGCCGGGGTGCCGAACAAGAAGATCATCCGACGGCAGGTGGTATCGCCACACGAAATGTCCGTCGACGAGAAGTACAAAATGGGCCGTGCCGCGACCAGCCAGGACCACGGCTTCGAGTCCCACGGGTGCGAGTGCCCACCCGAGCTCGTGAGCTCGGAGTGAAATTCCAGCACGGAAAAGTGGTAGTGGAACCATCCCGCCCAGGCATCCGGAAGCAAATGCAGAGGCGAGTCATCCGGGATTGTTCCGTCGCTGGCCGCATGCCGGTACACAGATGTCTCTGAGGCGAACCACGCGCGCCAGGACCAGATATACAGCAGTGCAGGGACCAGAACGATCGAGGCGAGCGCGGCTGGCACATCGCGAATCAGCGTTCCGACGACTGGCCGGCGCGCCCCGTAGCGATGACGCAGGTAGAGGTCCCAAAACACGCTGAGTAGGCCGAAAAAGGCGATGTAGTACAGGCCGGACCACTTCACGGACAGCGCGAGCCCCAGCAGCACACCAGTGGCAAAGCGCCACCACCGGAAACCCACTCGCGGGCCGAAAGGCCCTGCTTCGATGAAGCGACCGTCGTGGAACGCCTCGTCGAAACGCGTGTGCACCTGGCGCATGTCTCCGGCCAAGGTCCAGGATGCTGCGATGATGAAGAGGACCTGGAAGATATCGAGCATGCCGAACTTAGAGGTGACCAGCAGGACACCATCACAGACGGCGATCAGGCCGGCGAAGAGTCCGACCTGCCACGACTGGGTCAACCGGCGCGCGAGCAGCATGGTGAAAACGACGACGGCGGTGCCGCTGAGCGCGGTCATGAAACGCCAGCCCAGCGGGGTGTATCCGAAAAGCATCTCGCCCAATGCGAGCAGTTCCTTCCCCAGCGGCGGGTGGACAACCAGCCCGTAGCCGGGGTTGACCTCGATACCGCCGAGCACTGGGTTAAACCAGCTGCGCACCATGTCCCAGGCTTGCGGCACGTAGTGTTTCTCGTCGAAGATCGGTGTCCCGCTGGCGGTGGTTGAGTTCAACCCAAGAAACCGAGTCACCAGCGCAAGGACCGCCACAGACAGCGTCGCCCACGTGTCAGAGCGCGACCACGGAACCGTGATCGGAGTGCCGGGGCGTGGCGTGGCAATGGCCCCACTGCCCTGGGGGCGGGCGGACGATGCGCGGACGGTGCTACTCACGCGCTAAATACTAGCCGGTGGTCCCGACATTGCGTGCAACGTGCTGAAACCCGGCGCAGTGTGGAAAGCTGGGCTACATGGATACCTCGGTTGAACTTCCCTCCCACGGCATCGTGATCGCGGCAACCCCGCTAGGCAATGTCGATGATGCCTCCCCGCGCCTTGTCGCCGCCCTCGAGCGTGCAGCGGTAGTCGCGGCAGAGGACACGCGCCGAGTGCGTTCGCTCGCGGCGGCGCTGGGCGTGGAGATGCAGGGCCGGGTGGTATCCAATTTTGATCACAATGAGGACAAGCGTGTCGACGAGCTCATTGCGGCGGGTCGCTCGTCGTTAGTCCTGGTCGTTTCTGACGCAGGCATGCCTGTGGTGTCTGATCCGGGCCATTCGCTGGTCGCTGCCGCCCACGATGCCGGGGTGCCCGTGACCTGTTTTCCGGGGCCGTCCGCGGTGCCGACGGCGTTGGCGCTGTCGGGTTTGAACGTGGGCCACTTCATCTTCGATGGCTTCGCCCCGCGCAAGCATGGTGCCCGCCAGACGTGGTTGGAATCCCTTATCGCCGAGCGGCGGGCTGTGTGTTTCTTCGAGTCACCGCACCGGCTTGCCGCCACTCTGGAACATGCGGCGGAGGTGCTGGGGGATCAGCGTCGCGCGGCCGTGTGCCGTGAGCTGACGAAGACTTATGAGGAAGTGCGCCGCGGCACGCTGCCGGAGCTGGCGCAGTGGTCGCAGGAGGGCGTGCGCGGCGAGATCACGGTGGTGATCGAAGGCGGGGAGGGAGCGAGCGCCGAGCCGGCAGACTTGGTCGCCCAGGTTCTTGCGCTGGAAGCTCGTGGCACGCGTTTGAAGGATGCGGCGAAGGAGATTGCGCACGCGCATGGCGTGAAGGTCAGTGAGCTTTACGACGAGGCGTTGGCCGCGCGTCCCAAGGAGTAATCTGAGCCACTTTCGCGGGAGTTGTTACCTGATCGTTGTGTAGTTGAATATTCGTTTGTTCATCTGGACTTTCCTTCTCGTCGAAAAGAGAATTCTAGGTCTCAAGGCCGCTGAAGAGCCGCTGACCATGATGGGTTCGCACACAGGTTTCTCTACGCTTGCACCGTGACCAATCAAGAAAAGAAAGAATCAGAGGTGTACTCCGGCCCTTATGCCGAGGAGGAATACCTCACCGTCGACGAACAATTGGAAAACCGCACGGCCACCGAAGAGCTGGTGGACATGCTGGAAACCCAACAGTCCGGCGCAGACTTGGACTTCTCAGAGCAGCGCCCCGTTCTGGAATTTGAGAACAAGAGCGCACCGATCAACTGGTGGATTGTCATCCCCGTGGTCGCCCTCGTCGCTGCGGTGGTGCTCTGGGGCCTACTGGCTCAGGACCAGTTCGCCACGTTCGCATCGAGCTCGATGGAGTTTTTGCTGAATAATTTCGGCTGGGCGTTCGTGCTGTGTGGCACCTTGTATGTGGTGTTCATCCTTGGTGTGTCTATCTCACGCTTCGGCGGGATCCGGCTGGGTGGCGACGATGAACGCCCCGAGTTCCGCACCATTTCATGGATTGCCATGATGTTTGCGGCCGGCATGGGCATCGGTCTGATGTTCTACGGCGCGCTGGAACCGCTGAGCTTCTACCGTGAAGGCGTGCCTGGGCGCGAGCCGAACGAGGTGGGCGCGGCTATGGCCAACGCCATGTTCCACTGGACGCTGCACCCATGGGCCCTATACGGCATTGTGGGCTTAGCCATTGGGTACTCGACCTACCGGTTGGGGCGCAAGCAACTATTGTCCAGCGTGTTCGTCCCGTTAATCGGGCAGCGCGCGGCCAACGGTTGGCCGGGCCGACTGATCGACATGTTCGCGGTGTTCGCCACGATTTTCGGCACCGCAGCATCCTTGGGCGTGGGCTCTATGCAGATCAGCGCTGGGTTGCAGGCCATCGGGCTTGTCGACGAAACCACCAACTGGTTGCTGGTCGCCATCATCGGTGTACTCACTATCGCCTTCTTGGCATCCGCTATTTCGGGCGTGGGTAAAGGTATCCAGTACTTGTCGAACTTCAATATCATCTTGGCGGCAATCCTGGCCATCTTCGTCTTCGTCGTCGGACCGACCGTGTCGATTCTCAACCTGATCCCCGGTTCATTTGCTGCCTACTTTGATCAGTTCTTCGAAATGGCCGGCCGCAACGCGATGAGCGCCGACGGCACAGCGGGGGAGTGGCTCAGTGGTTGGACCATCTTCTATTGGGTGTGGTGGTCCTCCTGGTCACCATTCGTCGGCATGTTCCTTGCGCGTATTTCTCGTGGCCGCACCGTGCGCGAATTCTGCCTTGGTGTGCTGGTCGTGCCTTCCGCGGTGTCGGTGGTGTGGTTCTCCATCATGGGTGGCACTGCCATCGTGTTTGAACAGCAGGGCCGGTCCGTGTGGGGCGATGGCTCTGCCGAGAACATGCTGTTCAACCTGCTCTATGAGCTGCCTGGTGGGACTATTTTCGCCGTTCTTGCTGTGGTGCTGCTTGGCACCTTCTTCGTCACCTCGGCGGACTCTGCAGCGACGGTGATGGGGTCCATGAGCCAGAACGGGCGTTCCGACGCGAGCCCACTACTCAGCGCATTGTGGGGTCTGCTCACTGCTGTGGTAGCGCTGATCTTGCTGCTGCCTAGCTCTGACTCACTGAGCAATCTACAAAACGTGACCATCGTGGCCACTAGCCCGTTCATTGTGATCATGCTTGGCCTGATGGTGTCCACCCTGATGGACATGCGCAAGGACTTGATTTACCAGGACTATCAGGACCAGCAAATGTTTGCGACCAAGTTGGCCCGTGAGCGTCGGGCGGTGCGTGATCTCCAGCGGCGTGAAGAGCTGGCCGCACGCCATGAGCAGCACATGAAGGAGAAAGCTGCACGTAAAAACCGTGCGCAGAAGCGCTAGGCGGCATTAAATAACATGAGATGCCCCACGAAAAAGAAAGAAGTTATACTTTCGTTACTTTCTCCGGGCGGGCAGTGGTGGTGAGCTGCATATATGCAATGTAACGAAAGTGTAACGGTGCTGATGGCAGGTTGATTGAAATGGATAGAAACTGCCGAATTACTTTGAAAGAGCTGGCAAGGTGGACCACTCTGTTTAGCCATGTCCACTCATGACCATGATCTTTCTGCTGATCGTTCCGCAGACACAGGCCCCGACAACGAGTCGGGGCTTGTGTCCGAAACTTTTCCCGGTAGCAAGTCTGATCGCGGCAACACTGATTACGAGACGGTGAAAGACCACCTCGATTCGGCGTCCGCGACCAGCCAGCTGGCTGCCATGATTGAAGACGGCTCGACGCCTGTCGCCGAGCCGGAAGAGCCAGTTGAAATGCTCTCCGAGCGCAAGGATGCACCCATTGACTGGGCAATCGTCATCCCCTTGGTCGCCATCGTCGCGGCCGTGGTTATCTGGGGCCTGACGGCGCAGGAGAGCTTCTCCAATTTTGCTAACGCCTCCTTCTCCTTTGTTATGGACAACTTCGGTTGGGCGTTCGTGCTCTTCGGCACCATCTTCGTCATCTTTGTTCTGATTATCGCGTTATCGCGTTTCGGATCGATCCGCCTCGGCCCGGTTGACGGGCAACCCGAGTTCCGCACCTCATCCTGGATTGCCATGATGTTCGCCGCCGGCATGGGCATCGGTTTGATGTTCTACGGCGCTTCGGAACCATTGGCGTTCTACCGCGAGGGCGTACCGGCCCATCAACCGCAAGAGGTCGGCACCGCGATGGCGCAGTCCATGTTCCACTGGACGCTTCACCCGTGGGCCGTCTACGCCATTATTGGCTTGGCCATTGCCTACTCGTCCTACCGTCTAGGCCGCAAGCAGTTGCTCTCCAGTGCGTTCGTCCCCTTGATTGGTCAGCGTCGCGCTGATGGCTGGCTAGGTAAGGTCATCGATGGCTTGGCCGTGTTTGCCACCATCTTCGGTACCGCGTGTTCCCTTGGCTTGGGTGCACTGCAGATTACTGCTGGCCTGGAGGCCGCTGGCTGGATCGAGGGCTCTTCGAATGCCCTGATCGTTGGCATCGTCGCAGTGCTGACCTTGGCCTTCCTCCTCTCGGCAATGTCGGGCGTGGGCAAGGGCATTCAGTACCTGTCGAACTTCAACATGGTGATCGCGGCCGCTCTGGCAATCTTTGTGTTCATCGTTGGCCCAACCGTGAACCTGCTCAACATGCTGCCGACCTCCCTGGGTTCCTATGTCGCCCAGTTCGCCGAGATGGCATCGCGCACCGCTGCATCCGCTGACGGTACCGCCGGTGAGTGGCTCGGTGGCTGGACGATCTTCTACTGGGCATGGTGGATCTCCTGGTCGCCATTCGTCGGTATGTTCCTGGCACGCATTTCCCGCGGCCGTACCATCCGCGAATTCTGCCTGGGCATCCTGCTCGTGCCAGCTGGCCTGTCGACCGTGTGGTTTGCCATCTTCGGTGGCACCGCAATCTGGATGGAGCAGAACGGCCAGTCGATCTACGGCAGCGGCTCCAGCGAGGAGCAGCTGTTCAACTTGCTGCAGAACCTGCCACTGGGCGGAATCATGTCGATCTTCGCCATCATCTTGCTGGGTACTTTCTTCATCACTTCGGCCGACTCGGCCTCCACGGTGATGGGTTCCATGACGCAGAACGGCGTGGCAGACGCGAAGCCATGGCTCTCCGCTCTGTGGGGTCTTGGTACCGCGCTCGTCGGCATGACCTTGCTCATCGCAGGTGGCGACGACGCTTTGAACGCCTTGCAGTCCGTTACCATCGTGGCAGCCAGCCCATTCTTGGTGATCCTCATTCTGCTGATGTTCGCCATCGTCAAGGATTTGCGTAACGATGTCATCTACCTCGATGCCCGCGAGCAGAAGGAGTTCGCCCAGAAACTGGCGATCGAACGCCGTCTGCACCGCGAGAAGACGTATCGAGAGCAGCAGAAGAATCGTCGTCGAAACGTGCTAAACCAGCAGAAGTAACGCTTTACGACGATCGACTATGCCTCTAATCCACCCGGATTAGAGGCATAACTTATGCTAGAGACCATGACTGAAACCACCTCCCAGAATATTCTTGTGTGTGTAGCGTGGCCTTATGCCAACGGCCCGCGCCACATTGGCCACGTCGCCGGCTTCGGCGTGCCGTCGGATGTTTTCGCCCGCTACCAGCGAATGCGCGGCAATACCGTGCTGATGGTCTCCGGCACCGACGAACACGGAACCCCGCTTCTGGTCCAGGCGGACAAGGAAGGCGTTACGGTCAAGGAGCTGGCGGACAAGTACAACCGTCAGATCGTTGAGGATCTGGCGGGCCTGGGACTGTCTTATGACCTGTTTACACGCACGACCACGCGTAACCATTACGCCGTAGTGCAGGAACTGTTCAAAGGCCTGCACACCAACGGTTATATGATCAAGGAGACAACTCAGGGGGCGGTCTCACCGTCGACTGGGCGTACTCTTCCGGACCGCTATATTGAGGGCACCTGTCCCATCTGTAAGGCGGACGGTGCGCGCGGCGACCAGTGCGATAACTGCGGTAACCAGCTGGACCCGATCGACCTGATCAACCCTGTCTCCAAGATCAACGGCGAAACTCCGAAGTTCATCGAGACCGAGCACTTCATGTTGGACCTGCCAGCGCTCCACGATGCGCTGAAGTCCTGGCTCGAAGGCCGCGAGGACTGGCGCCCGAACGTCTTGCAGTTCTCGCTGAACCTGCTGGAGGATATGCGCCCACGCGCCATGACTCGTGACATCGACTGGGGCATCCCTATCCCCGTGGAGGGGTGGGAGGACAACCCATCGAAGAAGCTCTACGTGTGGTTCGACGCAGTCATCGGCTACCTGTCTGCCTCCATCGAGTGGGCAGCGCGCACCGGCAACCCGGACGCCTGGAAAACCTTCTGGCAGGACCCCGCCACCGAGGGCTTCTATTTCATGGGTAAGGACAACATCACCTTCCACTCCCAGATCTGGCCTGCCGAACTTCTGGGCTACGCCGGTAAGGGCTCCAAGGGCGGCGAGCAGCACGCTCTTGGTGAGCTCAACTTGCCCACCGAGGTGGTCTCTTCGGAGTTCCTCACCATGTCTGGTTCCAAGTTTTCCTCGTCGAAAGGCGTGGTCATCTATGTCAAGGACTTCCTCAAGGAGTTTGGCCCAGATCCGCTGCGTTATTTCATCGCCGTAGCAGGGCCTGAAAACAATGACGCGGACTTTACTTGGGAAGAGTTCGTCCGCCGCGTGAATAACGAGCTGGCCAATGGCTGGGGCAACCTGGTCAACCGCACCGTGTCCATGGCACACAAGAACTTCGGCGAGGTTCCGCAGCCAGCGCAGCTTGCCGACGAAGACACCGCCATCCTTGAACTGGCCGCGAAGACTTTCGACGAGGCCGGAGCCGATCTGGAACTGGCGAAGTTCAAGAACGCGATTTCCAAGGTGATGCACGTCGTCGGCGAGGCGAACGCCTATATCGCCGAGATGGAGCCGTGGAAGCTGGCCAAGGACGAGTCCCAGCGTGAGCGCCTAGCGACCGTGCTCTGGACCGCCCTCCAGGTTGTCAGCGACTGCAACACCATGCTCACCCCGTTCTTGCCACACACTGCGCAGGCCGTCCACGAAACCCTGGGACGTACTGGCCAGTGGGCCGCCACCCCAGAAATCCGCGAAGTGGTCGATGACGCGGACTTCGATCTCGTCGGTGTGGGCCTCCCCGAGAAGGGTCAAACCTATCCCGTCATCACCGGTGACTACACCCAGCAGCAAGCTGTGTGGAAGCGCATTGACGTGGAGCCGGGCACCGAGCTGGCGAAGCCAAAGCCGCTCATTGCCAAGCTGGAACCGGAGTTGGGGCAGACCGGCCCAGAATGGGCTCCGGTGCAATAAATGCCTGTTATTGCGTTGTTTGTGGCGGTGCTGACCGCCGCGATCAACCTGCGTGCCGGGATCTCATCGGTCGGTGCTGTACTCGACTCGGTGCTTGCCGATTATGATGCGCCAGCCTCGCTGGCCGGGATCATTACCGCGCTGCCGGGTGCTTTCTTCTGCATTATGGGCCTGGGTGCTGTGCCCTTGGCGCGCAAGATTGGCGTGACGCCGACCGTCCTGTCCGGCGCGATCTTGACCGCAGTAGGTATCGCCGCCCGGCCGTTTTCGCCAACGATCAGCCTGTTCATCGTCTGCACCGTCGGTGTAGTTGCCGGTATCGCGGTGGCGAACGTGCTGCTACCGGCGTGGATCAAGATGTACGGCGGCCGCCACATCGTCGCCTTAACGACGATTTACTCCGCGGTCCTCGGTCTGTCCGGCGCAGTCGGCCCCTTGTCGACGATGATCACCGACACGTGGCAGGGCTCCCTGGTGGTGTGGGCGATCCCGGCCATCCTGCAGGTCCTGGTGTGGCTCTATGTCGGTGCTTTCACCAAGGTGGATATCCCCAACGCCTCTGCAGCGGAAGGTGAGCTGAGCGGCAGCCTGTGGCGCTCCAAGACGGCAGTTGCCTTGATGCTGTTCTTCGGGCTGCAGTCCATGAACGGCTATGTGCAGATGGGCTGGCTGCCCGCCATCTTGATCGACGCAGGTGTCAGCGAAGCTGTCGCAGCTACTGCCTTGTCCATCATCGGTTTCGCCGGCGTGGTCGGCGGTTTGCTCATGCCTACCGTCATCGAGCGGTCGCGCACTCTGACCCCGTGGGTGCTCACCTTCGGTGCACTGTGCGCTGGTGGCTACCTAGCCTTGCTGTTAGCCCCAACGGCGGCACCGTTACTGTGGGCCACGATCCTCGGCGTAGGCGGCTGGTGTTTCCCATTGGCCATCGCGTTGATTCCGGCCCGCACCCGTTCACCTTTCGTCACGGCGAAACTCTCTGGGTTCGTCCAGCCCTACGGCTATATTGTCGCCGCTGTCGTGCCCCTGCTGATCGGCATTGCCTATGACTTCACCGGTTCCTTCCAACCCATCTTGGTCGTCCTCATCGTCCTCGGTTTGCTGCTTGGCATCACGGGAATCGCCGCGTCCCGCAACGTGTATATCGACGACGAATTAGCTGCTCAGAACTAACGCACAACCGATGTCCGACCCACTTGCTAGCGTGGGCATCATGACAACTCAGGGGATCACACAACAGGCCACACGCAGTGAAGCCGATCAGTTACTGAAACTGATCGCGGGGGAACACGCCACGCTACGCGACGACCAGTGGGCCGCCATCGACGCACTGGTCAACCAGCACCGCCGAATGCTCGTCGTACAGCGCACAGGCTGGGGCAAATCAGCCGTCTACTTCATCGCAGCGAAACTGCTGCGAGCACGCGGGGCAGGGGCCTCCGTGATCATTTCGCCGCTGCTGGCCTTGATGCGCAACCAGGTCGCCGCCGCAAGCCGCGCGGGGATCCGCGCGGCCACGATTAATTCGGCGAACATGACGCAGTGGGAACAGATCCAGCAACAAGTCACCAGCGGCGAAGTCGATGTGTTGTTGATCAGCCCAGAGCGCCTCAACAGCCCAGACTTCCGCGACCAGGTCCTGCCGCAGCTGGCGCGGACCGTGGGCATGGTCGTGGTCGATGAGGCACACTGTATTTCGGATTGGGGACACGATTTCCGCCCGGATTATCGCAGGATCCGCACGCTTCTCGACGAGCTTCCCGCCAACACCCCGGTGTTAGCCACCACGGCCACGGCCAATGACCGCGTGGTCAACGATGTGACCGCCCAACTAGGCCAAGGCACCGGTGTGTTGCGCGGCGGGCTGGACCGAGAGTCGTTGGCACTGAGCGTGGTTCAACTTCCCGATTCCACCCAGCGCGCTGCCTGGATTGCTTCGCAATTGGAGGCTTTGCCCGGTTCAGGCATCATTTACTGCCTCACCGTGTCAGCCGCCGAGGACCTGGCAGAGGCGTTGGAGACCGTCGGCTGGAACGTGGCCTCCTACACCGGGCGCACCGAATCGGAAGAACGCGAAGGGCTCGAACAGGCACTGATCAACAATGAGCTCAAAGCACTCGTCGCCACCAGCGCTTTGGGCATGGGTTTCGACAAACCAGATCTTGGTTTTGTGGTGCACATGGGCGCGCCGAGCAGCCCCATCAGCTACTACCAGCAGGTCGGGCGTGCGGGCCGCGGTACCGATCACGCGGAGGTAATCCTGCTACCTGGCCCCGAGGACAAGGAGATTTGGGACTACTTCGCCTCAGTCTCTATGCCGGATGAGTCCACCGTGTACCAGCTCATCGGCGCGCTTGACGACGAAAACCCCACCTCAACCCCAAAGCTTGAAAACGTGGTGGACCTCTCGCGCTCGCGGATTGATCAAGCCCTAAAGGTGCTGGACGTTGACGGGGCAGTCCGCCGTGTGCGTGGCGGGTGGGTGTCCACGGGCGTGGAGTGGGAGTATGACCGCGCCCGCTACGGAGGTCTGGCTACTGCCCGCCAGGCGGAGCAAGATGCGATGATCGAGTATCAACGGACAGACTCCTGCCGAATGGTCTTCTTGCGTAACCAGCTTGATGATCCGACCGTGGAACCTGGCGAGACCTGCGGGCGCTGCGATAACTGCACCGGGAAGCCCTATTCCACGGCAGTGGATCCGACGGTGGCGCAGCATGTCGACGAGCGCCTGCGTAGCCCCGGTGTGCGCCTGACCCAGCGCAAGATGTGGCCGACCGGGTCAGCGCGCAAGGGCAAGATTCACGGGGTGCTTCCTGGGCGCGCACTGGGTCGGCTCAACGATGTCGCCCGCGGCCCAGCGCTAGCGGAACTGCTTGCGCACAACGCCTGGCGGCCCAGCAGCGATTGGCACAATGATGACTGGCTACGCCGCGTTGTCGCCGTGCTCGCCGATTGGGAGTGGGAGACCCGCCCGAGCACTGTTGTTGCCTTAGGCAGCGAGGATCCCGCGCGCCACGACATGGTGCTGGCAGTTGCCCAAGCGGTGGCCGAGGTGGGGAAGATGCAGTTCGGCGGTGTCGTCGGCACGCGTGGCGAGGAAGTCACCGCCCACAATTCAGCCTTCCGGGTGAACGCGTTGCATGACCATTTCAGCTACAGCGAAGTGCATGTGTCCGCAGGGCCGGTGCTGTTGGTGACCGATGTTGTGGATACGGGCTGGTCCGTTACGGTGGCCGGCGCGGACCTGGCGCAACAATTTTCGACCGAGGTGATGCCTTTAGCGATCGCGGCGGGTGGGGCCTAAAGCTTTAGCGTGCCCGAAACTGCTTCACGAACGCGGTGAGTTTGCCAGTTTCCTCGTCGTCGAAACGCGACATGACGACCACCAGCGGGGCTGCGTAGTGCTCGCCAGCGTCGTCGGCGACGACAAGGTCGGTGCCATAGTCGTCGGCAAGCATCTGCCAGCTTAAGTCGAGCTCGCGGCACAAAGCCTCGCCGAGCGCGGTGCCGTAGATGCGGGCGGTCTCGCCGCGGGGGAACTCACGCTGCAGGTCGGGGTGGAGACCTAAGTAGTGGCCGAGGTCGCGCTCGAAGCTGGCCACGATGTCGTCAGTCGCGCCGTTGATGCCGCGCACGGCGGCTTCGGCGAGGTCGGCAGTGATTTGGGTGCGGGTGGCGTCGTCGATAGGCGAAAAGCTCATGGAGCCCATCCTACGGCGGCCGTTACAATAAGCCTCATGTCTAAGAAGAAGCCACGTCCCACGCCCGTTCCCGCGCCCGGCCTGTCCGGCCTGATCGACGCGCACACGCACCTGGCCAGCGCGAAGGCGCGCACCAAGGATGAGGTGGATGCGATCGTGTCCCGCGCGGTGGATGCTGGTGTGGAGCGGCTGTGCACCGTCGGTGATGGGCTGGCGGAGGCGGAGTTGGCGCTGCAGGCAGCGCATTTCAACGAGCGCGTATTCGCTGCGTGTGCGATTCACCCGACGCGTGCGCATGAGCTTGACGACGATGCCCGCGCCCGTTTGACAGAGATGGCGCAGGATCCGCGGTGCGTGGCGGTAGGGGAGACGGGCATCGATACGTATTGGTTGCAGCATGACCCGGACCGCACGGCCCCGCTTGAGGTGCAGAAAGAGGCCTTTCGTTGGCATATTCAGCTGGCGGTGGATTCGGGGAAGGCGTTGATGATCCACAACCGCGAAGGTGATGCGGACATGATGCGAATTTTGGCCGATGCGCCACGCCCACGTGAAGTGATGCTGCATTGTTTCTCCTCGCCGATCGAGGTGGCACGCGAAGCGATCGAGCGCGGGTACGTCCTGTCCTTTGCCGGCAACGTCACGTTTAAGCGCAACGAGGAGTTGCGTCAGGCCGCCGCCGAGGCCCCGGCCGGACAGTTGCTCATCGAGACGGATGCGCCATACATGACGCCGGAGCCTTTCCGGGGTTCGCGCAATGAGCCGGCCTTGGTGGGGCACACGGCGCTGTGCGTGGCGCAGGCACGTGGCGTGGAGGTGACAGAGCTTGCCGACGAGGTACGTGGAACTTTCGATCGCGTTTTTCAGACAGCAAATATGTGATGAATATCACTTCCGAGTTTGTGCAGGCATCACGTTTCCGCAGGGACAGGCGTTATAGGTGTGAATAGTGTGGCGCGCCGCCGAATAACGTTCTGGTAAAAACGCTTGTGTTACCGTATCGTTATCGAAAGTCATTCCGATACTTCCAATACTGTGAGGACACCGAGTATTTATGTCAGCTCAGCGGATTAACAAGTCCACTTCCCTTCCCATGAAGGTTGCCACCGGCACCGTCTTGGGCGGCCTCGTCGTCGGCGGCGTGGCCGTAGCGGGCGCTTCGCAGAAGGACGTCACCGTCGATATCAACGGTCAGCAGCAGTCGCTGTCGACCTTCTCCGGTGATGTAGGTGGCGCTCTCGAGGCCGCGGGTGTCACCGTCGGCACTGAGGATCTGGTGTACCCGGCTCCGTCGGAGAAGCTCGCCAACGGTGACGTCATCACCGTAAAGACCTCCAAGCCTGTCGCCGTCATCGTCGATGGCGAAGAGCAGAACGTCACCTCTACCGCCTCGACTGTTCAGGCGCTGGTGGAGGAGCTGGAGGCAGTCAACCCGGGGTCGTCCTACAATGCGGACCCGAACGCACCTGTCACCGAGGGCATGACCCTGGACGTGACCACCCCGAAGATCGTCGCGATCAATGATGGTGGCCAGACCACCTACACCTCGATCGCTAAGAAGACCGTGGGCGAGTTGCTCGCGGCCCGCGGTGTCACCGTTGACTCCTTTGACCGCGTCACCCCTTCGCTGGATTCGCCGGTCACCCCGAACCAGGAGATCCGCATCGATCGCGTTGACGTGCGCGACAACGTGGAGATCGTTCCTGTCGATGCACCCGTCAACTACGTCGAGGACGCCAACCTGGAGCAGGGCACCGAAGAGGTCCGCGAGGAAGGCAAGGCCGGCGAGAAGCGTGTGGTCAACCGCGTCACCTATGTCAACGGCCAGGTCGAATCCGAAGAGCAGCTGGCCGCGGAAGAGGTGCGCGCAGCAAAACCTGCCACCATCGCGCGTGGCACCAAGGCCCCGCAGCACACCGTCACCCCTGCGGTAGCGGTGACCACCTCCGGTAACGCCGGTGGAAGCAACACGGGCGGCGGAAACACAGGTGCCGCGGCACCAGCTGTGGCCGGCGGCTCGGTCTGGGATTCGCTGGCTCAGTGTGAGTCCGGCGGCAACTGGTCCATTAACACCGGTAACGGCTACCACGGTGGTCTGCAGTTCTCCCAGTCCACCTGGGCTGCCTACGGCGGCACGGCGTACGCGCCAACCGCGGACCAGGCAACACGTGAGCAGCAGATCGCCATCGCAGAGAAGACCCAGGCCTCCCAGGGCTGGGGCGCATGGCCTGCCTGCACCGCGAAGCTGGGCATCCGCTAGTCACCGGCTAGACTCGTGGTTTATGACCACTGCTGACTCCCACTTGCTCGGCCCGGTAGAAATCCGGGCCCTGGCAGAAGAACTGGATGTCACCCCGACGAAGAAGCTCGGCCAGAACTTCGTCCACGACCCCAACACGGTTCGCCGCATCGTTGCGGCGGCCGGCCTCGCAGCTGACGACGTCGTCATCGAGGTCGGACCCGGTTTGGGGTCTTTAACATTGGGGCTGATCGACTCCGTGCGGCGCGTCCTCGCCGTCGAGATAGATCCGCGCCTCGCCGACCGCCTGCCCCGCACCGTCGCCGAGCGCGCCCCCGACTTCGCCGACCGCCTCGACGTCATCAACACGGACGCTTTGACGCTTTCCGACGAACACCTGCCCGAAGCACCCACCGCCTTGGTGGCCAACCTGCCTTATAACGTGTCGGTGCCGGTGCTGCTCCACCTCTTGGAATGCTTTCCGACGATCCGTCGGGTCCTCGTCATGGTCCAACTCGAGGTCGCCGACCGCTTAGCTGCTGAACCCGGTTCAAAGATTTATGGTGTGCCCAGCGTGAAAGCCTCCTTCTTTGGGGACGTGAGCCGTGTCGGTGTGATCGGCAAGAATGTGTTCTGGCCTGCCCCCAATATCGAATCCGGCCTGGTCCGCATCGACGTCAGCGACCCCTACCCACGCGAGATCCGCTCTCAGGTTTTTCCCCTGGTCGATGCCGCCTTCGCCCAGCGGCGCAAGACGCTACGCGCCTGCCTGGCGGGTGTGTATGGTTCTGCCGCCGCGGCCGAGGAGGCGCTGCGCGCAGCCGACATCGACCCACAGCTGCGTGGCGAAAAGCTCCATGTCTCTGACTACGTGCGTTTGGCGGAGGTGTCCTAGATGCAGGCCCCCATCGTCCCCATGACTTTCACCGCCCTCGCCTACGGCAAGGTCAACCTGCACCTCGGCGTGGGCAACGCACGTGACGACGGTTATCACGAGCTTGTCACCGTCTTCCAGTCAGTCAACAGGCCCGAGACCGTCACCCTTCACGTCTCACCCACCTTCGAGCAGACCGATCCCGCCAACGTAGTGGAGTCGATGGAGACCACCTTCCACGTCAACTCCCCCGAGGAAAACATCGACGGGCCCGGCAATCTGGCGTGGAGGGCAGTGCAGGCGGTCGTCGATAAGCACCAAGCGATGTTCGGCGAGCACCAGCCGACCCTGCCGAAAGTGCGCATCAGCGTGGACAAGACCGTCTTCGTCGCAGGTGGCATGGCCGGGGGATCGGCCGATGCCGCCGCCGCTTTGGTGGCCACGAACGAGTTTCTCGATGTGCACGGAGTGCGCGGCCTCGAAGACAATCACCTCTACGAAATTGCCGCCGGCCTAGGCGCGGACGTGCCGTTTTGCCTCATGGGCGGGACGGCGCTTGGCACGGGCCGCGGGGACGCGCTGGCCCCGATGATGGGGCGTGGCCAGTACTGGTGGGCATTCCTGGCCCAAAGCGAGGGGCTGTCGACGGGTAGGGTTTTCGAGCGCCTCGATGATCTGCGTCACGACGATGTCACCCTGGTCCCGCGCCTCAATACCGAGGAGATCGGTCAGGCGCTGATCGGCGGGGACTCAGCCGACGTCGCCGCGGCACTGCATAATGACCTGCAGCCGGCGGCTCTGGCGATGCACGCGAGTCTGCGCCGCACCCTGAACGAAGTTGGCAGGCTGGGCGTGTTGGCCGCCGTCGTATCGGGGTCAGGCCCCACCTTGGCCGTGTTGTGCGAGAGCGAGGAGCAGGCACAGGCGGTCGTCGATACGCTAGTGCGTGCCGACGATGCCCCTGCCTCTGAAGGTTTCGTCGCACAATCGCCGGCCGGTGGCGCCCATGTGGTGCAGCGTGGCCGTGACCTAGAATAAGAACCCATCATGGCAAATCTGATCAACCTGGAAAATGTGTCCAAGACGTGGGGTCTGAAAACCCTGCTGGATAAGGTATCCCTCGGGGTGCAGACTGGCGACCGCATCGGCGTAGTCGGGCTCAATGGCGGCGGAAAAACCACCCTGCTCGAAGTGTTGACGGGCATCGAAGAACCCGACGAGGGCCGTGTGTCCCACAACTCGGACCTGCGCATGGCCGTGGTCACCCAGCGCTTTGATCTTGCCGACGATCTGACCATCGGGGAAGTGGTCGTGGAGCCGCTCGGGCTGCAAACCTTTGAGTGGGCCTCCAACGCCAAAGTGCGCGAGGTGCTTGCCGGAACCGGAGTAGTGGACCTAGGTCTGGATTCCACGGTGGGCAACCTGTCAGGTGGAGAGCGACGCCGCGTCAACCTCGCCGCGGCTCTGGTGCAAGATCTCGACCTAGTGGTGTTGGACGAGCCGACGAACCACCTCGACGTCGAAGGCGTGCAGTGGCTGGCGGAGCATCTTCTGTCGCGCAAGATAGCGGTTGTCGTCGTCACGCACGATCGCTGGTTCCTCGACACGGTGGCCACACTGACCTGGGAAGTGCACGACGGCCAGGTCGACGTTTACGAAGGTGGTTATAATGACTGGACCTTCGCGCGTGCCGAGCGCGCCCGGCAGGCCGATGCCATCGAACAACGCCGCCAGAACCTTGCGCGCAAGGAGCTGGCCTGGCTGCGCCGCGGAGCGCCGGCTCGTACCTCGAAGCCGCGCTACCGCATCGAAGCCGCTGAGGCGTTGATCGCAGACGTTCCATCCCCGCGCGACAAGGTCGAGCTGATGAGCTTTTCGCGCCAACGCCAGGGCCGCGTCGTCGTGGAGCTGGAGGACGCGCGTATCGACGCCCCCGACGGACGCGTGTTGGTCGACCACCTCACATGGCGGCTGGCCCCTGGCGAGCGTATCGGTCTGGTCGGCGTGAACGGGTCGGGCAAAACGACCCTGCTGCGCGCGATCGCCGGCGACTATCCGCTGGCCGCCGGCAAAAGAATCGAAGGCCAGACGGTGCGCATCGGCTGGCTGAAGCAGGAACTCGATGATCTTGACCCCACCCGCCGTGTCCTCGACGCGGTGGAAGACGTGGCCAATTACGTCATGCTAGGCAACAAAGAAGTCTCGGCCTCCCAGCTTGCGGAGCGCCTTGGTTTCTCGCCGAAACGCCAGCGCACGCCCGTCGGCGATCTCTCCGGCGGGGAGCGGCGCCGCCTGCAGTTGACGCGCGTGTTGATGGGGGAGCCGAACCTGCTGCTTCTCGACGAGCCGACCAACGATTTGGACATCGATACTCTGCAGGAGCTCGAAGACCTGTTGGATAACTGGCCCGGCACGCTGGTGGTGATTTCGCACGACCGTTACCTGCTCGAGCGCATCGCCGACCACACCTACGCCCTCTTTGGTGACGGGAAGCTGACAAACCTGCCCGGCGGGATTGGGGAGTACCTGGCTCGTCGTGAAGCGATGGAAGGCTCCGGCGGAGTGCTGGACCTGGGCGAATACAGCGAGGAAGCGCCCGAGCCAGTCGAAACCCCTAGCGGGCTGAGCTCGCAGGAAGAGCGCGAACTGCGCAAACAGATGAACGCGGCAGAGCGCAAGATGGGCAAGCTGCAGGAGAAGATCGCCACCTTTGAGCAGGAACTGGCGACGATTTCTGCTTCCGACGGCCCCGATTTTGCGAAGTTGGCTCAGGTGAACGAGGAGCTTAACGACGTGCGTTCCGAACACGAGGAGCTCGAAATGGAGTGGCTCGAGCTCGGAGAGAAGCTCGAGGGCTAAATGGCGCGGCTGCATCCGTGGGGCCTTGTTTTTGCCGCGATCTTTTTCACCCTGGGGCTGACCCCGTCGCTGCTTCTGCGGGATTGGTTCTACCAGGGGGTCGTCTCTGGGCTGGCGGCGGGCTGCGGCTACGGGGTAGGTGTGGCGGTGCACTGGCTAGTGGTGCGGATCGCGCGTTGGCGGCCCATCGTCATCCCGCAGCGGCGTCGCACGATCATTGACGCTGTGGTCGCGGCGATCGTCGTGGTGTGGATGATCATCACGACCGTGTTGTCTATTAATTGGCAGGGTGAGCTTGCGGAGCTGACGGGTGCGGACATCCAGCCCACTGTGTTGATTCTGGCGATTACGCCGGTGGGCGTGGTGATGGCACTGCTCGTCGTCGGGCTGGGGAGGGCTATACGACGAGGCGCCCAATGGGTTGGCAGGTTGTTTCCTGACTCCGCCCATCACCGGCTGCGGATGGGTGTGTCCTGGGTAGCGGTGCTTTTGGTGGTGGTCTGGGCCGTGGAGACGGCCATCCCCGGAACACTCGTGGCGGCCGGCGAGAAGATCTTTGAACCGCGCAACGCCAATCCTGAGCAAGGTCGCGTCCAACCTGCGCAACCGGAACGTTCTGGTTCGCCCGACTCGCTGGTGGAGTGGGAAGATGTGGGCGCCTACGGGTCCCGTTTCCTCAACGAGGGTGCCAGCGCGGCCGAACTGGAAGAAGTGACGGAACAGCCGGCTGTCGAACCGATTCGCCTCTACGCCGGCTTGGCTACGGCACCGACAGACCGGGACCGTGCTGAAGTGATCATCGACGAACTGGAACGCACCAACGCAGTCGAACGTGAGGCGATCTTGCTGATCATGACAACCGGCACCGGGTGGGTGAACCCTGCTACGGCCCAGGCTTTTGAACTGCTCTACGGCGGTGACACAGCGGTCATTTCCGAACAGTATTCCGCGGTGCCATCGGCCTATCACTTCCTCGCCGGGGGAGAGGTGGTGCAGACCGCGGGCCGAGATTTCATCACGCCGATCGTCGACTGGTGGAACACGCTAGATGAGGATTCGCGGCCCAAGCTCTACCTCTACGGTGAGTCACTCGGCTCCACTGGTGTGGAGTCTGCGTTTTCGGGGATGCGCGACATTATGAATTCGGTCGACGGGATTTTTCTGGCCGGACCGCCGAACTTCAACCCACTGTGGTCGGTGTTTACCGAACGCCGTGACCCGGATACGCGCGAGGTGCAACCCGAGTATTCCGGTGGCATGGTGGTGCGTTTCGCCAACCGCAACGAGGATATTCTGCGGTACCTGGATGACGGCGACGAGTGGGGCCCAACCCGCATGCTTTACGTGCAGCACCCGTCAGATCCGGTGACGTGGTGGAGCCCAGAACTCATCGCACGCGAGCCCGACTGGTTGATCGAAGAACCAGGTTATGACAGGTTGCCGGCCATGCGCTGGGTGCCGATCGTGACATTCCTCCAGCTTTCGGCAGATCTTCCCGTCTCCCAAAACGTGCTGGATGGCCACGGCCACAACTACGGGGATTCGATGGTGCCTGGCTTTGCCGCCGTCGCGGAACCGGGCAGGTTCGACCGTGCCGACATTGAGCGGGTGCAGTCGCAGATGGAGCAGGCGCGCGCTCTCGGTGGATAGGACGGCGCGATTGCCCCCGAAAA
This sequence comes from Corynebacterium sp., assembly GCF_043426755.1. GTDB lineage: Bacteria > Actinomycetota > Actinomycetes > Mycobacteriales > Mycobacteriaceae > Corynebacterium. Next base: position 10,738 of record NZ_JBHWRP010000087.1, on the reverse strand, counting down.
GTGTGTAGTGCGTCGTCGAAAAGCGGGCTCTCTGGGGGAGGCCAGAAGCGAAAACGCCTGCTTAAGTGAGCTAAGACTCACTTCGCCATGGCGGAATGCTTGGTGTGATGAAACCGTACGGGGGTAGCGGTGCCGGAGGATTGTTCAACACATTCTTTACGGATTGTTGAACGAAATCTACAATGAGCCACATCACATTTGAGTTTGACCGACATTACGAAAGGGGTGCAACTGTGAGATCCGATACATCTACTGGTGATCCACGCAATCAGAGCACGACACCAGCCTCCTCCGGCTCCACCGCGGCCGACGTACCAGCGCAGCCACCTCGTGGCATCGGCGCAATGGCTGGTGCCATGTTCCTTATGGCTACCAGTTCGATTGGGCCAGGCTTTCTTACCCAGACCGGTGTCTTCACCGTTCAAATGGGCGCAGCTTTCGCTTTCGCCATCTTGATTTCGATCATCGTCGACATCGCTATCCAGCTCAATGTGTGGCGAGTAATCGGCGTATCTGGTCTTCGCGCTAATGAACTGGCAAACCAAGTACTTCCGGGCCTGGGGTGGTTCCTCGCGGCCCTCGTCTTTATTGGCGGCCTAGTCTTTAATATCGGAAACATTGCCGGCACAGGCCTTGGCATGAACGCCATGGTTGGCGTCGATCCTAAAATCGGCGGGACGCTTTCAGCGGCTATTGCCGTGTTTGTTTTCCTGTCGCGACGGGCGGGCATCGCGCTCGACCGGATCGTCGTTGCACTCGGCGCGATCATGATTCTGTTGATGTTGTATGTCGCCATCGTGTCCCAACCCCCGGTTGGCGAAGCTCTGAAACAGACGGTGCTCCCAGAGGAGATTGACTTCCTCGTGATCACAACATTGATCGGTGGCACTGTCGGCGGCTACATCACGTTCGCTGGCGCGCACCGCCTGATCGATTCGGGGATTTCCGGGGTTGAGAACGTCAAGAACATTTCGACGACCTCGGTCATGGGCATCCTGATCACAGGTGTCATGCGTGTCCTGTTGTTCCTTGCGGTACTTGGTGTGGTTGCTACTGGCGTGACTTTGTCCCAAGACAACACGGTTGCAGACGCTTTCTACCATGCTGCTGGTGAGTTCGGCATGCGCGCCTTCGGGCTGGTCCTGTGGGCAGCGGGCTTGTCTTCGGTCATCGGCGCTTCGTACACATCAATCTCCTTCGTCACCACGCAGCAAACTCCTCAAAGGGTTCGCAACATTGCCACTGTCGCGTTCATCGTGGTGTGCACCATCGCCTACTTGGTCTTGGGCGTTGCTCCGCAGGCATTGCTCATCTTCGCCGGCGCCTTCAACGGACTCATCTTGCCAGTCGGTTTCGCAATGGTGATGTGGGTTGCATTCCGTCGCCGCGACTTGATGAAGGGCTACAAGTACCCGACGTGGCTGCTGGTCGCCGGACTGATCGTCCTTGTTCTGACAATCTTCCTCGGCGTGCGCTCTATCTCCGGACTTGCGGCTTTGTGGGGTTAAAACGATGAATTCTGCACTCAGTCCACGAAAAGCACGCAAGAAGTTTCGCCACGAAAATGTCACAACCACCGCAGGTTACGCGGCCGGTTTTGCCCAAGCGAACCTCATCGCTATTCCTTCCAAATACGCATTCGACTTCCTTCTGTTTGCCCAGCGTAATCCGAAACCATGCCCCATCCTCGGGGTGCTTGAGGCAGGGCAGACCGATTCTGAACTTCTGCCTGGCGGGGATATCCGCACTGACATCCCCGAGTACCGTGTCTATCGCGACGGTGAGCTCGTCGAGGAAACAACCGACGTGACCCAATACTGGGGCGACGACATGGTGGGGTTCCTGATCGGGTGCTCCTTCACATTCGAATCCGCGCTGATTGACAACGGAATCCCCGTTGCTCACATCGAGCAAGGCCGCAACGTACCGATGTACATCACATCGATTCCAACTACCCCAGCAGGATGTTTCTCTGGGCCGCTTGTAGTTTCGATGCGACCGCTACCAGCGAACCAGATCGCTGATGCCGTTCGAATCACATCGCGTTATCCCTCGGTACACGGGGCACCTATTCATATTGGTGATCCCGCAGAGATCGGGATTAAGGACCTGTCTCGCCCTGATTTCGGTGAAGCAGTAGATATTCCTGCAGGCACGATTCCGGTGTTTTGGGCTTGCGGGGTGACACCACAGGCCGTAGTCATGGCTTCAAAACCTGAACTAGCGATCTGCCATGCGCCAGGCAAAATGTTGGTCACAGACAAGCGGGATATCGACTACCAAGTCCCTTAGCTTTGACGTTCAAGAAGTACCTTTAGCCTCCGCGCCGTATGCCCGAGATTCTCATGAAGAGTATCCGCGGCAACGGCGTGTTCGTCGTTCTCCAGCAAATTCACCAGTTCGCGGTTGTGGTCCACGTAGGGGCTATGGAAATCAGGAACCATTGCTTGGATTGTGAGGAAGGCCAGTCTCATGCGTGCTAGCAACTGGTCCATAGTGCTGCTGAGGGTGTCGCTGCCCATGCCAGCAACAATGAGTCGGTGAAACTGCTGGTTAGCAAGAGCTACCTCATCGAAGTTCCCTGCATCACGAACCTGTGCAGCATGATCGACGGTGGCGCGTAACGACGAAAAGTCCAGGAACTCACCCCATCGCAGTGCAGCCGGTTCCAATGCTGCTCGCGATCTGTAGAGGTCATCGACGAAAGCTGGTGTTGGTTCCGCAATAAACACGCCACGGTTGGGGATTCGCTGGGCCAGGCCTTCGGCAGACAGCACTGCGAATGCCTCTCGCAGCGTATTGCGAGAGACATCAAAGTGGCTGGCAACGGCCACCTCATTGAGTTTTTCCCCTGGGCGAAATTCGCCCCGGGAAATGGCGTACCTTAATTCGGCTAGGACCGCGTGGACAAGCATGAGAGCTAGTCTACGAGATCGTGGCGATCACAGCGTTCGCCTGCACCCTTTCTCCTTCTTTCACAGCCAAAGACACTTGCCCAGACCGAGGAGCTTTCAACGTTGATTCCATCTTCATCGCTTCGATGGTCGCGAGGGGATCTCCCTTATCAACGTTCTCGCCATCGTTAACCAGCCATTTCACAATGGTGGCTTCGTACTTGGAGGTTACAGCGCCTGCGCCAGCGGAGCTGTCTTCTGCTGAGCCCATTGCGCCGCCGTTGCCGCCACCCAGGCTGAGCAATTCTGTCGGTATACCGATTTCGTGGAGCTTTCCGTCGATCTCAATTGCGAATGAGGTCCGCTCAGCATAGATCAGTTCAATGTCGCTGACCTCATGGTTGGTTCCCGGCTGGTAGTTGTGGTCCACCCAATCGGTATAGATATCAAGTGAATCGCCGTTGAGTTCAGGTGCATCGACCATGTCTTTGTGGAATGGCAGGACTGTGCGCACCCCTTGGATACGGAACTCGGATAGCGCCTGGCGGGCTCGTCTTAAAGCAGCATCGCGGTCCGGTGCCCAAACAATGAGCTTCGCCATGAGTGAGTCGTAGTAGGCAGGGATTGTCGACCCGGTCCGAACACCGGAATCGATGCGAATGCCTGGGCCGGTAGGTACGTCGAAGTTGGTGATCGTGCCAGGGCACGGAGCGAAACCGTTCGTGACATCTTCAGCGTTAATACGGAATTCGAAGGCGTGGCCATTCAGCTGAGGATCGCCAGTGAAACTCAGGGGCTGTCCAGCTGCTACGCGGAACTGTTCAGCGATGATATCGACACCGGTCACCACTTCAGTGACGGGGTGCTCTACTTGAACGCGGGTATTGACCTCGAGGAAAGATACCGTTCCATCTTCTGAAACGATGTACTCGACGGTACCAGCCGACGTATATCCTGCACTGCGGCAAATCTCCCGTGCACCCTCGATGATGGATGTGTGCTGCTCCTCCGTCAGAAATGGAGCCGGAGCTTCTTCAATCAACTTCTGGAAGCGACGTTGCGTCGAGCAGTCACGGGTCCCCAGCACCGCGACATTGCCATGATTATCCGCAATAACCTGGGCTTCGACGTGGCGCGGGTGGGTGAGAAACTTTTCTACGTAGCACTCGGCACGCCCAAAAGCTTCTTTGGCTTCGCGGCCAGCAGAGGCAAACGCGCCCTCGATATCTGCTTCATCCGTGACAACTTTAAGTCCGCGTCCGCCTCCTCCGAAAGCCGCTTTAATGGCAATCGGCATCCCATGTTCTTCAGCGAAAGCGCGAGCTTCTTCCCAGTCGCTGATCGGATCCGGGGTACCGGGCGCGAGCGGGGCACCAGCCTCAGTAGCGACCCGGCGAGCGGCGATTTTGTCGCCTAGAAGTTCAATCGCCTCGGGGGAAGGGCCGATCCAGGTGAGTCCGGCCTGTTGGACGGTACGCGCGAAGTCGGCATTTTCCGAGAGGAATCCATAGCCGGGGTGGAGACAATCAGCACCAGTCCGGTGGGCGATGTCTAGCAAAGCCGGAATATTCATGTACGTTTCAGCCGACGTTTTTCCAGGAAGCAGATATGCTTCGTCGGCTACTTGCGTGTGCAGCGCGCCGGTGTCTGCTTCCGAATACACCGCAATGGAACGAATACCAAGGTCGCGTGCTGAACGAGCAATACGGACGGCGATTTCGCCACGGTTGGCGATGAGGACAGTGTTCAAAGTCATTTATTCATTCCCTTCGGAATATAGTTCGAAAGTTACCTGGGATTCAGGTGGAAGTTGGGCCGCGATATCCACGTCTTCGTGGAGCACAGTGGCGATCACGGGATATCCGCCGGTGACAGCATGGTCACGCAGGAAAACCACGGGTTGACCATTCGGAGGGATTTGAATCGAACCTGCGACCATTCCTTCGCTTGGAAGTTCGCCGTCACGGGTGCGTTGGATCGGCTCTGGGCCGGTGAGACGCAGCCCCACTCGATTAGATTCGGCGGTCACGGTCCATGTGGTCTCAAGGAATTTCTGCAGGCCGTCTCCAAACCATGCATCGCGTGGACCTGGAATGACGCGCAGGGTGCCGTGAGTGACCCCGTCCTTTTTCTCCACACGTAGTGGGTTACTCAGCAAAGCGTTCGCAGAATCGGGGCGCGACAGCGATGCTGCTACGGTGTCTCCTGGCTGTAGCGGTGCCGGCCCCAGCCCAGAGAGCAGATCGGTCGCGGCTGAGTCCAGCTCAGTATCTGCGATCAGTCCGCCTCGAACTGCGAGGTAGTTGCGCATTCCCAGGGTGGCGGGACCAACTGTGACGGTTGCGCCGGCCGGAATGATTAGTGGCGTGGCCAGAGGCACACCACGATCGTTGACAGTTACTTCTGCTTCGGCACCAGTGATGCAGATGACTGCTTCAGCCAGTGCAGTCAGCTGCATGCCGCCAATGTTTTCGAGGAGGGTGGCGTTGCGTTTGTTGCCGACTGCAGCATTGGCCGTGCGTGCAGCGGCGCGATCAGCAGAACCGGAAGTAGTCACACCGAGATTGCCATTGCCTTGGCGCCCAAGATCCTGATACAGCGTCTGTAGCCCGATGTCATCGATTGTGAAAAGCGGACGCCGAGGCGGACGGTCCATGGTGAACCTGCTCGGTGCGTGCGAAGTGTCCAACGTGGACACTGGGTTGTAGCGAACGCGGTCACCGGGCATCACCAAGGCAGGTGGGGTAGCCGCTGAATCCCATAAGGGGTCAGTAGTCCTACCAAGCAGCTGCCATCCGCCGGGAGAGGGCCGCGGATATACAGCGGAAAATTCCCCCGCTAAACCGACTGAGCCCGCTGGAACTTCCGTGCGCGGAGAGCTTCTGCGTGGGATGGAGCGAGCATCCGCATCGTCTTCTGCGACGCAATAGGTGAAACCTGGCGCGAAGCCACCGAATGCTGCGACCCAGGTGGTGGACGTGTGCCAGTCAATGACAGCCTCGCGCGAGATTCCCAATACGTCGGCGACATCATCGAGATCTTCACCGTCGTAGAGAACGTCGATCACAATGTCGCGCGGAGCATTCTTTTCGGCATCCTCTGCGCTAAAAGACTCGAGTGTTTTCATTGCCTGCCGCGTAGCACTGGGCGAATCGAATGTGATCAGTACGGTTCTGGCCGCGGCAATCACATCGGTTTGGTGGGGTAGGGGGTCGGCTACGAGGGACGCGTGCCAGTTCATGACAGTGTCCAAATCCGGTAAATCGACAATGAGTGCTCTAGAGCCAACAGTCTGGATCACAGGAAGCTCCTTACAGTAATTCCCTCATTGTTGAGACGCTCCACAACAGTTCGCATCAACGCAACGGAGCCTGGTGAATCACCGTGCATACATACTGACTCGGCATCGACATGCAGCACGGTGCCATCGACGGCTGTAACTGACCCAGAGTCGGCCACTTGGAACACGCGCTGTGCAACCTGCTCGGCATCGTGCAGGACTGCATTTGGTTCGCGCCGGCTGACAAGGGTTCCATCCGGGTTATAACCGCGGTCGGCGAAAGCTTCACGGATGACACGCAATCCTGCCTGTTCTGCGAGTTCGACGGCCTTCCCGCCGGGTAGGAAGAGGAGAGGGAGGTCCCCGAAAGAACGGACCCCGTCGACAACCGCTTGAGCATGCTCTGCGTTGTGCACAATGGCGTTGTACAACGCGCCGTGCGGTTTGACGTAGCTGACCCGGGTGCCAGCTGAGCGGGCGAGAGCGTCGAGGGCCCCAATTTGGTAAGTGATTTCGTCGGCAAGCTCGCTGGGTGTGTAGTCGATAAAACGGCGACCGAACCCTACTAAGTCGTGGTATGCAGGATGCGCGCCGATGACCACACCTGCTTTGGCTGCTTGGCGTAAGGTCCCTGCAATTGAGTGAGGGTCGCCGGCGTGGAATCCTGTAGCGACGTTGGCGCTTGAGACCATTTCTAACATGGCAGCGTCATCTGCAACGGGATTGCCTGCAGTGGACTCGCCGAGGTCGGCATTTAAGTCGATTGTCGCGCTCATCTCGTTTCACTTTCCAGAATATTGTTGAACAATTCGGGTAGGGCAAAGTGTATATGTGATCTGGATCAATGAAAAGCAAACTTTGTCTTGGGGGTCACGTTTACCCCCGTACTCTTCGCCGCTGAATTGACATCAAGCTCTTGACCTGCGCAGACAGAATCCGCCACCACGCGTACAATTGGTGGCATGATTTTGATTAACGTTCGTTTCCGTCCACTTCCAGAGCACGTCGAGGACTTCCGCGAGAAAGTTGCTGACTTCACTGAGGCTTCCCGCGCGGAAGATGGCTGCCTGTTCTTCGACTGGTTCCGCAATACCGATGACCCCAATGAGTACATCTTGGTCGAGGGCTTCAAGGACGACGCCGCTGAGGCCCACGTGAACTCGGAGCACTTCAAGGCTGCTCAGGATTTGTTCCCCACCTTGCTCACTGAGACCCCACAGATCATCAACACCCTGATCGAGGGCAAGACCGAGTGGGACGAGATGGCAGAGTTCCAAGTCAAGTAACCCCACTTTCCATTCGTTTAGCAGCTCAGGTACCGTATTTTTTATGGGATCTGATAAGACGAAAAAGCCGCCAAAACTGTCCAAGCAGGCCTATGAGGACGAACTCAAGAGGCTGCAGGCAGAGTTGGTGGATATGCAGCAGTGGGTCGTCGAAACCGGCGCGCGCGTGGTCATCATCATGGAGGGCCGCGACGCCGCTGGTAAAGGATCGGCGATCAAGCGCATCACGCAGTATCTGAACCCGCGCACCTGTCGCGTTGAGGCTTTGCCTAAGCCTAGCGAACGTGAGCAGGGCCAGTGGTACTTCCAGCGTTATGTTGAAAAGCTGCCGACGGCCGGCGAGATCGTCATCTTCGACCGCTCCTGGTACAACCGCGCTGGCGTCGAACGCGTGATGGGCTTCTGCACGTCGCAGGAGTATCGCCGTTTCCTCCACCAGGCACCAATTTTTGAGCGCCTCCTCGTCGAAGACGGCATTATGCTGCGCAAATACTGGTTCTCCGTGTCGGATGAAGAGCAGTATGCCCGCTTCCAGTCCCGCTTGGAGGATCCGCTGCGTCGTTGGAAGCTGTCGCCGATGGACCTGCAATCGATCACCCGCTGGGAGGAGTACTCCCGCGCGAAGGATGAGATGTTCATCCACACCGACATTCCTTCCGCGCCGTGGTACACCGTGGAGTCGGAGGACAAGAAGCGTTCACGGATCAACGTGATCTCGCACCTGCTGTCCACGATTCCGCACGAGAAGATCGAGCGCCCCCTACCGGAGATTCCGGAGCGTCCAGAGGCCGGCGACTACCAGCGCCCACCGCGCGGGGAGTTCCGCTACGTCCCCGACCATGCCGCCCAGCTGGAGAAGTCCAAAAACGGCAAGAAAAAGAAGAAGAAAGCTTAACGACGATGCCCCTGCGGATACCCACGGCGGCCTGACACTGAGGGGTCGAATGGGATCCAAAAGCGCAGGGGCGCGTCCGCATTCTTGCTGATTCCGATGCGTGGCCCTCGGACCCATTCCGGTTCGGTTTCCCGTGGCTGCAGCGTGATGACGGGCCCCGTCACGGCCTGCCCGTTGTCAGAAAGATCAAGGCCGAGCGCTGATCCAAGGTTGCCCGGCCCCCGCGCCAGGTTATGGAAGTCAGTCCCACCACGGCGCGTGCGCGCAGCCTCTTCACCGGCGACAACTTCACCAGCGCGAAGCAGGCACCCCTGTCCAATGCCCTCCGGCGCGCACACGATATTGCCCGCCCTGTGGATCCCGTAGGAAATGTAGACGTACATACGTCCGGGCGGGCCAAACATGGAGGCATTGCGGTCGGTTTTGCCCCGGTAGGTGTGGGACGCTTCGTCGTCAGCACCAAGATAAGCCTCAACCTCAGTAATGCGGATGGTCACGCCGGCATGGGTGAGGAAGCATCCCAAGAGCTGCGGGGCGACCTCGTCTGCTGGGGCGGAAAAATCAATCACAGACAGGTCAGCTCAACCACTTTCGCAGCGTTTTCAGTGCGCCATGATCGATGTTGGAGGCCGTGATTTCGTCGGCAATCGCCTTCAAATCAGGATGAGCGTTCTCCATGGCCACGGCGGTGCCGGCGGCCTCAAGGAGCTCGTAGTCATTCAAGTAATCGCCGATCGCCGCGGTATCCTCCTGCTTCACGCCCAAGGCCTTAGCAAGATCCAGCAGAGCAACACCCTTGTTTGCACCCGGCGCCATGACGTCCAGCCAGTGCTTGGAACTTACCGCCAGGGTGTAGTCCTGTGCCACCTCACGCACGACGGGTAGGGCATCGCGCTCGGCGTCAGTCTCCACATACAGTGCGATTTTCACGACGTGCGTATCGACGACATCTCGCAGGCTCGCCACATGCTGATTCGCGTGATAGTACTTGTCCACTTCGGCAGTCACGTCAGCGGGCAGGTTCTCGTCGGTATAGGAGGCTTGTGCCTTGCACAGGACGATGTGGACAGGGAAGTCGACGTTTTCAAGCGCGTCCACGATCGCGGTCACGATGTCTTTGCGCATCGGCTTCTCAGAGACGATCTCACCCTTGTGCCAGACAACGGTGCCATTCTCGGCGATAAATGTATCGGGGCGCTCATTGGTCAGCTCGAACATGTCCCGCAGGGTGGCCAGCTGGCGTCCAGAAGCCGGGGCAATTGTCACTCCTTGTTGCTTGGCCCGTCCCAGAAGGTCCCAGAACTCGTCGGGGATGCGACCTTCTTCGTCGAGCAGCGTGCCGTCCATGTCCAATGCCACCAGTCGAGGGGAACTCATAGCCAACTTTCTTGTGATGTGGAACACTGGCTGATATGAACCAACCAGTGATTGTTACCGTTGAAAAGTCTACCGGAGTGCTTACTTTAGATCGTCCCAAAGCGCTCAACAGCCTGAGCCCCGAAATGATCGCGATCATCGCCGAGGCACTCGAGCAGTGGCGTGACGACGACGGGATCCAGCAAGTAGTCATCCGCACCGAAGGCAAGCACTTCTGCTCCGGTGGCGACGTTCGTTGGGCCCGCGACACGATTCTGGCCGGAAACCACGAGGACGTCGACCGCTTCATGGCTGCCGAATATTCCATGAACCAGAAGATTGCCGAATACCCGAAGCCCTATATCGCCTTGATGAACGGCGTTGTCATGGGCGGGGGTCTCGGTGTGTCCGCACACGGCTCCCACCGCGTGATCACCGCGGACACGTGGGCGTCCATGCCAGAGATGAACATTGGTTATATTACGGACGTGGGCATGTCCCACACGTTCCAGAACCTGCCCGGCCACCCGTCGACCGCGCTGGGTAAATTCCTGGCGATCACGGGCTACCGGCTCACCGCCGGCGACATGATGGCCACAGGCCTTGCCACCCACCAGGTGGAATCCTTCGACGGGCTGCTCGAAGCGATCATCGAGCGTGGCCCACAGGCCATCGAAGAGGCCGCCATCGAGCCCGACCACGCCGAGCTGCCGAAGATTTACGCGGATATCGACGAAGCCTTCGTCGGCTCCTGGCCGGAGATCTCAGCGAACCTCTCGGGTGACTTGAAGACCATGGTGGAAGAGCTGACAGCGCAGGCGTCGCCGTCGATGATGGTGGCAGCAGCCGAGCTTTTCGACGCTAACTCCACCAAGACGCTCTCCGAGTCCCTGGACAATGAGCGCGCTTTGGGGGAGGTGTCTCGTCGCGAACCGGACTTCGTGGAAGGCGTGCGCTCGGTGCTCGTCGACAAGTCCAAGGACGCGAAGTTTGCTTCCCAGGCAGATCCCAGCCGCTACCGCGAGGT
>NZ_JBHWRP010000086.1:0-36509 GCF_043426755.1 Corynebacterium sp. | reverse complement strand
CAGGAGCGCCCACAGGAAAGCGGGCAAGAGAGGCCCCAACAGCAACTACCGCCGGAGCGGCCGCGCCAAAACTACGAACCACGCCAGGAGCCGCGCCCGCGCTATGAACCACGCCAGAGCTATGAACCACGCCGTGCGCCTTACGACGATGTACCCCTCCAAGTCTCCCAGCGGCCCAGTCGCTCGTCGACACGCGCACCCCGTCCCCGACGCAGGCCGCGGCGCCGCATCGGCTGCTTCTCCGGATGCAGTTCCCTGCTTGCCATCGTGCTGGTGCTGGCTGTCGTGCTCGTTCTGTGGGGTGATAGCAGGCTCACGCGTGTCGACGCCTTCCCAGACCAGCCGATCGCCAATACGTCGGGCACGAACTGGCTGCTCGTCGGCTCGGACTCCCGCCAGGGCCTGAGCGAAAACGATATTGAACGGCTAGGCACCGGCGGCGAAGTAGGCCCCAGCCGCACCGACACCATCATGGTGCTGCACATTCCTAACATGGGCGAGTCCACCCTGATCAGTATCCCCCGCGACTCACTGATGAATATTCCAGGTTACGGCGAGGACAAAATCAACGCTGCCTTCGCCTATGGCGGCCCGAAGCTGCTGGCCGAAACCGTCGAGCAAGCCACTGGCCTGCGCATCGACCATTACATGGAAATCGGAATGGGTGGTCTGGCCGGGGTTGTCGATGCCATCGGCGGGGTAGAAATCTGCGTGGACCAGCCCATTCAGGACCCGTTGGCGGCTCTCGATGTGCAACCCGGCTGCCAGAAGATGGATGGCGCCACCGCGCTGGGCTATGTGCGTACCCGCGCTACCGCCCAAGGTGATATTGACCGCGTTGCACGCCAGCGTCAGTTCTTCGGGGCGCTCGTCGATAAGGTCGCATCGCCTGGCACGCTGCTCAACCCGATCCGGATGACATCGCTGCTGTTCAGCGGCACAGGTGCGGTGCTCGTCGGCGAGGGTGACCACCTCTGGCACCTGGGTCGCATGGCGTGGGCGATGAGCCGCGGCGTGAACGCAGAGACCGTGCCGATCGGCGGTTTCATGGATACCTACGTGGGCAACGTCGTCATCTGGGACGAGTACGCCGCAGAGGAACTATTTGCCCCGCTGCGCTGATGCTTGCCGCAGCTGGTCGTGCTGCTGATCCAGCACGGCCATGTCTTCGCGGAGGCGGCGCATGGTCTGCTCGCGCGTTGGCGGCGTGTCCGCAGGCCGCACATGGCGGTCGCGGACACGCTGTAAAAATGTGGAGGCCATGGCTTCTGCCCCTTTCCCTCGTTTCTTAACGCCTACCGTAGAGACACTTTCTGCGTTAAACGTGCAAACACGAGGTACATCTGGTGATTTTCAGATGAACTTGCCGTAAACGCAGAATCTGTCAGCGCCGTAAAGATTGTCCACTTGAGGTCAGAGTCAGCCGTGGCTTCATGAGGCAATAACACGAGCCCCGAAGCGAGAACCCCTGCCCCGATAATCTCGCTTTAACACCACCGAGCTCAACGCCTCCGAGGCGGACCTAAAGTCCTTCCCGAAACGAAGATGCCTGCGAAATTCTCGTGCGTAACCACCTGACGGGGGTTTTGCATGCGCACACCCATTACCCGCGATGCTCGTGCGGCGACCGCCTCCACAGGAATCCTTATTGTAGCCAAACCTGTATGTTGACTTTCTCGTGAAATTCCATCGAAGCCGACAACACTTACATCTTCTGGGACATCAACACCAGCAATTTGCGCTGCCTGGAGGAATCGCGTGGCTCTCAGATCAGTAGGAAATACTGCGCAATCAATCTCATCTGCCTCCGCTAACTCAAGCATCTGATTGGTCGACAGCATATGAGCTTCACGTGGCTCTACCAGGACTTTTACTACTTCGACGCCTGCAGCTTCAAGAGCGCGAATGGTCGATACTCCTCGCCGGTTTTCCGGAACCGAGATATCTTCGTTAACAAGCACAACGCCCACACGATGATGCCCGTATTCTAGGACTTTCTCCGCAACTATCTCACCATGCTTTGCTTCGTCATATCCGACAGCAGATATTTCATCGTGAAATTCGGGGCGCCCTACTGAAACCATCGGAACCTTATCCAACAGTCCTTCAACATCAGACGGTTTTATCGAGCCGGTAGCTAAAAAGATTCCGTTAACTCCAAGACTCAAAAGCCGCGATAAGGCTTCCAGTTCGTCAACAGTTTTTCCTCTCACAGTTGGAATCGATGCCACCAATTGGAAGCCATTTTCTTCAGCCTGCCGCTGCAGCTCAGAGTATAGGAAGCCATATGAACTATTCGTTGGGTCCCGTAACAGCAATCCCACTGTAGGCACCCTAGTTCTGTAGCCCGCAAGCGAGCGCGCCGCCGGATTTGGAATGTATCCCAAGTCTTCGATGGCACGATTGACTTTGGCAATTGTTTCCTCGCTTACCGACGAGTTTCCAGTCATGACTCTTGAAACTGTGGCTCGCGAAACACCCGCAACCCGGGCCACATCATCCATAGTGACCCGGGGTGCAGTTCGTGCTTGGCTATCCATGCGAAATTTAGTGTGCCTAACGTGAGATCATACGAATACTTTCCGACTCAGCATAACCCAAAATCTCGGAACGGCATTTCTAATCTGTTTGTTCCTCAGCGGCAGCAACTTGGCACCGTTCCTCTAGGTACCGGTTTAATAAGCTAGGCCAGTCGGTCTGAATAATATCCGCACCTTGGTCAATCAGTTTCCCCCAACCTTGGTCAGGAGTCGACAGAACCGATGTTTCATCATCCCAACCCAGGTACAAGTTCTGACGATCCGGCAGGTTCAGTGCGTTCAGCAGAACTAGAAACCCTTTGGAACGTAGGTCAGCAATCACCTCTCTATGCGAAAAATACTCGCCGACTTCCGTCGCTAAGACCTCAATCGCTAGAGTGTTGACCTTCTTGTACGCGAGCGCTAGCTCTAGCTGGCCTTTCTCCTTGACGATAGGAATAAATGGATATGGCGTGCTGTGTTTAGCCAAGGTCTCTAGGTTGGCAGCTTCCGCCGGGGCCTTCAAAATCACCCTGTCACAGCAATTAAACCCATCAAGGTAATCCAGCAGCGTATCCCAATACGGCCACGATCGGTCGATATTGATGAGCGCATGTGGAAAAGCTTCAAGGACTGTCGACAATTTTTCCAGTCCCCACGGACGGACTTCTTTCTGCACGAAATCTTCGTATTGCAGTTCTTCAATCTCAGCCGCAGAGAGATCTCGAATATCTCGTTCAAGGCCAAAGTAAAGTCGCTCATAACCATTGTGAAAAACGAAGAACTCACCATCGGTGGATCGAATAATATCGATTTCGACGATATCCGCGCCTTCAGCCAAAGCGGCCTCAATGGCGAATGCCGTGTTCTCGACAATCGAGCCTCCAGGTGATCCTCGATGGACCGCGATTAGAGGTCGCTTCGTCTGAGCAGCTGCGATGAAACGATGGTTAACTTCGGCAAACTGAGGTTTACCAATCTCGGTCTTAGTCATTACGCTGCCTTGGCCTTCCGACGGAACCGCCTAGTCTTCTTGGCGCTATCAGAACTGCCCCCGTAAACGACATAAAGAACTATGCCCGAAATGATCATAAGAAGCACGGTGTACACGAAGGTCAGCACCGTCGTGTCGTTCAATGTGTCCGAAGACGTTGCATTGTAGATGAAGATGCCGAGCGGCTGATGGAATGGATGAGCTAAGAAGACTGCTGTCTCGTAGTTATCCAAAAGTGAGTTGAAATTCAATGCTCCGATCGCTGCAGCAACGGGGAGCACAATTGGTAGCAAAATCTTCCTAAACGTAGTGAAGTCGCTGGCACCGAGAATCGAAGCAGCTTCCTCCACATTCGCGGGTACGCCGGTGAAGGACGCCTTAAGCATGCGTAACGTGAAAGGAATTTTTTCTACAATGTAGCCAATCGCTAGAAGAATGACCGTCCCTGATAGCACCTGTCCCAGTACAACGGGCTGTGGCTGGCTAAACGTGATCAACAAACCTAGAGCAATCATCGTCCCTGGAAGTACCCAAGGAATATGAAGAAGATACTCGATAAAGACGGTCACGGAATTGCGGTAACGCTGGATTATTCGTGCAACAAAAAGCATTGCCAGAACCACAATTATTGAAGCGACAGCTGAGTAGATAATGGAAACTACGAAAGGCTCAATCGCATCGGGGTCAGTGAAAATTCGAGCGTAATTGGCAAGAGTCAGATCACTAAATTGGATTGAACCACGAGCGATGGCTGAGGCATTGGTAAACGAAAACAGAATGATGAGCACTGGCGGAATTACGTAAACCACCCACAGAAGCCATGCCAGGATATGAACAACAGCATTGGCGATAGGGTTCTCAATTTTCTGTTTTTCGAGAGCAACTGGGACCTTCGCAACGGAGAAATAGGTCCCACCCTTTTCAACTCGGTTGAGAATTGCAAGCAAGATTAATGTCGCAATACCGAGGAAAATGGCCAGTGTAGCTGCCAAATCCCTAGATCCCATGCTTCGTGAAAACGTCAAAATCATGGGGGAAATTGTTTGGAAATTCTCGCCACCCAAGATCAAGGGGGCGCTCATGGCGCCAAGGCCGGTTAGGAAAGTCAGGATCGTGATCGCAAAAATCATCGGTTTCAACACTGGAATCACGATTTTCATAAGGATTGTCCACGTTGACGCACCCATTTGCTTAGCCGCTTCTATCGTCTGATTATCAATCTTTGAGATCGAATTAGTCATGAAGAGAAGGTGATTCCCGGTTCCCGAAAAAGTCATCACCAGAACGACCGCGAGCATGCCACGGAACCAATTGACATCCATCTCAGGAAAGAAACGTGACATCACATTCGTTAGGAATCCGCTTGGCCCATAAATCAAGTTATAGCCAGACACCAAAACCACTCCACCGTATAGCAGTGGTGTTGCGAAGCCGGCGAAGAGAATTTTGGAACCCTTAATATCGAAATACCGGGTCACCAAGACAATAAAGATTCCCACTACGTTCACGGTGACAGAAAGAATCACCGCGAGGATAAATGAGTTCGCAAGCGATTTCATTGCCCGTTCAGACGAAACAAGCTTCTCAAAAACTCCGAAGCTCCACTCGCCATCTGGCCGAAATACGTTAAGCAGCAAAGTTAGATTAGGCCAAATAAGGAATGCAATGATGAAGTAGGAAATCACCAGCAGAACAACGATGTTCAAAGGTGACTTCAACATCGATTTGATAGAAAGTTTGTCCAGTTTCATTAAAGCTCCCTAGAAAGCGTGGATCCGCTGGCCATTTGAGTCGAAGCTCCGAACCCATTGAAGATCTGCAGACAGATAAATTAGCGCTCCTTCTTCTTGTGGAGCATCGTTGTCGGAACTTGTGATTCGAAGCGGCGAACCAAGGCAATCCACCTCATAGGTAGAGTGATCGCCAAAGTAGTGGCGCGTCTTGACAGTTGCAGGAAGTACCGGGACCCCGCTAGATACCTCTTCAGCCTTGGAAAAGTTCAGTTTTTCCAAACGGATGTAGTGGTTAGCCTTAGGGTCTAATGCAGCTCCCTGCTGATTAAGTTCATGAACTTGAGCATCAGATATTTGATTAACTTCCCCTAGGAAAGTGCAGACGAACTCTGTCTCTGATTCGTCATAGAGTTCTTGCGGTGTACCGACCTGTTCGATTTCACCCTTGTTCAGCACGGCGATCCTATCTGAGAGCGATAGTGCTTCTTCTTGGTCATGGGTCACGTATACCGTTGTGATGCCGACATCAGACTGTAGGTGCTTCAGCTGACCACGAAGTTGCTTACGCAAGCGCGCATCCAGATTCGAGAGTGGCTCATCGAGCAGGAGGATAGTTGGCTGCATGACCAAAGCACGGGCAATAGCTACACGCTGTTGCTGCCCACCCGAAAGCTCAGAGATTTGTTTGTCAAGCTGTTCATCCGTCAGATCTACATGCTTAGCAGCATCAGCCACTCGTTGCGAGATCTCATCGGCGGGAACCTTAGCTGTCTTCAATCCGAATTCAATGTTGTCCCGGACATTCATCGAGGGGAAGAGGGCATAGTTTTGAAAGACCATGCCGATCCCTCGTTTCGACGAATGAGCAAACGTTACGTCTTTTCCGTCAACGTGGATTTTGCCTGACGAAGGTGAGCTAAACCCTGCAAGGGTGCGCAGCGCTGTGGATTTACCACACCCTGACGGCCCAAGGAAAGTAAAGAACTCTCCTTCATTTATGTGGAGGTCAAAATCAGGAAGCGCAACGAAGTCGCCGTAGGCAACCTTGACATGCTCAAAAGTAATCATTGTTATCCAATCATTAGGTCCAAAACGAAGAACGTCCCGCAGCGTTGACTACGGGATGTCTCTTCGTCGGATTACATGTACTGAAGCTCGATCTTTTCGATCCATTCGGAAAGGTTGGCGGCTACCGTTTCCCAATCGATGTCCTGTGCCTCAAAGGAATCAGTCTGCGCTACAGCATCTTGATCGGCAGAGTCCAGCGCATCCTTGTTCGTCGGTGCCGTGAAGAATTCATTCGACCATTCAGCCTGCACTTCTGCGGATCCGAACCAATCAATGAACTCTTCAGCCTTAGGATTCTCACTGCCCTTTACCTTCGCAACGTGTTGGGTTGCCATGGGAACACCAACTTCTGGGTGGGCAGCATTCGTTTCCAGTCCGTACTCGGCCTCACGAGATGCCTTACCAGCAAGCCACATCTGTCCTGCGTCCACATCACCGTTTGCCATGCGGGCGTACAGATCAGTGCCGTCAATGGCCGGGTTGCCATTCTCGAAATAGCTTTCTACAGCTTGCCAGCCCTCCTCGGACACTCCTAAGTCACCGGATTCATCGAGGTAGCGGGATAAAATTCCAGAAAGAACCATCTGGGTTGTTGCGCCGCCCAGACTGCTAGGCGTCTCGTAACGACCGTGAAATTCTGCATTCTCCCACAGATCTGGCCAATCCTTAGGGGCCTCTGCTTCGGTATAGGTTTCAGTGTTATAGACGAGCATGATCGGCTCACGAACGATCGGCCAGTATTGCTCGTCATCACCGATGCCGGAATCGACCTTGTCCGACCATGCAGGAGTATATGGTTCCAGAACACCCTCGGACTTGATGTTCTCGAAAAATACGTTGTTCAAACCAAAGACAACATCTGCAATCGGGTTGGCTTGCTCTGCAACCAATCGGTCTTGAATATCTCCACCACCAAGGTCTACAAATTCAAGTTCAAAACCAGCTTCTTTCGCCTTTTCGGAGAGCCATTCTCCACGGCCGTCCGAAACTGAGTTGGAGTAGATCACCAATGGTCCATTGCCACCATCGGCAGAGTTTTCGGAACTATCACCGCAGGCAACGAAAGTTGAAGATACAAGAACCGCTGTTAGTGCGACAGCGGAGGATTTAAGAAACGAACGACGCTTCATGGGTAACCTTTCAGAAGTGAAGTCTTGCCGGGGACTCGGAAAGCATTTACAGACAAACGCGCTACGACCTATCTCTCATGAACGCGCTTCCATTTGATACTCGCTAACGAAGATTAAGCAGCGATGTTTTTCAGGTGAAGTCTGAGGAAACTCTTGGAAGCGCTTTCTCTATGGAGTCAATTTCTGCCCAGAATTAACAAAACACGGCTGTTTTTCTAGGAAATTCAGTTCAATATCGGGGAATTTCGGACTATTAACGGGAAAAATAGCGCCATATTTGGGAAGAGCGAAGCTCACTTGCCGAGATTCCGATTTTAGAAGCCCCTCGGCTACGCCACGCTAGCGGGAAAGCGCTCCCAAGCGCACTCGACAAGAGCCGGCGGCCTGCAACATGGTGCCTGCTCGTCTTTAGTGTTTGATCGGTTCAGTAGCAGCACTAGTCGGATTTTCGAGATTCACTTTTCCCTGCACATTGGCCGCATTTTCAAAGTTCTCTCGACCGACCAGAAACGACGATCACCCGGCCCCGTGACAGTTCCACGGAGGCGGGTGATCGTCGTAAAGCGTAGTACTAGAGGTAGTTCAGGTTGATTTCCGTCTGCGGGTCGAAGAAGACACAACCACCAGGGACCGGGCGGACGTGGATGATGTCGCCCTGATCCAGGGTGCCCTTCGGCGCACGGACCGTGACGCGCTCGCCGCGAACGGACACTGGGGAGTTCGCAGTCATGATTGGGGAGCAGTAAGCGAACTGCTCGCCACCGAGGTGCTCCACAATGGCCACCTCGAGCGGTACCGTCGGCTCCCCTGCTGGAGCATCTCCGCCGATGGAGACGATCTCCCAGTTTTCTGGGCGCACACCCAGAATGACCTTGTTGGCGACGACCTTGGAGGCCTGCTCAGGAGTCATTCCCAGGTCCATCTTGTGACCCTCACCAAGCACTGCGCGACCATCTCTGACGGTCACGCCGTCCAGCAGAGTCATTGCTGGAGAGCCGATGAAGGTTGCCACGAAGGTGTTGCCCGGGTTCTCGTAGAGTACGCCGGGGGCATCCACTTGCTGGAGGATGCCGTTCTTCAGCACGCAAACCCGGTCGCCCAAGGTCATGGCCTCGGTCTGGTCGTGGGTGACGTATACCGTGGTCGTGCCCAGCTCACGCTGTAAAGCTGCAATCTGCGCGCGAGTAGACACGCGAAGCTTCGCGTCCAAGTTGGACAGTGGCTCATCCATGAGGAATACCTTCGGCTGGCGCACGATCGCACGCCCCATGGCCACACGCTGGCGCTGACCACCGGACATCGCCGATGGCTTCTTGTCGATGAGATCTTCCAGCTCGAGCATCCTGGTGGCGAAAGCCACGCGCTCGTCGATAGTCGCCTGGTCTACCTTCTGGTTCTCTAGTGCGAAGGACATGTTCTGCCGCGCGGTCATGTTTGGGTAGAGCGCGTAGGACTGGAACACCATGGCAACGTCACGGTCGCGGGCGCGCAGCTCGGTCACGTCCTCATCATCGATGAAGATCTGGCCTTCATCAACTGGCTCCAAACCCGCGAGCATGCGCAGGGTGGTGGACTTGCCGCAGCCGGACGGTCCGACGAGCACTAAGAATTCGCCATCGGCGATGTCCAAGTTGACTCGGCTCACAGCTGGGGGGCGGGCCGGATCATAAATTCGGGAAGCCTGGCGGAATTCAACAGTCGCCATGAAAGCTTCCTCCTTTCAGTGGGTTATACTTAACGACGATTACAGCAGTGGCTCAATGTCGCGGTCGATGACCTTTTGGGTCTCCTCGCCCAGCTGGGTGAAGGCCTCAGTGACGTCCTTGCCCTGCAGGGTGATCTCGTCGAGGACGCCGCCGATACGTGCGCCGCCGCCTGGGACGAACACGCGGGCGTAGTCCTGTGGCTGGGTATTTTCGTTCAGCTGCTCGATCGCGGTCTTCGCGTTCGGGTTCTCCTCCAGGTAGGCCACCTCATCTGGGTGCTCAACAGCGTCCTGGCGCACTGGCATGTAGCCGGTTGCCTGGGAGAACTTAATGGTGTTCTCGGTGTTGGTGAGGAAGTCGATGAACTTCAGGGCGTTGACCTTGCGCTCGTCAGCAATACCGGACGGGATGGCCACGCCAGCGCCGCCGGTTGGGCAGGATGGGCCAGGGCCAGGCAGGTAGGTGGTGATGAATTCGATAGACGCGGTCTCCGTCAGGCCACCCAGGGAACCGGTGGACTGCAGCAGTGCTGCGGAGTTGCCGTTGCCGAATGCAACGGTTGGGTCAGTCGAGATCTCGATGTGGCCCAGCTCCACCTGCTCCTTCAGGAACTCGCCAGCCTCGATGGTCTCTGGCGCGGTGAAGGTTGGCTCCCACTCCTGGGAGTATGCGCCACCGAATGCCCACACCATGCCCTGGAAGTACCAGTCCAGGTAGTTGGAGCCGTCAGGAACAACCACGACTGGGTTGTCGCCAGTGATTTCCTTGAGCTGTGGTGCCCACTCTGCGAACTCTTCCCAGGTCTCTGGACCGCGGTCGGATGGCAGGCCGGCTTCCTCCAGCATCTCAGTGTTCCAGTACATCAGGCAGGTAGAGCGGCAGTATGGGACACCGAAGTGCTTGCCGTCGTAGGCGTAGTCCTCCACCAGGGTGGTCACGAAGGAATCCTTGTCCACGCCGGCCTTGTCCCAGCACTCGTCCAGGTTGGTGGTCTGGCCATTCAGCGCGAAGTTGAACCAGGTCACGTCGGACGCAACGATAATGTCAGGCAGCTGGCCACCAGACAGTGCAGCGTTGAACTTCTGTCCCAACTCTTCGTAGTTGGAGCCACCGGTGACCAGTTCGACCTGGATGTCCGGGTTTGCAGCGTTCCACTCGTCGATAATCTCGCGCTCCATGTCCTGGGAGGAACCTGGGTGGTTGGACCAGAACTGCAGTGGGCCACCGGAATCTTGGCCACCGCCACCATTGCCCCCACCGCCGTTACCGCCACCACCGCCGGTGCCGGCGCAGGCGGTCAGAGCGAGGGAGGAAGCGGTGACAGCACCAAGGCCGAGGGCTGCACGACGAGACAGGTTGATATTCAACGGGTTCATGATGATCTCCTTTTAGATCGGGTCAGAAATTTAAGAGGGGTTGAGTAGTGGGCCCGGGTCTCCCCGGTGTTTGGCGCGTGGGCGCCTTATCCCTTCACCGCACCGGCGGTCAGGCCCTTGATCATGTTCTTTTGCAGGATGAGGAAGACCACGAGCATTGGCAGCGTGGTGAGCACCGTGCCTGCCATCACCGGGCCCCAGTTGGTAAGGCCTTCTTGGTCTTGCAGTCGCGTCAGACCAACTGGCAGCGGCGCGGTGGCCGCAGTGTCAGTGATCAGGAATGGCCACAGGTACTGGTTCCACTCGCCCACCACGGTGATGAGAATAAACGCAGAAAGCGTTGGCCAGGACATGGGCAGGACTACCTTGAACAGCGTGGTGAAGAATCCTGCACCGTCCATTGCCGCGGCTTCCATGATTTCCTTCGGCAGGCTGAGGAAGTGGTTACGCATCAAGTAGGTGCCGAAGGCGACGGCGGCCAGCGGCAGGATCACACCCATATAGGTGTTGCGCAGGCCCATCTCAGCGATCAGCGCATAGTTGGAAATGATGGTGATCTGGTTCGGGACCATCAAGGTCGCGATCACTGCGAGGAAGAGCAGGTTGCGGCCTGGGAAACGCAGGAACGCGAAACCGTAGGCGCTGAGTACGCCCAGTGCTACCTCCACGATGGTCAGGATGGAGGTGATGATCACCGAGTTACGCAGGTAGTCGAGGAAACCAGACACCTGGAGGACGCGGGTGTAGTTGGAAAATTCGATTGGGTTCGGCCACCACGTGATCGGGTCGGCGTAGACATCTTCGTATGACTTCAGCGAGGTAATCACGATGAAGTACAGCGGCACCAGGATGACCAGGATGGTCAGGATCAGGGCGATGTAGCCGATGATCTTGCCGGCTGTCGACGAGTTATCAACGCCTGCACCCTTGCGGTGGCGCTGCTTTTCGGTAATGACCGGTTCACCGTGGCCCTGGGAGCCAGGTACTGGTGGAAGAAAGCGTTCTGGAGCAGTCATTAGTCGTTCCCCTTCTCCTGTGCTCGGACCTGGATGGCGGTAATCACCAGAACCACCAGGAACATGATGGTCGCAACCGCGGCACCGTAGCCTGCACGACCGTTAACGAAGGTCTCTTGGTACACCTGGAACACCATGGTGGAGGTGCCGTACTCGTACGGGCCACCCTTGGTCATCGCGTTGATGATGTCGAAGACTTGGAAAGAGTTCAGCAGCACCGTGATGGACAGGAAGAAGGTGGTGCCACGCAGCTGAGGCATCAACACGCGGAAGAAGCGCCTCGTTGCCGAGGTGCCGTCGATTTCTGCGGCTTCGTCCAAGTCATCGCGACGGCCCTGCAGGGCGGCCAAGTAAATGACGAAGACGTAGCCGACGTTCTTCCAGATGTAGGTCACCGTGATCATGAACAGTGCCCAGTTGGAGTCCTGGTAGAAGTTTGGCACGTCGAGGCCAAGGAGGTTCAGGAAGTACTGGATCAGGCCGTAGCGTGGGTCGAACACAAACTGAAAGGCCACACCAATAGCGGCGCCCGAGATGACGTAGGGCGCGAACACGATGGCGCGCGCTGCCCCACGACCGAAAAGCTTCTGGTCAAGCAGGAGCGCAAGCGCCAAGCCGATGACCATGGAACCCACCACCGCGAAGAAGGTGAACACGACGGTGTTAAACACCACTCGTGCAGTGTCGTCGGAAGTGAACCACTCGATGTAGTTATCGAACCCAACGAATGTTTGGTTGTAGGAAGAAATATTCCAATGGTAAAAAGACAGCCTGATGTTATCGATCAGGGGACGATAGGTAAAGATCAACAGCAGGACCAAGTTTGGCCCTACCAACAATGCAGCAAGTGCGACCTGACGCCAGTCAATCGAGGAGCGCTTCTTCTTATGAGTCTGCGCGTATTCCTCGTTAACCTGTGGCGCCTCGGTTACGGCGGGAATCATACTGGACATGACATGGAACCCTAAGGATCCCAAGTGTCCTAACGGTTAAATTCCGGGGTGTGAAAAGGAAACATACGACGAATTAAATCGTGCTAAAAGTGAACCTTCGCTACATAACGCACTAACTAGATGGTCACCTGGCGGGACTTGATGTTGTCCAGCTGCTTACGCTCGTCGGAGTTGAGCTGCACATCATTGTCATACTCGGTGGTGATCGCTTTATCCAGAGCCGCAAGCGCATCGTCGTAGGAATCAGCATCCTTCTCAGGATCAAGGTCGAACACTGGCACCACCAAACCGTGCGTGCGGAAAGCACCGGCGAACTTGGAGCCCTCGCCGAGGTTCAATTCCTCGCGCGCCGCGATACGTGCCAACGCATTAAGCATCTGGTTTTCGTTGTCCTCGGTGCGGACCCAACGAATGTGCGCCTTGCCGCCACCGGGGTTAACCCACCAGATGGAACCGGGCAGATCCTTGGCCACCTGGCGCGAAGGGATGATTGCCTCATTAGCGCGCTGCAAGGCCTGCTGAATCTCTAGTGGTGCGCCACTAGCGTTGCTGAACCACCAGTTGAAATCGTCGTGCTCGGTGATGTCCAGCGTGGCGTCGGCAGCGATCAGGTCGGTGATCGCGGGCTGGCTGCCGTCTGCAACGGCAGACTCCAAAGAGTCGCCGCTGGCTGCTTCCAGCACCCAGTTCAGAGCGTAGGCTAGGTCGCGGCCCGGGTTGTGGGAACGCTTCTGTGCCTGCAGGGCGACGAGGCGCTCGCCACCTTCATCGTCGCTACGCACCATCGCGGCACCAGCGCCAGGTAGGACGGTCGCGATCGTGACCGGGGTGCCCTTCACCTCTAGCTTCGCCTCCGCGGAAGGAACGAATTCCTGCAGGGCAACCAAGTCTGCTTCGGCAGCTAGTCCCTTGTAGGGGCGTGGGTCTTTCTGCAGGGCTTCGCGCTCAGCGGCGCGTGCGGCCAGCTTTGCCTGACGGCGGCTCATGCCCTCAGGCAGCTGGTCCTTCTTCTTACGATTCTTTTTCGCCATGCGCCCTAATCTACAGCACGCATCAACGGCGCTCCTAGCGCAACGTCTCCAAAGCTAACTCCGGCAGATTCGTGGCCAGAACATTCACGCCCGCATCACGGCACCACACCATGTCTTCGGGCTCATCGACTGTCCAAATATAGGTGGGCAACCCGCCCAGCCCCACCACGTCCTGCTCACTCTTGGCCTGGCCGACTGACGGCCCCACACCGACTGGAGCACAGAACAATCGACGAGTGGAGCTGAAAATGCGGTCGCGCGGATCGATTAGGTAGTAGCTGTCCAGCGCGGGCAGCAAAGCAGCAAACCGGCGAATGGCCGCGCGTGCGAAAGAAATCAGGGAGACACGCGGATCCTCGTGCAGCCCGGCATAGCGCAGACGCAGTGCCACCTGCTCCTCGATCTCACTGCCGAAACGGGTGGGGTGCTTCGTCTCCAGATACAGCTCCTTGTCGGGATAGTCCTGCAGGAGTTCGAGGAGCTCGTCGAGAAGCATGATCTGCTGCGGGTCCTCCGGCGTACCGATATTCACCTTGCGCAACTCCGCGAAATCCATCTTCGCGACAAGCCCAGTGCCGTCGGAGGTGCGATCGATCGTCTTATCGTGCTGGACGACGACCTTGCCGTCGCGCGTCAGGCGGACGTCACACTCGATACCGTCGATCGGCAGTTTCAAAGCCTCCTCAAAAGCGCGGAAGGTGAGCTCGGGATACTTGCCCGAATAGCCTCGGTGAGCAACGATTTTCATTAAAGTGCATTCTCCCAACTAGAAATACGGCGCAGCAGCTGGCGGTTCTTGCGCTGCGAATGGCCCAGCTTGTGCGAAGCGCGCTCCAGAATCCGGATCGCCTCCGTAATATGTGGCCCCTTGTTCAGCATGACGCACTCAGAGCGCAGGGCGTACATCACGTCGGTCATCTCGGCGCGCGACGGCAACCCGTCCTTCGCCAGGTTCTCCAGGATCTGGGTGGCCATGATCACCGGCACGTGTGCCGCCTCCGCCATCGAGGCAATCAGGCGCGGGACCTCCACCATACGCTCAAAACCCAACTCCACGGCCAGATCGCCGCGCGCGATCATGATGCCCAGGTTCGGGTGACGCATCCCTTCCAGCAGCACGCTGGCCAGCTGCTCATAGGCGGGAATCGTCTCAATCTTCAGCACGATGCCCAGGTTGCGGATCCGCTCAGCCAGCGCCTCGTCGTTCGCCTCTTCCGCCTCCTTAGCGAAACCTTCCAAGATGTCCAGCGCGTTCTGCACATCCTCCGGCGTGCGAATGAACGACACCGCAGCGATCTCCGCATAATGCGCCACGAACCTGAACGCCGCGATATCCTCCTCGGTCAGACTCGGTAGCGGAATGTCCGTGTCCGGGAGGTTGATCCCCTTGTAGGCGCGCAGGTTCGTGCCATTTTCCTTGGCCCTCGTGATGCGCAGTACAGCCTCGGTGTGCGCTCCGCTAGTTCGCTTGCCGACGACCTCTGCCGCAATTGCACCATCATCAAAGAGGACTTCGTGGCCCACATCAAGAGCCTCCACCGCCTCGGGCGCGGTGCACCCAATGGTGGTGGGCTCCCCTTCCCGCACAACCGCGGGTTCCTGCGACGTGGTCAGCACCAGGGTATCGCCTGGGTAAAGGCGGATCTTCTGCTCCACGGGTGGCACGCCCCACACGCGGGTGCGTTCCCAGTTGTGCTGCATCAATGTGGTGGAGGCGATGTACGCGTTCTTGTTGCCGCGGGCGATAACCAAGCCGTCCTCACGGATCTCGCGCACGGTGAAGCGTCGCTTGGAGTTGCGTGAGTCCCGGAACGTGATCACGGAACCGATTTCTAGGTCGCTCAACCATCCAGGCTCTACCTGCAGGCTCACGCCGGGGCGGCCCTCTACCTCTGGTGCCGGTGGGATCGGGGAGCCGTGTGCGGAGAGGAAAATGTGGGCCGGGGTGGCCACCTGGCCGGCGTCATCGCGTGTCACACGCGCGCGGATCACAGCAGGGCCTGGCTCGATTTCGCCGGTGCGCACCTTCGGTCCGGCCAGGTCCATGGAGACGCGGATCTCTCGTCCCACAGCTTCCGCGGCGGCGTGGACATTATCGATCATCTTGCGCCACGCTTCAGCATCGTCATGCGCGCAGTTGATGCGGGCGAGCTCCATGCCGGCCTCGGCGAATTCGCGCACCATGTCAGGGTCATCGGCCGCTTCCGCGGGCAAAGTGACCATGATGCGCGAGTGCGAGCTCTCATTCGTGGGGCCTAAAAGCCTCTCTGTATGTTCCTCCAAGATGTCGTCGGCACGCGCAAAAGCGTCAGCCATCGCCTCGGCGGGATACGTCAACTCATTGCCGGAGTACGAGTCCAACACGTTATGCGCGGCGTAGAGGCGCGCCATCACGGCAGGCTCCGTCGTCGTTAAGCGTGTTGCGCCTAAAGACGACAGTTCTGCCTGTAGCTTTCGCACGTCGTGGCCACGCAGCTTGGTGTAATGCACCAAGTTCGTCGCACCGTGCTTGTGGGTCTCCGCAACGCGGCCGATGGCCCCCTGTTGCTCCTCGGCTTCAAGGTGCAGGTCTTCGATCACATGATCAAGCTGCGGGATCAGTTCATTGACGAAATTTTGCATGAAGGTGGCGCTCCTTTGAGATGAAAGATCACCACCTATTGTGCACTGCAAACAGCAACCTCGCAGGGTATGCAAGGTTGCCAGGGAACATTAGAAGTTGGCGTCCTTGATCTCACGCAGAGTGTCCACTGAGTGCTTGAACAGCTCGCGCTCGTGGTCGTTCAGGTCCAGCTCCACCACGCGGCGCACACCATTGCCATCGATGATGGCAGTGGTGCCGATGTAAATGTCCTCTTCGCCATATTCGCCATCCAGCAACACGGAGACCGGCAGGGCCACGCCCTGGTTCTGCACGATGGCGCGGGTGATGCGTGCCAGCCCCATGCCGATGCCATAGGAGGTGGATCCCTTCGCATCGATAATCGTGTAGGCGGCGTCGCGGGTCTCTTCGAAAATCTTCTCAATCTTCTCCGCGTAGCCGGGCTCTTCTTCCACCTGGCGGCGCAGCTGGATACCGCCCACGGTTGCGGTGGAGACCACAGGGAGCTCGGTATCGCCGTGCTCGCCGATGATGTAGGCGTGCACCGACATCGGGGAGACATCCTTCATCTCACCCAGCATGAAACGGTAGCGGGCAGAGTCCAGAATGGTGCCCGAACCAATCACACGGTCCGAAGGGAAACCGGAGTACTTCCACACGCCGTAGGTGAGGATGTCCACAGGGTTGGACGCCACCAGGAAGATACCGCCGAAATCATTGGCCAGCACCTCATCCACGATGCTCTTCATGATCTTCAGGTTGCCCTCGACCAGCTCAAGGCGGGTCTCTCCTGGGCGCTGGCCGCGGCCGGCACAGATGACCACTAGGGATGCATCCGCGCAGTCTGCGTAGGTGCCGGCGGTGACTTTGGTTGCGGATGGGGCCCACACCACGCCGTGGTTGAGGTCCATCACGTTGCCTTCGGTTTTCTTCTCATCGATGTCGATGATGGCCAAGTGGTCCACAGTACCCTGGTTTACCAGTGCATATGCGTAAGCGACGCCCACGTCGCCTGCGCCGATCAAAACTACCTTGTTGCCAACAATCTGCTTCATATGAGGTTTCGACTTTCTCCGGCCTATAGCCGGATTGATCCGATTAATGCCTTACACCTTCCATTATGGACCAATTCTCATTCTCGGGCAGCGCGAAAGAATGTCTGTTCGGACACAGTTGGGCAAAACCGGGCTTTTGAATGTGTGCTTATGCGCGAGGCGCTCCGCAGAAAGTTCTGCCACAATGGCTACCATGAGCATGACCTCGCGGGTGGCAGCACGAATCGCACTTGGCGCGGTGAAAGCCGCGCAATTCGGCCTAGAAATCTACATTGACCTCACCCCGGGGTTTCGCATGCGAGGCACCCGGCGTCTCCCTGAGAATATGGGGTCCGGCCTGCTGGGCGCAGAGGCCGCTACATGGTGGGCCATCTCCCCCTCCCTCTTACCGCGCAAGTGGTGGGTCACCGCTGCCAACGTGGCCATCAGCCAGGGCTTTGGCCACGCGGTGGCAACCGGGTTCCGCTTCCTGTCACGCCGCGTACGCCGCCTCATCGGGCGTGGCCCCACCCTGAAATCCTTGAAACACATGAACGCCGTACTGCACGTCGGCATGGGCGTGACCACGGTGATCGTCGCCCTGCGCGCCCCGCAGCGCCATCGCACGCAGGTCCGCCTCGCGCGTTCGACGCAACCGCTCACGGTGCGAAGCTCTATCGCCGGGATCATCGCCGGCACGATCGGCTACGGCGCACTCCTGCTCGTCGGCGAGGCCATTCAAGATTCCATCGACCGCACCGACCACCAACTCCGCCGCTTCCTGCCCCCGGTGGTCAGCTGGCCCATGGCACTCATTGCTGTGGCACTCACCAGCTACTACATGGTGGACAAACTGTTCCTGCGTCGCTGGCTCTCGCGCGCTTATAAACGCGCCCAGGAGCTTAACCTTCAGGTCATGCCCGGCTCGTCCCGCCCCACAGAGATTGAGCGTTCCGGTTCCCGCGCGTCTTTGGAACGCTGGGCCAATCTGGGTCGCCAGGGCCGCGCCGCAGTCTCCGGAGGACCGCGCGCCCGCGATATCACCATGGTGATGGGTGGTCAGGCCCGTGAACCGATCCGCATCTATATCGGGCTTGGCGACGGCCGCAGCCCCGAACAGCAGGTCGAACTCCTCCTTGCCGAAATGGACCGGACCGGCGCTTTTGAACGCTCCGCGATCGTGATGATGACCTCAGCCGGCACTGGTTGGCTCAATGACTTCGTCACCAGCCCTTTCGAATTTCTCCACCGTGGCGACTGCGCCGTCGTCTCCATGCAGTATTCCTTCATGCCATCGGCCGTCTCCTATATCGCGGATAGAACCACGCCGGTGTCGTCGTCACGCGTGCTCATTTCGGCACTCAGGGAGCGCCTGTCGCTTATCGACGAGGCCCAGCGCCCAACCTTCTACGTCGCCGGTGAGTCCTTGGGAGCCTATGGCATCGCGGATTCTTTCGCCGACGACGTGGAGCTGCTCAGCGCTGTCGACGGGGCCGTCTTCACCGGTGCCCCCGGCTTTACCCAGATGCACGCGGAGCTGACGAGACGGCGCGACCCCGAGTCGATCGAGCGGCTTCCCGTCATCGATGGCGGAAAGCACATCCGTTTCACCGCCACCCCGAGCCACCTCGAGCACGACTTCTCTGGCCATGAGTACGCGAATCAGTGGGAGTTCCCGCGCGTGGTGTTTGCCCAGCACGCCTCCGACCCAGTGGTGTGGTGGGACTGGGAACTGCTGTGGCGCCAGCCGGATTGGCTGCGTGAGCCCGGTTCGCGTGGTGTGCCCGCCCCGGATGCCCAGGAGCTCGACGTGTTCGAGGGGTTGCGCTGGGTGCCCTTCATCACCGGGTGGCAGGTGGGTCTTGACCAGGTGAATTCGCTGCATTTCCAGCCCGGACACGGGCATGTGTACCGCGACGAGGTGATCGCGTACTGGTGCGCGGTCCTCGACGTGGAGATCAGCGCTACCCAGTTCCGCCGGATGGGGCGCTGGATCCGCCGCGACATGCACCGCGTGCGCAATGAGACAGTACCTATCCCAGAGATGCTCCGTCGTAAGAAAGCGTAGGCCCCTGGTGGACGGCGGCCCCTGACCTTTCCACATCCTCCACCCGCCACCACGTCATTTGGCAAGAGTGCTCGTCGATGCGCACCGACGCATAGCCATGCACATCCAAATTTACATGCTTGACGTGCGGATTATGCCCACACACAACGCGTTCGGCCGCGCGCGACACCGGCGATCCCTGCGGTAGCCCCAGAACGTCGTCTACGTTCGCAGCGCTTATCGACGAACACACCAGCTCTGCAGCCACGGTGCGGCCGGCGTGGTGAATTTCGTTAGCCCACTCCGAGTGGATATCGCCGGTGAGAAAAAGGGTGTGCCCTTCCAACGCGGACAGGAGTTTCAGGCGGTCCGCTTCGTAGCCATCCCACTGGTCAAGATTGACGGGGGTTCCGGCCGCATCCATCCCCACCATGTCAGCGACCACCCCGGCGATCCCGATGTCCAGCGGGTTGAGGTTGAGCGGGGCCATCATCACGCTGGTACCGATCACATCCCACCGTGCGGTCGAGGACTCCAGCCGCTGCCGCAGCCACTGAAACTGCTCAGCCCCCATGATGGTGCGTTCCGTGTCCCCGCGCTGGGCCGGGTGGAACACGCCCGGCGCGGAACGGTAGGAACGCAGGTCCAGCATGTGCAGATCAGCCAGCTGGCCAAAGGACAGCGTGCGGTAGATGTGGCCGCCTTCGCTTGGGGCTCCTCCTCGCACCGGCAGCCATTCCAGATAGGCCTGCATTGCGGCGGCGCGGCGGGCAGCCCAGTCGCCTTGGCCTTCACCGTGGTTGGAGGCGCCGCCTGACCAGGCGTTATCGGCGATCTCGTGGTCATCCCATGTCACCACCCACGGCAGTGCGGCGTGCGCTGCTTGGAGGGAGGGGTCTCGTCGATAAGCGCCGTAGCGCTGGCGGTAATCAGACAGGGTGACCAGTGCGTTGCGGGGCTCGTGCGGGCGGGTGATGCCATGCTTGCCGGTGTACTCGCCTGAGGCGAACTCGTAGAGGTAATCGCCCATGTGCACCACGGCGTCGAAGTGGGCGGCGTTGTCCGCGATGTCCTGGTAGGCCTGAAAATAGCCGGACTCCATATTCGCGCAGCTACACACGGCCAAGCTCAGTTGCTCAGGCGTTGCGTCCGCGGCGGGAGCGGTGCGCGTGGTGCCGACGGGAGAGGTCTCGCCCAGCGCGTGAAAACGATAAAAGTAGGTGGTCGCCGGCTCCAGGCCGAAGGGGTCCACGTGAACGGTGTGGTCCGCGGTCACGCTGGTCATCAGTGATCCCGCGCGGACGATCGTGTGAAAGTCTGGATCGGTGGCGACCTCCCACGCCACCTCCGTCGCAGGTCCAAGGTTCGAGCCTGGGTACGCGCCCGGCTCAGGCGTTACGCGCGTCCAGAGAATTACGCTGGTGGGCAGCGGGTCGCCCGAGGCCACCCCATGCATGAAGGTGTAGTGCGGGGCGGGAGGGCTTGCCGACGCCCGCCCGACTAGTTGGGACTTCCGCTCTGAAATGGGTAGCGCAACGGCCGCGCCCGCCACGACACTTGTGCCGGTGATGCCCCGCAGGAGGTGGCGACGCGAGATCTTCTTTCGCTGCAACCAACGCACAGCTGCATTGTGGCCCGCCGGGGCAGATTCCGCAGCGCTGGTTAGCCAAAGTTCATGCAGGTAAACGCGTGGTTACCAGCCGCTGGCCTAGATCGTGCAGGCAACACCGGTGGAGTGGTGCGGGCAGTAGCCATTGGGCACCTTGTGCAGGTACTGCTGGTGCTCATCTTCTGCCAAGTAATACGGCACGCGGGCCTCGACCTCAGTGGTGATGGCGCCGAAGCCTTCGTCGTTAAGCGCGCTCTGGTACTGGCTGATCCACTCGCGGATCTGCTCTGCTTCCTCTTCTGTATCCGTGTAGAAGGCGGAGCGGTACTGGGTGCCCACGTCATTGCCCTGACGGTAGCCCTGGGTGGGGTCGTGCGCCTCCATCGCCATGCGCACCAGCTCCTTGAGGCTCACGCGTTCGGGATCGTAGACGACTTCGACGACTTCAGTGTGGTTGGTCATGCCAGAACAGACTTCGCGGTACGTGGGGTTCGGGGTCTGGCCGCCGGCGTAGCCCGCCGACGTACCTTCCACGCCTTCTGTCTGCCAATACATTCTTTCCACGCCCCAGAAGCAGCCGATGCCAATGATCAGCCTCCTTTGGCCTTCGCGCCACGGGCCGGTGATGGGGGTTCCCAACACAGCGTGTGGCTTCGGCTGTGGCAGAACCGGCCGCTCACGGCCTGGGAGGGTGCGCTCGGGTGCGACGAGTTCGGGAGTAGGACGGAAGATATCGAACATACTGTATTCAACGCCTGTTAGTCGGCTTTTGTTCCAGCTCACAGCCCCGAATTTAGGTATTACCAAAAAATGGTGGCGAAATTTTCAAACTTGCCTATCATGGGTGTCACGACCTTATTTCTAGCCAAGTTCCTACTTGTGCTAACGAGGACGAACAATTCTACGAAAGGATTTTTAGAATGGCTGTTTACGAACTACCAGAGCTCGATTACGCATATGACGCACTTGAGCCACACATTTCCGCAGAGATCATGGAGCTGCACCACTCCAAGCACCACGCAACCTACGTTGCTGGCGCTAACGCTGCACTCGAGGCACTCGAGGAAGAGCGCAACGGTGAGGCAAACGCTGACAAGATCCGCGCACTGTCCAAGAACCTCGCGTTCAACCTGGGTGGCCACACCAACCACACCATTTTCTGGAAGAACCTCTCTCCAAACGGTGGCGGCGAGCCAACCGGTGAGCTTGCAGAGGCTATCAACAAGGACTTCAGCTCCTTCGAGAAGTTCAAGGCTCACTTCTCCGCAGCAGCTACTGGCCTGCAGGGCTCCGGCTGGGCTGTTCTGGGCTACGACCACATTGCTGGCCGCCTGATCATTGAGCAGCTGACCGACCAGCAGGGCAATATCTCTGTTAACTTCACCCCACTGCTGATGCTGGACATGTGGGAGCACGCGTTCTACCTGCAGTACAAGAACGTCAAGGCTGACTACGTAAAGGCTGTCTGGAACGTCTTCAACTGGGACGACGTTGCAGAGCGTTACGCAGAGGCAAAGAAGTAAACCTTCTTCCCTTTAGGATCAACCCCTGAACCCTTTCGGGTTTGGGGGTCTTCCCGTCCCCAGCCCTTTTTAAGTTTCAGGCTAAAGAAATCGCCGCCCGATGTACCCCGCTACCACGTCAAGGTGCATCAGACGGCGATTTCCCTACCAATAGCCCGGCCTCTGGAGGTGCCTGGGCCCTACCCATCTGGATCACGCGATTCGAAAATCAGCGCTGAAAACGAGTATACGAAGTTAGGTAACCCTAAGTCAAGGATTTTTGAAACATTTTTGTGCCTTAAATCGTGGATCACCCATCGTTGCAGCTCAGGACGAATTCTCGGAACTGATCCACCGGCGGCGCAGGCGAGGCACCTTCACGCCACACCACGCCCAGATCACGAAATGCAGGCGGGCTAATCTCACGCAACGTGACACCAGAGACCGCCAGGTATGGGTCATCCATCGGCAACAGCGCAACCCCCAGACCCGCAGAGACCAGCCCCGCAACGGTGGTTAGTTCCATGGACTCAAACACCAGGCGCGGAACGAATCCGGCCTCACCCGCCAAACCATCAAGCAGCGTGCGGGTGCCGTAGCCGGGCAGCATTCCCACCCACGGCATATCGGCGACCTCGCTTAGGTAGACCGGCCCCTCCTCAACCGTGCCGGCAGGAAAGGCCACCGCCAACCGCTGACGGGTGAGCTGCTGCCAGCACAGTCCGTCATCGATAGGCTGCGGGCCGACGAGAGCCACGTCGGTGTCGTCGTTAAGCACACGCGCGACCAACTCATTCGCGGGGCCCTGATGCAAGATGAACTCCACGTCCGGATGGTCGGCGCGATACTCGCGGAGGAGGTCCGGCACCATCCACGTGCCTAGGGAATGCATGAAGTCCAGCCGGACGGTGCCGCGCTCTGGGTCCATGAGGCGGGCGACCTGCATGCGGCCGCTGCGCAGCTGCCCTAGCGCCTGTTCCGCGTAGCCGAAGAAGGCCCGGCCGCGCCCGTTGAGGGCCATCCCGTGTGAACGATCAAAAAGAGCGGCGCCCGCAAAGTCCTCTACGCGGCGAACGCGGCGGGTCAGGGTGGGCTGCGGGATCCCCAGCGCGTCTGCCGCCGCGCTGAGGTGCCCGGTCCGCGCGACGGCAAGGAACCCCTCGATGTCTTCTGGCTTCATGCTAAAAGTGAATCACAAATGACCAAGATCGGCATTGTACGAATCGTTCCTGCCGGACCACAATAGTGCTCATGCGCAAAGGAACCACGGCCTACAGACGAGCAACACTGGCGATGCTCGCCGTGGGCCTGGCCATCTTCAACACGCTCTACGCCACCCAGGCCCTGCTGCCCACGCTTGTCGACGACATGGGCATCACCCCCACCGAGGCCGCCTGGACCATCTCCGCCGCCACGGGAGCACTTGCCATCTGCGTGGTACCGGCCTCCATCCTCTCCGAAAGATTCGGCCGCGGGCGAGTCCTGATCATTTCCGCGCTCGCAGCCACCGCGCTTGGCCTCGTGCTGCCGCTTGCTCAGGACGCCAGCCAACTGATCGCGCTGCGCGCACTCCAAGGCGCCTTGGTGGCCGGCACCCCGGCAGTCGCCATGGCGTGGCTGAGCGAAGAGATCCACGCCGACGACCTGCCCGGCGCGATGGGCCTCTATATCGCCGGCAACACAGTTGGCGGGCTGACCGGCCGCCTGATCCCCGCCGGACTGCTCGAGTTCACCACCTGGCGCTGGGCGTTGATGGGCACCGGCATCGTCGCGCTGGTCTTCGCCATCATCATGGCGCTGCTTTTGCCCCGGCAGCGCAACTTCACCCCGAAAAGCATCAGCCTGTTGGGCGAGCTGCGCGCGATGGTCGGCCACCTACGCAACCCTCTCCTGGTCACCCTGTTCCTCACCGCGTTTTTGGGCATGGGTACCTTCGTGTCGCTATATAACTTCTTCGGCTTCCGCATGGTGGACCACTTCGGGCTGGCCCCTTCACTGGTAGGGCTGGTGTTCGTCATGTATTTGTCCGGCACGGTTTCCAGCGCGCAGGCCGGCAACCTGATCAACCGCTATGGGCGCTCGGCGGTGATCCTCGCCAGCGCCGCCTTGATGTTGTGCGGTGCGCTGGCGTGCATCTCGAACAGCTTGTGGGTGGCCATCGCCGGCCTCTTCGTGTTCACTGCCAGCTTCTTCGCGATGCACTCCACAGCATCGGGATGGGTGGGAGCCACAGCAACGACTAATCGTGCCGAGGCCTCCAGCATGTACACCTTCTCCTATTACGCGGGCTCATCGCTGGTGGGCGCAGCCACCGGCTGGGTGTTTGAACGCGCGAGCTGGCCAGAATTCGTGGGCACGCTCGCTGCGATCCTCGTCGTACTGCTCGCTGTCCTCGCGGTGACGGCGGCGCGGGCCAAGCGCTAAAACCAGCGCTAAGTTACACCCGCGGCACGCCCGGCGCGCCGGCGTCCAGAAATTCGCGGACGGCGCGGGTGGCGCGGCAATCGTCCTCGTTATAGCGCAGCAGCATCGCCTGTGCCTCAGCGTCGCCGTGGCGGGCCAATCGCCTTAAAGCGATGGATGCCTCGCCGTCGACATCGTCTTCCCAGTCATAACCGGCAAGGGGTGCCACAACCTTCAGCCCCAGCCCGTCCACACCGACGAGGTGACGGCGCACATGCGCGAACACGTCGACCCACTCCTCGGAAGCGATAAACGCGTTGACCTCGCCCACGTCCACCTCGGCGAAGCGGCGCGCAGACGCCCGCAGCCAATGATTTTCGCCGCCGGCCGCGTAGCAGTAGGCGCGGAACGTCTTGCCCTCCGCGTGTGCTTGACGACGAACACCCATCAGCCACTGCCAGAATTGAGTGAAATTGTGAGCTTCTGCCGAGCCGCCCACGTCCTCCCAGGTAACAAAACAGCGGTACGTGCTGCCGTCGAAAGCTCCCCACAGGTAGGCGCCTTGGTCAAGGTAAGCCTCCATATCAATGTCAATCTCCACGTCTGCGCGTGGCACCTCGGGCCGGTCATGGCGGGACAGTACCGGGATGCCGTCGCGCCATGCGCGGGCCACCGCAGAGGGCTCGCCCAGGTTTGCTTCGATGGCCCCTTCAATCGTGTGGATACCGCGATCGCGGAAGACTCGGGCGCGCTCGCCGGGGAAGACCAGGGAGATCTCATCGGCCGCCACCAACTCAGGCTCACACAACTCCCAGAACCGGCAGGAGGCGCATTGTTTCAGTCGCACGGGTTCCTGCGGCGTAGGTTGAGCAAGGGCTTCGCGCACGGCTTCTGCATAAGGAACGACTGGGGCAAAATATGCCAGGCTGCGGTCTTGGCCGATCACTCCGGCGAGGGGATCCGCAAGACCCAGCTGGTCGAGCAGCAGGGCGGCTAGGGCCACGCGGTACCCGTCCACGGTGTGGTGTCGCTGCTTAGCGTTCACCGTGATCAGCGACCCCAACCCCAGTCGCGCGGTGCTGACCGCCTGCATCGTGGTCTTCTCTGCGGGGCGCGCCACTCTATGGTTGGACACCATCACTGGCCGGTACGTATTGGCGGGCGTCCGCACCAGAACATCGATGTGGACGGTAACAGGGTGGTCGTCGATACGCCCAGACAGCCGCGCGTTAGTGATCAAGTGGGCGCGGGTGCGGAGAGCCTGGCGGGTCTGATCCTCGACGTCGGCGGGATCGGCGGGAAGATCCGCAGGGATGTCGACGCGCTGGAAGCGGCGCCGGCGGCCATCGCCCAATGCGGGCGCGGTCGGAAGGGCGGCATACACGACATCGCGGGCCGCCTGCAGGCGTTCGGCACGCGCGATACCCGAATCCGTGGGCCCGACTTCCGGATGCTCCAGCCTCTGGCGCAGCCGGTACCGGCATCCGACGAGGTCAGAAGCTCGCACGGCCTGGGACTCAGGGGTGCCGAGGGCGTGGTGCGGAGGTTCATTCTTGTGCTGTGTCACGTCGGGCACTAAGCCTAATCGCAATTGGCGGGTAAGGTTGAATCAGAAAAACTTAGCGAAAGTTCTCAACCGTTTCAAGGAGCAACTACATGGGCTTGTTCGAGACCATCCGGAAATCCCGCGCCAAGACCAAGGCCGAGATCGCTGCCGCCAAGAAGCGCGCAAAGCACGAGGCCAAGGAGGAGGCCAAGCTGCAGTACAAGCGCGACAAGCTGCTAGACAAGGCGGAAAAACGTCTGATGAAGGAGGAGAAGAAGGCGCTGAAGAACAAGCGCAAGCACGAGCAGAAGCGCGCGCAGCAGGAGTTGGACAAGATCCGCGAGGGTAAGTTCAACCGCAAGACCGCCAACCGCTACGTGGGCGCACTGCGTGTGGCCATCCCGGTGGTGCTGCCACTGATCTACCGTGGCATCACGGCGCTGCGCGAGCGCGACCTGGAGAAGAAGGCAAACCAGGTGGGCATTACCTCCGATCAGCTGGCACAGTACGCCGGCCACGGCGCGGAGCTCAAGGCGCGCCTGGAGGGCGTGCGCAACACGGTGGACACCACCGCGTCGCTGGGCTCTGGCTTCAAGCAGGACGTCAACGACCGTCTCGACGACTTGGATAAGGCTCTAGAGAACGCCGAGTACATGGTTCCGGAGCAGCGCCGCCGCTCCCATGCCGCGATTTCCAGCGACCTGGAGAGCGTTCAGGCGCAGATCCAGTCCAAGATCAGGAACTAAAACACCGCTGCCGCGAAGGCAGGGCGTTTATAGCACGCCCTGCTCGCGGGCAGACGCAACGGCGGAGGTCCGTGAGCGCACACCCAACTTGTCATAGATATGGACCAAGTGGGACTTCACGGTGGCCTCAGACAGCATGAGCTCTTGGCCGATCTCGCGGTTCGACGCTCCACCAGCCACCAGCTGCAATACCTCAAGCTCACGCGGGGTCAACGAGGAGCGCGGTGCCTTATCGCGCATCTCTAGTCGCTCCTGCACAATCGGGCTCATCGCCTGATCGCCACGCGCCGCAGAACGCACCGCAGCCTGCAGCTGCTCTGGCGGCGCATCCTTCAGCAGGTAGCCGACGGCGCCCGCCTCGATCGCGCCCAAAATATCGGCGTCGGTGTCATAGTTTGTCACCACCAACACCTTTGGCGGATTGTCCATGGTGGCGCGGATTTCGGCGGTGGCCTCAGCACCCGTGGTGACACGGGTGCCTTCCACGCCGGCGCCGAAACGCAGGTCCATCAGGATCACATCAATGCCACCGGCCTGGGCGGTGGCGATGGCGCCATCAGCAGTGGCAACTTCGCCGACAACCATGATGTCATCAGCTTCTTCGAGCACCGCACGAAGACCGAGCCGAACGATTTCGTGGTCGTCGGCAAGCAAAACACGGATCATAAATCTTCCTCCATCTTTCGGTTGATCCTACCTGGTTCGACGTCAATTGTTGATATCGGCAGGGCCACGGAGAGCGCAGTGGGCCCACCCGGGGTAGACTCCACCACTAACTCACCGCCCAATTCCTCTGCGCGACGGCGCATGGCTGCCAGGCCCACGTGCCCCAGCCCCGCCGGCTGGCCCTGCACCTCATCCGGGTCAAAGCCCTTGCCATTATCCACCACGTCAAGGCGCACCTCCTGCACCCCGAACGTCAACGTGATGCGGGCCTTGCTCGCCTCGGCGTGCTTGACCACGTTGCCCGTCGCCCCCTGCGCGATACGCAACAGGCCTGCCTCCACGCGCATGGGCAACATCCTTTCCTCCCCGTCAGTTTCCACGGAGATATCGATATTGCCGGTGGTGCTGAAGCTCTCTGCCACGCGCTGCAGCGCCTGAATCAGCGAGTGTGAATCCAGGCTCGCGGGAGTAAGTGCCGCGATCATCGCCCGGGTCTCGGCCAGATTATCAGCCGCAGATTTGCGCGCCGTTTCCATCTTGAGCAGCGGCGCCTCCAGCTCCTCCTCCGCCAGGCCGGTCGTCTTCAGGTCGCGCTCAGCGGCGTGCAGCAACATCTGAATACTCGACAACCCCTGGGCCACCGTGTCATGGATCTCATGCGCCAGCCGCTGCCGCTCCTGCGCAACACCGGCAGCACGCTCAGTATCTGCCAGCTGTTCACGCGTGGCCACCAGCTCGTCGATAAGCGCCTCGCGTTCCGCACTGATCCGGGTGATGGTGCGGAAAGAATAGTGGATGGCAAGCACCACGCCTGCGGAGACCGCCGGGCCCATTACCCCTCCCAGAGTGATCCCGTGGGGGATCTGGACCACGATCGACACAGCTAGCGAAAACACCACCGCAGCGATGCCACGCCAGTCATCCATTACCTGCAGATACAGGAAAAACAGGATAAACACCCAGTACATGGCCACTGGGGAGACGAAAAGTTCAATGATCCACACCCCCGTCATCCCGAACAGCAACAAAATTTGCGCCCACTCCGGCCAGGATTGTCGGTAGTACGAACCGTAGAAGTAGAGGAAGCCGAACACGAACGTCATCACAAGGTGAATGGCCGCCCGGTCCAGCGGATAACTCACCGCCGCCAGCACCGCCACCAGCAGCAACGAGACCGTGAGTGCGTGAATCCCCGTATCCAGCGCCTTCCGGTTCGACATGGTCACCGCCGAGCGTTCCAGGGTAACTAGAGTAGTGCTCATGACTGTGAGCCTACCCAGCCTGCCCCGCAAGCTCCTCATCGTGGGCATGAGTTTTGGCACGTTGACCGCCTGTTCCTCGCTTAACGACGATGCCCCTGCCGCGCCGGAATCGTCGACAAGCGAAGAGGCTGCCCCGGCCCCGAGCGCACCCCAGGAGGACGTTCTGCCGCCGGACACAACTGTGCAGCCGGCCGGGGACCGCACCAGCTGGGACAGCTGCCCCTATCTTGACGACGAATGGGTCGCCCAAACCAACGGGCAGAAGATCACGGGCGTGGCGCTGGATCCGCGTTTCGATCCCCCGGCGTGCGTGTACTGGTCCTACCCCGAGCAGCCGCAGCTGACGGTGCTGGTGCGTCACATGCCTAGCCCGGAGCAGGCCACCGCCGTGGTGGATCACTTCGCGCCGGTGGACATCACAAACCCGGCGGAGCTGCCGGGAGACTGGATGGGTGGGCGCGCAGGTCAGGGCGTGGTGCCTGGCCAGGAGGGCGCGCTGTTTGCGGTATCCAAGGATTCCACCGCCGTGGTGGTGACCACCAACCAGGAACAGTCCGTCAAGGCGGAAACTGTCGCCCAAGAGGTCATCAACAACCTGGGGCTCTAGGGCGCTAGACCGCTACATCGGTGTAGGGCATCTGGGCCGAGACCCAGGGGAACACGACATCCATGAGCAGACAGAACACCGCCGCCAGGAGAATCAGGGTGATGATCAGCTTCACCGGCCAGGGGCCAGGAAGGGCGCGCCAGAAGGCCTGGTACATCTAGGCCACCTCCTCGAATGCTGCAGGAGTGCCCGCAGACTTGTCCTGCACCTCAGTCTGCATCGCGTGCACAATCATGCGCTCCGCGTTCGAGAACTGGGGATGGCAGGTGGTCAACGTGATCACGGGCTCCGGGTTCTCAGCGTCGCTTGCCCCGGGCAGTGGCTCCAGCACCGAGACATCGCCAGGCAACGTGATGTGGCGGCCCATGACATGGGAATAGTCGCCGCCGGCCACACGCTGGGCCTGGTCAGGCGATAGGCAAGCGGCTGCCTCCCCTTCGCGCGCGGCGGGGTCTGTGCCCATGGGCAACACCCTGTAGGTGACCCACTGCGTGGCCGTCTCCACCACGATGGCATCGCAGGATTCCAGCTGGCCAAGATCATTAAAAGGAGCGCCCTTGCCCACGCGGTGCCCGGCCACCGCAAAATTGCCGGGTTCCGCAGGCATCTGCGTCTCCTCATAGTGGCCCGGCCCGGCCAACAGTGAGTCCTCGTTCGTCCCCTCGATGATGGCGAAGGCATAGTCAGAGCCAAAAGTCGGGATATACATCTGCGCGAACGCCTCGCCCAGGTCCGGCCGGTGGTGGACGCGCGGATTTGTACGGTCCCATTTGTCGTTCAAGTCGCTGGCCGCCTCATCCTGCAGTTTCCCGGCCTCCACGTTCGTCCAAAAAGCTTCATAGAAGGCAAAGAGAAGGAGGACTACGCCAAAAGTCACCAGCAGTTCCCCGGTGACCTGGCTGATCGTCGGACGCTGGGGGCGTGCGTCGTTGCGGGTGGAGCTCATGGCTTAACATTAACCCACGTGCCCGACACCGCGCGGGCCCACTACCCTAGCCGCCCCCAAGGAGGAGCTCACACCCCATGCTTGAGGTATTCGTCTTCCCCATCTCCGCCGTGATGAAGTTCTGGCATTGGATCATGGCTGATGTCTTTTCCTTGGACAATTCCACGGCATGGGTGGTCTCCATCATCCTCCTGGTCATCACCATCCGCAGCCTGATCGCACCGTTTACGTGGACGCTGTACAAATCCGGCCGCATGGGCCAGCTGATGCGCCCCGCCAAAGCGAAGATTGCGCGCAAATACGCGGAAGCAACGACGGCGGAAGAACTCCAAGCGCAACAGGACGAAACCAAAGAGCTGCATCAAAAGTACGGCTACCACCCCGCCGCCGGCTGTGTCCCACCCCTGATCCAGATCCCGGCGATCCTGGGCCTGTACCGGCTGCTGCTCTGGCTCTCCCGGCCGCAGCTGGAGCATTCCGATAGCATCGGGCTGCTCAACGCCGAAGACATTGCCTCTTTCCGCGCCGCCGATTTCTTCGGCGCCCCGCTGCCCGCCTACTTCACCATGGCAGAAGCGGATCTTGCCGCCCTAGGCACCACTACTGAGCAGGTGCGCGGAGTGATCATCCCGCTAGTCATCCTTGCCGCCATCTTCACCACTTCCAACATGGCAATTAGTGTGGCCCGCGGTTACTCCACCCTTGAATGGGACTCGAAGGCATCGCGCGGTCTGATGAAGTTCATGGTGTGGACCGCGTTTATCATGCCATTTTTCATTATTCTGCTCGGCTTCAGCGGTGCGCTGCCGGTTGCCCTGTTGATGTACTGGGTGGGCAATAACCTGTGGACCACCGCCCAAACCGTCATTTTCTGGATCGCGCTGGTCCGCCGCTACCCACTCGATGACACCCACCGCGAATTCAACGCCGCCGTCCGCGATGACACCAAGGCCGAACTGGCCGAGAAGAAGCAGAAGAAGCGCGACCGCCGCTCCCGGAAAGTCCGCGCGCTTGCTCGCCCCAGCACGATCGGGCAGGTAAGGCGTGAGCTTGCCGACGAAAAACAGGCTGAGCGCCAAGCTAAGAAGGACGAGAAGGATCGTCGTAAAGCGTTAGAAAAACAGCGCTCCCGGGCCCGCCTCGAAGCGCGCAGGAAAGCCCAGGCCGAAAAGAAAGCAGCCAGTGAGGCCGATCAGATCGAGTAATCAGCAGGCGGGGCGCTGAGCATCTGCTTGGCCAGGTCGCGGCCGGTTTCGATGGGCGTGGTGGAACGCACGAAACGCGCTCCGGACAGGCCACCGTCGAGGAAGATGAGCAGCTGGTCTGCCTGGGTGCCTGACGGGTATCCATTCTTCTTAGTCAGTAGATCTGTCATGGTCTGGCGCATCCAGCGACGGTGCTCCAGACAGGCCTGCACGATCCCCTCCTCTGACTCCGTCTCTGGCCGGGGGTACTCGGTAGCCGCGTTCAGGAAGTGCGAGCCACGAAAATCCCGATCCGGCGCCTCCTCGATAGCGATATCGAAAAAGGAGAGGATCTTCTCATCAGTGTCTTTCATGTCCGCGGTGCGCTCACTCCACTTCTCGCGCGCTTCACGATCCAAGTTCTGGATATACGCAATGACCAGGTTGTCCTTGGAGCCGAACAGGGAGTAAAGCGATGCCTTGGCCACGTCTGCCTCGCGCAGGATGCGGTCGATGCCGATGACGCGGATCCCCTCCGTGGAGAAAAGACGCGTGGCAGATTCGAGGAGGCGCTGCCGCGGGCTCGGGCGGTTGCGGCGCTTCGATGCAGGCTTGCTCATGAGGGGTGTCCTTTCTCCAACTAGACCTCACCCAACAATATAGACAAACCGGTACGTTCATTCCAATGGGGGCAATCAATTTCTGCAAACACTCGCGAATAGTGACAAACAATGGTTAAATGAAGCGGAAACTCAGAAGGAGAGCAATGACTACGCCTCAAGGCCCAAACAACGACTACAACTACAACCCGTTCAGCAACCCGAACCCGCAGCAGAATTCTTCCAACCAATGGCAGGCTAACCAGCCGCAGTACCAGAACTTCGCTGCCCCGCAACAGTACAGCAACATGCCTGCCCCGCAGCACCAGGGCCAGGCCTACGGTGCTTATGACCACAACGGCATGCCTGCTGCCCCAAAGTCCAAGGTCGTAGCTGCTTTGCTGGCCTTTTTCTTCGGCACGCTCGGTATCCACAACTTTTACTTGGGCTACACCAACCGCGGCATCGCGCAGCTGGTTCTGAATTTGGTCTCTTTCGTCACCCTGTTGCTTCTGGTTGGTGCTTTCCTCTACATCATCCTGGGTATCTGGGTGATTGTAGATTTCATTTCAATCCTGGTGGCCTCAGGCCAGTTCCGCACTGACGCCCGTGGCGTCCCACTCGATTAATTGCCGACACGGTGCCGAGTAGCGACTTAGTGGTAGCCCTCCAACCGGGCCGCCTCGTCTGGTGCGCCGATTGAACGATACAGCCCTGCAGCATCATTTCGTGCCGCAAGGGCTGCTTCTTCATTTCCGGTGCTCATGTAGCGTCGCATTAATACTTCGGTTAATTGAGCGCGAGCCTGCAACACATCGCGTGGCGCCAATGGTGACCGTGAGGAGTCTAGAAAATTCGCGATCACGCCGACGGAAGCCTGCAGGTCACCCCCGATCAAGAACAGCTCTGAGAGTTGGCGGACCGCCCATGTTTCCGCTACCAGGCTATCTGCGGTAAGTGCCACGTCGCGGGCTGCCAACGCTACATCATGCGCTTGACTGAAGTTTCGCCCCTGGGCCAGAGCTTGCGATTGTCCGATCAATGCAGAGGCGGCCTGAGTAATCTCTCCGATCTGGAGATAATCGTCGGCAGCCATTGCAAAAAATTGGCTCCGCAGCGTGTGGTCCGGCAAGGACTGAGCGGCCACGGAAAACATGTCCGCCCGCGCACGCGGGGTTACAGCGGAAATACGCGAGCCCTGCCCCCCGAAGAATTCGACTGCCCGAAAAGCGACAGTGGTAGCCGCACGGTAGTCGTTTTTCTCTCGCAGTAGCACCATCAGGTCCCGCAAAGCCCGCGCAACATCGGTGTACACATCCTCTTGCTCCGCTAGGTAAAAAGAATCCGCCACCGGTATGGTGCCGTCAAGAAATGCGAGGAGCGCTTGTTCACAGCCCGTAATATCTCCTGAGCTGCGACATACTTCGGCAATTCTGAGCTGGTGACGATACGATGCTGCATTCATGGTGTCTCAGTCTACCTAGGCTATAGGACTAGAAACTTAAGTTCAGAGGGTCGTTGCAACACTTTCCCCTTTAAGGAGGGTGTGGCA
This sequence comes from Corynebacterium sp., assembly GCF_043426755.1. Taxonomy (GTDB): domain Bacteria; phylum Actinomycetota; class Actinomycetes; order Mycobacteriales; family Mycobacteriaceae; genus Corynebacterium. Next base: position 2,678 of record NZ_JBHWRP010000086.1, on the reverse strand, counting down.
ATGGCTGAACATTGTAGCCCATTCCATTCGTTATCTGTATCTGATCGCGCCAGGTTGACCGTGTTGGTAGGTGATGGTCGTAGTGTGCGATCAGCTGCCCGCACGGTGGGGTGTCATTACCGTCATGCACTGAACTTGGGGGCCGACCCCAGGAATTCGCCGCCTCCGCCCAACAGTCACTCGACTTCGCCAAGCAACAGCAGGCAAGAGCACATCAAGCCGCCGCCTCCGCGGAAGCCGACGCCGCCGAAGCAACCGCGAACGCCGACCAGGCCACCAGCTACGCGATCGACGCCCGCGCCTCCGCCAACGCGGCAGCCGACTCCGCCATATCCGCCCGCGCCTCCGCCGCAGCCGCAGGACAAGACGCGGCACTTGCCGCCCAAGCAGCAGACGACGCATTCCGCATCGCGGTGGAAAAAGAACTCGCCGAGCAAGCCGAGCTTCAAGCCGGTCTGGATGCGCAGGCAGTAGACGGGGCCGACCTGGAAAAACCAGCCCCGCTTCTCGACATCCTCAAAGAACGCATCGGGCCGGCAGCCCTCAGCCTTCTCCTCGACCTTGTCGGAATCACCGACCTGGTCAACTGCTTCAAGGGACAAATCTCCGGGTGCCTCTGGACATTGGTCGGAGTGATTCCAGCAGGAAAAATCGCCAAAGCAGCCCCCATCGTGCGCCGGCTCATCTCCAAATCAGACGAAAACGTCGACGCGCTGCACTCCCGAAAAGCCCTCAAAGGCCGCCAACTCGACGAAATCCGCAACCTACCGGCGTGCCCAGCATTCAGACCTGCTTCATACTAACCTGCGGCTACCTTCCGCCCTGCTTTGCAAATACGAGGGGCAGCGGATCTTTCCCTCCAAACGGCCGCCCGTGGCACGACCTGCAGAATTCCCTCTATACCGGAAAAACCCTTCCGCGGTGGCCATTATGGGAATCTTGGCACCCATAGTCACGACAATCGTTTCGATTATGAAAGGCATCATCTCCTTGCCGCATCGGAAATTCGAAAAAATAGAGACGCCGCAGACAAGATTGGATTAAATCCAAACAACGCACCTTCAATTCAAATGTTGCCGCAAGACCACGCTAAAACTTGGAGCTTTCGTAACCTTAAAGGGGCCGACGAGTACCGCGCGATGCAAGGTCAGCTTCTCCGGGAGGGGAAGATCGATGAAGTATTTCAGATTGAATATGACTTTTTGACTGGCTCTGAATCCGGGGGGCGGTACAATCAGGCTCTAGAGGAAACTATTGATTATGCTCTCGAAAAGGGCTTCATCACTAAGAGACCTACTGGCAGATTGGCAGCACAGGCAACTAACACGTAGGGCAGCTTCATGAAATTTGAGATCACCCCGCCCGAGCCTTTCAAATTCGGGGCACAGTTCAGCGATTATCCCGCATTGGAACAAAGCGTCCGCAACATAGGTGACCAAGTGATAAAAAGCGCTAACGGATGTGTCTCCATCGGAGAAGTCGAGCGGTACGTGTCCCTCGGTGAGACCGACGGGAGGATTGACTACATCTCCATCAACACGCTGGTGCCGGAAGATACGTTTATGGGGGTCAGCTCCGCTGGGATCGATCAGGCTATCTGGTCATCGATTACCTGGGACCAGGGTAGTGAAATGGCAGGCCATAAAGCGTTTACGATGGCGACGAATATGCCGATCTATTTCTGCTACCCTGGCTCACCATGGGAACGTGGAAGTAACGAAAACACTAATGGTCGACTCCGGCGTAACCTTCCAAAAAGTAGTGATCTGTCGGTCTATAGCGCTGAAGACCTTGAAATGATCGCTAATATCCACAACCACAAACCACGTAAAGCGCTGCACTGGCGTACCCCTGCCGAGGTCATGGCAGACGCTTTAAGACAAACCGGGAGTATCACATCAAATTAACCGTCGTCGTTGCAACGACCCCTAGAATTCACCAAAGGTTAGAAATGAAAATCGCCCCGAAGAACCTCAGTTCCTCGGGGCGATCCTCTTGAGTGATAGTTTTACTTCTTCGCGCTGTTCTTAGTGAACAGGTTAATGATCCACAGGAGGATCACCGCGCCCAGCAATGCCACCAAGAAGGTCCAGAACCAGCCGCCCTGCGAGCTAAAGCCAAAGCCGCGCATGATGAAGCCACCGATAAGTGCACCGACGATACCGACGACGATATTAGCGACAATGCCCATCTGAGCGTTGCGGCCCATAATCATGGAGGCGACCCAGCCTGCAAGTCCACCAATAATCAGCCAAACAATCAAACTCCACATAGTTAATTTCCTTTTCGCTATAGTTCCGTTCGGCCCGGCCGGTGAAAGCCAAAAACCTCGCGGGTTTTCCTTACATATTCCAGTGTGCCTATGAATTCGGGAAAATTCGATAACGAAATAGCAACATTCAATAACGATCGCCTTATGCACTGGTGGCGCGGTTGCAGCCTAACGAAAAAATCCGCCCTAGCAAGCTGCTAGGGCGGAAAAGGGATGTCTATCGCAGTTTCTCTTACTCGACCGGACGAACAACCATCATCGGGCAGGGTGCGGACTGCAACAGCGCGCGCGAAGTGGAGCCAAGCAGCATTCCCCTGAAGCCCCCGCGTCCGTGCGAACCAGTGACCAGAAGCTGGGCACCCTCCGACTGCTCAACCAAGGTGCGCACTGGGCGATCTCGCGAAAT
>NZ_JBHWRP010000085.1:0-4792 GCF_043426755.1 Corynebacterium sp. | reverse complement strand
GCGGACGAGATCCACGGTGTTGTCGTCGGCAAGCTTGTAGGTGCCCAAGCCCAGCTGGGGCATCTCATAGCCATCGTTGAGTTGCAGGGTCGGAATTGCAGGTTGTGTCATGCCCCCATTCTGCCAAGAAAAAGACCCTCGCGCTGCCGCCCTAGAAGAATCTAGGCCAACAGCGCGAGGGCTTCTCGTCGGAAAGAGAGCTACTTGGCGTCAAGCAGATCGATCACGAAGACCAGGGTGCGTCCGGACAGCGGATGTCCGCCGCCTGCGGGGCCGTAGGCCTTCTCTGGCGGAATGGTCAGCTGTCGGCGGCCGCCAACGCGCATTCCCGGGATACCTTCCTGCCAGCCTGCAATCAGACCGGTGAGGGGAAATTCGCTGGTCGAACCGCGATCCCAGGAGGAGTCAAACTCTTCCCCGGTTTCGTAGTCCACGCCCACGTAGTGGACTTCGACCATTCCGCCGGCTTGAGCTTCTGCACCGTCACCGATGGCGAGGTCCTCTGTCACCAACTCGGTCGGTGCTGGTTCCTGCGGGACTTCGATAGTGGGCTTTTCCATGGAAAATTCTCCTTGAATATGTTCGACTTCATAGGCTGATATAAGAAAACCGCCATGAACGTTCGGCCCCTAGTATAGAGAAACTGAACGAACCTGGCGGAATTCGGAGAACTGCCTAGACGTCGCTAGCAGGAGTGGGCATCCATCATGAACGCTTTAGCGCTGCTCACGCGGAACAAAATCGCGCAGAGTCTCGCCGGTGTAAATCTGGCGAGGACGGTTGATCTTGGAGTTGATTGCCAGCTGCTCGCGGTAGTGAGCGATCCAACCTGGCAGGCGGCCGATGGCGAACAGGACGGTGAAGAAGTCCGTCGGGAAGCCCATCGCGCGGTAGATCAGGCCGGTGTAGAAGTCCACGTTCGGGTACAGCTTGCGGGAAACGAAGTAATCGTCGTTCAGAGCGATATCTTCCAGCTTCATCGCTAGGTCCAGCATTGGATCGCCGCCCAGGTGGTCGATGATCTCGTGTGCGGTCTCCTTGACGATGGCCGCGCGTGGGTCGTAGTTCTTGTACACGCGGTGGCCGAAGCCCATCAGGCGGACGCCCTTTTCCTTGTTCTTCACGCGGTTCATGAAGTCGGTTGCGTCGCCACCGTTGTTGTTCTGGATGTCTTCCAGCATTTCCAGCACAGCCTGGTTAGCGCCACCATGCAGTGGGCCAGACAGAGCGTTAATGCCACCAGCGATAGCAACGAACATGTTCGCCTGTGCCGAACCGATCATGCGAACAGTGGAAGTGGAGCAGTTCTGCTCGTGGTCAGCGTGCAGGATGAGCAGCTTGTCCAGTGCCTTCACGACGACTGGGTCGACCTCGTATGGCTCGGTCGGGTAGCCGAACATCATGCGCAGGAAGTTCTCGCGGGTGTTCAGCGAGTTATCCGGGTACATGTATGGAGAGCCCTTGGATGCGCGGTATGCGTATGCGGCCAGCATCGGAACCTTCGCCATCAGGCGGACGGTTGCCTTGTCCAGCTGCTCCTCATCCAGTGGGTCCAGCTGGTCCTGGTAGTAGGTCGACAGAATGTTGACCGAGGATGCCAGCACGGACATTGGGTGAGCGTTGCGAGGGAAGACGTTGAACTGCGCCTTGAAGTCCTCATCCAGCAGCGTGTGGTGACGGATCTCCATGTTGAAGTTGTGCAGTTCATCCATGGTTGGCAGTTCGCCGTTAATCAAGAGGTAGGAAACCTCATTGAAAGTGGCGTTGTTGGCCAGATCAGCAATGTCGTAGCCGCGGTGACGCAGGATGCCCTCGTCGCCATCGATATAGGTGATCTTCGATTCGGTCGAACCGGTGGACACATAGCCTGGGTCGAAGGTGACCAGGCCGGTCTCCTTCAACATGTTGCCAAGGACAACGCCGTCGTTGCCCTCGGTGGCCTTCATGATGTCCATCTCGTATTCCTGACCACCAGGGAGGTGGAGTACTGCCTTGTCGTTTTCAGATGCCACTGTGAACCTTTCCACGTAACTCGTCGGGCCTTGCCGGTAATGCTCTAGGCCTGTTTATAAAGTGACGCTAGCACTTTTCCAGGCAGCGTCTCCGGCTTCAGTATTCAGTTTAGAATCCAGCCATTTCCCGCTCCCGCCGAACCTGTGAAGATTTGCGATGATTCGGCGGGTGAGAATTCACTTACGGTTCCGTTAGTCGATGCTATTGTTGCTGCACGAGCACTATTGATCGCATTCAACCGTCTACCACCCTAGCAGGATTTGTGACCGGCGCGACAAATGTCCGTTCTTTCACCCCACCTCACCACTTACCCCCATACGGGCCTAGTCTGCTTCGCAAAAACAACGAGCGCTCCCCTCTTCGAGGGCTAAGGTGTTCAATAGTCATGCCCCCTACAACCGAATGAGTTAGAAAGACTTGGATCGATGACCGATTACCCTACGCTGCCCTCTGACCTGCTTCCCTCCGATGGCCGGTTCGGCTGCGGGCCCTCCAAGGTGCGCCCATCCCAGATTGACGCCATCGTCGCGGGTGCCAAGGACGTCATCGGTACGTCCCACCGCCAGCCAGCAGTGAAGAATGTTGTAGGTGAAGTTCGCGAAGGTCTCTCCGACCTGTTCAAGCTGCCGGAAGGCTACGAGATCGTCCTGTCCCTCGGCGGTGCCACCGCTTTCTGGGATGCGGCGACTTTCGGCCTGATCGAGAAGAAGTCGGCCCACCTGTCGTTTGGTGAGTTCTCCTCCAAGTTCGCTAAGGCCTCCAAGCTGGCTCCATGGCTGGAGGAGCCTGATGTCTTCGAGTCCGAAACGGGCGATACCCCGTCGATTAGCGCTTTCGAAGGCACTGACGCAGACGTTGTCGCCTGGGCGCACAACGAAACCTCAACCGGTGCGATGGTCCCGATCCACCGCCCAAACACCGACGCGCTGGTCGCGATTGACGCAACCTCCGGTGCCGGCGGCCTGCCCGTCGATATGTCGCAGGCTGACGTTTACTACTTCTCCCCACAGAAGTGCTTTGCCTCCGACGGCGGCCTGTGGCTGGCAGCGATGAGCCCGGCGGCCATCGAGCGGATCGCGAAGATTAAGGAGTCTGACCGTTTCATCCCTGCGTTCCTGGACCTGCAGACCGCGGTGGACAACTCGCGCAAGGACCAGACCTACAACACCCCGGCCGTCGCCACGTTGCTGATGCTGGCGGACCAGGTGAAATGGATGAATGACCACGGCGGCCTTGATGGCATGGTCGCCCGCACCACCCAGTCCTCCTCGTTGCTGTACAAGTGGGCAGAGAACAACGAGTTCACCAGCCCTTATGTGGCAGACCCAGCAAAGCGTTCACTCGTCGTCGGCACGATCGATTTCGCGGACTCCATTGACGCAGCGGAGATCGCCAAGGCCCTGCGCGCCAACGGCATTCTGGACACCGAGCCTTACCGCAAGCTCGGCCGCAACCAGCTCCGCATTGGCATGTTCCCGGCGATTTCCTCCGAGGACATCAAGCGTCTGACCAAGTCGATTGATTACCTGCTGGAGCAAGGCGTAGGCGCAAAGTAAAGCCAAGTAAAACTTGATGGGGCACACAGCCCCTCTTGTTGCACCGTTTTCCTTAGAACGTACGTTAGGCTGGTTTAAACAACGTTGTAAGGAGACACTATGCGCGAACTTTTCCCGGTTGATGAAGAATCAACGGATGAATTGTTGGTGCTGACTACCGACGACGGCGAGCGATTTTCCATATCGCGCGCCGTCGTTGCGTCCCGTCTCGCACCAGAAGAAGCTGCCACCGACGACTCCGCCGACGACGCTGCAGCAACAGCCGAAGAAACGGACGAGGCACCAGAGTCCCAAACTCCGGAATTTGACCGTCTGGCAGAAACCAACCCACAGGTAGAGCGTTCACTACCGCAGCCTGATCCGCTCTACGCCACTCCCCTGTCCATGCGCCCGGCAGAGATCCAGGCGCGCATTCGTGCGGGGGCATCGGCGGAGGAGCTTGCCGACGAAATGGGCGTGGCCCTGTCCCGCATCGAAGCGTATTCGCACCCAGTACTGCTGGAACGCGCCCAGGTTGCTGAGGCCGCGAAGCAGTCCCACCCCGTCCGTGAAGACGGCCCCGCGAAGCTTACTCTTTTTGAGATTTTGGCTACCGCCTTCGCCGCCCGCGGGCACGTCTTGTCGGATGCCACGTGGGACGCTGTGCGTGAGCCCGGTGATGACTGGGTGGTTCGCGTGGACTGGAAGGCTGGCTTGAGCGAGAACCGTGCCGAGTGGTCATTCAAGCGCAGCGGTTTAAGCGCCACCACGGAGGCCCGTAACCCAATCGCTGCTGACCTGACCGACCCTGACTTTGTCCAGCCGGTCCGTTCACTGACGGCCGTGGGCCAGCCAGCAGATGATGCCCCGGCGCGTGACGACGAGGGCCATGACGAAGGTAACGGACCCGACACACGGGAAGATGTCTTTGAGGGCGATTTTCTCAAACACCCCGAACCGGAGCAGGAGCCCCAGCGCCGCAAGCGCAAGGCGGTAACACCCCACTGGGAAGACGTACTGTTGGGGGTACGCACCAACACAAAGCGTCCGCGTAAGTAGCAATCAGCGAACAGGATCGAAGGGGCTGAGCACATGTCTTTTCCCGCGGTAGTGACCTTGTGGTTTATCAACACTGACGATGTCGCAGGTGTTGTCACTCGCGAGCCAAAAGCAGATCGTGGCTTTGGTAGGAAGTACTTGGCTCAGCTGAATCCGGCGTGGCCGATTACCCCGATCGGGCAGTT
>NZ_JBHWRP010000084.1:0-5295 GCF_043426755.1 Corynebacterium sp. | reverse complement strand
CAGTAGGTCTGGGTTGGTAACGACGTCACGGCTTTGGCGCGGGTGAGGCGTCGGATCGGGTGGGGTGGGCATTCCAGGCAAGGCCACCTCCCACGGGTGTGGCGCACTCACTGGTGGTAGTCGCCATTGTCGTGTTCACCGGTGTTCTCCTCCGCTTCTTCGGTGGCGGGTGCGCCGTCCTGATCCTCGTCGCCAGCGTCAACGTTGAGGGCAAGCAATGCTCGCAGTTCCGATGCTGTCAGGCCGAAGGAGTCACGCATCCACGCCTGCGGCTCTCCTAGTTGCTCTAGCTCCTGGAGGGCGGAGGCAAAGCGCTCACGCACGCCGTCTAATTCGGCCTGAGCGAGGAAGGCCTGCTGCGTGGCTGTCTTCACCTTTTCTTGCTTTGCCAGTTTTTCTGCCAGCGCCTGCATCGCTAGTTCTCGTGCCTGTTGCTTCTTGCTCGTTCTCGTACTCATGCCCATCAAACTATCGCCTGTCCTGTCTTCGCCGCCAGTCCCGCTTTCTCACCTCACGGCTCTAAAACGCCACACACAGTAGGCACTTTTAGTGTAAATGGGTGTGGTGCCCGCTATGCTGGGAAAACATGATGTCGTTTCGGGCCGTTCACGCGGGCAGCGGGTACCAGTACCTGCTGCGCTCTGTGGCGACCAACGACGCCCACGATCCGATGGTGGAAGAAGGAAAACTCTCCAACTACTACCAAGCCAAGGGCACTCCCCCGGGCCGCTGGATCGGACGCGGACTAACCTCCTTGCGATCACAAACTGCGGCCAGCGGTGTCCCGATTGAGGCCGACCAGATGGAAGCTCTCTACGGCCTGGGGTATCACCCAGACACCCATGAGATGCTCAAAGCAGGAAAGAAGCTCGACGAATGCCGGCTCGGTGGCAAGTTCCCCGTCTACACCAATGACATTCCGGTGTTGAATGAACTGCGTGATGCTGAGCGCCGATTCATCACCGACAATGCGCGATTGCCGACGGAAGATGAGCGCACTGAGTTGGCACTCTCGATCGGCAGGCCACACTATGTGGAGGCAACCGGGTGGGCCACCGCGCCGGATAAAGATGTCATCGATTGGGTCAATCAGCAACGCGATGAAGTCAAGCAAGCCGTGGCAGGTTTTGACCTCACCTTCTCTCCCGCGAAAAGCATTTCCGTGCTGTGGGCACTCGCTGATAGGGACACGGCCAACGCGATTGCCGCGTGCCATCACGAGGCCGTCGCTGAGGTTTTGGAGTGGGCGGAAGAGAACACGGTGCGCACGCGCATGGGTGCCGGAGGCCTAGCGCAGGTGAAAACTGGCGGCATCATCGCCTCAGAATTTACCCACTTTGATACCCGCGCAGGTGATCCTGATCTGCATTCGCATGTGCTGGTATCGAACAAAGTGCAGGGCCCTGACGGGAAGTGGCGCACGCTGGATTCTCGCGCGATGTTTAAATATCATCAGACACTTTCGGCCCGCTATGACGCAATCGTGCAGGAACTTCTCACCCGCAAGATGGGACTGTCCTTCACACCAAGTTCACGCGACCAGGGCAAAGAACCGGTGTGGGAAGTTGCCGGAGTGCCACAACAATTGATTGATCTTTTCTCCAAGCGCCGCGCGATGGCCAGGCCCGTCTACGACTCGTTGGTCGCCGATTACGTTGCACGCTATGGCCGCCAACCGGACAAAAGAACGCAATTATCGTTGTGGCAATCCGCGATCCTCCACACCCGTGATGCAAAGAAACCAGCTGAGTCTTTGGACGATCTGCGCACCAGTTGGCGGGCGGATGTCGATCAGATCGACAACGCCGACGAACTTCTCTCCCAGCTCGATTCTGTCCTTGGCGGCGGCCAGGTCGACCAGCGTCCGGCGTTTTACGACCGCGACCTTGTCGACGAGGAGGTGCTCGATCATCGGTGCCGAGAGGTCATTGACCGCATGGTCCAAAAGCGCTCCTTCTTCTCTGACCACCACGTGACAGCGGCCGTGGGAAGCTACCTCAAGGCGTTTTGCTTCGACGGTCAACACCAGGCCCAGCGAGCAGTCGATGAGCTAACCAAGCGGATTACTACCCACCATTTTGTCGAGCTGACCCCCACAACCGTGATGGAGTTGCCCGCGAAACTACGCGACGAATCCGGCGACGCGGTCGACCGGCACCTTGGCTACCGGAAGTACACGACGCCGGAAATTCTCGCCCAAGAGGACAAAGTTCTAAGCGCAGTGGCCGAACCGGTCACCGTCTTTTCGTCGACAGAAGAGATAACTGACGCGATTGAATCCTTCGAAAAGGACAACGGGTTTAGTCTCAACGACGGACAGAAAGCGTTGGCAGCTCACCTCCTCCAGTCGGGCACATTGGTCGGTTGCGGCGTCGGTCCTGCGGGCACGGGCAAGACGACAGCGATGCAGATTGTTGCCAATGTTGTGCGCAATTCTGGCCAGAAAGTCATTGGGCTTGCCCCATCTGCGGCAGCCGCCCAGGTGCTGGGAAACGAGCTCGGAATTGATGCCAACACGATCGATTCCCTGAGCTTTATTTGGCGTGGCCGCCACCCCGACAAGCTCGCAGGTGACCTATCAGCGCTGCCTATCCAGATCAATCCCGGTGACGTGATGCTTGTCGATGAGGCCGGCATGGTCACCACCGATAACCTCGCGGCACTAACGGAAATCGCCCAAGAATCCGGCGCGGTGGTCCGCCTGATTGGCGATCCACACCAGCTGGATGTAGTCGGCACCGGTGGGCTGTTTGACACGATGTGTCGCTACAGCGATGCCGTCGAGCTCACCGAAGTCATGCGCTTCTCGCACGGCAACGACACCGACCAAGCAGACGCTTCACTGGGTATAAGGCGCGGTGACACCGACGCGCTGGGTTTCTATCAGAAGCGCGGCTGGGTTCGAGGTGGCACCCGCGAGCAGATGCTTGTCGATGCTGTCGATGCCTACTTAGCTGATGTGGACCAGGGCCGCAAGTCGCTGATTGTGGCCACGAAGAATGCCGATGTGTCCACGCTCAACGAGATGATCCGCGCGCGCTACATCAACAACGGCATCGTCGATACCTCCCGCGAAGTGAGACTGGCCCAGTCAGAGACCGCAGGCCTCGGCGACGTCATCATCGCCCGGCAGAATGAGCGCCTGGCCAACCCTCGCGATCCCCACGCGCCTGGACGAAAAATCATTAACGGCCAGCTTTTCCGAGTCCTGGGAGTCAACGAGGACGGGTCAGCCACCGCCGGTGATCTCGCGACCGGTGAGGTCTTTGACCTGCCCGCCGAATACGTGAGTGAGCACACGCACCTGGGGTATGCGGCCACGGTGCACCGAGCACAAGGAGCCACTGTCGACACCACCCATGCAGTTGTGGACTCCGCGACAAGCAGGGCCGGGCTGTATGTGGCACTCACACGTGGCAAGCACGAAAACCACCTGTATGCCGTCACCGACGACAGCTTGGATGAGCTTGCCGAGGCTAGCCACGAACACTCCTCCGGTAACACCGCAGGCTTGACCGCCGAGGATGTGTTAGAGCGGGCGGTTGCCCGAGATGGGCGGCAGAAATCGGCAACCGACATTCGCGAAGAAGCCGAAGAGTACGCCGGAAGCCGCGAGCGCCTGGAAAAGCTTTACCGGTACGCCCTTGATCTTGCCTGCGCGGACTTTACTGACCGCCAGTTAGAGGCATGGTGGGACAAACTCGATGCTGACGCCCTTGATTGTCTGACCGAGGATGGCCGCAGTGCTGTGCGGGTGGCCTGGCGTGACGCGCTCAAAGCTGATGTCGACCCGCGTCTACTGATGCCTGCAGCGATCTTTAACTTGGCCGGGGCCCATGAAACAGGGGCTGTGATCGCGTGGCGACTGCGCAACCACCTTGATGAGGCCGGAGCCACACGCGGCGAGGTGGGTTCTCCCCCTCCCCTGACCCGAGGTGCCGACCGCGACCTCCATGACTGGCTGAGCCAGACCTACCGCACGCTAACCGAGTGGGATCAGGAGGCCACCGAGAATGACGCCCACGAACAGGCGGTCAACTTACCTACCGCGTCGCAACCGCGTGACGGCGAGCTGACCAGCACAGACGACCAGGTGACACATCTTCGTGCCCAGCTAGATGCACTTGAGGCCGACATCACGCAGGCCGTAGCCGAGCGTGACACCGCAGACAAGGACGTGTCACTGGCGAAAAGTCAGAGGTGGGATGCCCAGCGCACCGCTGAGTCCCGTGGCGCGCTGGCCAAGGTGCGGTTTAAAGCTCATGACAACGAGCGCCTTGAGCTTCTCGACGCCCAGGTGGCCACGCTCCAAGCCCGCCAGGCCGAGGCAACAGACCGGGTAAAGAGTCTCGTTGAGGACAAGCAGCAGATCCAACAGCAGCTAGAGGAAGCAACCTCACAGCAGCGCGCAGCACATCGGCCTGCCGCGACAGCGCATACGGTGGACCCATCTCACGATCCTGCCGAGCCTCACGCGGCACAGCTGGCATCACAGCTCGGCGGGTCGACGGCAGTCGAAGACAGGAGCCCGCAAGAGCGGTTGGCCGCTCAACGGGGTCGCCAACGCAGCGCATCGCCAGGACCGGCCGACCAGGGGCAGTTGCAGCCCCACACATCAGCCAGTGAACCTGAACTATGATCGCAACAGTGAGCTAGGGGGTGGCTCTTCCAATCCTTGTAGGGTGGCTAGGCGATAACGTCACGGTGGCGTTAGTCTCGTCCTCAACGTTTCACATTTCCACGTAAGGAGGTCACTACCATGACCAACCCGGTTATCATTCCTCGGAATTTCCGTCCTCCCTTCGACGTCCCTGCCTCCTTGGATGATCTGAAGGGCCCTGCAACCGGGATGATGGAAGTGCCACACTCCATCATGTGGGCGCGTTCCGACAACCATGTAGTCGACCTTGCGAATGATACCGCGATTACCTCTGCCTATCGTGAGATCCTCGGATCAGCCACCCTTGCGCAACTAACGCAGCTGGTGAACAAGGATCATCTTGTGCGTCTGTGGCCAACCACATTCGACGCCACTATCCGGAAAGCATGGGAAGAATCCTTCGAAGAACTGCGTAACCATGCCAGGCAACGATAGGTCTAACCTCCAGACACGAGTCGCACAGATCGCTCTTCGCGCCGCCGACGCGCATGGATTTGTTTTAGCGGGAGGGAAGGCACTCCAGGTTCATGGTCTGAGTTCGCGCCCTACCGAAGATGTAGACCTGTTCACGAACAGCTTCGACATTGAGAGCTTCTCACTCGCCCGCCAGAGAATCGTCGAGGAGCTCAGACACG
>NZ_JBHWRP010000083.1:0-16584 GCF_043426755.1 Corynebacterium sp. | reverse complement strand
GGGACGATCTCGCCCTCAGGCTCGGTGAGCACGTGGCCGTTGTCGTTCGGCATGACGGACTTCTGATCGTCGAAAGGCACGCCCTCCACGCCCTGGGGGCGGTAGCCGACAGCGCGGTACACGGCCTGGACATCCCAGGTGTTGTACTCGCCGGTGCCCTTGACGCCGCCGTTGCCGTCGAGCTCGGTGCGCTCGGTCTTGAAGCCGACGACCTTGCCGTCCTCGCCTAGGATCTCCACTGGGGACTCGAAGAAGTGGATATAAATCTTGTGCGGTGCATCCTTCGGGTCGCGCATCGCGTAGCCCTCGAGCACCTGGCACACCAAGTCGGTGGCCTTGGTTTCGCGGCGGGCCTTCACGCTGGCCTCGTCGTAATCGATGTCCTCGGGGTCGACGATGACCTCGATGGTGTCAGACTGGTCCAGCTCCTTGAGCTCCTGCGGGGTGAACTTCGCCTGGGCGGGGCCGCGGCGGCCGAAGATGTGGACTTCCTTCGCAGCGTTCTTGGACAGGTTGTCGTAGACGTTGTCAGGGATCTCGGTGACCTTGAGCTCGTCGGCGGTCTTCGCCAAGATGCGCGCAATATCCAGGGCCACGTTACCCACGCCGACGACGGCGACCTTCTCTGCGGACAGGTCCCAGTCGCGGGTGAAGTTCGGGTTGCCGTCATAAAAACCGACGAACTCGCCAGCGCCGAAGTGGCCGTCGAGGTCCGCGCCGGGGATCGGCAGGTCCTTATCGGCGGTAGCACCGGTGGCGAACACGATGGCGTCATAGAACTCGCGCAGCTCATCGACGGTGACGTCCTTGCCGATCTCCACGTTGCCAATTAGGCGGATCTCTTCGCGGTCCAGCACGTTGTGCAGGCTCTTGATGATGCCCTTGATGCGCGGGTGGTCGGGCGCCACGCCGTAGCGGATCAGGCCGAAGGGAGCCGGCATGCGCTCAAACAGGTCAACCTGGACATCAACATCGGACTTAACTAGCAGGTCAGAGGCGTAAATTCCGGCAGGGCCGGAGCCGACGACTGCAACGCGAAGCGGAGTACTCATGCAATTCCTTTACATTAATGTGTTCTAAATCTGATTTCTGCAGACCAGTGTATAGGGTGCTGCAATGATGGCCGAATGTGGCCGTCGAAACGCCCCTGTATTATAGGCGCGATTTGCGGCATAGAACAGCCCAGCGATATTCGCGCATGCACTAGTCATACTTAAGTCGAATTCGCCCTGTCTGACCCAGGGTTTGTAGCTAGAATAGGGCGAAGAACTTTCCAGAGTGAGACCACCCGACGAAAGGTAAGGCCCATGGCAGATAAGCGATCAGCATTGATCACCGTAATCAACCGCAACTTTGATGGCATTGACCTCGAAGAACTGGCGCAGAAGCACGATCTAAACCTGGTTCGCCTCTATGACTTTAATGATTCCGTGGGCGAAATTTATGCTGCCCAGCCGCTCGCCGATGGCCCCGCCCTCGTCGTCGGCACCGGCAGCCTGACCTTCGACGGCGATGTCGCGGCAGCCCTGGGGATCCCTCTGGTCATGATCACCGATGGCGATGAGCGCCGCGCCGCCCTAGCCACGAAGCGCGCCGCTGAGCTGGGTGCAGTCGTGGCGGACACGGTGACCGCAGAACAGTTGCTTGACGACGATCGCTTCGCCGCAGCCTTGAACACCCACGCTCCGGAGGTCGTCTCTGAGCCCGTCTTCGAAGCCCAGCTGCTGGAGCGCGCCAAGTCTGCCGGTTCCCACATCGTTCTGCCTGAGGGTGAAGACGACCGCATCCTCACCGCCGCCGACCAGCTGCTGCGCCAAGGTATCGCCAAGATCACCATCCTGGGGGATCCGGCGGCGATGCAGGCGCGTGCCGACGAGCTCAGCCTGGATCTGTCCCAGGCAACACTTCTGGATTACAAGAACTCGGAGCTGCTGGACCAGTTTGCTTCCACGTTCTATGAGCTGCGCAAGCACAAGGGCATCTCGGAGGAAGACGCCCGCAAGACCGTGGAAGATGTCTCCTACTTCGGCGTCATGATGGTGCAGGAAGGCCTAGCCGACGGCATGGTCTCTGGCGCTGTGAACACCACCGCAGCCACCCTGCGCCCGGCGCTCCAGGTGATCAAGACCACCCCGGATGCGTCAGTGGTTTCTTCGATCTTCCTGATGGTGATGCGCGACCGCCTCTGGGCATTCGGCGACTGCGCCGTGAACCCGAACCCGACCGCGGAGCAGCTCGGTGAGATCGCTGTTGTTTCGGCCCGCACCGCTTCGCAGTTTGGCATCGACCCGAAGGTGGCCCTCCTGTCCTACTCCACCGGCGCTTCCGGTGCAGGCCCGGACGTCGAACGTGCTGTTGCGGCCCTGGAGAAGGCCCGCGAACTCAACCCTGATCTGGCAGTGGACGGCCCGCTGCAGTTCGACGCCGCGTGCGACCCAGGTGTGGCGGAGCGCAAGATGCCGGATTCCCCAGTGGCAGGCCACGCCAATGTCTTCGTGTTCCCTGACCTGGAGGCAGGCAATATTGGCTACAAGACGGCGCAGCGTACCGGCGGTGCGCTGGCTGTCGGCCCGATTCTGCAGGGCCTGAATAAGCCAGTCAATGACCTCTCGCGCGGTGCGACTGTGCCGGATATCGTGAACACCGTCGCTATCACCGCTATCCAGGCTGGAGGCTCGAACTAATGGCATATGCACTTGTGATTAACTCCGGCTCATCCTCGATCAAGTTCCAGATCGTGGACCCTTCAGCCGCGGCTTCCGACGACCCCTTCGTCTCCGGTGTCGTGGAGCAGATTGGTGAGCCCCAGGGCCGCCTGACGGTGAAGCACAACGGCGAAAAGCACGCTATCCAGCAGCCGATCCCGAATCACACTGTTGGCCTGGAAGCCTCCATGAAGCTGCTTGAGGATCTCGGCTGCGGCCCCACCCAAGTAGACATCACCGCAGTCGGCCACCGCGTTGTCCACGGCGGCATGGTGTTTTCCGCCCCAGAGCTGATCAATGACCAGGTCGTCGACATGATCCGGGACCTGATCCCACTGGCACCCCTGCACAACCCCGCCAATATCGACGGCATCGAAGTGGCCCGCCAGATCCTGCCCGACATCCCTCACGTCGCAGTCTTCGACACCGGCTTCTTCCGCGACCTGCCACCAGCCGCAGCGATTTATGCCATCAACGCCGAAGTGGCCACCCAGAACCACGTCCGCCGCTACGGCTTCCACGGCACCAGCCACGAGTTCATCTCTGAACAGGTCCCGCCACTGCTGGACCGCCCCGCTGCGGCCTGTAACCAGATCGTCCTCCACTTGGGAAACGGTGCCTCCGCGTCCGCGATCAAGAACGGGTACCCAATCGACACCTCAATGGGCCTGACCCCACTGGCCGGCCTGGTCATGGGCACCCGCAGTGGTGACATCGATCCGGGCATCATCTTCCACCTCGCCCGCAACGGCGGCATGTCTATCGACGAGATCGATCACCTGCTCAACCGCAAGTCCGGCGTGAAAGGTTTGTCGGGCGTGAATGACTTCCGCGACCTGCACCGCATGATCGAGGAAGACGAAGACGAAAACGCGTGGCTTGCCTACAACGTCTACATCCACCAGCTCCGTCGCGTGCTCGGCTCCTACATGATCGCGCTGGGCCGCGTGGATGCAATCACCTTCACCGCAGGTGTAGGCGAAAATGACCACCGTGTTCGTCGTGACGCACTAGCCGGCCTGCAGCACTACGGCATCAAGATCGACCATGAGCGCAATGAGGTGCGTGGCGACGAAGCGCGCCAGATCTCTACCGACGATTCCACCGTGCGCGTCTTCGTGATCCCCACCAATGAGGAGCTCGCGATCGCGCAGAAGGCAATCAAGTTCGCCTAGCGGCAATCCTGCACCAGGTCGTAGGTCGCGTGACCTGCGGGTTTATTTGGCAGCGGTGCAGGATGGCGCCATCTCGCACCGATGGAATCTAAAGCCCCTGGTCGCAGGGGAGTGGACCTGGTGCAAGATGGCCCGGACACCCCTACCAACGGGTCCAGTACGCGGAGTATTCGTCGCGAAGCCCCTTGTGCCAGTTCCACGGCAATGCCCAGGACGGCCTCGGGGACGCCGGGTTGCGATGCCACTCGAGCGCCTGCTTGACCACCTCGACGCACCTTTCCGGCTCGAGATCGATGCACTTGGCGGTGAACTGTAAGACGAGTACCCCGTTAATCACGGCCCAGTTCATCTTCCACACATCGCGGACGTAGTTCTGCCAGCCCGAGTGGCTGGAGGTATCGCGGTGAAAATCGAAAGCGCCGATCTCAATCCGGAAGAGGGGGCAATCGCAAGCCACAAAATCCCACATGTACCCGTTGAGGTAGACATTATGGTCGAAGTCAAGGCCCTCCCGCTTTAGGTACTCCCAGAATCTGCTCTCTAGCTGGCTATCGGTACCCAGCGCCGTATTGGACAGAATGTCCTGGAGATCCGCCGGCACCCGGTAGAGAGTCTCCAGGTCCTCGCTCAACAGAGCCTTGCCTCCGCGCTTGCCATAGTTGCGTTGCAGAAAGGCCCTCACGTCTTGCTTATCGACGAAACCCAGTGCGTCTGCGGCTGCCACCACCGGAGGGGTTACGCGTAGACCTTTTCTGATGTGATCGTTTTGGCGAGCCCTGCGGGTGGTGACCATCCAGTCATTGTCACGGGCGCGCTTGGTGCGAGGTATTTGGAAGTGGAGTGGTAGCTTGAGCGGTTTGTCGTCGTAAAGCGACATCGCGGACGGTCCCGTGAGCGGATAGCTTTCGTATCGCCACTGGAACTGCCAGGCCACTTCGGCCGGTGTGAGACGCGCCATGACATAGATGTTTTTGTCGACGCGGGTGATCTCCCCGGCCTCTAGCATGCGGTGAAATTTGTTCTTGCTGATCCCGAGTTGTGCGCGCAATTGTGACGCGTTGTAGAAAGAATACTTTTTCATTAGGCCCCCCTGTTGTGAAATTGTGAATGTGCCTCCCCGGACGTGGATTAGTGTAACCCGCGCTGCCGACTGTGTCGCGGGATCTAGATAGGGAGCAATCTTGCACCAGGTCAGGGGTCGCGTGACCTGCGGGTTTATATGGGAGCGGTGCAGGATGGCGCCATCTCGCACCGATCAGGAATAAAGCCCCTGGTCGCAGGGGAGGGGACCTGGTGCAGGTTGGCCAGGGCAAGCCACAACCAAGCCCTAGAACCAGGTAGTCGGCCTAACCTGGTTCGCCATGTCCACCAGCGCATACCTATGCCGCGGGTAAGGGGAAAGGCGGGCCTGTTGGCGCAGGGTATAGGCCAGGCCGTAGCGCAGCCCGTTCTGGGTGAAGTCGAACTCAAAGAGGGGGTTGGGGGAGGCGGCGGAGCCCACGCCCGCGTCGCGCAGGAAGTTTAGGCCCGCGTTGAGCACGGCGACCTTGATTTGCAGGAAGCGGGGCTCATTGGCGGGGATGTCGTCCATGCGTCGGGCCGCACGCCGGATGCGGGACTCAGTGAGGTCGTCGGCGATGAGGTTGAGGATCGAGGTGAGCTGGGCCATCCGGTGGTGGCGCGAGCTCTGCGGCACTTTGTCCAGCGCCATCACGGCCAGTTCTACCTGCCCCTCAGCCATGAGTTGTCGCGCCAGGCCGAATGCGGAGCTGACGGTGGTGGGGTTGGTCAGCCACACCAGGGAGTACAGGCGCATGGCGTTAAACCGCAGGTCCATGGGGTCTTGGGTGCGGTGAGTCCAGTCGGCGGTGAGGTCTTCGAAGCGCTGGGGGTCCAGGGTTCCCAGGTGGGAGGTGATGCCGGAGGTGGCGCGGGCGGTGGCGTCGTCGAGAAGCGATTCACCCGTCATGCCGTGGGACTGCAGTATCAATTCGTCGACGGCGGCGATCGCAAGTTTCGGGGCGGCCTCGCCCGGCAGGATTTCCAGGACGCGGACGAAGAATTCTTGGGCGGCGAGGTAGTCGTCGAGAAGCAATTCGGTGATCCCGGAGTACCACTGGAAGCGCCAGTTGGAGGACAGCTGGTCGGACATCGATGCCAGCCAGGTGCGCGCTTGCGTGGTCAGCCCGAGTTCGAGCATGGCGCGGACCACGGCGAAGGGGATTTCGTCTGACTGTTCGTACTCGGCGGTTTGCATGGCTTGGCGCAGCGATTCCAGCGTTTCCTGTGGCTCGGCGTAGGAGGAGCCGGAGAGCATGGGGGCGGCGACGTCTTCGCGGTTGATCAGCGGCGTCGGCAGCGCGGTGACCACTTCTTGGGCGGTGATTTCCACGGTGCGGTCGATGCCGTCGAGCAGCTGGTCCGTGCGAAACACCAGGTGCTTTGTGCCGAAAGTGGTACGTTGCGGGGAGAACAGCGAGTGCTGCGCCGGGTAGGTGATACCGTCGCGCAGGGCGATGACCTCGCGCAAGACGCCGAAGAGTTGCGGTTCCAGTTCGCTTATCGACGAGAACCTGCGCTTCGGGTCGGGGTGGCAGCAGCGTTGGAGGAACCTGTAGAAAGAGAGGTAGCGGCGGAACGTGGGTTCTGTCGTCGGCGAGGGCAGTCCTTGCTGGTAGACACCATTGTTTTGGGGCAGGTTCACGGTGAGTGCGGCCAGGGTGCGGCCGATGGTGTAAATATCGGAGGCGATCGAGGGGCCCTCGGTGGCCACCTCGGGTGCTTGGAAACCTTTGGTGCCGTAGATAAACCCATAGGCGCCGATACCGCTGACCGCGCCCAGGTCAATCAGCTTCACTTGGTCTTCTGTGACGATGATATTGTCCGGCTTGAGGTCGTTGTAGACCACCCCGCGCGAGTGCAGGTAATCCAGCGCGGGCAGCACTTCCAGGATGTAGGCGATGGCCACATCGATGGGCAATACGCCTTTGTCCGAGGCGTTGCGGCGCACACGCAGGGAGGGGCCGCCGACGAATTCCATGACGATGAAGCCGCCGGGCACGCGCGGATCGTCAATGAAGTTGAAAATCTTCACGATCCCCGGGTGCGTAATATCCGCCAGAAACTCGCGCTCCGCCTCCGCGGCCGCGGTCTCATCCGCCGACTTCTCTGCCTGCATGCCCTTCAGCACCACCACGCGCTCCGACACAAAGTGGTCTTCCGCCAGGTAGATCCAGCCCATGCCGCCGTGCGCGATCACACCAAGCACCTCATACTGGCCGGCCACCATGTCGCCCGGCTGCAGCTGCGGCGCGGCGATCCCCTTGTCTTCCTGCGCCTTCTTCGGGTCTTTCAGCGCGTCGGTCGGCCTCGTCGGCGGCACCCACGGCAGTTCCACCATGCCGTCGGCCACGGTACGCGACATGCGCCGGGTGCCGCGCCGGGACCTGAAGGTGGACAGCGCTTGTCGACGAGAGCGTGTCGACGTATCCTCCTGCTGTTCCGCCTGCGAATCACGCAGGGAGTCCAGATCTTTCAGCAGGTGGGAGAGGTCGCCAAGGTCGGAGTACTCGTCGTCATCCTCATCGTCGTCGGCAAAAGGATCAAAGGCGACGGCGGCGGTGCCGGGTTCCTCGTCATCAGCGAATGGGTCGAAGGCGACGGCTTCGGTGCCGCGCTCTTCGGCGTTGGTCGGTGTGTCACTCATCGGCGGGGTCCTCCTCCCGGTAGTGCAACTGCGGTGGCCCCTGAGTGTTTAGGTAGGGGCCAAACCACTTCTCGTACATCTCCCACCAGGTGCCGTCGGTGCGCAGGCGTTCCAGGGTGGAGTTGACCTGGCGGACCATGCCATCGTCTCCCTTTTGGATGCCCACCCCGTAGGCTTCCTGCCGTAGTGGCACGGACACAATATCGGTGGACGGGTCTTGGGCGGCCATGCCGGAGAGGATGGTGTCGTCGGCAAGCACGGCGTCGGCCTGGAACTGCTGGATCGCCAGCAGGCAGTCGGCCCATTTCGTCGTCAGGAGCAGGCGGGCGTCCGGCGCCACCGCGCGGGCCACATTGACGGTGGTGGAGCCGTCGGCCACGCAGAGCACCCCGTCCCCGATGGAATCCGCCCCGGTCAGGCCGGAACCGCGCGGCACCAGCAGGCGCATATTCGTATCCAGGTACGGGGTGGAAAAGTCGACGACCTCCTGGCGTTCGCGCGTGATCGTCATCGTACGGATCACAATATCCACCCGCCCCTCCTGCAGTGCCTTCGCGCGATCCGCGGAGTCCACAAAGCGGAAATCGACCGGTTGGGCTGGCCCGAAAATATCGGCGGCGATCTCGCGCGCCAGATCCACTTCGAAGCCGCCTAGGTCCCCGGTGACGGGGTCGCGGAAGCTGAGTAGGTACTGCGATTGGTCCACGCCAACCATGAGGCGCCCGCGTTCGTAGACCTCCGGGACGCGCTCTTCTGGGGTGGCGTCGTCGGGGCGCAGTGAGCCGTAGGCTTCCTCTGCTGAGTCCGGCTCGACAGGTTTGGCGTCGGCTGGCTCAATCTTCGAGCCTGCGGGCAGCGGTGGCCCCGCCCGGTGCACAGGCGGTGGCTCGGGCGGCGCGGTGGGGGCGCCGGTGCTGCAGGCGCTTAACGACGACGCCAGCGCCACCGTTGACACGGTCAGGAGCATTAGTCGGCGCTTCACATGTACTCCTGAATTCGGGGGCGGATGCCCAACCAGATCGACACGATGGACAACAGTGACAGCACCAGCACCGAGGCTGCCACCAGGTTGGTGGCGGCAAGGCCGTCGTTGATGAATGTGCGCATTGTTTCGCGGGAATTATTGATCAGTTCGGCCATGATCGCATCGAGGCGCTGATAGGCCTGGGCGGCGGTGGGTTCTTCGTTGGGGGCGGAGACCTCGCTGGTGGCGATGTATACGGCCTCGTCGTAGGCGCCGTTGTCCATGGCGGTGCCGAGGCGATCGTGTGCGGCCTTCCAGTCCTCCAGGCTGGTGCGGGCCACGCGGATCACATTGGTGTTCTGGTCGTTCTCGGCATTGTCCAGCGCCTGGGCGACGGCGGCGTAGGTGTCCCCGAAGGAATTCACATTCTCGTCGACGGGGGTGCGGCGCACTAGGGCTAGGGTCTCGTCGGTACGCGTCTGCTGGGCAGCGATCCGGCTGGTGGTCAGCTCGTCCCAGGGCTGGGCGGCCTCCTCGAAGCCACGGTTACCGGCCGCCCACGTCACATAATTGGAGGCGATGACCCACAGCGCTGCCACGCTCATCAGGGCGGTGGCGGTGAGGAAGCCTTTGTTCAGCCGGCGGTGGGTTGTGCGTGCCAACCAGATCTGCGCGAGCACCAAGAAGAGGATCGCGGCCAGCAGGCCCGAAAGCGGGAAAAGTTGCGGAAATGCCAGGCGGCGCTGCTCTGTGGAGACTTGGCCGCGGGTGATATCGAACAGGCGCGAGGCCTGGGGGAGGAGCTGTTCGCCCATCAACGCGGAAGCGTCGGACATGTAGGCCGCGCCCACCGGATGGCCCAACCGGTTATTGGTGCGCGCGGTCTCGATCATTCCGGTGTAGGTGAGCAGCTGGCGCTGGATATCGGTGACCAGGCTTTGGACTTCTTCGGTCTCTTCAATATTGGAGTCCGCGGCGTTGGCCAGCACCATCGTCGCCGCTAGTACTGAACGGTCGATGGCCGCGTTGTATACGGCGCGTTCCTCCGGGGTCTCCACTCCAGTGCCCACGAAACTGGTGGTGGCCATCGTGTTTGCCTGCGATAGGGAGGTATACAGCACGTGGGTGGAGTGGCTCATCGGCTCCGTGGCGTTGACCAGCGTGTCTAGGGAGTTCTGGCGCGTGGCCGAGGATTGGGACATCGCTGTGCCCGCGGCGAACAGGGCCAGCGTCAACAGCACGGTAATGGCCACCATGGTGCCAGGCGTGGTCGACATGAATGACCAGGTGCGGCGGGCCCAGTGGGCGGGCACGGTGAAAGATTCGCCGAGTCGATCTTTCCAGGACTTGCGCTGCGGGCGATCATGGATGCGGTCCAGCCACGCGTCTTCTCCGGCGCCAAGTTCATGGTTTTCGTCGTCAAGCGCCGTGTGAGCAGGCGCGGTGGGATCAGGCACGGCCGCGGCAGCGTCGTCGAACTCATACTCGGAGCTCGACGCTGAGTCTGGTGTGCTGCGCCTCATATAAGTACCTTAACGTGACCCGAACCGTGTTGACTACTGGGAGGTTTCTACCTTTGTGGTTTAAGGCTAGTCTGGAAAACATGATAGGTGACGGCAATGGTTGGCTTGAAGGTCCGGGTGGCGCGCGGCTGTGGGGTCGCTACGGTGCCGCGGGCCTATTTCTACAGGCTGGTCGTACCGTGCTGCTGCAGCACCGAGCCGAATGGACCGCCAACGGGGGTACGTGGGCGCTGCCGGGTGGGGCGCGCGATAGTCATGAGACCGCCGTCGATGCGGCCCTGCGTGAAGCGATCGAAGAAACGGCCCTGGACCCGGACCTCGTGCGCGTGACGGGTGAGCTGATCACTGCCGGGCCTTTCGAGTCCGGGTGGAGCTACACCACGGTCATGGCTAGGACGCGTGACGACGAGCACATCCCGACGAATCCCAACGAAGAATCCTTGGAACTGCGTTGGGTTGACCTGGAAAATATCACCGAATTACCCTTGTTGCCTGCGTTTGAACGCTCGCTGGAGCAAGTTTTGTGGCACGCTAGTACGCATGATTGAGATTCGTGGCCTGACAAAGCAGTATGGGCAGGTCCTGGCAGTCAACGACCTCACTTTTGATGTCAACCCAGGTGCGGTCACTGGCTTCCTCGGCCCCAACGGTGCGGGTAAATCCACCACCATGCGGATGATCCTGGGACTTGATGCCCCCACCGCAGGCACTGCCACTATTAACGGAAAAAAGTATCGTGAACTGCGCAATCCGGTCAATACCGTGGGTGCGCTTCTCGATGCGAAGGCCACCCACCCCAATCGGTCCGCCCGCAACCACCTGCTGTGGATGGCCCAGGCATCGGGGATCAGCACCTCGCGTGTCGACGAGGTCCTCGCTCTGGTGGGCCTGACAGAGGTAGCGAATAAGAAGGCCGGGGGCTTCTCCCTGGGTATGGGCCAGCGCCTTGGGCTGGCAGCAGCACTGTTGGGGGATCCGGAAATCCTCATCCTGGATGAGCCGGTCAATGGGCTCGACCCGGAAGGTATCCGCTGGGTCCGTGGCCTGTTGCAGTCCCTGGCGAAGGAGGGACGCACCGTGTTGGTGTCCTCCCACCTGCTCAGCGAGATGGCGCTGACCGCCGAGGACTTGGTGGTCATTGGCCGCGGCGAGCTGGTCGCCGACACCACAGTGCGCGAATTCATTAAGGACCACTCCACGGTGACCACCGTGGTGCGCACCCAGCACTATGAGGAATTCAAGCATGCGCTCGGTAACGAAGGTATTGCTTTTGCGGAGGCGCGCGACGAGGACGGCCGTCCCACCTTGGAGATCGCCGATTATAGTTCCGACGATATCGGCGCCCTGGCCTATTCAACGGGCGTGATGCTGGCGGAGTTGGCGGAGCGCCAAGCTTCGCTGGAGGACGCATTCCTGCAGACCACCGAGGACGCGGTCCAGTACCAGGGAAATACGGGGCGATCGTCGACAAGCGAAGCGCCTGTAGCGACAGAGGTTGCAGAGTCCACAGAGGAGGCCAAGTAAATGATCGTGCGAAATATGTTGGCGGAGTTTACGAAGCTGCGCACCACGGCGTCATTCTGGTGGACCACCGGGCTGATCCTGGCGTTCACAATCGCCTGGACGGTCCTTTTCGCCGCGCTCGATAGCGCTGAGGCGCCGGCCTATGATGTGAGCTTCGTCGGTTCTGGCTTCTATACCTTTTCACTGTCCGTGGTGATGATCCAGGCGATCATGATGGTCACCACCGAATACCGCTTCAAGATTTCGGGGACGAATTACCAGGTCACCCCAAATCGTTGGGAAGTGGCGGTGGCCAAGCTGCTGCTCTACGTGATCATCGCGGTGGTGCTGACCTTTGTCACCTTGGTCCTTTCCTATACCATCGGCGATCTGGTGGCCACGAACCCAGCCGACTGGACGAATAATGACATCGCCCTGCGCGACCTGTGGGCATTCCCGCTGGCGGTGGCCATCGTGGTCGTGTTCTGTCAGGGTATCGGTTGGATTATCCGCCAGACCGCCGGCGCGGTCTCCCTGGTTCTGGTGTGGTGGCTGATCCTCGAGGGCATGCTCAACCTCATCCCACGGGTGGGCAGTGACATCTACAAGTACGCCCCTTTCAACAACCTCAACCAGTTCATGATGGAGTCGCCTGGGCCGGACTGGGGCGTGTGGACGTCCCTGGGCATCTTCTCCGCCTTCGCCGTGGTCTTCTGGATTATCGGCGTGTTCATGCTGGAAAAGCGCGACGCTTAACGACGAAGGCGAGCCTTCGTCGCATACATAAACGGTGCTAGTGCGTGATGGTGTAGGCCAGCATGCACAGCGCTGGCAGTGCGAACCAGATCGTCGCGATGAACGCCGCCGCGGACCAGGCGGAACGCTCCGCTTGTTGGCCCTGGTATTCGGCGAGGCGGTAGATCAGCCGGCGCAGGGGGCTAATGATCGCCACCGCGATGGCACCCGCAACGTTGAATAGCACGTGTACCAAAGCGGCCTGCAGGGCGATATCGGAGAAGTCGCCGGGGGTGGCGAAGGCAGCTAGCACCGCGATGAAGGTGGTGCCCACATTGGCGCCGGTGATGATGGCGAGGTAGCCGCGGGCATCGGCAAGCTTGGCGGTAGCAAAAGGCAAGGTAGCAGACACGGTTGCCGAGGATGCCTGAATGAGCAAGGTCAGCATCAGCCCGCCGCCGAAGCCGGCTAATGCGCTGCGGTGCGAGGTATGCCCCAGCACCCGCCAGGCAAGCGGGGTGAGCAGGTGTTTTAACTGCCTGTCGATCAAACGGATACTCACGATCAGAAGAACAACGCCCGCTAGGATCGCCCAGCCACCATAGATGGGGAGGATGGTGGCAATTTCGAAGACGGGGCCGAACCACAGTTGCTCGTCGGGAAGCGAAATCTCCGGCAAGAGGCGCCGCGCCGGGCCGAAGAAGTATTCCAGCGGGAACACCAGTGCCACGCCTATCGCGTTGAACCAGAAGTGCAAGGCGGCGGTGGAGTGCGCTCGTCGAAAAGCGACTTTGTCGCGAACGTAGGAAAAAGAAATCAGCAGCGGGGTAATGGTGGTGCCGATGTTCGCGCCCAGAATCAGCGGGATCGCCGAGGACAGGTCCAGCGCGCCCGTGGCCACGGCGGCGACCGTGAAGGTGGTCACCGTGGAGGAGGACTGCACCAGCGCCGTCGCCAGGACACCCACGGCTAGCGCCACGATCGGGTGACCGGCGAACTCAAACATGCGTTGCGCACGAGTTGCACTCAGCTCATTGACGCCCAGGGCCACCAAGTAGACCGACAGTACCAGCAGGAAGACGGCGACCACCACCACCGCGATGCGCACCGCTTTGCCGGCGGTGGACAGCGCGACCCGGTCGGTACCCTCCTCCAGTGGGAACACCGTGGAGATGGTGCCGGGGCCGCGGAAGCTGGTGGTCACTGACGCTCCTTTCTGGGGTGGTTCTAAGTCATCGGTATTCTACCCCGCCCTGCGCACAGCTTTAGCTTCATAGTTAACAGTGCAAATGAAGCCGTCACCACAACAAACGCGGAATAGTGATATTATTCACAACGAAAGGACCCATTTGACCGAATCAATCATTAGACTTGGTGCTGGAACCCTTTCTAAGAACTAAGGAGTGTTTTAGATGGTCAATTTGAAAGCAACCCCGTACAACCTTGATGATGAAGGCGTGAAGTGGGTCGAAGACACCCTCGCAGGCATGACCGACGAAGAAAAGATCGGTCAGCTCTTCATTAACATGGGCTCCTCCCGCACCGAGGAGTACCTCACCGACGTCCTGGACAACTACCACATCGCTGGTGTCCGTTACCAGAAGGGCCCAGCGGACGAGATCTGGGAGCAGAACCGCATCCTGCAGGACAACTCCAAGATTCCACTGCTAATCGCAGCGAATACTGAGGCTGGCGGCGACGGCGCTGCTACCGATGGCACCTACGTTGGCCACGAGGTCAAGATCGCGGCTACCGACGATGCGAAGTACGCCTACGAGATGGGCCGCATTTCCGGTATTGAGGCTTCGGCAATCGGCTGTAACTGGTCGTTCGCGCCGATCGTGGACCTGAATAACAACTGGCGTAACCCGATTATTTCCGTTCGTACCTGGGGCCAGGACCCAGACATGACGCTTGAGATGTCCAAGGCCTACATGAAGGGCATTATGGAATCCAACATCATGCCTGCTGCGAAGCACTGGCCTGGCGACGGCATCGACGAGCGCGACCAGCACCTTTCCTCCGCGCCGAACTGGCTGTCCATGGAAGAGTGGGACGAGACCTTCGGCAAGGTTTACAAGGGGCTTATCGACGAGGGCTTGCCATCCATGATGGCTGGTCACATTGCGCTGCCTTCTTACCAGAAGCACTTCAACCCGGAGATGACCGATGAGGACATAATGCCGGCAACCCTGTCTTACGAGATCACCACGCAGCTGCTGCGCGAGAAGCTCGGCTTCGAAGGCGTTGTGGTGACGGACGCATCCCACATGGTCGCAATGACCGGTGCGATGCCTCGTCGTGAAGTGCTGCCAACCGCCATCATGGCTGGCTGTGACCTCTTCCTGTTCTTCAACGATCCAGATGAGGACTTTAACTGGATGATGGAGGCCTACAAGGATGGTCGCCTGACCGAGGAGCGCCTCAACGAGGCAGTCACCCGCACCCTGGGCCTGAAGGCCAAGATCGGTCTGCACAAGATGGACCGCAAGGACATGCTCAAGCCAAAGGATGAGGCAATGGCCACCATCGGCACGCCAGAGTCCCAGGCTGTCGCAGAAGAGGTTGCGGACAAGGCAGTCACCCTGGTGAAGAACCAGGACAAGCGCTTCGAGCCGCTGCCGATCTCCCCAGAGAAGCACAAGCGTGTCCTCATCGTTCCGATCGAGGGCTCCCCGAACCCCATGGCATCGCTTGGTGGTGGCTCCGGTCGCCCAGCCAACAAGCTGGCTGACAAGATGCGCGAGCGTGGCTACGAGGTAGAGGTCTTCGAGACCCTGCTGGACAAGGCCAAGGGCAAGGGTGACGACGAGCTGGAGAAGCTGGTCATGAGCGCCTACGAGGGCAAGGCACCGATCGCTGATATCACCGATAACTATGATCTGGTGATCTCCGCTGCGAAGGTCAACGGCCTGATGCAGCCGGTCGAGCGCGTGTACTGGCCGTCCACCAAGGGCACCATGGATATCCCATGGTACGTCCACGAGGTGCCGACCATCTTCATCTCGTTCGCCTGCCCGAACCACCTGCCAGACGTCCCGCAGATCAAGACGTTCATCAACGCCTACGACGACAAGGACTACACCGTCGACGCTGTCCTGGACAAGCTCGAGGGCAAGTCCGAGTTCACCGGTGTCTCCCCAGTTGATGCGTTCGGTGGCCTGCCGGATTCCCATATCTAATCCCCACACCGACACCAAAAACTAAGCAAGGAGAGAAGATATATGTCTGACAAGATGCCAGAGCGTGCCAAGGTCCTACAGGAGTTTGAGCCAACCTCTGAGTTCTTCGTCGGTATCGATTCCGACGGCTGCGCCATGGACGCGATGGACATCAAGCACTACGAGTGCTTCACCCCGTCCTATATCAAGGGCTTTGACCTGCAGGCGGCATCCACGCTCGTCCGCGAGACGGCCCTGTTCGTCAACCTGTATTCCACCACCCGTGGCACCAACCGCTGGGTTGCGCTGTCCCGCCTGTTCGACCTGTTGCGTGATCGCCCCGAGGTTAAGGAACGCGGTGTGGAGGTTCCGCAGGGCGACGATCTGAAGGCATTCCTGGATTCGGGTTACCCGCGTTCGGATGCTGGTATCGCCAACTACGCTGCCGCTGGCAATGACTCCCCGGAGATCCAGCAGTGCATCGAGTGGGGCCACCTGGTCAACAAGATGATCGAGTTCATGGTCAAGAACGCGGCACCGTTCCCAGGTGCTCGCGAGGCCATCGAAGAGATGCAGAACAGGGGCGTCGACCAGCTGGTGGTATCCGCTACCCCGATCGACGCGCTTGAGCGTGAATGGACTGAGCACGACCTGGCGAAGTACATGAAGGTCATCGCTGGCCAGGAGATGGGCTCTAAGGCAGACCACCTCCGCTACGCCGCGAAGGGCAAGTATGCAGACAACCACATCATGCTGATTGGTGACGCTCCTGGCGACCGCGATTCCGCGTTCTCTGAGGGTGCGCTGTGGTACCCGATCCTTCCGGGCAAGGAGAAGGAATCCTGGGCACGCTTCCGCGAGGAAGCACTGGACAAGTTCCTCAACGAGGAGTTTGAAGGCGACTACCAGCAGCAGTTGGTGGACGAGTACAACGCCTTGCTGCCTGAACTGCCAGACTGGCCAACGTTTTCCGGTAACAACCGCTAACGTCCGCTAACCATAAGGCCGCCCTTCGGGGCGGCTTTGTGCTTGGGTGATCAGGCTACTGCAGGGCGCTACTGCAGTGCGGAGGACAGCTTCATCACATTGTCGATATAGCGGCGAGTCCAGGG